>NZ_JBEZAQ010000005.1:104753-330568 GCF_040646655.1 Streptomyces sp. NPDC045431
CGAAGTGGTGGCCAGCAGACCGCCACCCGCGTGCACGCCACCACGCGGCTTGCCCTGCTCGTCCTTCTTCTCGTGGTCCTTCTTCGAGCCGTCGTCCTCCTTCGACGACTTGTGCTCCTTGTCCCAGTCGTCACCCGAAGTGGTGGCCAGCAGACCGCCACCCGCGTGCACGCCGCCGCGGGGCTTGTCGTGCTCGTCCTTCTTCTCGTGGTGCTCGCTGCTGTACGAGGAGTCGCCCTTGTCCCGGTCACCGGCGTTGAAGGCGTAGGCAGCAGGAGCCGTGATCGCGAGAGCCGCCGTAACGGTGGCTGAGGCAAACACAATGCGAGCAGAACGCATGAGGGTTTCCTTCCATCGCGACCACGTCAGTCGACTTGTGTCGGCTTATGGATCCGTAGCGCGACACCAACACCGTCAATCGACAGACCGCTGCGCACCACCTGGGCGGGTATCTGGGTGAACAGACCTCCCAGCCCGGCGTCCGCCGGGCGCCTCAGCCGCTGAGGGAAACCGGTGCGGCCGTCGCCCCGTCAGACCGGTGCGGGGGCGCGGCCGCCGCGGCCGCGCCCAGCAGCCCCGCGTCGGTGCCCGTGAGTGCCGGGGCCACCGTCAGGCGGCGTACGAAGGAGAGGGTGGCGTAGTCGCCCAGGGCCCGCCGCAGCGGCGCGAACAGGACCTCGCCGGCGCCCGCCACTCCCCCGCCGATCACCGCGACCTCGATTTCGACGAGCGTCGCGGTGGCGGCTATCCCCGCGGCGAGGGCCTGGGCGGCGCGCTCGAAGGACGCGACGGCGATCGGGTCCCCGGCGCGCGCGGCGGCGGCCACCGCGGCGGCCGTGGCGTCGCCGTCGGGGCCGGGCCGCCAGCCGTTGCCGAGGGCCCGGCGGGCGATGTTGGGGCCGCTGGCGATCCGTTCGACGCAGCCGCGCGACCCGCACGGGCACGGGTCCCCGTCCAACTCGACGCTGATGTGGCCGATGTGGCCGGCGTTCCCGGTGGGGCCCGCGTGGAGCCGGCCGCCCAGGACGAGTCCGCCGCCGACGCCGGTGGAGACCACCATGCAGAGCGCGTTGTCGTGGCCGCGGGCGGCTCCCTGCCAGTGCTCGGCCGCGGTCATCGCCACACCGTCCCCGACGAGTTGGACGGGCAGGCCGCCGGTCGCCCGGCGCACCCGCTCGACGAGGGGGTAGTCGCGCCAGCCGGGAACGTTGACGGGGCTGACCGTACCGGCGGAGGCGTCGACCGGACCCGCGCTGCCGATGCCGACCGCCGTGACGGCGGCCCACAGCGGCGAGGCGGCGAGCTGGGCCAGGACCGCCTCGACGGCGCGCATCACCGTCTCGCCGTCCTCACGCGCCGGGGTCGGCCGCTGGGCCCGTACGAGAATCCCGCCGTCGCCGTCCACCAGGGCACCGGCGATCTTGGTGCCTCCGATGTCGAGCGCGGCGGTGATGTCCGAGTGCATCGGTGTGTGGTCCCCCGTGAGAGCTGTCAGTTACCGGCGCGTACCTACGCGTACCCGCGAGTACCTGCGAATACAGACCTTGTTCAAGAAGAGTCTGCCTCAGTAGGCCAGCGTTGACAACGTTGTCCAGGGCCTATGCTCGACGCCAACAGGCTGATACACCCGTCCATCTCACTATCCGAACACTCGTCTCACCCGACCCTCCGACCGTCGGACCATCACATCCGACCCCCGACGCCTAGACCCCGACCCCGACTCCGACTCGACTCCGACCCTCCGACTTTCCGACGATGACGACAGGAAGCAGGAAGCGCACTGTGGCCCAGACCGCCCGCCGCCCCGACCACCGCTACGGCACCCGGCCCACCATGAAGGACGTGGCCGCCCGCGCGGGTGTCGGACTCAAGACCGTCTCCCGCGTGGTGAACGGCGAGCCGGGCGTCACCCCCGACACCGAACGCCGCGTCCAGGAGGCCATCGAGGCGCTCGGCTTCCGCCGCAACGACAGCGCGCGGGTGCTGCGCAAGGGCCGCACCGCCTCCATCGGGCTGGTCCTGGAGGACCTCGCGGACCCGTTCTACGGGCCGCTCAGCCGTGCCGTCGAGGAGGTCGCCCGCGCCCACGGGGCTCTCCTGATCAACGGCTCCAGTGCGGAGGACCCGGACCGGGAGCAGGAATTGGCGCTGGCGCTCTGCGCGCGCCGCGTGGACGGGCTGATCGTGATCCCGGCCGGTACCGACCACCGGTACCTGGAGCCGGAGATCAGGGCCGGTGTCGCCACCGTCTTCGTGGACCGCCCGGCCGGGCGCATCGACGCCGACGTGGTGCTCTCCGACAGCTTCGGCGGCGCCCGCGCGGGCGTGGCGCACCTGATCGCGCACGGGCACCGCCGGATCGGTTTCATCGGCGACCAGCCGCGCATCCACACCGCCGTGGAGCGGCTGCGCGGCTACCGGGCGGCGATGGAGGACGCGGGGCTGGCGGTGGACGACTCATGGGTCTCGCTCGGTTCGACCGAACCGGAGCGCGTGCGGGGCGCGGTCGCCGCGATGCTGGCCGGGCCCGAGCCGGTGACGGCGCTGTTCGCGGGCAACAACCGCGTGACGGTGACGGTGGTACGGGAGCTGGCCGGGCGCCCGCACCCGGTCGCGCTGGTCGGTTTCGACGACATCGAGCTCGCCGACCTGCTGGGCATCACCGTCATCGCGCAGGACGCGGCGGCGCTGGGCCGCACGGCGGCGGAGCGGCTCTTCCGGCGGCTGGACGGCGCGGACGACGCCCCGGCGCGAGTGGTGCTGGAGACGACGCTGATCCCGCGCGGCTCGGGCGAGATCGCGCCACCGTCGTCCTGACGGGAGCCGACCGCTCGCCGCCAGGGTCGCCGCGCGGTGAGGGACGTACGGGAGCTCCGTGGCGGCGGAGTGGCCCCCTTTCGCGCGTTTCGGCGGGGGGCCACGGTCACGTTCCGGGGAGCGGGTCCTGGTCGACGGTGTGCTCGGGCGGGGCGGGTGGTCGGCGGTTGGGGTCGCAGGCGGCGCCGTAGCCGTTCAGGCGGGAGGCCGGTGTGGTGAGTTCACGGCCGCAGCGTCGGCAGTAGCGGTGTCGGTAGCCGGTTGCGGGGTCGTCGACGAGGGTGGGCTGCCGGGGTGTGTGGTGAGGGGCCATGGAGTCGAGTGTGCAGCCTGTTGCCGACCGGGGGGAACGGCCGTAGCCGCTCCCCCCTCGCCGCGCGGGGCTCTGCCCGTACTCCTCGACTCCTCGTGAGTCGCACCCTCGTCGGCAGCGGCAACGAGCTTCCCGTACCGCTCGGCCGACGGCTGGTCAGCACACCGGCAGGCCGGGCACCGGCGCGTCGTTGTCACCGCCCTGGATGTAGACGTCGCTCACCCACACGCCGGCGTTGCCGCTGTCGTCGTCCGTCTTGGCCCACCACACGTTGGTCCACTCGCCGTGGGTCTCGCGGCGGCCGAGGTTCGACTGGCAGAAGAAATAGTTGGTGCCGGCGTTGAGGACACCCGCCTCGCTGCCGTCGGCGCGGTACGACTTCGCCCTGGCCCACACCTGGCAGTTGTACTTGCCGCCGCCGATGGAGTGGCACACGGGTGCGGGGGCGGGCGCGGAGGACGGCGCGGGGTCCGCCCCACCGCCCCCGCCCGTGTCCGTACCCCCGCCCGTGCCGCGCGTGGGCGGCTTGCGCGTCGGCGCGGGCGACGGGGAGGCGTCGGGCGCCTTCCCGGACGGGGTGCCGGACACCGGCGTGGCGGCGGACTCCGACGGCTCGGCGTCGTCGCCCGGTGTCGCGGCGGCGGAGGGTGACGCCCCGGCGCCCTGGCCGAGCGCGCGACCGGGGTCGCGCGTACCGGACGTGGGATCGGCCTGACCGCCCACGAGCGCCTGCCCACCCGCCGGCTGGTCGCGCTCCATGAGGACGTACGTCACGCCTCCGCCCGCCAGCAGGACGGCCGCGGTCGCCACGGCGACGAGGAGCCTGCCGCGGCTCTTGCGACGCGCCGCCGCACGCTCCGCCCGCCCGGCCACCGGAACGGCCGTCGGAGCGGCCGACGGCCCCGGTATCGGCCCAGGCCCCGGCCCCGGTACCGCACCCGCCGCCGACACCGGAGGCACCGGACCCGGGCCCGCCGCGGGCGGCGGGCCGAAGCCCTGCGGCCGGTGCGGCACGGCGTTCAGCTCGGTGGGCACGTACGCCGACGGGGGCACCGTCCGCGGCGCCCGCCCCTCCCCCACCTCCGCGAGGAGCCGTGCCGCCGTCGCCGCGTCCGGGCGCCGCGCGGGGTCCTTGTCCATGAGCAGTCGCAGTACGGGGCCGAGGGCCCCCGCGCGCTGGGGCTCGGGCAGCGGCTCCGCGACGATCGCGCTGAGCGTCGACCACGTCGACGTACGGCGGAAGGGCGAGGAGCCCTCGACTGCCGCGTACAGGGTGGCGCCGAGCGCCCAGATGTCGGAGGGGGGCCCCGGCTCGTGGCCCTGGGCGCGCTCGGGGGCCAGGTAGTCGAGCGAGCCGACGATCTCGCCGCTGCGCGTGAGGTGGGCGGTGGAGCCGTCGCCGGGGTCGTCCATGGCGGCGATGCCGAAGTCGGTCAGGACGACGCGGCCGGTGCGGTCCAGCAGGACGTTTCCCGGCTTGACGTCGCGGTGCAGCACGCCGACGGCGTGGGCGGCGCCGAGCGCCTCCATGACGCGGGCCCCGATCGAGGCGGCCTCACGCGGGTCCATGACGCCGCGCTCGGCGAGCACGTCGTCCAGGGAGGGCCCGTCGACCAGTTCCATGACGATGACGGGCCGGCCCTCGTGGTCGGCCACGTCGTGGACGGCGATCACCCCGGGGTGGCGTACGCGCGCGGCGGCCCGGGCCTCGCGCTGCATCCGCAGCCGCAGGTCGGCGAGCTCGTGCCCCGAGGAGTCCGTGTACGTACGAAGCTCCTTGAGGGCCACTTCGCGGCCCAGCACCTCGTCGAGCGCGCGCCAGACGACGCCCATGCCGCCGCGGCCGAGCTGCCGGATGACCCGGTAGCGCCCGGCGATCAATTCGTTCTCCCCCGAAGACACCGCTGGCCCGTCCCCTGTGTCGCGATTCCCGTCCGAATACGCGTACAGAGTACGGGCCGGCGGTGACAGCCCCGGCGCCTAGTGCGCCGTGGCCGTCAGATCCCCGCGCCGCGGAGCGGCGAAGCCGTCCAGGTCGGCGCGGGAGAGCCCGGTGAGTCGGGCGACCTCGTCGGTGTCGAGGGCGCCGCAGTCGATGCCGCGCAGCAGGTAGGAGCTGAGGGCCTTGGCGGTGGCGGGCTCGTCCATGACGTCGCCGCCGGCGTGGTTGGCGTACGCGGCCAGGCGCTTGGCGGCCTGCTCGAAGCCCTCGCGGTAGAAGGCGAAGACGGCGGCGTAGCGGGTCGGAAGGTGGCCCGGGTGCATGTCCCAGCCCTGGTAGTAGGCGCGGGCCAGGGCGCGGCGGGTGAGGCCGTAGTGGAGGCGCCAGGCGTCGTGGACCTTCTCGGTGGGGCCGACCGGGAGGACGTTGGTGGAGCCGTCGGAGACGCGTACGCCGGTGCCGGCGGCGGCGACCTGCATGATCGCCTTGGCGTGGTCGGCGGCCGGGTGGTCGCTGGCCTGGTAGGCGGCGGAGACGCCGAGACAGGCGCTGTAGTCGAAGGTGCCGTAGTGGAGGCCGGTGGCACGGCCCTCGGCGGCGTCGATCATGCGGGCGACGGTGGCGGTGCCGTCGGCGGCGAGGATGGCCTGGCTGGTCTCGATCTGGATCTCGAAGCCGAGGCGTCCGGCGTCGAGGCCGTGGGCCTTCTCGAAGGCCTCCACGAGCCGGACGAAGGCGCTGACCTGCTCGGCGTAGGTGACCTTGGGGAGGGTGAGGGCGAGGCCCTCGGGCAGGCCGCCGCGCTCCATGAGACCGGTGAGGAAGACGTCGGTGGTGCGGATGCCGCGGTCGCGTACGGCGGCCTCCATGCACTTCATGCGGATGCCCATGTACGGCGCGGCGGTGCCCTGCGCGTACGCCTCCGAGATCAGGCGGGCGGCGCGGGCGGCGTCGGCGTCCTCGTCCTTGCCCCCGTAGCCGTCCTCGAAGTCGACGCGCAGGTCTTCGATGGGCTCGCGCTCCAGCTTGGCCCGTACGCGCGCGTGGACGTCGTCGGCGAGCTCGTCGGAGAGGCCGAGGACGGCGGCGAGGGAGGCGGCGTCGGGGGCGTGCTCGTCGAGCATGGCGAGGGCCTGGTCGCCCCAGGAGCGGATGGTGCCCGCGTCGAAGACCTCACCCGGTACGTACACCGTGTGGACGGGCTGGCGGGTGCCGGGGTCGCCCGGGTAGCGGCGGGCGAGCTCCTCGTCGACCGAGACGAGGGAGGCGCTGATGCCCTCGCTGACCGCTCCGGCGAGGCTCGTCGCCACCTTCTCCTGCTGACCCTGACCCATTCCCACACCCTCCACTTTCCACTACACGGAAACAACAATCCGTATGGTGAAGTTAATGGGTGTCCGTGACCTGCGTCAATGGTCCCTCCAACGGGCCGGGGCCGCGCGGTGAGGTCACCGCGCGGCCCCGGGCCACGTCTGCACGCGTCTGCACGCGCCTGTACGCGTCTGCCGAACGATCCGAGGGATCAGCCCTTGCGGGACTTGACCTCTTCGGTCAGCTGCGGGACGACCTCGAAGAGGTCGCCGACCACGCCGTAGTCGACCAGGTCGAAGATCGGGGCCTCGGCGTCCTTGTTGATGGCCACGATGGTCTTCGAGGTCTGCATGCCCGCGCGGTGCTGGATCGCACCGGAGATACCCGCCGCGATGTACAGCTGCGGCGAGACCGACTTGCCGGTCTGGCCGACCTGGTTGGTGTGCGGGTACCAGCCGGCGTCGACGGCGGCACGCGAGGCGCCGACGGCGGCACCGAGCGAGTCGGCGAGCTCCTCGATGATCGAGAAGTTCTCGGCGCCGTTGACGCCGCGGCCGCCGGAGACCACGATCGCGGCCTCGGTCAGCTCGGGGCGGCCGGTCGACTCGCGCGGGGTGCGGGAGACGACCTTGGTGCCGGTGGCCTTCTCCGAGAAGGAGACGGCGAGGGCCTCGACGGCGCCCGCGGCCGGGGCGGCCTCCACGGCGGCCGAGTTCGGCTTGACCGTGATGACCGGGGTGCCCTTGGAGACACGGGACTTGGTGGTGAAGGAGGCGGCGAACGCGGACTGCGTGGCCACCGGGCCCTCGTCGCCGGCCTCGAGGTCGACGGCGTCGGTGATGATGCCGGAGCCGATGCGGACCGCGAGGCGGGCCGCGACCTCCTTGCCCTCGGCGGAGGACGGGACGAGCACGGCGGCGGGCGATACGGCCTCGTACGCCGACTGCAGCGCGTCCACCTTCGGCACGACGAGGTAGTCGGCGAACTCGGGCGCGTCGGCGGTCAGGACCTTGACCGCGCCGTGCTCGGCGAGCGTGGCGGCGGTGGCCTCGGCACCGGAGCCGAGGGCGACGGCGACGGGCTCGCCGATGCGGCGGGCGAGGGTCAGCAGCTCCAGCGTGGGCTTGCGGACGGCGCCGTCCACGTGGTCGACGTAGACGAGAACTTCAGCCATGGGACTTCAATCTCCTGCGATGCGAAGAGTCTGGGGGCGGGTGAGTGGCTCGCGCGAGCCCTAGATGAACTTCTGGCTCGCGAGGAACTCGGCCAGCTGCTTGCCGCCCTCGCCCTCGTCCTTGACGACCGTGCCGGCCGTGCGGGCCGGACGCTCCGCCGCCGAGTCGACCTTGGTCCAGGAGCCCTCGAGGCCGACCTCGTCGGAGTCGAGCTCCAGGTCCTCCAGGTCCAGGGACTCCACCGGCTTCTTCTTGGCGGCCATGATGCCCTTGAAGGACGGGTAGCGGGCCTCGCCCGACTGGTCCGTCACGGACACGACGGCCGGCAGCGCCGCCTCCAGCTGCTCGGACGCGGTGTCGCCGTCACGGCGGCCCTTGACGGTGCCGTCCTCGACCGAGACCTCGGAGAGCAGGGTGACCTGCGGGACGCCCAGGCGCTCGGCGAGGATCGCCGGCAGGACACCCATGGTGCCGTCGGTCGACGCCATGCCGCAGATGACCAGGTCGTAGCCGGTCTTCTCGATGGCCTTGGCGAGCACCAGCGAGGTGGCCATGACGTCCGAGCCGTGGATGTCGTCGTCCTCGACGTGGACGGCCTTGTCGGCACCCATGGACAGCGCCTTGCGCAGCGCGTCCTTGGCGTCCTCGGGGCCGACCGTGAGCACGGTGATCTCCGCGTCGTCCGCCTCGTCGGCGATCTGCAGCGCCTGCTCGACCGCGTACTCGTCCAGCTCCGACAGCAGGCCGTCGACGTCGTCGCGGTCGACGGTCAGGTCATCGGCGAAGTGCCGGTCGCCGGTGGCGTCGGGCACGTACTTCACACAGACAACGATCCTCAAGCTCACGCCGGCTCTCCTACACATCGTCATAACTGGGCTGCCTTGTTGCACGCAGCATAGGCGCCTGATGG
This sequence comes from Streptomyces sp. NPDC045431, assembly GCF_040646655.1. NCBI lineage: Bacteria > Bacillati > Actinomycetota > Actinomycetes > Kitasatosporales > Streptomycetaceae > Streptomyces > Streptomyces sp. NPDC045431. The sequence goes on from NZ_JBEZAQ010000005.1 coordinate 113,222, forward strand.
GACGGTTTCCGCTCGGGGCGGCGGCCGCCCCGGACGAAATATTACTCGTCAGTACACCCAGTGCTTTCCCAGTAAGCAAGCGCTTTGAACTGTGACCTTGCCAACGCTGAGTAACCGGGGTGTACGTCCAGGATCCCTCAGTCCCGCAGGCCGCTGAACCGCCCCTGGTGGTAGAGCAGCGGCCGCCCGGCGCCGTCCGGGTCGCCGGCCACCGCCTGGGCCACGACGATGCGGTGGTCGCCCGCCGGGACGCGGGCCACGACGCGGCACACCAGCCAGGCCAGTACGCCGTCCAACAGGGGTACGCCCTCGGGGCCGGGGTACCAGCGGGTCGGCGGGGCGAAGCGGTCGGCGCCGCTCCGCGCGAAGGTGGCGGCCAGCTCGCTCTGGTGCTCGCCGAGTATGTGCACGCCGATGTGCTCGGCCTCCGCCAGCACCGGCCAGCTGGAGGACGAGGTGCCCACGCCGAACGAGATCAGCGGGGGCTCGGCGGCGACGGAGGTGAGGGAGGTCGCGGTGAAGCCGACGGGCCGCTCGCCGTGGGCCGTGGTGCCGTGCGCCGTGATGACGGCGACACCCGCGGCGTGCCGCCGGAAGACGGAGCGGAGGAGGTCGGGGGTGGCGTGCTGCTGCCGGAAGGGAACGTCGAGTTCGGACGGGGCCGTCATGGGACGCCAGCCTTTCGATGCGCGGCGGGTGCGGTCAAGGGAGACTCCGCGAAGTAGGTGCGAGATGCATCACGGCCGGTCACACGGCGTGCCCGAGGGCCGCGATGACGTCGGCCCTGCGCGGCTGGCCGGCCGCCCTGCGGACGATCCGGCCCGCCCGGTCCAGCACCAGCACGGTGGGGGTCCTGGCGATGCCCAGGGCGCGCACGAGCCCGAGGTGCTCCTCGGCGTCGATCTCGACGTGGACCACGCCCTCGACCATGTCCGCCACGTCGGCGAGGATCCGCCGGGTGGCGCGGCACGGCTGGCAGAAGGCGCTGGAGAACTGCACGAGGGTGGCCCTCTCCCCGAGGGCCTGCCCCAGTTGCCCGGGCCCCAGCACGCCGCCCGCGTCCGCCACGTCCTCCACACCCTCCACGTCCTTCGTCACCGCTCCCTCACCTCGTCCGACGTCGCCGTCCCGTGCAGCGCCGACGGGGCCCCGGCTGATTCCCGCAGCCCCCGTGAGCGGCCACGACGTGACAAGAATCTCCTCTCCCGACGGCGCCAGGACTGGCCTGCGGGCCGGACATGCGGCACGATCTGCCCCATGCCGGATACCTACGGCTGCGTAACTTCCGCCGGGAGAACCTCCCCAGGCATCGACGAAGAAGGGTCTTCTCCTGTGGCAGAACTCGTCTATCGGCCGGTCATCGGCGCCGCTCTCACGATGTTCAAGGCGCTCGACCTGAAGATCGACACTCAGGGTTCGGAGAACATCCCGCGCAGCGGCGGGGCGGTGCTGGTCAGCAACCACATCAGCTACCTGGACTTCATCTTCTCGGGTCTCGCAGCACTGCCGCAGAAGCGCCTGGTGCGCTTCATGGCCAAGGACGCGGTGTTCCGGCACAAGATCTCCGGGCCGCTGATGCGCGGCATGAAGCACATCCCGGTCGACCGCGAGCAGGGCGAGGCCGCCTACCACCACGCGCTCGAGTCGCTGCGCGCCGGCGAGATCATCGGGGTGTTCCCCGAGGCGACCATCTCGCAGTCGTTCACGCTCAAGAGCTTCAAGTCGGGCGCGGCGCGCCTGGCCCAGGAGGCGGGTGTGCCGCTGATCCCGATGGCGCTGTGGGGCACCCAGCGGCTGTGGACCAAGGGCCGGCCGCGCAACTTCAAGCGCAGCCACATCCCGGTGACGATCCGGGTCGGCGAGCCGGTGGAGGCGCCCACCGACCAGTACGCGGGCGCGATCACGCGGCGGCTGCGCGAGCGGGTGCAGGAGCTGCTGGAGGCGGCTCAGCGCGCGTACCCGGTGCGGCCGAAGGACGCGAGCGACACCTGGTGGGTCCCGGCCCACCTCGGCGGTACGGCTCCGACGCCGGCCGAGGTGCGCGAGGCCAGCTGAACCGCGGCGGCAGCGCGCCGGGCCGGCCGGGCGCCGCGGCGCTCAGAGCTCCGTCGGAAGCGTCTTCCACAGGTACGCACGGTCGCGGGCGGCCCGCAGGGCGCTCAGGACGACCGGGTGCGGTGCCGCGTACAGCACCGGGTAGTCGATCTCGCCGAGCTCCGGGCGTACGGGGAAGGCCAGCTGTTCGCGGTCCAGGCTGAACCGGGCGTCGACCCCCGGCTTGTTGCCCCGGGCGTCCTGCCGGGCCCAGGCGCCCCGGCCCGGCAGCCGGACGGCCACCAGGCCGTGCAGCACCGGATCGGTGCCGTCGTCTTCGGTGAGCCGCTGGTAGCACAGGGCGGTGGGGATGGAGCGGGCGCGCAGCAGCGCGGCGAGCGCGTGGGACTTGGCGTAGCAGATGCCGACGCGCAGTTCGAGCACGTCGGAGGCGCGCCACGGGACGCGCGGGTCGTCGACGTCGGCGGAGTGCCCGATGGTGTCACGGACGTATGCGAAGGCGGCTTTGGCGTATGAATATGCGTCGACGTGCTCTACGGTGAGTCGCGCCGCGATACCCCGTACCAGCGAGTGCTCGTGGTCGATTGCCTCATCGGCCGCGAGATACGCGGAGAGTTCCGGGGTGTGCTGAATCAGCTCCATATCCCCAAACCTAAGGAAGCGACCGGCCGGAAGTCAATGAATTTCCGGCCGGTCGCATATTCATGCACTGCATCGAAGGTCGCTGGGAAGCGCCTCAGCGTGCCATCTCTTCCTTCAGCGCCAGGACGAAGGTGTCGATGTCGTCCTCGGTCGTGTCGAAGGAGCACATCCAGCGGACGTCGCCCGCCGACTCGTCCCAGAAGTAGAAGCGGAAGCGCTCCTGGAGCCGTCGGGTGACCTCGTGCGGCAGCCGCGCGAAGACCGCGTTGGCCTGCACCGGGTACAGGATCTCGACGCCGTCCACCGCGCGCACGCCCTCCGCGAGGCGCTGAGCCATCGCGTTGGCGTGCCGGGCGTTGCGCAGCCACAGGTCCTTGGCGAGCAGCGCCTCGAACTGCACCGACAGGAACCGCATCTTGGAGGCCAGCTGCATCGACATCTTGCGCAGGTGCTTCATGTGGCGGGCCGCGTCCGGGTTGAGGACGACCACCGCCTCGCCCATGAGCATGCCGTTCTTGGTGCCGCCGAAGGTCACGACGTCCACGCCGACCGCGTTGGTGAACGCCCGCATGGGGACGTCCAGCGAGGCGGCCGCGTTGGCTATCCGGGCGCCGTCGAGGTGGACCTTCATGCCGAGGCCGTGGGCGTGCTCGACGATCGCGCGGATCTCGTCGACCGTGTAGACGGTGCCGAGCTCCGTGTTCTGGGTGATCGAGACGGCCTGCGGCATGGCGCGGTGCTCGTCCTCCCAGCCGAACGCCTGCCGGTCGATGAGCTCCGGCGTCAGCTTGCCGTCCGGGGTCGGGACGGTCAGCAGCTTCAGCCCGGCCATGCGCTCCGGCGCCCCGCCCTCGTCCACGTTGATGTGCGCGGACTCGGCGCAGATGACCGCGCCCCAGCGGTCGGTGAGCGCCTGGAGGGCCGTGACGTTGGCGCCGGTGCCGTTGAAGACGGGGTACGTCTCGGCGGTCGGGCCGAAGTGGCTGTGCATGATCCGCTGGAGGTGCTCGGTGTAGACGTCCTCCCCGTACGAGACCTGGTGGCCTTCGTTGGCGAGGGCGAGCGCCGCGAGGACCTCCGGGTGGGCGCCGGCGTAGTTGTCGCTGGCGAAGCCGCGTACGGTCGGGTCGTGGCGCCGCCGGGCGTCGGTCCTGACGGCGGCGGGGGTCACGGCTTGGGGGTCAGCCACAGGCGCTGTCCATTCACTTCCTCGGCGGGCTTCTCCCAGACGCCGGCGATGGCGTCGGCCAGGTCCTTGGCGTCCGTGAAGCCCGCGAACTTCGCATTCGGGCGCTCGGCGCGCATGGCGTCGTGCACCAGTGCCTTGATCACCAGGATGGCAGCCGCCGCCTTGGGCCCCGCCTCGCCCCCCGCCTTGCGGAAGGCGTCGCCGAGGGCGAGGGTCCACGCCTCGGCCGCCGCCTTGGCGGCGCCGTACGCGGCGTTGCCCGCGGTCGGCTTGGTCGCTCCGGCGGCGCTGACCAGGAGGTAGCGGCCGCGGTCGCTGCGCAGCAGCCCGTCGTGGAAGGCGAGCGAGGTGTGCTGGACGGTGCGGATCAGCAGCTTCTCCAGCAGCTCCCAGTCGGCGAGGTTCGTCTCCGGGAAGGAGGCGCTGCCGCGCCAGCCGCCGACGAGGTGGACCAGGCCGTCGATGCGGCCGAACTCCTTCTCGGTCTTGTCGGCCCACTCGCGCGTGGCGTTCAGGTCGAGGAGGTCGACGATGTCGCCGGTGACGGTGGCTCCGCCGTGCATGTACCGGGCGGCGTCGACCGCCTCGGCGAGGCGCTCCGGGTCGTAGTCGGCGCCGACGACCGTCGCGCCCGCCGCCGCCAGCCGCAGCAGGGTGGCGCGGCCGGCCGGGCCCGCCGCTCCGGCCACCGCGATGACCGCGCCTTCGAGCGCTCCGTTGCCGTTCCCGTTGCCGTTGCTGCTCATGGGCGTCGCCTCCTCCTGCGTACGAGAGCTCACGCGGCGACCTGCTCGGCGCTCTGCGCGGTGATCCCCTTGGTGGAGGCGATCACGCTCTTGAGCTTCTTGGCGAGGGCCTCATAGAACATGCTGAGCGGAAACTCGTCCGGAAGCACGTCGTCCACCAGTTTCCGCGGCGGCAGGCTCAGGTCGAGGGCGTCGGGGCCCTTGGCCCAGCGGGAGCCCGGGTGCGGGGCGAGGTAGGTGGAGACGAGGTCGTACGCCGCGAACCAGTGGACGAGCTTGGGGCGGTCGATGCCGTCGCGGTAGAGCTTCTCGATCTCCGCGCACAGCTCGTTGGTGACCTGCGGGGCCCGCTCCCAGTCGATCTTCAGGGTGTTGTCGGTCCAGCGCAGCACGTCGTGCTTGTGGAGGTACGCGAAGAGCAGCTGACCGCCGAGGCCGTCGTAGTTGCGGTTGCGGTCACCGGAGACCGGGAAGCGGAACATCCGGTCGAACAGCACGGCGTACTGCACGTCGCGGCCGTGCGCGTTGCCCTCGGCGTCCAGCTTCACGGCCTCCTTGAAGGCGGTGAGGTCGCAGCGCAGCTCCTCCAGGCCGTACATCCAGAACGGCTGGCGCTGCTTGATCATGAAGGGGTCGAACGGCAGGTCGCCGTGGCTGTGGGTGCGGTCGTGGACCATGTCCCAGAGCACGAACGCCTTCTCGCACCGCTCCTGGTCGCCCAGCATCTCGCGGATGTCGTCGGGCAGGTCGATGCCGAGGATGTCCACGGCCGCCTCGGTGACGCGGCGGAAGCGCGCGGCCTCGCGGTCGCAGAAGATGCCGCCCCAGCTGAAGCGCTCGGGGGCCTCGCGGACGGCGATGGTCTCCGGGAAGAGGACGGCCGAGTGCGTGTCGTACCCGGAGGTGAAGTCCTCGAAGGTGATGCCGCAGAAGAGCGGGTTGTCGTAGCGGGTGGCCTCCAGCTCGGCGAGCCACTCCGGCCAGACCATGCGCAGCACGACGGCTTCGAGGTTGCGGTCCGGGTTGCCGTTCTGCGTGTACATCGGGAACACCACGAGGTGCTGCAGGCCGTCGACGCGCAGGGCGGCGGGCTGGAACGCGAGCAGCGAGTCCAGGAAGTCGGGCACGGCGTAGCCGCCCGCGGCCCACTTGCGCAGGTCGGCGACGGCGGCACGGTGGTACGCGGCGTCGTGCGGCAGCAGCGGCGACAGTTGCTCCACGGCGGTGGCGACGCGGTCGAGCGCGGCGTCGACCGTGGCGCGGGCGGGGGCGCCCTCGGCGTCGAGGTCTATGGAGCCGTCCGCGGACTGCCAGGTGCGGATCTCTTCCACGGCATTCTTGAGCGCGGTCCATGCCGGGTGGTCGATCACCCTGGCGTCGGTCGATTCAGCCACGCCGACAGCGTCCTGCACAAGAATTTCCGTCATCACTCTTCCTCCACGGGAGAACCTCGCGTTAAGGCACCGTATCCATGGGCGGTTCTTCGCCACAAGGGGCTCAAGAATAAATTATCCTGCCGACCCCCCGTGGTCGCCGCTGTTTTTCCTGTCAGAGGGGGTTCGGGCGGCGGCATCACGCGCCGGACGGTGGTACGTCCCCGGGCATGGTTCCGGCCACGACCGCCTCCACCCGTTCGTGGCGGCCGGAACGGCACGCCCACGGACGAGTGAAGGCGGGTGCGCCGGGGGCGCACGGGAAGGGAAGCGGCCTACTCCATTCCGCCCCCGCGCGACCGGTTCCGCATCAGGAGGGCGCCGTTAGGCTGCTGCGACCGTGTCGCGTGGTCCTGGACTGGGAGCCGGACCGCGCCCCCCGGCCCATCGAAGGAAGCGAGAAGACCTTGAGTTTCCTCACCATCGGTCATCGCGGAGTCATGGGTGTCGAACCGGAGAACACCCTCCGCTCCTTCCGCCGCGCCGAGCGCGTCGGCATGGACGCCATCGAGCTGGACCTCCATCTGAGCAAGGACGGGGCGCTCGTCGTCATGCACGACGCCGACGTCGGCCGGACGACCGACGGCACCGGCCCCATCGCCGACAAGACCCTCGACGAGCTGCGGGCCCTCGACGCGGGGATGGGCGAGCGGATCCCCGTCTTCGAGGAGGTCCTGGACGCGGTGGACGCGCCGCTCCAGGCGGAGATCAAGGACGTGGCGGCGGCCCGCGCGCTCGCCGAGGTGATGCACCGGCGCGACCTGACGGGCCGGGTCGAGGTGTCGTCCTTCCACGACGAGGCGGTCGCCGAGATCGCCCGGCTGGTGCCCGGCGTACGGACCGTGCTCATCGCCAGCCGCTGGGAGGCGGACATCGTGGAGCGGGCGCACGCCGTGGGCGCCGCCACGCTGGCGCTGAACATCCGGCGGCTGACCCTGGAGACCACCGAGCGGGCGCGGGAGGCGGGGCTGCGGATCATCGGCTGGGTGGTCAACACGCAGCAGCACCTGCGGCTGGCGCGGGCGCTGGAGCTGGACGGGGTGACCACCGACCACCCGGAGATCCGCCGCACGAGCCGCTTCACCGCCTGAGCGCCCACCGCGTCCGCGCAGGCCGCCTGGTCCCGTTCGTCACAGGTGTAACCGAAATGCGCTCGGGAACCCGCGAGGTGTCCCAGCCATCCCCAGGACACCGGAACGGACGGAACGGACACATATGAGCAGCGGCTTCATGGGCCCGGAAGGCTTCGGCCCCGACGCCTTCAGCGAGTTCCTGGCCCGTTTCTTCGGCGGCGGAACGTCATCGTCCGGATCGGGCCGGTCCGGGCCCCGGTACATCGACATCGGCCGGCTCATGAGCGAGCCGGCCCGCCGGATGGTCGGCGACGCCGCCTCGTACGCGGCCGAGCACGGCAGTCCGGACCTGGAGACCGAGCACCTGCTGCGGGCCGCGCTGACCACCGAGCCGACCCGCGACCTGATCGCCCGCGCGGGCGCCGACCCCGACGCGCTGGTCGCGGAGATCGACCGGACGGCCGGTGAGGGACCGCCGCAGTCGCGGATCGCCGTCACCCCGGCGGTCAAGCGCGCGCTGCTCGACGCCCACGACCTGGCCCGGCACACCGGTGCCTCCTACATCGGCCCCGAGCACGTGCTGGCGGCGCTCGCCGCCAACCCCGACTCGGCGGCGGGCCGCATCCTGACGCAGGCGCGGTTCGACCCCGGGTCCGTACCGGGCGCGTCCGGCGCCCCGCGCGTACCGCCCGGCGGCTGGTCGGACTCCGGCGTGGACCACCGGCCGCTGCCGCAGCGCAGCACCCCGAACCTCGACAAGTACGGCCGCGACCTCACCGACATGGCCAAGGAGGGCCGGATCGACCCGGTCATCGGCCGCGAGCTGGAGATCGAGCAGACGGTCGAGGTGCTCTCCCGGCGCGGCAAGAACAACCCCGTCCTGATCGGGGACGCGGGCGTCGGCAAGACGGCCATCGTCGAGGGGCTGGCGCAGCGCATCGTCGAGGGGGACGTACCGCACACCCTGCGCGACCGCAGGGTGGTGGCACTGGACCTGTCGGGCGTCGTGGCCGGGACCCGCTACCGCGGCGACTTCGAGGAGCGGATGAACGCGATCATCGACGAGATCCGCTCCCACACGGACGACCTCGTCGTCTTCATCGACGAGCTGCACACGGTCGTCGGCGCGGGCGGCGGCAGCGGCGGTTCGGAGAGCGGCTCCATGGACGCGGGCAACATGCTCAAGCCCGCCCTCGCCCGCGGCGAGCTGCACGTCATCGGCGCCACGACGATGGAGGAGTACCGCCGCTACATCGAAAAGGACGCGGCGCTCGCCCGGCGCTTCCAGCCCATCCTGGTCCCGGAGCCGAGCCCCGAGGACGCGCTGGAGATCCTGCGCGGGCTCCAGGACCGGTACGAGGCCCACCACCAGGTCCGGTACGCGCCCGAGGCGCTGCTCGCGGCCGTCGAGCTGTCCGACCGGTACATCACCGAGCGGTTCCTGCCGGACAAGGCGATCGACCTCATCGACCAGGCGGGCGCGCGCGTGCGGCTGCGCGCCAACTCGGGCGACGCGGACATCCGGGTCCTGGAGCGCCAGCGCGAGCAGCTGCTGCGGGACAAGGACCAGGCGGTGGCGGCGGAGCAGTACGAGAAGGCCACCGAGCTGCGCGACCGGGTCCAGGACATCGAGGAACGGATCAAGGCGGGGCGCGGCGAACCGGCGGCGGGCGACGGCCGGGTCCTGGAGGTCACCGCCGAGGACGTCGCCGAGGTGGTCAGCCGGCAGACGGGCATCCCGGTGAGCAGCCTGACCCAGGAGGAGAAGGAACGGCTCCTCGGCCTGGAGGACCATCTGCGCAAGCGGGTCATCGGCCAGGACGAGGCGGTCACCGCCGTCTCGCAGGCGGTCCTGCGCTCGCGGGCGGGCCTCGCCGACCCGAGCCGCCCGATCGGCAGCTTCCTCTTCCTGGGCCCGACCGGCGTGGGCAAGACCGAGCTCGCGCGGGCGCTGGCGGACGCGCTGTTCGGCAGTGAGGACCGGATGGTGCGCCTGGACATGAGCGAGTTCCAGGAGCGCCACACGGTCAGCCGCCTGGTCGGCGCGCCCCCCGGGTACGTCGGGCACGAGGAGGCCGGTCAGCTGACGGAGGCGGTGCGCCGCCACCCGTACTCGCTGCTGCTGTTGGACGAGGTGGAGAAGGCCCACCCGGACGTCTTCAACATTCTGCTCCAGGTGCTGGACGACGGGCGGCTGACCGACTCGCAGGGCCGCACCGTCGACTTCAAGAACACGGTCATCGTGATGACCAGCAACCTCGGCTCGGAGGCCATCGGCACCGGCCGCGGCCAGCTGGGCTTCGGCGCGACGGACACCGAGGCGGAGGACGAGGCGATGCGCGAGCGGGCCCTGCGGCCGCTGCGCGAGCACTTCCGCCCCGAGTTCCTCAACCGCATCGACGAGATCGTCCTCTTCCGGCGGCTCGACGAGGACCAGCTGCGGCGGATCACCGACCTGCTGCTGGAGGAGACGCGGCGGCGGCTGCGCGCCCAGGACGTCACGCTGGAGTTCGAGCCGGAGGCGGTCGACTGGATCGCCCGCCGCGGCCACCAGCCCGAGTACGGCGCGCGCCCGCTGCGCCGCACGATCCAGCGCGAGGTGGACAACGAGCTGTCCCGGCTGCTGCTGGACGGCCGCCTCCCGGCGGGCGCACGGGTGCGGGTCGGCGTGGACGACGGACGGCTGACGTTCCGCACCGAGGAGCCGGCCGAGCCGGGCCCGTCCTAGGCTTCCCGCTCCGCCGCGGCCTGGAGGTCCTTGACCACGAGCTCCTTCACCAGCAGCTCGAACTCCAGGTCGTCGCGCTGGGGCACGCCGAAGCGCTCGTCGTCGTACGGGAAGGGGCTCGTTTTCCCGGTACGGCGGTAGCCGCGCCGCTCGTACCAGGCGATCAGCTCCTCGCGGATCGAGATCACCGTCATGTGCATCTCGCGCACGCCCCACTCGGCGACGGCCAGGCGCTCCGCCTCGGCGAGGATCCGCCGGCCGAGGCCGCCGCCCTGGAGGCCGGGGCGGACGGCGAACATGCCGAAGTATGCGGCGTCGCCTCGGTGTTCGAGCTGGCAGCAGGCGATGATCGCGCCGTCGCGCTCGAAGGCCAGCAGGCGGGAGCCGGGCGCGCTGATGATCTCGCGTACGCCCTCGGGGTCGGTCCGCTGCCCCTGGAGGTAGTCGGCCTCGGTGGTCCAGCCCGCGCGGCTGCTGTCACCGCGGTAGGCGGACTGCACCAGCTCGACGAGCGCGGGGACGTCGGCCTCGACGGCGTCGCGGTAGGTCAGCTCCGGGGCGTCCTGCGGCGGTGCGGTGTCCATGACCCTCCTCGGTACGGGTGTTCCGCGTGCGAGGGTAACCCGGTCGGGTGACGCGCCTCGCGCGCTCCCCTCATACGACTCTGCGCCCGTATGCGCCTGCGGCGGGGCGGGCATCCTCCCCCGAGCCGTCTCGTCGAACGGGGAGGTACGCCGTGCACGGACCCGCGATGTCCGGCTGGCTGCTGGTGGCGCTGTGCGCGGTGACCGGCGCGTACTGCCTGGCGCGGATGAGGCGCTGTGCCGGTGCCGAGCGTTCGGCGGCGGCGGGCGAGGCGCTGATGGGCTTCGGGATGGCGGCGATGGCGGTGCCCTTCTCCGCGCCGGGGGCCTGGGCCGTGTACGCCGTGGTGTTCGGGGCCGCCGCGCTGCACGCGCTGTGGTGGGCGGCCCGGCGCGGGACCGGTCACCTGCACCACCTCGTCGGGTCGCTGGCCATGGTGTACATGGCGGTGGCGATGTCCGGCGGAGGCGGCGGGGCGCACGCGGGGCACGGCGTCGCGGGCGGCTCCGGGGTACCGCTGCTGACGGGCGCGCTGCTGGCGTACTACGCCGTCTATGTGCTGCGGGCCGGGAACCGACTGGTCCCGATGGCCGTTCCGGGAGCAGGGGCGGTACCGCTAGGAGTGGCCGGACGGGGGGAACCGGCGGGGGCCACGCCCGGGATGGTGCTCGCCTGCCGGGTGTCCATGGGGCTGGCGATGCTGGCGATGCTGCTGTCGCTCTGACGCCTCTGCGAAACCGTGGCGTGCGTCACTTGGGGCGCGAGACCGTACCGAGGGGTAGGCCGCGCTCTTAAGGTGAGGCCCATGGTGGTCTCCCTCGCGCTGCTCACACTCGGCGTTCTGACCGCATGCGCGTCCCCGCGGCTGCTGGCCCGGGCCGACTGGGCGGAACGCGAGCCGGTGGTGGCGCTGTGGGTGTGGCAGTGCGTGGTGGCCTCGGTGCTGGTGAGCTTCGCGCTGTCGATGACCTTCAGTGCGGCGGCCGCCTGGCACGCGGTGCGCGGGCACGTCTTCGCACCCGCGCCGCGGGGCGTGGTGGAGGCGTACGCCCTGGCCGAGAACGGCCCGTGGTCCGCCGTGCTCGCGGTGCTGCTGGCCTGCGGCGGGCTGTGGAGCGCGGCCATGCTCACGCGCGAGATACGCCGGGCCCGGGCGCGCCGCCGCCGCCGTCGCGCGGAACTCCTCGTGCGGGCGCCGCTGTTGCCGGGCGAGAAGGGGTACGAGGACCCCCTGGTGCCGCTGGAGGGCAGCCGTCCGGACGCCTGGTGGCTCGCGGGGGCCGAGCCGCGGCTCGTCGTCACCACGGCCGCCCTGCGCCGCCTGAAGGGCCGTCAATTGGATGCGGTGCTCGCCCATGAGCAGGGCCACGCGCGCGCCCGGCACGACTGGCTGCTGCACTGCTCGGCGGCGCTGGCGACGGGCTTCCCCCAGGTGCCGGTGTTCGCGGCGTTCCGCGACGAGATGCACCGGCTGGTGGAGCTGGCGGCCGACGACGTGGCGTCGCGGCGGTACGGGCGGCTGACGATCGCGCTGGCGCTGGTGGAACTGAACGAGCACCGGGGCGTGTTCGGCCCGGGTCCCGCCCCGGACGCCCAGCTGCCGCAGCGGGTGAACCGCCTGCTGGCGGCCGCCCCGCGCCTCACGGCCGCCCGCCGCCTGCGCCTGACGGCGGCCGCCGCGCTGGTCCCCGTGGTACCGGTGCTGGTGGCGTTCGTCCCGGCGCTGCGGGCGCTGGGGTAGGCCGGTTCGTCGAGCACCGCGGCCCCGGTCGCCTCGGGACACGGTACGACCGGGTCGGTGTGTCCTGACCCGGTCTCACCGGGCCCGTCACTCGCGTAGGTCCTTGTTCAGGACGACCTGCCTGATGTGGGACCTGAGGAAGGTGAGCGTCAGTTCGGCCCGACGGGCGATCCACTGCTCTGTCGCAGGAGCGGGCACACCATAGCGACGCCGCCTGATGTCATCCACGACGTCGGCGGGGGCGCCCATGTCGGTGAGCACCCCGAGAGCGTCGGCCTTGGTGATCAGCTTGCCGTCCCGCAGCGTCGTTGCCGCCCTGGCCAAGGTCAGCAGGCCGAGGTCGATCCAGATGTCGCGCATCCACCACTCCGGGTGAGATAGGGCCGGCAACCAGAAGCTCTCCAGATCCTTGACGATGAAATCAGCGAGCTGCCCGTCGGTCACCGGCGGCAGGATGCCTGCGGGCGGCCGGCCGTACAGGACCAGCCCGAAGTCGTGCAGTTCACGTCTGGTCACCGGAGTGACCGGTCGGCGCATCAGCTCCTCGTGCGCCCACGTGAGGTGGCGGTGCGTGGCATCAGCCAGCTCCGTGACCGCGGGATAGCTGCAGTGCAGCTTCGACGCAAGCGTGATGTCCCTGCCCAGGTTCTGGTGCAGCTCTTCCAGTCGCCGTTCCTCCGCTGCCGTGCACGGTCGGCCTACGACCGCGATCAGGTCGAGGTCACTGCGGCCCGGCTGGTAATCGCCTCCAGCGAGTGACCCGTGCGCCCAGACGGAGATCGGCGGCACGACCGACCGGAGTGCACTGACGAAGCGCTCGATGAGCTGCTCGGTGATCTGGTCCCCCATGGGAGAAGCCTGGCCCACAGGGTCGCGGAAAGGAACCCGGAGCCGGAGCTGGATCTTTCCCGTCGCGTGGGAGCCTCGGTTCTGCGCCTGCGCGCCCCTACCCCTCGCGAGCTTCGCAAGCGGAGTGCCTGTTAGCGGGCCCCGTCGTCGGGGAGGATCAGATCATGCGCTCCCCCACACTCCCCCCGCCCACCCGCACCCCCTCCGCCTCCGCCGCCGCGCTCGGGTCCGGTGCCCTCGCGGGGGTGCTGCTGGTGCTGGTGGCGGTTGAATGGGGGCCGCTGGTCGCCTTCGACCGGGCGGTGGCGGACGGGCTGCACGACTCGGCCGTACGGAGCCCGGTGCTCACGCGCGTCAACCGGGTGCTGAGCGACTGGGTCTGGGACCCGTGGACCATGCGTGCCCTGACGGCCTTGGCCGTGGTGTGGCTCTGGCGGGCCCGGGAGCGGCTCCTCGCGGTGTGGACGGGGGCGGTGAGCCTGTTCGGGGCCGCCCTCCAGCAGACGCTCAAGACGGTGGTGGGCCGGGACCGCCCGCAGTGGCGCGACCCCGTGGACACCGCGCACTTCGCGGCCTTCCCGTCCGGGCACGCCATGACCGCCGCCCTCACCTTCGGGCTGCTGCTGTGGCTGCTGGCGCGGTACGGACGGGGTCCCGGCACGCGCGCGTGGCGCGGGGTCGCGGTGGCCGGCGCCGTGTCGGTGGCGGGCGTCGGGCTGACCCGGGTGTACCTCGGTGTGCACTGGGCGACGGACGTCCTGGGCGGCTGGCTCCTCGGCGCCTGTGTGGTGGCCGTCGCCGTCCTGGCGTACGAACGGACGGTGTTGTCGCGCCGGCGCTGAGCGGGCAGGGATACCGGCATGACGATCACGTGCGTCCTCTTCGACTTCTCCGGAACCCTGTTCCGCATCGAACCGGCCGAACGCTGGCTGCGCGCCGTCCTGGACGCCTCCGGGATCGCCGCCCCGCCCGACGCCGTCGCCCGCTGGGCCGAGGAGCTGGAGGCCGCCGGGGCCCTGCCGGGCGGCAGCGCCCCGCGCCGCATCCCGGAGCACCTGGCGGAGTGGTGGGCGACCCGTGACGTCACCGCGGACCACCACCGCGCCACGTACACCGCCCTGGCGCGCCAGGTACGGCTGCCGGACCCGGCGCTGTACGACGCGCTGTACGACCGCCACATGACGCCGGAGGCCTGGGAGCCGTACCCCGACGCGCGCGAGGTGCTCGCCGCGCTGCGCGAGCGGGGGGTGGGCGTCGCCGTGGTCAGCAACATCGGGTGGGACCCGCGCCCGGTGTTCCGCGCGCACGGGCTGGACCGGTTCGTGGACGCGTACGCCCTCTCGTACGAACACGGGGTCCAGAAGCCGGACGGGCGGCTGTTCCGGACGGCGTGCGAGGCGCTGGGGAGGGAGCCGCGGCAGGCGCTGATGGTGGGCGACGACCGCTATGCGGACGGCGGCGCGGCGAAAGTCGGCTGCGCGGTGCACTTCGTGGACCACCTGCCGGCGCGTGAGCGGCCGGCGGCGCTGCGCCCGGTGCTGGAGCTGCTGTAGGCCATGGGACCGGACGATCCCCCGCGTCGCCCGGTCCGCATGACACCAGCCCCCGCCGGACGGCCACAGGGGCGTCGCGCGAGGGTGCCCTGAGTATATTGGCTGAGAGCCAGTCAACGCAGGAGTTAAAGCATGTCCCCGCGGAGCGCATCGGTCAATGAAGAACTGCGGCGGCGTTCCCGGGAGCGGCTGCTGCAGGCGACGGTGGAGCTGGTCGGCGAACGGGGCTACGAGGCGACCACGCTCGCGGACATCGCGGACCGGGCGGGCTCGGCGCGCGGTCTGGTCTCGTACTACTTCCCCGGCAAGCGCCAGCTCCTGCAGTCCGCGGTGCACCGGCTGATGCACCTGACCCTGGAAGCGGCCCTGGAGCGGGAGCCGCGCACCGACGACGGGCGGGAGCGGCTGGCGCGCGCCATCGACGCGATCCTCGACCTGGCGGTGCAGCGGCCGCTGCTGATGCGCACGCACATGGCGGGGATCCTCCAGGCCGAGGGGTTCGTGCAGTGCCCCGAGCAGCAGCGGCTGGCGGCCCTGCTGCGGGACACGGTGGCCCGCTACGGAGTGCGTGACGTCGACGCGGACTACCCGCTGCTGCGGGCGCTGCTGATGGGCGCGGTCTTCGCGGTGCTGCTGCCGGGCGCGCCGATGCCCCGGGCGCGGCTGCGCGCGGAGCTGTTCCAGAGGTACGGGCTGGACTGGGAGCTCGGCGTTCCGCCGGACGACGGGGCGCCGTCCGGCGGAACGCGGGGCGAGGCGGTCGGTCAGTCGTCGTAATCGCCGTCGTTGTCGTTGTCGAAGTCGTCGAAGTAATCGGGCTGCGTCTGCACGTTGAGCTCGTGCATGCGCACGCGCTTCGCCGGGTCCGTACGCCGGTCGTCGAGCCGGAGGACGTCGAAGCCCTTGCGCTCGTCGTTCGAGTAGATGTGGCCGTTGTAGTAGTACGCCGACCAGGAGCCGCCGGTGGTCAGCTTGTCGGTGGTGAGCGGGCCCCGCTCGAAGTAGGCGATCTCCCTGGGCTTGGCCGAGTCGGTGAAGTCCCAGACGGAGAGCCCGCCCTGGTACCAGGCCTGGACCATGATGTCCCTGCCCTTGACCGGGATGAGCGAGCCGTTGTGGGCGACGCAGTTCTCGGTGTCCGCCTGGTAGCGGTCGATCTTGAAGTAGCTGCGGAAGACGAGCTTGCGCTGGTCGCCCTTGCCGACGATGTCGTAGATGCCGTCGGCGCCGCGGTTCGGGCCGGTGCGTTCGTTGCAGGTGGCGCCGACGCCGCCGCCGAGCTCGTCGGTGAAGACGACCTTGTTCGCCTTCTGGTTGAAGGTCGCCGAGTGCCAGAAGGCGAAGTTGACGTTGTCCTGGACGCGGTCGATGACCTTCGGGTTCTCCGGGTCCTCGATGTTCATCAGGATGCCGTCGCCCATGCAGGCGCCGGCGGCGAGGTCCTTGGAGGGCAGCACCGTGATGTCGTGGCAGCCGGTGGTCTTGGAGACGCCCGGGTTGGTGGGCCCGCCGGGGTTGCCGCCGCCGTCGGGGCCCTCACCCGGGAAGAGCACCGGGAAGTTCACCACCGCCGCCTTCTCGGGCGCCTTGCGCGGCACCTTGATGATCGAGATGCCGTCGTGCGGCGGTTGGCAGTCGGGGAAGGCGGCGCTGGGCGCGTACGAGGAGACGTACACGTAGACGTTGCGGCGCTCCGGCACCAGCGTGTGGGTGTGTGAGCCGCAGGCGGTTTCGACAGCCGCGACGTACCTGGGGTTGCGGACGTCGCTGATGTCGAAGATCTTCATGCCCTCCCAGGACGACTTCTCGGTCGCGGGCTGCGACGTGCTGCTGCAGGAGCTGTCGCTGCGCGAGGAGTCGGTGGAGAGGAAGAGCAGGTCGCCGGAGACCGATACGTCGTTCTGGGCGCCCGGGCAGAGGACCTGGGCGACGGTGACCGGCGCCTTGGGGTTGCTGATGTCGAAGACGCGGAAGCCGTCGTAGTTGCCGGAGAAGGCGTACTTCCCCTGGAAGGCGAGGTCGGAGTTGATACCGGTGAAGGCGTCGTGCGGGACGTTGGCGAGGTGGGTGATGTTCGCGCTGTGGACCACCTGGTCCACGCCGGGTATCTCACCGCTGCGGATGGCCGCCCGGACTTCCGCTTCCGCTTGCGCGGAGACGCTCTCCGGGGTGGCCGGCACGTCCCCGGGGTCGGGTGTGGCGGCCGCGGGGCCGGCCGTCAGCAGGGTGGCGAACAGTCCGGCCGCGGCGGTGGCCACGGCGAGACGTCTGCGCCGCCGCGCGTGAGTGGTGCGCAACGAGGTCACTGCGTCCTCCCTTGGATCCGTTCGGAGTCGAACGGGTTGCGGACCCCGGCAGTATGTTGCTTTGCATGCACATCTCAACAGAGCGCCTACGCGGTCGTTGAGGAAAGTTTCCGACCGGGGGGCGCGCGAAGGGGCCGCCCCGGGGCAGGATGACCACCGGCCGGCCCACGTGTCCCTGGAGGTTCGCCATGTCGCACCGCATCAGTGCCGCGCGTGTCCGCGGCTCCGCCGTCGCCGTGGCGGCCCTCGCCGCCGTACTGGCCCTGGGCGCCTGCGAGTCGGCGCCGCCGGCGCGATCCGACGACGGAGCGCGGGCCAGGGCGGGCGGCGACGGTGGCGGGGGCGGCGTGGTGGTGGCGCCCGGAAAGCCCGGCGAACCGGCCAGGACCCTGTCCCCCGAGCAGGCCGCCAAGGAGCGCCCCGACGACAGGCCGAACACGGCGGACGTCACGTACACCCGCATGATGATCGCCCACCACGGCCAGGCGCTGACCATGGCCGCCCTCGCGCCGAAGCAGGCCGCGTCGGAGCGGGTGAAGAAGGTGGCGGCGCGGATCGCCGCGGCGCAGCAGCCGGAGATCGACGCGATGAAGGGGTGGCTGGAGAGCAACGCGGGCCCCACGCCGCCCGCCGACCGAGGCCGAGGAGACGCCCACGATCACGCCCACGACCACGGCTCCATGCCCGGGATGGCCACCGAGGCGCAGCTGGCCCAGCTGCGCGCGGCGCGCGGCACGGCCTTCGACGAGCTGTTCCTGAAGCTGATGATCACCCATCACCAGGGCGCGATCACCATGGCCACGGAGGTGCTGTCCCAGGGCAACAACGTCCAGGTCGAGGAGATGGCGAACGACGTGATCGCGCAGCAGACCGCCGAGATCAACCGGATGCGCTCCCTGTAGGCCGGGCAAGCCCGGGCCCGGCCGGGCTCCCGCCCCGTACGGCTCCCGCCCCGCACGGCTCCGGCATCTCCCGCGACGGGCGCGGCGGTGCGATGCTGGAAATCCCTCCGGGAAGGAGCGCGGCCGTGCTGCGAATCGCCGTCGTCGGATCCGGGCCGAGCGGGGTCTACACCGCCCAGTCGCTGGTGGAACAGACCCGCGTGCCGGACGTCCGCGTCCACGTCCTGGACCGGCTCCCCTGTCCGTACGGGCTCGTACGGTACGGGGTGGCACCGGACCACGAGAAGATCAAGTCCCTGCAGAACAACCTGCGCACGGTGCTGGAGCACGAGCGGATCGGATTCGTCGGCAACGTCGAGGTCGGCGCCCGGGGCGTGGCCCCCCGGCGGCTGCTGGAGCTGTACCACGCGGTCGTGTACTGCGTCGGCGCGGCGCGCGACCGCAAACTGGGTGTGCCGGGCGAGGACCTGCCGGGCAGCTACTCGGCCACGGACTTCGTCTCCTGGTACAGCGCCCACCCGGACGCGGCCGGGAACGGCTTCGGCGTCGCGCTCGCCGCCCGCTCGGCGGTCGTGATCGGGGTCGGGAACGTCGCGGTGGACGTGGCGCGGATCCTCGCCCGCGGCCCGGAGGAGCTGCACCCCACCGATGTGCCGCAGGCGGCGCTGGGCGCGCTGGCGGCGAGCCGGGTGCGCACCGTGCACATGGTGGGCCGGCGCGGGCCCTCGCAGGCCAAGTTCACCACCAAGGAGCTGCGCGAGCTGGGCGCGATGCCGCAGGCCCGGGTGGAGGTGGACCCGGCGGACCTGGCGCTCGACCCGGCGTACGCGGACCCGGCGGCCCTGCCGGCGGTGAACCGGCGCAATGTGGAGGTGGTACGCGCCTGGGCGGAGAGCACGGCTCCGGAGCCCCGGGAGCGGGTCATCCGGGTGCGGTTCTTCCTGCGGCCGGTGGAGGTGCTGGAGCGCGGCGGCCGGGCGGCCGGGGTGCGCTTCGAGCGGACCGTGCCGGACGGCGCGGGCGGGGTGCGCGGGACCGGCGCGTACGAGGACGTCGAGGCCCAGCTGGTGCTGCGGGCGGTCGGCTACCGCGGGGTACCGCTGGAGGGGCTGCCGTTCGACGCCGCGCGCGGCACGGTGCCGCACGCGGCGGGGCGGGTGCTGCGGGACGGCGCACCGTCGCCCGGCGAGTACGTCGCGGGGTGGATCAAGCGGGGCCCGACGGGTGTGATCGGCACCAACCGGCCCTGCGCCAAGGAGACGGCCACCTCGCTGCTGGACGACGCGGCGCTGCTGCTGCGGCGCCCGGTGGCGGACGACCCGCTCGCCGCGCTGCGGAGCTGGGGGCTGCGGCCCGTGGAGTGGCCGGGGTGGCTCTCCATCGAGCAGGCGGAGGCGGCGCTGGGCCACACCCTGGGGCGCTCGACGGTCAAGATCGCCGACTGGGCGGGGCTGCTGGGAGCCGCCGGGGTGCCCGCGTAGCCCGCGGGGCGGCGTCCTGGTCGGGACCGGGGCCATGCCCGCGTAGCCCCAGCGGCGGCGTCCGGGTGGGGTCCCGGGCGGTGTCCGGGTAGGGACACCGCATGCAGACGTTCCTGCCGTACCCCGGTTTCACCCGTTCGGCGGAAGCCCTGGATCCGCGCCGGCTGGGCAAGCAGCGGGTGGAGGCGCTCCAGGTGTTCCGCGGGCTGACCGTGCCCGGGTACGGGTGGCGCAGGCATCCCGCGGTCCGCATGTGGACCGGCTACGAGGAGGCCCTCGTCCGCTACGGCCTGGACGTCTGCCGCGTCTGGACGGCCACCGGGCGCTCCGACACCTGCGCCGCCACGCTGATGCGCGACTTCCGCGCCTGGCGGCGGCCGGGAGAGGACGAACCCCGGCCGCAGGGCGCGCTCGCCGCGGCCGGGGAGCTGCCCCCGTGGCTCGGTGACCCCGCCTTCCACCTGAGCCACCAGTCGGCGCTGCTGCGCAAGGACCCCGACTTCTACCGCGGCCACTTCCCCGGGATCGCGGACGACCTCCCGTACGTCTGGCCGGCGTCCGACCGGGACCCGGAGGCCGTCCGCGAGCCGTAGCCGCGGTCAGTGCCCGGCCACGGCCTCCAGCGGGCTCAGCGCGGCCGCCCGGCGGGCCGGGACGGTGGCCGCGGCCGCGCCGATGACGAGGGACAGCAGGCCGATGAGGAGCAGCGTGCCCCAGGGCGGCGCCAGCGCGTACTGCTCCATCGCGCCGTTGGCGAGCGAGCCGACCGACCAGGCGCCGAACAGACCGCCCGCCATGCCGAGGAGGGTGCCGAACGCGGCGACGCCCACCGCCTCCAGACGGATCATCCGCCGGACGCCGGTGCGGTCCATGCCGAGCGCGCGCAGTACCCCGATCTCGCGGGTGCGCTCCGCGACCGACATGGCCAGGGTGTTGACGATGCCGAGCGCGCCGATCACGACGCCGATGGCGAGCATCCCGTACATCACCTTCAGCAGGTCGCCCAGGGTGCCGGCGGCCTCGGCGACGAGTTGTCCCTGGCCCTGCACCTTCAGCAGGGGGCTGTTGCCCACGGCGGCGCGCAGCTGCCGCTCCACGGTCTCCGGGTCCGCGCCGTCGTCGGTGCGGACGAGGATCCGCTGGACCGAGCCGGGGAGGAAGGCGTTCTCGGCCACCTCCGTACGGTCGCCGAGCGCGTCGCGGGCGATGGGGTTGTCCTGGTAGACGCCCACGACGGTGTACGGCTTCGGCTCCTGGTGCCGGCCGACGCGGGCGTCCAGCCTGCCGCCCGTGGTCAGGCCGAGGTCCCTCGCGAGGGTGCGGGAGAGGGCGATCCGGCCGGGCCCGAGGTCCTCGGCGGAGCCGCTGACGAAGTCGAGCTTCATGACGGCGTCCAGGGTGCGGGGGTCGACACCGGAGATCTCCCGGACTCCGCCGCCGGTGAAGAGGGTGGAGTCCGTCACGGCGCTCGCGGTCCGTACGCCGGCGGTGTCGGCCACCCGCCGTACGGCCGCCGGGTCGACCGCGGTCGTGGTGGAGCGGGTGCTGATCACGTAGTCGGCGCCGAGCCCGGCCGCGGCCTGGCGGTCGAGGGCCTGCCCGGTGGAGTGGCCGATGACGGCGAGACCGCTGACCAGCGCGGTACTGATCATCAGGGTGGCGGCGGTGGCCGCGGTGCGGCGCGGGTCGCGCAGCGCGTTCTCACGGGCGAGCCGCCCGGTGATCCCGTAGCGGACGGTCAGGCGTCCGATGAGCCGGATCACGGGCGCGGCGAGCAGCGGAGCGAGGACGATCAGGGCGGCGAGGACGAGGGAGCAGCCGAACATCGCCGTCCGCAGGTTCTCCTCCGAGGCGTCCTCCGCCCGCGTGAGCGACACCAGCAGACCTGCGCCAAGGACGAGGAGGGCGAGGCCCGTCGCGCCGCGGAGCCGGGACCGCGACCGGGCGGGGGTGGGAGGCTGCGCGGCCGTACGCATCGCCTCGACGGGCGCGACCCTCGCCGCCCGGCGGGACGGCAGCCACGCCGCGAGCACGGTGACGCCCACGCCCACCCCCAGCGCCGCCACGAACGAGCGGGGGCCGACCACCAGGGGGCCTCGCGGCAGCACGTTCGCGCCGGTGCTCAGCACGTCGGGCAGTACGGCGGCGATGCCGAGCCCGAGCAGGAGGCCGCCTGCGGAGGCGACGAGGCCGACGAGCAGGGCCTCCAGGAGGACGGAGCGGGACACCTGGCGGCGCGAGGCGCCGATGGCCCGCAGCAGCGCGATCTCACGGGTGCGCCGCGCCACGAGCATGGTGAAGGTGTTGACGATGAGGAACGAGCCGATGAACAGCGCGACCCCGGCGAAGACCAGCGGCACCTTCTCGTAACCCCGGGTCAGCGTGTCGACGAGGAGGGCCTGCTGGGCGGCCTGGGCGGCGCCGGTGGTGGCCTCGGCGCGGTCGGCCGGGAGCACCTCGGTGACCCGGCGGGCGAGCTCGGACGGGGCGGTGCCGGGTGCGGCGGACAGGTCGATGCCGGTGTAGTGGCCCGGGGACGCGAACAGCCGTTGCGCGGTCGCCCGGTCGAAGAGGGCGAGGGTGCCCCCGGCCGTGACCCGGGTATCCCGGGTGGTGACGATGCCGACGAGGCGCTTGGTCATGACGGGGCCGTCGGTGGCCAGGGTGATCATGTCGCCCAGGCGGAAGCCGCCCGCGGCGGCGGTGCCGCTGTCCACGGCCACTTCAGCGCTGCCGGCCGGGGCACGGCCCTCCACCACCGGGTGGCGGCTGTCCTCGCCGTCCTTGTCGGCTACGTAGGCGGCGGCCAGGTGGGACCACGCCCGGTCGGCTCGCAGCGGGGTGCCGTCCGCCGCGTTCAGGACCGCCGAACCGTCGACCGACGGTCGTACGGCGGCGACACCGAGTACCTCGGCCAGTCGCCGTACGAGCGCGTCGTCGAGCACGCCCCCGGCTCCCTGGCCGGCGGCGGGGGCGCCGGGCGGGGGCGGCTTCTCGGTCACGGTGACGGCGATGCCGGCGAAGCTCTTCGAGGCGGCGGCGCGGTGGGCCGCGGCGGTGGTGTCGGCGAAGACGAGGGTGCCCGAGACGAAGGCGACGCCGAGCATGACGGCGAGCACGGTCATCAGCAGCCGGGCCTTGTGGGCGCGTACGGTGCGCAGGGCGGTGCGGAACACGGTTCTGGTCGGTCCTTTCCGCTCAGCCCTGGCGGGAGCGGTCGCGGGGGTGGGAGGGGGAGGACGCGGGGTACGTCTCGTCCACGATCCGGCCGTCCGCGAGGAACACCACGCGGTCCGCGTACTCCGCCGCGACGGGGTCGTGGGTGACCATGACGACCGTCTGGCCGAGCTCGCGCACCGAGTCGCGCAGGAAGCCCAGCACCTCGGCCCCGGCACGGAAGTCGAGGTTTCCGGTGGGCTCGTCGCCGAAGACGATCGCGGGGCGGGAGGCCAGGGCGCGGGCGACCGCGACGCGCTGCTGCTGGCCGCCGGAGAGCTCGGCGGGCCGGTGGCCGAGGCGCTGGGAGAGGCCGACCATGGAGACCACGCGGTCCAGCCACTCCGGGTCGGGGCGGCGCCCGGCGAGGGCGAGCGGGAGCGTGATGTTCTCCAGCGCGGTCAGCGTCGGCAGCAGGTTGAACGCCTGGAAGATGAAGCCGATCCGGTCGCGGCGCAGCCGCGTGAGCCGGCGGTCGTCGAGCGTGCTCAGTTCGGTGGTGCCGACGCGCACGGAGCCGGAGCTCGGTGCGTCGAGTCCGGCGGCGCAGTGCAGCAGGGTGGACTTGCCGCAGCCTGAGGGGCCCATGATGGCGGTGAACTCGCCTTCCCGGAAGGCGATGCTGACCCGGTCGAGGGCGACGACGCGGGTGTCGCCGCTGCCGTAGACCTTCGTGAGGTCGGTGGTGGCGGCGGCGATGCCGGTCGTCGGGTGGAACGCCAGGGGGGCGGCGGTCACGGGGACCTCCTCTTCGAGTGCGGGTGCGGAAAGGTGCACGTCGAAGGGTGTCCGGCTGATGTATCGGGGTCTGGACCGGCGTGTATCGGGGGCCGCGCCGCTGCGTATCGGTTCTGTATGAGCCGGTCGGCGTGGTCGCGCAAGGCGTCAGTGCGCAGGCAGGCGCAAGGTGACGACGGCGCCGCCGTCCGGGTCGTTGTCGAGACGCAGGTCGGCGCCGAGGACCCGGGCCTGTCCGAGGGCGATGGTCAGGCCGAGGCCGTGGCCGGAGCCGCGTTCCACCGCGCCCGTGTGGAAGCGGCGGGGGCCGTGCAGCAGGAGGTCCGGCGGGAAACCGGGGCCGTGGTCGCGTACGACGACCGTGCGGCCCTCGACGGTGACCCGTACCGGGCCGGCGCCGTGCCGGTGGGCGTTGGTGACCAGGTTGCCGACGATCCGCTCCAGGCGGCGCGGGTCGGTCTCCACGGTCGTCCCGGCCTCGCCGGTGCCCTGGGTGACCTCAGTGCCCTCGGTGACCTCAGTGCCGGTGACGTCGGTCCTCTCGGTGACTTCGGTGACCTCCGTGTCGAGGCCGGTGCGGGCCACGGCCTCGGAGACGACGGCGACGAGCGGCACCCGGGCGCGTACGGGCTGCTCGGCACCGGCGTCCAGGCGGGAGATCTCCAGCAGGTCCTCGACCAGGCCCCGCAGGTCGCGTACCCGGGCGCGGAGCAGGTCCTCCGTCTCGCCCGGCGGCAGCAGGTCGGCCGCCGCCAGCAGACCGCCGACGGGGGTGCGCAGCTCGTGGGCGACGTCCGCGGTGAACTGCCGCTCGGTACGCAGCCGTCGGGCGAGGCTGTCGGCCATCCGGTCGACGGTGGCGGCGATCTCCGCCACCTCGTCGCGGCCCTTGGGGGGCCCGGTCCGGGCGTCGAGGTCCCCGGCGGAGATCCGGCTCGCGGTCTCGCCGACCCGCCGCAGCCTGCGGGCGAGCAGCCCGGCCCCGTAGACGGCGAGCGGCGCGGCCGCGGTGAGCGCGACCAGCGAGGCCACCGTCATGGTGATGTCGAGGCGGCGCAGGGTGTGGAGCTCGGGGCTCATGTTGACGCGGACGGCGAGCACCGGGCTGCCGGGGCCGCCGGTGCGCTGGGCGGCCCAGACGCTCGGGCCCAGGTTCCCCTCGACGCGCCCGTCGTGGGCGGTGTGCCGGTCGCCGTCGGCCGGGTCGCGCAGGGCGGCGGGCAGCTCGGCCGGGGCGAGCTCGGCGCCGTCCGCGAGCGTTCCGGTACGCCGGTACACGTCCATGGCCGAGTAGAGCGTGTTGAGGGCCTGTCCCTCGGCGCGGGAGCGGATGTCCTGCGCGGTCCAGAGGTGCACCAGCACGCCCACGGCCGCCACGACCAGGCAGGCCGTGGCGGCGGCCAGTGCGGCGATCTTCCAGCGCAGGGACGCGCGGGCCGGGCGGAGGAAGACACGGCCCGGGCGGAGGGAGACACGGCCCGGCCTCGGCCGGCGGAAGGGACGCACGGCGGCCTCAGCGCCTGAACTTGTAGCCGAAGCCGCGGACCGTCTCGATCCGGTCGCGGCCCAGCTTGCGGCGCAGCCGCTGCACACACAGGTCCACGACCCGGCTGTCGCCGTCCCAGCCGTACTCCCACACGTCGCGCAGCAGGGTGTGCCGCTCCAGTACGACGCCGGGGTGGGCGGCGAACGCGAGGAGCAGCTTCAGCTCGGTCGGTGTCAGCGCCACGGGACTGCCGGAGAGGGACACCTCCATCCCGGCCGTGTCGATGGTCAGGTCCCCGAAGACCAGCACCTCGCGCTCCTCACCGGGCGTCCGCTCGGGCGCCGGGGCGGCGGCGGAGGCGGAGGCGGGGGCGTAGGTCGCCCGCCGCAGGAGCGAGCGGATGCGTGCGACGAGTACGTACGTGTCCACGGGCTTGACCACGTAGTCGTCCGCTCCGGCCTCCAGACCGGCGACGACGTCGAGCCCGTCGCCGCGGGCCGACATCATCAGGACGGGCACCAGGCTGGTCTCCCGGATCCTGCGGCACAGGCCGATCCCGTCGAGGCCGGGCAGCATCACGTCGAGGATCAGCAGGTCGAAGGGCTCGTCGCGGAAGAGCTCCAGGCCGGTGAGGCCGTCGGCGGCGGCCCTCATCTCGTAGCCGTAACGCTCCAGGGCGACGGTGAAGGACCGGCGCATCAGGTCGTCGTCCTCCACCAGCAGCACGCGAACGGGGTGCGAGGACGTCCGGGCCGGGGCGGGGGAGGACACGGGCGGATGGCTCCTGTTCGGACGGGTCGGTGGAACGATACGGCAGACGCCGGCGCCGACCGCTCAGGAGCCGTCGAGACGGGCGGCCTGCCGCTCGGCGGCGGCGAGGACCGCGTCCAGCAGTCCGGGGAAGAGCGCCTCCAGGTCGTCACGGCGCAGGCCGTTCATCTTGGCCGTGCCCCGGTAGGTCTGGCGGATGACACCGCTCTCGCGCAGGACGCGGAAGTGGTGCGTGGTCGTCGACTTGGTCACCGGAAGCTCGATGTGCGAGCAGGCCACCTCGGACTCCGCCAGGGCCAGTTCCCGTACGACGCGCAGCCGCATGGGGTCGGCGAGGGCGTGGAGCACGGCTTCGAGGCGGATCTCGTCGCGCGCGGGGTGCGCGAGTTCGCGCGCGCCGGAGCCTGCGGTGCCGGAGCCCGCGGCGCCCCCGCCTCCGGCGGTTCCGGTAGTTCCGGCGGTTCCGGTTCCTCCGGAGCTGCCGGCGCTTCCAGTGGTCACAGCGGTCACGGCAGGCACGGTGGTCACGGGGGCTCCAGGTTCCTCGGGTTCCTGCATTGTACGAGAGGCCTCGTAGTTTGACAGGTGGCGTACTACGACGGTTATCGTATGAGGCGTACCGACCGGCCCCGCCGCGCATTGGAGTCCGCCGTGAGCGCACTGTTCGAGCCCCGCACCCTGCGATCGCTGACCATCCCCAACCGCGTCTGGATGGCGCCCATGTGCCAGTACAGCGCCGAGGCCGTCGGCCCGAACGCGGGCGTCGCGGGTGATTGGCACTTCGCGCACTACGCGGCCCGCGCCGCCGGCGGGACCGGCCTGATCCTGCTGGAGGCCACCGCGGTCTCCCCGGAGGGCCGGATCAGCCCGTACGACCTGGGCCTCTGGAACGACACCCAGGCCGAGGCGCTGCGCCGGATCACCGGCTTCCTCAAGGGCCAGGGCACGGTCCCGGGCATCCAGATCGCCCATGCCGGGCGAAAGGCCTCCACCGAGCGCCCCTGGAAGGGCGGCGCCCCGGTCGGCGCCGACGCGCACGGCTGGCGGCCGGTCGCCCCGAGCCCGCTGCCCTTCGACGAGGGCCACCCCGTACCGGAGGAGCTGACGCCGGAGCAGATCCGCGACATCACCGGGCAGTTCGCGGCCGCCGCGCGGCGCGCGCTCGACGCGGGCTTCGAGGTCGTCGAGATCCACGGCGCGCACGGGTACCTGATCGGCGAGTTCCTCTCGCCGCACAGCAACCACCGCACCGACGCGTACGGCGGCTCCTTCGAGAACCGCACCCGCTTCGCCCTGGAGGTCGTCGACGCGGTACGGGAGGTGTGGCCCGAGGAGCTGCCGCTGTTCTTCCGGATCTCGGCCACCGACTGGCTGGAGGAGCGGGCGGGGTGGACGGCCGACGACACCGTGCGGTTCGCCGCGCTGCTCAAGGAGCACGGCGTGGACCTGCTCGACGTGTCGACCGGCGGCAACGCGCCGCACGTCCGCATCCCGGTCGGCCCGGGCTACCAGGTGCCGTTCGCGGCACGGGTGAAGGCGGAGACGGGGCTGCCGGTCGCCGCGGTGGGCCTGATCACCGAGGCCGCGCAGGCCGAGAAGATCGTCGCCAACGGCGAGGCGGACGCGGTACTGCTCGGCCGTGAGCTGCTGCGCAACCCGTCGTGGGCCCGGCACGCGGCGCGCGAGCTGGGCGGCGAGGTGCACGTGCCCGACCAGTACCACCGGTCGGTCTGACGCCGGGGCCCGGCAGCGCCACCCGCACCGGGGCGGCGGCACCGGCCCGACACGGGGCGCGATGCCGGCCCCCACGCCGTGGCCGGCACCGGGGCGCGACACTGGGACCAACCGGTCGGACACCCCCGTTGACCTGTGCTGACGCCGCCGGGAGGGGTCACTGTCAGTGGGTGGGTGCACACTGGCCCGTATCCGCGACAACGGCGTCCTGGAGGTGTCGGCCATGACCGACGTACTGCTCACCGTAGGCACACGCAAGGGACTCTTCATCGGCCGCAGGCGAGACGGCCGATGGGAGCTCGGCGGCCCGCACTTCAACGCGCAGGCCGTGTACTCGATCGGGATCGACACGCGCCGGAGCACACCGCGCCTGCTGGCGGGCGGGGACAGCGCGCACTGGGGACCGTCGGTGTTCCACTCGGACGACCTGGGCGAGACGTGGACCGAACCGCGGCAGCCCGCGGTCAAGTTCCCCAAGGACACCGGCACTTCGCTGGAGCGGGTGTGGCAGCTGCACCCGGCGGGGCCGGCCGCGCCCGGCGTGGTCTACGCGGGCACGGAGCCCGCCGCGCTCTTCCGCTCCACGGACGAGGGCGAGACCTTCGAGCTGGTGCGCCCGCTGTGGGAGCACCCGACCCGGTCGCGGTGGGTTCCGGGCGGTGGCGGGGAGGCCGTCCACACCGTCGTCACGGACCCGCGGGACCCGGACGCCGTGACGGTCGCGGTGTCGACCGCCGGGGTGTTCCGCACCCGGGACGGCGGCGCGACCTGGTCGCCGTCGAACGACGGCGTCTCGGCGGTCTTCCTGCCCGACCCGCACCCGGAGTTCGGGCAGTGCGTGCACAAGATCGCGCAGGACGCGGCCGACCCGGACCGGCTGTACCTTCAGAACCACTGGGGGGTGTACCGCAGCGACGACGGCGGCGCCAAGTGGACCGACATCGGCGCGGGCCTGCCCTCCGACTTCGGCTTCGCCATGGTGGCCCACCCCCACCGGGCGGGCGTGGCGTACGTGTTCCCCATCGCCGCCGACGCCGACCGGGTCCCGGCGGACCACCGCTGCCGGGTCTACCGCACGAGCGACGCGGGCGGGACCTGGGAGCCGCTGTCGGCGGGTCTGCCCGAGGGCGACCACTACGGCACGGTGCTGCGGGACGCGATGTGCGTGGACGACGCCGACCCGGCGGGCGTGTACTTCGGCAATCGCAACGGCGAGCTGTACGCGAGCGCGGACGACGGCGACAGCTGGCAGCTCCTCGCCTCCCACCTGCCGGACGTGCTGTGCGTGCGGGCCGCGGTCATCGGCTGAGACCGGGTGGGGTCCACGTCTCGGGCGCCGGGTGAGAGGGGGTTCGCTGCGCCAGTAGAGTGACGGCCGTGGCAGCACGACCGTTGAATGAAATCGTCGAGCCGGGGTGGGCGCAGGCCCTCGCGCCGGTGGCCGAACGCATCGCCGCGATGGGCGACTTCCTCCGCGCGGAGATCGCCGCGGGACGCACCTACCTCCCGGCGGGGGCGAACGTCCTGCGGGCGTTCCAGCAGCCGTTCGACGAGGTGCGGGTCCTGATCGTCGGCCAGGATCCGTACCCCACACCGGGACACGCGGTGGGGTTGAGCTTCTCGGTCGCTCCGGAGGTGCGGCCGTTGCCCGGCAGCCTGGAGAACATCTTCCGGGAGATGCACACGGACCTGGGGCTGCCCCGGCCCTCCAACGGCGACCTGACGCCGTGGACCCGGCAGGGCGTGCTGCTGCTCAACAGGTCGCTGACGACGGCGCCCCGCAAGCCGGGCGCGCACCGCGGCAAGGGCTGGGAGGAGGTGACCGAGCAGGCCATCAGGGCGCTCGCCGCACGCGGCAAGCCGCTGGTGTCCGTGCTGTGGGGGCGCGACGCCCGCAATCTGCGCCCGCTGCTCGGCCGGCTCCCCGCGATCGAGTCGGCGCATCCGTCGCCGATGTCGGCCGACCGCGGCTTCTTCGGCTCGCGCCCGTTCAGCCGTACGAACGAGCTCCTGCTCCAGCAGGGCGCCCAGCCGGTCGAGTGGCGCCTGCCGTGACGCGGCGCGGCGTCGCATGAGCGACCGCGTGTGGGTGCTGGGCGTCGACTCCGGCGGGTCGGGGCTGCGGGTCGCCCTCGGGGCCATCGCCGGGGACACCGGTCGGGACACCGGTCGCGTGCGCGCCGTCGACGTCGCCGTAGTCGACAGCGTGGCGTTCGCGGAGCCGGTACGGACCGGGGAGCGGGGCATCGACGCCGGGCACCTGCTGGAGCGGCTGGTGCCCGCCGCCGAGGGCCTGCTGGCCCGGGCCGGTGTCGCCGTGCGCCCGGCCGCCGTCACCGCCGTCGCCGTCGGAGCCGCCGGGATGGCGACCCTCGGGGACGACCTGCGCGCCAAGCTGCCCGCCGCGCTGCGCGGTTCGCTCGGCGTGGACCGCCTCGCGCTGGCGGCGGACGCCGTCACCGCGTACGCCGGGGCGCTCGGGCAGCGGGCGGGCGCCGTGGTCGCGGCCGGCACCGGCATGATCGCGCTCGGCACGGACCTGTCGGTCTGGCGCCGCGCGGACGGCTGGGGCCACCTGCTGGGCGACTGCGGCAGCGGCGCCTGGATCGGCCGCGCCGGGCTGGAGGCCGCCCTGCGCGCGTACGACGGGCGGCGTGGCGGCTCGGCCGCGCTCCTGGCGCGCGTCGAGGCGGTGTTCGGCGACCCCAAGGGCCTGCCAGGCCGGCTGTACCCGCGCGGCGACCGGCCGGCGGTGCTGGCCTCCTTCGCGCCCGAAGTGGCACGGTGCGGCGCGGAGGGCGACCCGGTGGCGTCCGGCATCCTCGCCGGGGCCGCCCGGCACATCGCGGAAGCCGCTGCCGCGGTCTGCCCGCCCGGCGCCGACCGCGCCGACGCGGCCGACGCGGCCGACCCTGTCGGCCCGGTTGAAGTGGCGCTGACCGGCGGGCTGTTCGCGATGGGCGACGCCCTGCTCGTCCCCCTGCGGGCCGAGCTGGCGGAGCAACTGCCGTACGCGCGAACCGTCTCCGCCGGCGGCGATCCGCTCGTCGGCGCGCTGAGCGTCGCGGCGGCGCTCGCCACGGACACGCTGCGGCTGCCCCGGGAGCCGGGCATGCTCGAGACAACCGGCTGGTAGCCGACTGTTCGGGCATAGCCGGACAGAGGGCACGCGAGGGCCCCCTCCCCACGCGAGGGAGCAGCCAAAACCAGTAGCATGCGGCGACATGAGCTCCCCCACTGGGCCCGCTTCCGGCCTGCCTGTACGAATGCCGCGACCCCGCCAGTCCGGGCGGCACCGTCGCCCCGAACCCGTGGCGGCGCCCGAGGGCGCGCCCGCGCTCGTTCTCGCCGTTCCCGGCGCACCTTCCGCCGCCGTACGCGGGCTGGCGGAGGAGGTCGTGAGCATCGCGCGTTCCGAGCTGCCCGGCCTGGAGGCCGGGATCGGTTTCCTGGACGGCGACGACGCCGAGTACCCCACGCTCGCGGCCGTGGTGAAGCAGGCCGCCGCGCTGCGCGTCGAGCGGTACGAGCTGGCGCAGGCCGCCGGCCGTGAGGTCGCCGAGCCCGAGGGCCCGGCCGCCGTCGTGGTGCCGCTGCTGGCGGGCCCGGACCACGCCCTGATGGCGCGGATACGCGATGAGGTCGCGAACAGCGGTGCGCCCGCCCATCTGACCGATGTGCTGGGCCCGCACCCGCTGCTCGCGGAGGCCGTGCACGTCCGGCTGTCCGAGGCCGGGCTGGCCCGTGCCGACCGGGCACGGCTGTTCACGGTCGCCACGGCGGCCGACGGCATCGTCCTGGCCACGGTCGGCGGCGAGGAGGCCGTGCAGGCGGCCGGCATCACCGGCATGCTGCTGGCCGCGCGGCTCGCCGTCCCGGTGATGGCCGCCGCGCTGGACCAGGAGGGTTCGGTGGCCGCGGTCGCCGAGCAGCTGCGCGGCTCCGGTTCGCAGCAGCTCGCGCTCGCGCCGTACCTGATCGGGCCGGAGCTGGGCCAGGGCCTGCTGGAGGAGGCCGCGCAGGCCGCGGACTGCCCGGTGTCCGAGCCGCTGGGCGCGTACCCGGCGGTCGGCAAGCTGGTGCTGTCGCAGTACTCGGCGGCGCTGGGCCTCGCCCCGCAGCCGCAGGGCGCCCCGGTTCACTGACCCGCGCGCCCGGGCCGTACGAGGACCGCAGGGACCGTAACGGAAGGGCCCGCACCCGATGATGACGTCATCCGGTGCGGGCCCTTCGCGCGCCCTGCGGCCGGCGGGCGTCAGGTGAAGACCACCGGACGTCAGGTGAAGACCACGCAGGAGGCCGCCGGGACCTCGACGGCGCCCGCCCGGTACGGCACGCCCGTCTCCGGGTTCACGTCGAACCAGGTCACGTCGCCGGAGCGCTCGTTGGCCACGTACAGCCGCCGCCCCTCGGGGTCGAGCGCCAGGTCCCTGGGCCGGCGGCCGCCGCAGGGCACCGTGGTGACCGGCTCCGGCTTCTCGCGGGTCTCGTCGAGGGCGAGGACGGCGATGCTGTCGTCGCCGCGCACCGCTGCCCACACGAAGCGCCCGTCGCGCGCGACGGCGATCCCGGACGGGTGACTGGGGGTGTACGCACCCGGGGGCAGGACCGGGGTGGCGCCGACCCGTTCGAGGACGCCCGCCTGCCCGTCCCAGCGGCATACGGTGAGGGTCGGCTCCAGCTCGCCGAGGACGTAGACGTGGCCGCCGTCCGGATGGAAGGCCAGATGGCGGGGCCCGGTGCCCGGGGCCAGGGAGGTCTCGGCGAGCCGCAGGAGGGCGCCGCCGGCGAGCACGTACACGTGGACGGAGTCGGTGCCGAGGTCCACGGCGAGCAGCCGTCGGCCGTCGGGCGCGGGCACCACCTGGTGGGCGTGCGGGCCGGCCTGCCGCTCCGGGTGCGGGCCGGAGCCATGGTGCCGGTGTACGACGCCGGTGGCGGCGTCCGGTACGCCGTCGGCCCCGAGGGGCAGGGCGCTGACGCTGCCGTCGGAGTAGTTGGCGGTCAGCACGTGCCCGGCGACGAGCGCCAGGTGCGTGGGGCCCGCGCCGCGCACCCGGGCGGGTGCGCCGATGAGGCGGGGGGCGGCCCCGGTGACGTCGAAGGCGGCGACGGCGCCGTCCGGGGTCTCGGACACGGCGTAGAGCAGGGCGCCGCCGGGCGCGGCGGCCAGGAAGGACGGGTCCGGGAGCTCGTCCGTGGCTCCGGTGACGGTGAGCGCCCCCGTCTCGGGGTCGAGGTCGGCCGCGACGACGCCACGCCCTCCGGCCGACGTGAACGACCCGATGAAGGCCCTCCGGCCCCGGCGCCGGCCTCGGTCCCCGCCCTGGCCTCCGCCCTGGCCCCGGCCCCGTTCTCGGTCCTGCTCCTCTGCGTACCGCACGTGCGCCGCCCCTCTCCCCCGGGCCGACCACCCGGCACGGCCGACGCTAGCAGGTCCAGACCAATCGGTGGGCGCTCCGGTCAGGGCAGGGTCTGGAACGCGGCCGACGAGCGCGGCGAGGAGCGCAGCGGCACGGCCAGGTCGACCAGGACCCGCTCCAGCCCGTGGAGGTGCTGCAGCGCGGCCTCGGTGACGGGGTGGTGGTGGTGCGCGGCCGGCGCGGCGGCGGGCGCCGCCTCCGGGACCGCCTGCTCGGCCCGCTCGGCCTGCTCGGACCGCTCGGCCTGCTCGGCGCCCGGCGCGGGCACCACCAGCGCCTGGAGGGCGATCTCCACCCGCCAGCACGCGGCGGCGAGCCGCGCGTCGTGCGAGGCCTCCGGGTCCGCCGCGACCGACGTGAGGCCGCGCACCTCGCGGGCGCAGTCGTCCAGCAGAGCCAGGACCCGGCGGGCGCGGGACTTGCGGGCGCGCAGCGGGCTCAGCGGATGCACGAGCGGCGCCAGGGAGAGCCGAGCTCGCCCGAGCAGCACCTCCAGTTCGGCGGCGAGCGGCGCGGGGTCCGCGTCCGGGTCGCCCGCGAGGCGCCGCGCGGCCGAGGTGGTGCAGCCGTGGACGCAGCGCAGGGCGTGGGCGATCCAGGCGTCCGTCGTCGCGTGCGTGGTGATGGGCAGCACGAAGAGCACGGCCAGCGCCGCCCCGGCCAGCCCCACGCCGGTCTCCACGAGCCGCAGGGCCAGCAGGCCGGTGTCCAGCACGCCGAGCAGCCCGTACAGCAGGCTCGCCATCACGGTGACGGCGAGCATCATCCAGGTGTACGAGACCGCCGCCGTGTAGAAGATGCCGAAGACGCAGAGCCCGATCAGGGCGGCGGTGGCCACGGGTTCACCGTGCAGCGGGACGGCGACGAGCAGACCGGCGCCGATGCCGATCACCGTGCCGAGGACCCGGCGGAAGCCCCGTACCAGCGTCTCGCCGCGGGACGTCGTGTTGACGAAGATCCACCAGGCGGCGCCCACCGCCCAGTACCAGCGCTCGTGCGACAGCACCTGGCCCACGACCAGGGCGAACCCGGCCGCGACCGTCGCCTGCACCGCCTGCCGGGTGGTCGCCCGGCCCAGCCACCGCCCGCCGTCGAACGGCGTCGGTACGGCGGCGGGCGGCGCGAACCGCCGCTCGTAGCACCACAGGCCGAACCGTACGGCCGAGGAGGCGAGCAGCGACAGCAGGACGGCGGCGTACAGCTCGGGCAGCTGCCCGGGCACCGTGCCGAGGAACTGGGTCACGAAGAAGGCCATGAAGGCGAACACGCCGAGCGAGTGGCCGCGCGGCCCCCAGCGCCGGGCGTACACGCCCGCCCCCACGATGGCGAGGAACGCCAGGTCGCGCGCGAGCGGCTGGTCGTGCAGCACGGCGGCCAGAGCCAGGACCGGGAGCCCGACGACGGGCAGCAGCGCGGTCGTGACCGCCTGGCCGCGCACCGTCGCGTCCGTCACGGTGAAGAGGGCGAGCAGCGCCGCGAGGCCGCCGGTGATGGCGGCGACCAACGAGTGGCCGGCCGTCCCGCACAAGCCCACCGCCAACGCGATGCCGAGGACGGCCCGCGTGGCGCTGCGCAGCCGCAGTCGCCCGGGGTCCGGAGCCACGAACACCTTCTTCAGCACGGTTTCCCGGCCCTCCTTCACGTACATGACATGGCATGAAAAAGGCGCCGCGGAGTCCGCAGCGCCATCGATGGGTCCATCACAACACTGTCTCGCCCGTTGGCTCAAGTGGCCCCTCAATCACTGAGCCAATGGCCCAGTGAGACCCGACAAGCGTGCGCCAACGGGGAGCCAACGGCCCTCACCGGCGGCGAGGGCAGCCCGTCACGCGCGAGGCGTTCCGCAGGCGCGGCCCAGCGCTGCCACCACCGTTCCGAGCAGCGAGGACGCGGCGAGCAGCCCCAGGCGGTACGCGTCCGCGGAGCCGTCCCAGGTCAGCTCGCCCTGCTCGTGGACGACGAAGCCGTCGTACACCATCCACGCCACGACCGCGGCGAACGGCACCGAGCGCAGACTCGCGCGCAGACTCACCAGGGCCGTGAGCACGCAGTACGCGGCGAGGGCGGGCACCGGGTGGTGCAGCCACCGCACGGCGCCGAGCACGGGCAGGAGCCCGGCCGATCCGAGGGAGACGGACGCGCACACCACCGGCGTGGGGTACGCCGTCCAGGGCCCGGACCCGTCACGTGCCGAATGCCTCGCGGGCATCACGCCCTCCTCGCTCCGCCCCCGCATGTCGCCGACCCCCTCAGCGCAGCGGACGGCCGCCTCCAGGGCAACGCTCTTTCCAGCCGTGCGCCGCGTTCAACCGGCCGTCCGCGCAGCCGGCCGCGCGTTCAACCGGCCGTCCGTTCAACCGGCCGTCCGTTCAACCAGCCGTCCGCTCAACCAGCCGTCCGCTCATCCGGTCCGGGGGCCGCGCAAGCTGTGCCGCCGCATCAGCCGCGCGATGTCCTTCGCCGTCACGATCCCGACCAAACGTTCTCCGTCCACGACGAGGAAGCGCCCTCCGGCGCCCGGGCGGAGTTTGTCGAGGGATTCGGCCAGCGGATCGTCCGGGGCGGCGAGCGCGCAGCGCGACAGCGGAGTGGCCACGTCCCGCACGCGCAGCTCGTCCCTGCGCGCTTCCGGTACCGCGGCCAGCCGGGCGACCTCCACGACCCCGCTGGGACGGCCCTCGAAGTCGACCAGCGGCACGGCGGAGTGGCCGCACCCGGCCGCCACCTCGTCGATGAAGGCCCGCACGGTCAGCCAGTCGGCGCCGGTGACCACCGGGGCGGACATGGCGTCGGCCATCCGTACGCCGCGCAGGGCCGTACGGAAGACGGCACGCTGCCGTTCCGCACCGGCGACGACGGTGATGAACAGGCCGATCACGACGAGCCACAGGCCGCCGGTCATCCCGCGCAGAACGGAGAACCACCCCAGGATCATGAGCAGCACGCCCATGACCTGGCCGCTGCGGCCGGCCGCCCGTTCGGCGCGGTCCCGGTCACCGGTGCGCCACCACAGCGCCGCCTGCACCACCCGGCCGCCGTCGAGTGGGGCGGCGGGCAGCAGGTTGAACACGCCCAGCAGCAGGTTCATCCAGCCGAGCCACACCAGGACGGCGGCGGGCACGGGCCAGCCGGTCAGCCCGTGCAGTGCGACGCCCGCGCCGAGCGCGGCTCCGCCGACGGCCAGGCTGGCGAGCGGCCCGCTGACCGCGACCGCGAACGCCGCCACAGCCGTCTTCGGACTGTCCATCCGGGTGACCCCGCCCAGCGCCCAGAGGGTCACGTCGTCCACGGAGATCCGCTTCCACCGCGCCACCGCGGCGTGCGCGGCTTCGTGGAGCAGCACGCTGCCCATGAGCAGCAGCGCCCCTACGGCGCTGGCGACGGTGTAGACCGCGTCCGGGTGCCCGGGAGCCCAGGCGGGCAGGGTCCGGCGCCCCAGTCCGTACGCGAAGAGGACCGCGAGCAGCGGGACGCTCCAGTGCATCCGCAGCGGTACACCGCATACCCGTCCGACACGGAGTGAGCCCTTCATCGTCGCTCGTCTCCCCCAGGGAACCGCAGGCCGGGCGTCCGGCCGAGCGGCGCGGCGCCCTGCTCCATTGTCCTCCCCGGCGGGGTAATGGCGGCATATGTCCGGTTCATTGGGGGCAAGTGCTCGTCATGATCGGCGACGCGGATGATGACGACACGAACGGCGACGAGCAGGCGTCCGGGCGGCGGTCGGGCGAGAGCGGGCACCGGACGGTTCCGCACACGGCGGACGTACGGATCGAGGCGTGGGGTTCGTCCCGGGAGCTGTGCCTGGCCGAGGCGGTGCTGGGGATGGTGGAGTGCTTCGCCGACCTCGGCGGCGTCCGCCCGACGGCGGTGCGGCGGGTGCGGTTCGACGAGACCGACGACGACGATCTGCTCGCCGCGCTGCTCGACGAGGTCATCTTCCGGCTGGAGGTGCACGGGGAGGTGCCCGTGGACGTCGAGGCGGAGATGACGGACGGCGGGCTGGACGTCCGGCTCGCGGTCGCGGAGCTCTCCCGGGTCCCGGTCATCGGCGCGGCCCCGAAGGCCGTCTCCTGGAGCGACCTCCACCTCGCCCCGGGCCCGTACGGCTGGACGTGCGCGGCGACCGTCGACGTCTGACCACCGGGGGCGGGGACCGGCCATCAGCTCCTTCACCACCCGGGGTGGGTAGCGGGGACCGGCAGCCCTTCACCACCCGAGGCGGGGGAACTGCCGTCAGCCCTTCACCACCCCCAGCGGCACCAGGCGCACCACCTTGCGGCACAGGCCCGCGCCCTCGCTCGCCTCGACCACCTCCGAGACGTCCTTGTACGCCTCCGGTGCCTCCTCGGCCAGGCCGCGCCAGGACGCCCCGCGCACCGCGATGCCCCGCGACTCCAGGCGGGCGCGCAGCTCCTCACCGCGTACCGCGCGCAGGGCCGCGTGGCGGCTCAGCACCCGGCCGGCGCCGTGGCAGGTGGAGTGGAACGCGTCGCCGCCCGGCACGCCGGTCAGGACGTACGACGCGGTGCCCATGGTGCCGGGGATGAGGACGGGCTGACCGGCGGCGCGCAGGTCCTCGGGGAGGCCCGGGTGGCCGGGCGGGAGGGCCAGGGTGGCGCCCTTGCGGTGGACGCAGAGGGTGCGGGTCCCGCCGTCCACCGCGTGGCGCTCGATCTTGGCGAGGTTGTGGGACACGTCGTACACCAGGCTCAGCCGGGCTCCGGCCGTGCCGCGGAAGACGCGGCGCGCCGCCTCGCCGAGCATGTGGCGGTTCGCGCGCCCGTAGTTGGCGGCCGCGGCCATCGCCCCGAGGTAGGACCTCCCCACCGGTGAGCCGACCGGGGCGCACGCGAGCTGCCGGTCGGGCACGGTGATGCCGTAGCGCGCCATCGCCTTGTCCATCGTCCGCACGTGGTCGCTGCACACCTGGTGCCCCAGCCCGCGCGAACCGCAGTGGATCATCACGCACACCTGGCCGAGGGCGAGGCCGAAGGTGCGGGCGACCTCCTCGTCGTACACCTCGTCGACCGCCTGGAGCTCCAGGAAGTGGTTGCCCCCGCCCAGGCTGCCGACCTGTTCGAGGCCGCGCTGCATCGCCCGCTCGCTGACCTCGCCGACGTCCGCGTCGGGGACCGCCCCGGCGTCCTCGCAGCGCAGCAGGTCCCGGTCCTCGCCGTGGCCCTCCTCGACGGCGTACCGCGAGCCGCCCTCCAGTACCCGCCGCAGCTGCCCGGTCCCGCCGAGGTGCCAGACCGCACCCCGCCCGGGGCCGTGGGGGGCCGCCCGGCCCAGGCCGTCCATGAGCCGCGCCAGTACGGGCGCCAGGGCGCCCCGGTCGCAGTCGGCGGCGAGGAGCCGCACCCCGCACGAGATGTCGAAGCCGACGCCGCCGGGTGACACCACCCCGCCGTCGTCGACGTCGGTCGCGGCGACACCGCCGATGGGGAAGCCGTAGCCCCAGTGGATGTCCGGCATGGCGTACGAGGCGGTGACGATGCCCGGCAGGGTCGCCACGTTGACGACCTGCTCCAGTGATTTCTCGGCGTCCCGCAGCAGCCGCCGGGACGCGAACACGACCCCGGGGACCCGCATGTCGCGGTGCGGTGCGATGCGGAAGCGGTAGGGACGCTCCTCCGTGATCTCCATCGCGGCCTCCCGACCATCGCGCGCCGCGTACCCGCGCGCCGACCTGTCATGCCGACCCGCCACCTCGGGGTGCCGGGGATTGTTTGGCCGGGGGCCGCCGGTGCACCCGTCAGCGTGACGCAACGGACGTGACGCAACAGAGGAGGCGAGGAAGATGACCACATCGGTCAAGGACATGCTGAACACGTACCCGGCCGACCTCGGCGGTGTGGACCGCGAGGCGATGGCCAGGTGCATCGAGGAGTGCATCGCCTGTGCCCAGGCGTGTACGGCCTGCGCCGACGCCTGCCTGTCCGAGGGCATGGTCGGCGACCTGACCAAGTGCATCCGTACCGACATGGACTGCGCCGACATGTGCAACACCACCGCGTCGGTGCTCTCCCGGCACACCGGGTACGACGCCAACATCACGCGCGCGGTCGTGCGGGCGTGCGCCATCGTGTGCAAGGCGTGCGCGGACGAGTGCGAGAGCCACGCCGACATGCACGAGCACTGCCGGGTCTGCGCGGAGGCGTGCCGGCGGTGCGAGCAGGCGTGCAACGAGCTGCTGGCGAGCCTCGGCTGAGGCACACCCCCTGCCCACCCGTGGGAACGGGGTACTGTCACGTTCCGTGGCAGTGGACGAACTCGACACCCGGATTCTGCGGCTGCTGATCGAACAGCCGCGCACGAGTGTGCGCGAGTACGCCCGGATCCTGGGCATCGCGCGCGGCACGCTCCAGGCGCGCCTGGACCGGATGGAGCGCGACGGGGTGATCACCGGCACCGGGCCGGTCCTCTCCCCCGCAGCGCTGGGGCATCCGGTGCTGGCGTTCGTGCACATCGAGGTGACGCAGGGATATCTGGACGAGGTCGGCGAGGAGCTCGCCGCCGTCCCCGAGATCGTGGAGGCGTTCTCGATCACCGGCGGCGGGGACCTGCTGACGCGTGTCGTGGCCCGGGACAACGGCCATCTGGAGGACGTCATCCAGCGGCTGATCCAGATCCCGGGCGTGGTGCGTACGCGGACGGAGATGGCGCTGCGCGAGCGCGTGCCGCACCGGCTGCTGCCCCTGGTGGAGGCGGTGGGACGGGCCTCGCGCCCGCAGCGCCCGTGACCGCCTCCTCCCGCACGGCGGTCCTCTTCGATCTCGACGGCACGCTCGTGGACAGCGAGCCGAACTACTACGAGGCCGGGCGCCGGCTGCTGGAGAGCCACGGCGTCACCGGCTTCACCTGGGAGCGCCACACCGACTTCATCGGCATCGGGACGCGCGAGACGCTGGAGATCCTCAAGGAGGAGTACGGGCTCGACGCGCCGGTCGACGAGCTGCTGGCCGCCAAGAACGGCCATTACCTGGAGCTGGCGCGCGCGGCGACCGGGGTGTTCCCGCGGATGCGCGCGTTCGTGGAGCTCCTGCACCGGAACGGTGTCCCGATGGCCGTGGCGTCCGGCTCCTCGCGCGCCGCGATCGAGGCGGTGCTCGACGGCACGGGCCTGGGCGCGTACATCGCCACGCTGGTCTCCGCCGAGGAGGTCGAGCGGGGCAAGCCCGCGCCGGACGTGTTCCTGGAGGCGGCACGCCGACTGGGCGTGGAGCCGGCGCAGTGCGTGGTCGTCGAGGACGCCCCACCCGGCGCGGCGGCGGCCCACGCGGCCGGGATGCGGTGCATCGCCGTTCCGTACGTACCGTCGACGGCCGACGACCCGGCGTTCCGGACGGCGGGGCTGCTGCTGCGCGGCGGGCAGGGGGAGTTCACGGCGGTGGCGGCGTACGACTTCGTACGGGGCCGCTAGAGGACGTCTTGTCGATCAGGCCGGATCAGCGAGCGGCGTCTGGTGCATGGGGTCTCGCCAGGCCCATGCAGTTGCCTTTGAGCGGCGGGGATCGTCGCCCCGCGCGGGTGACGGGGTGGGACGCGGGCCGGCGGGTGCGGATCGGGATCCTGGTGAAGGTGTTCACCGCCGAGCTGGTCGATGCGGCGCGTCAGGACCATCACGGTGCTTCCGCGACCGGCTTCAGGTCGTGGATCGCAAAATGCAGCTGTGCGTCGTCCGTGGAATCCGCCCACAGGCCCTCTGCGTCGAGTACCGAGGCTGCGACCATGCGTGCTTCGGCGACGAGTTCGGGGTCGTAGTCGAATCCTGGCCACGGCAGCACCGGAAAACCGTTCGTCTCTCCGAAACGGCGCACCTGCTCGATGTCGCCCAGGACTGCGGACGGCAGTGATTCATTGGCCCAGGCCCAGAGCCAGGTCTGCTGGGGCAGGCTCACACTGCCGATCATCGTGAGTCGTCCCGTGAGAAACGCCTTGCCCCTGCGGGACCACGTGATCCGCGCGTCGTCGAGTGACCAGTGGTACTGGACATCCCCCGACAGGCCGTAGCGCTCAACCATCAGGGCCTGCCGTGGGCGGGCTCGCTCACGAGCCGCGAGCACCACCTCATCCCAGTCGGAATGGTCGTGCGGCGTGCCGTCCTCCACCGTGCCTCCTCGCGCAGAACTGTCGGCGAGATCCTCCCATCCCCTTCCAGCCGAGCGTGACAAGGGGCGAGCCTCATGCCGCGAGCGCAGGACCGCGCTGGCCCTGAGCTCTTCCAGGGGCTGCCGTCGGCGTGCGACGTTGAGACCACTGCATTGGTCTCCCCAGGCCCCCGGGGCCAGAGGGGGTGGCTGGCAAGACGGAGAAGGAAGCGTCGTGAGCCCGGCAAGATCGGCGAGACACTCCCTGGCGACCAGCGTGAGGGCACACTGCTCCCATGACCGCACCGGATGCCAAGACCGACCTCCGCGCCTCCCTCCAGTCCGCGCGGGACGCCTTGCTGTGGAAGCTCGAAGGGCTTTCGGAGTACGACGTCCGCCGACCTCTGACGCCGACCGGGACCAACCTCCTGGGCCTGGTGAAGCACGCGGCCGGCGTGGAACTGGGCTACCTCGGAGACACCTTCGGGCGGCCGTCGGGCGAGCCGCTGCCCTGGCTGGACGAGGGCGCGGAGCCGAACGGGGACATGTGGGCCACCGCCGACGAGTCGCGTGCGTGGATCGTGGACCTCTACCGCCGGGCGTGGGCGCACGCGGACGCCACGATCGACGCGCTGCCGCTCGACGCGGTGGGCCGAGTGCCGTGGTGGCCCGACGACCGGGACGAGGTGACGCTGCATCAGGCCGTGGTGCGCGTGCTGGCCGATACGCACCGGCACGCCGGGCACGCCGACATCCTCCGCGAACTCCTGGACGGCGCCGTGGGGGTGAAGCAGGGCAACGACAGCATGGCACCGGGTGACGCGGCGTGGTGGGAGGAGTACCGGGGCCGGCTGGAGCGCACGGCGCGGGAGGCCGACCGGGCCGGGTGACGGCGCATCGGCCCGGTCCGCCACCGCCACGCGCGCTCCCGTACGCGCGGTCAGAACCGGGCGTGGGAGGTGATGTCCGCGCGGAACTGGTCGATCATCGCGGGCGTCACCGTGGGCCGGCACTGGGCGATGGCCTCCAGATAGTCCTCGGTGCTCGCACCCGGCGCCTGGTCGTGGTCCTGGCCGGCGCCGCCGCGCAGGTCCCGCTCGAAGGCGGCCTGGGCCGCGATCCGCGCCGCGTG
Source organism: Streptomyces sp. NPDC045431 (assembly GCF_040646655.1). NCBI lineage: Bacteria > Bacillati > Actinomycetota > Actinomycetes > Kitasatosporales > Streptomycetaceae > Streptomyces > Streptomyces sp. NPDC045431. The sequence continues at coordinate 155,095 of NZ_JBEZAQ010000005.1, forward strand.
TTCGATGTCGGCGGGTGTGAACAGCTCGCTCGCCGCCACCAGGACGGACACGTCGACGTCGGCCCGGCCGTGCGTGTAGCGCGACCAGATCGCCGTGCGCGCCTCCTTGTCCGGCGTACCGATCGGGATCAGGTAGTCGAAGCGGCCCGGGCGCAGGAACGCCGGGTCCAGCGAGCGGATGGAGTTGGTCGCGCAGACCAGCAGCCGCTCGTCGCCCTCCCGGAAGCGGGGGATCAGCTTCAGCAGCTCGTTGGTCACGCCGTGCATCCCGCCGGGCTGCGCGGGCTCGGTGCGTACGGGTGCGATCTCCTCCACCTCGTCGATGAAGACGAGCACCCGCTCCAGCTCCGAGATGCGGGCGAACGCGCTGCGCAGCGCCGCCGCCAGGTTGCCCTCGTCGGCCAGCCGGGACGGCAGCAGCTCCACGAAGGGCCAGCCCAGCCGGGAGGCGATGCCCCGGGCGAAGGTGGTCTTGCCCGTTCCCGGCGGTCCGAAGAGGGCGATGGCGCGCGGCGGCTGCACCCCGTGCCGGGCGGCGCGCTCCGGCTCGGCGAGCGGCAGCACGACGCGCCGCTCGATGAGGTCCTTCTCCGGCTCCATGCCGGCCACCTTGGCCCACAGGTCGGCGGGCAGGAACCGCCCGCCCAGGTCCTCCAGGAGGTTGGCGGCGGGGCCGTGCAGCGGCTCGACCTTCTCGAAGTACGCGACGGCCGGGCGCCGGGTGTAGCCGGCGTTGATCAGGCCCTCGCCGAAGAGGTCCTCCTCGGGCAGGACGTAGGCGATCCGGCCGACCCGGGCGGCGAGGAGCCGCCGCTCCAGCTCGACCAGGAGGGCGCTCGCCAGGCCCCGGCCGCGCCAGGCCGACGCGATGGCGATCCGCATCACCCAGGCGCGCTCCCCCGCCACGCAGGCGAGCGCCGCGCCGATGGGCACGCCCTGGTGGACGGCGACGACGGCCGGCTGGCGGGAGGTCAGCGCGCCGATGCACTCGGCGAGCGAGAACACGGACTCCTGGCCGAGCTCGGCCGTGGTGTCGATCAGGTGGACGACCGCCGCGAGGTCGCTCTCTCGGTAGTCGTGTATGAGCCAGTTCACGCGGTACCCCCTCGTTCGTGATGTTCCGGCGAGGCTAGGGGGCGTGGGCGGACCGGCTCCTGTGCCGGTCTGCACAAGCGCGTGGCGCCGAGTACGCCGCCGTGTCGGTGGACGGACTCCGTCGAGGTGGTGGACGCGGCGGGCCGCGACTCGCGAGGATCCGGGGGACACACGGTGCCGGGGCGAAGGGGTGGAACGCGCGCATGGGGAAACACTGGGCGGACTTCCAGTACGAGATCTACCTGAACGGCATGAAGGGCGCCGTGCCGCGCCTGCCCACCGACCTCACCCGTCTCGAGGAGCTCACCGAGCGGCGCCTCGGGCCCGGCCCGGTCGGTTACGTGGCCGGCAGCGCGGGCAACGGCAGCACCGCGGCCGCCAACCGGGCGGCGCTGGAGCGCCGGCGGATCGTGCCGCGCATGCTGCGCGACGTGCACGAGCGGGACCTGTCCGTCGGGCTCCTCGGCCGCACACTGCCCGCGCCGCTCGCGCTCGCGCCCGTGGGCGTCCTGTCGATCCTGCATCCGGACGCGGAGCCGGCCGCCGCCCGCGCGGCCGCCGCGCACGGCGTTCCGTACATCCTGTCGTCCGCCTCCAGCACGCCGATGGAGCAGGTCGCCGAGGCGATGGGCGACGCGGAGCGGTGGTTCCAGCTGTACTGGCCCAAGGACCGCGAGGTCGCCCGCTCCTTCCTGGACCGGGCGAAGGCCGCGGGCTTCAGCGCGCTGTTCGTCACGCTGGACACGCCGCTGCTGGCGTGGCGGCCGCGCGACCTGGACCAGGCGTACCTGCCGTTCCTGCACGGCGTGGGAACCGCCAACTACTTCACCGATCCGGCGTTCCTCGCCGGTCTCGCCAAGCCGGTGCACGAGGACCCGAACGCCGCCGTCCTGCACTTCGTGAGCATGTTCGCCGACCCCGCCAAGACCTGGCCGGACCTGGCCTTCCTCCGGGAGAACTGGGACGGGCCGATCGTGCTGAAGGGCATCCTGCACCCGGACGACGCCCGGCGCGCCGCCGGGGCGGGCGTGGACGGGGTGGTCGTGTCCAACCACGGCGGCCGCCAGGTGGCCGGTTCCGTCGCCGCCGCCGACGCCCTGCCGCGCGTGGCGGAGGCGGTCGGCGACCGGCTGACCGTGCTGTTCGACAGCGGCGTCCGCACGGGCGACGACATCTTCAAGGCGCTCGCCCTGGGCGCCCGGGCGGTGCTGGTGGGGCGACCGTACGCGTACGGGCTCGGTCTCGACGGCCAGGCGGGCGTCGAGCACGTCATCCGCTGCCTGCTCGCCGAGCTGGACCTGACCCTGGCGCTGTCCGGGCACTCCACGCCCACCACGCCGGGCCCCGACGACCTCTTCGAGGAGTGGACACCGTGAAGAACGTCCTTGCCGTCGTCCCGTCCCACGTCGGCGGCCGCACCGCCGGTGCCGCGCTCGCCGGGCTGTTCCCGGGCGAGGCCCGCGTCACCGTCGTCGAGACGGCCGACGAGGACCCGGTCGCGCTGCGCGAGGCCGACGTCCTGATCACCGCCCTCGCCCCGGTCACCGCCGGCCACCTGGCGGCCGCGCCGCGCCTGGAGCTGGTCCAGTGCGCCGGCCACGGCTACGACTACGTCGACGTGGCAGCCGCCCGGGCGCGCGCCGTCACCGTGTCCACGATCGGCTCCAGCGCCGCGGAGAAGCAGAACGTCGCCGAGCAGACCTTCGCTCTCATGCTGGCCCTCGCCAAGCAGCTGATCCCCGCCCACACCGCCCTCGTCGACGGCGACTGGGCGCTGCCGCGCCTCCAGCGCTCCCTCACGGAACTGTCCGGCAAGACCCTCGGCATCATCGGCCTCGGCCGCATCGGCACGGAAGTCGCCCGCCGCGCGGCCGCGTTCGACATGCGCGTCCTGTACGCCGGCCCGCGGCGCGCCACCCCGGAGGCGGAGTCCCGCGCGGGCGGCGCCCGCCACACGGACCTCGACGAGCTGCTGCGCGCCTCCGACTACGTCACGCTCCACGCCCCGCTCACCGACGCCACCCGCCGTCTCCTCGGCGCCGACCGCCTGGCCCTCCTCAGGCCGACCGCCTTCGTCGTCAACACCGCCCGCGGCGCCCTCATCGACCAGGAGGCCCTCGCGGACGCCCTCGCATCCGGCACCCTCGCCGGCGCGGGCCTCGACGTCTTCGACCCGGAACCGCCGCCGTCGACCCTGCGGTTGCTGAAGGCCCCGAACGTGGTGCTCTCCCCGCACGTGGGCGGCGTCACGCGCGAGACGCTGGTCCGCATCGCCCTGGCCGCGGTCGAGAACGTCACCGCCTACGTGGCGGGGAAGCCGCCGCGGGATGTGGTGTCGTGAGGCCACGCCCGCCTGCTGCCCCCTACCGGCTCAACCGACACTTCTGCCGACTTCTACCGACTGCGGGAATTCCTGAAGCGTCCGGAACGAAGCAGTCCGCGGCATCCGTCGACGATGAGAGCCGTTCCCGACAGGACGGCGAAGATCGAGTAGGGGACGGTGGTGAGGGTGTCGGTGAGGTAGAGGGCGAGCAGCACCATGCCGACGGCGATTGCCGCGTACGACATCCATCCGTTCACGATGGCGTTTCCCCCTAGCCGAGAAACGACAGCCGCACCTGCCGGTCCGGGTTGTCCTTGTTCGTGTCGACCACGCACACCGACTGCCAGGTGCCCAGCGCCATCTCGCCGTCGATGACCGGGATCGTCGCGTGCGGGGGCACCAGGGCGGGGAGGACGTGGTCGCGGCCGTGGCCGGGGCTGCCGTGGCGGTGCTGCCAGCGGTCGTCGGCCGGGAGGAGGGTGTGGAGGGCGGCCAGGAGGTCGTGGTCGCTGCCGGAGCCGGTCTCCAGGATGGCCACACCGGTGGTGGCGTGCGGTGTGAAGACGTTCAGCAGGCCGTCCCGGCCCGCCGCGACCTCCCGCAGGAAGGACGCGCAGTCGCCGGTCAGGTCGTGGACCGTCTCCTTGGGGCCGGTGGTGATCCGCAGCGTACGGGTGGTGAATGCGTCGCTCATGCGTCCATGGTGTCACCGCGCGGCACGCCGTGCGGTGCCGTCGACGTGACGAGTCGTCAGTCGCCACCATGGGGGTATGGAGATCGACGGGGTGTCAGCCGAGGGGGCGCTGCCGGAGGCCGCCGATGTCGTGGTGGTCGGGGGTGGGGTCATCGGGGCGAGCGTCGCGTTCCACCTCGCGGAGGCGGGGGTCGGGCGGGTGCTGCTCGTGGAGCGGGACGCGCCGGGGTCCGGGTCGTCCGGGAAGCCGATCGGCGGGGTGCGCGCGCAGTTCTCCGATCCGCTGAACGTACGGCTGGGGCAGCGCAGCCTCGCGGCGTGGCGGGCGTTCGGGGAGCGGCCCGGGGCGGTGGTGGGGCTGGAGAGCGTCGGCTATCTGTTCCTGCTGGCCGACGAGGCCGAGGTTTCGACCTTCCGGCGGGCGATGGAGGTGCAGCACGCGTACGGCGTGCCGAGCCGGCTGCTGAGCCCGCGCGAGGCGCACGGGCTGTGCCCGTACGTCGATCCGTCGTCGTTCGTGGCCGCCGCCCACTCCCCCGCCGACGGGTACGCGCTGCCCGGTGCCGCCGTCCGCGGTTACCTGCGGGCCGCCGCGTCGCTCGGCGCGACCGTACGGAGCCGGTGCGCCGTCACCGGGATCGAGACCTCCGGCGGGGCCGTCCGCGCGGTGCGCACCAGCGCCGGGACCGTGCGTACCGGGGTGGTGGTCTGCGCGGCCGGGGCCTGGTCCGGGGAGGTGGGCGCGATGGCGGGGGTGGAGCTGCCGGTCACGCCGCTGCGCCGGCAGATCGCCCTCACCGGGCCGCTGGACCCGGCGCCGTCGCGGGTGCCGTTCACCCTGGACTACGGCTCCACGCTGTACTTCCACGGCGACGGCGCGGGCGGTCTCGTACTCGGGCTGTCCGATCCCCGTCAGGAGCCCGGCTTCGGGCGGGAGTTCAGCGAGGAGTGGCTGGACCTCTTCCGGGAGGCCGCCGCCCGGCGCGCCCCCGCGCTCGCGGACGTGCCGGTACGCGGCGGCTGGGCGGGCCTGTACGAGATGACGCCCGACCGCGACGCGCTGATCGGTGAGGCGCGCGGCGTCAGCCGGTTCCTGTACGCGACGGGGTTCTCCGGGCACGGCTTCCTGATGGCACCGGCGGTCGGGGAGGTGGTGCGGGACCTGTACCTCGGCAGGACGCCGTTCGTCGATGTCGCTCCGCTCGCCGCCGACCGCTTCGACGGCACCGCGTCCGGGGCCCGCGCGGAGGCGCACATCATCTGACCCGGTGGAGGGGAAGATGCACACGCCTCCCTTGGTTAGTGGAAAGGTGAACGATTTCCGGGTGTACGACGTGGTCGTCGTCGGCGCGGGACAGGCCGGGCTCTCCGCCGCGTACCACCTGCGCCGCACCGGGCTGGAGCCGGGCCGGGACTTCGTCGTCCTGGATCACGCTCCGCGCCCCGGCGGCGCGTGGCAGTTCCGCTGGCCCTCGCTGACGTACGGCAAGGTGCACGGCATGCACCAGCTGCCCGGCATGGAGCTGACCGGCGCCGATGACGGGCGTCCGTCGTCGGAGGTGATCGGCGGGTACTTCGCGCGGTACGAGGAGAGGTTCGACCTGCGCGTGCGCCGCCCGGTCGAGGTGGCGGCGGTGCGGGACGGCGGCGAGGGCGGCCTGCTGCTGGTCGAGACCTCGGAGGGGACGTACGCGACGCGCGCCCTGATCAACGCAACCGGGACCTGGGACCGGCCCTTCTGGCCGCGCTACCCCGGCCAGGAGACCTTCCGGGGGCGGCAGCTGCACACCGCGGACTACCCGGGGCCGGAGGGGTTCGCGGGTCTGCGGGTGATCGTGGTGGGCGGCGGGGCCTCCGGCACGCAGCACCTGATGGAGATAGCGGACGTCGCGGCGGAGACGACCTGGGTGACGCGCCGGGAGCCGGTGTGGCGCGAGGGTCCGTTCGGCGAGGCGGAGGGCCGGGCGGCGGTCGCGCTGGTGGAGGAGCGGGTACGGCGCGGACTGCCGCCGCAGAGCGTGGTCAGCGTGACGGGGCTGCCGGTGACCGACGCCGTCCGGCGGGCCAGGGAACGCGGGGTCCTGGACCGGCTGCCGATGTTCGACCGGATCACGCCGACGGGCGTGGCCTGGGAGGACGGGCGGACGGTCGACGCGGACGTCATTCTGTGGGCGACCGGTTTCCGGGCCGCCATCGACCACCTCGCGCCGCTGCGGCTGCGTGAGCCGGGTGGCGGCATCCGTCTGGAGGGCACCCGTGCGGTACGCGACGAGCGCGTGCACCTGGTCGGGTACGGGCCGTCGGCGTCGACCATCGGCGCCAACCGGGCCGGGCGGGCCGCCGTGCGGGACATCGGGCGCCTGCTGGAACGCTCCGGCGAGCGCGCACCGGTGCGGGTGCCGGCGCCACGCGCCGTCCCGGGCCGCGCGCCCGACCGGGTCTCCGCGTGAGCGTCAGCTCGCCGCCGCTGTCCTCCGGGCCTCGTTGAACTCCTGCACGTTCCGCTGGTGCTCGGCGTAGTCGGCGGTGAAGCGCGTGTCACCGGAGCGGACGGTCACGAAGTACAGCCAGTCGCCGGATGGCGGATTGATCGCCGCGTCCATCGCCTGCTCGCCCGGGTTGTCGATGGGGGTGGGCGGGAGGCCCTGGCGGTTGTAGGTGTTGTACGGGCTCTCCGTCCGGGTGTCCGCGTGCGAGGTGTCGAGGGTGGAGCGGCCCAGCGCGTAGTTGAGGGTGGAGTCCATCTGGAGGGCCATGCCCTGCGCGAGCCGGTTGTAGATCACTCGCGCCACCTTGCCCATGTCCTCCACGGTGTCGGCCTCGGCCTGCACGATGCTGGCGATGGTGACCGTCTGGTAGAGGCTCACGCCGTTGCGCTGCGCGCCCACGCTGACGCGGTCGGCCCCGAACCGTTCGTGCGCGGTGCGCACCATGTAGTCCAGCAGGCCGCGCGCGGTCGTCTTCTTGTACACGGGGTACGTGGCCGGGAAGAGGAACCCCTCGGGGTTGCCCTGTGCGTCGGTCGGCAGCTTGAGCCTGCCGCTCTCGGCGACCTTCCGCGTGGTGCCGGGCGGGGCTTTGAGCGCCTTGTCGACGGCGGCGTACACCTGGGTGGCCCGCCAGCCCTCGGGGATGAGGAGCATCCTCGGCTTCTCGGGCGGCGGTGGGGCCGGGGCCTCGCCTCTGAGCAGCAGCAACGGCACCAGCACCGCGGCGGCCGTGGCGACCACCAGACCTGCGGCGAGGGACAGCTTGCCCCGGCGGGTCATCCGGGACCTGCGCCGGGGCGTGCCCTGCGGGGACTCGTTCACCATGCGGGCACGCTAACCCGGGCCGTACGCCGAATCCGGCAGCCGGCCGCGCCCCGACACGTCGACCACCGAGTCGGCCCTGAACACGCGAACGCAGGATCGGATGTTCGCCTGAACGTGTGATCGCATCCGGTTTCCGGGCGGAACCCGGCTGCGGCGCATGATGCTTACGGTGCGCAAGCGACGGGCTGCAGACCTCGGTTGCGTCGTCCCACACATGCACGAAGCACAAGGAGAACGCACCATCATGAACGTGCTCACCGATCTGCTGGCCGGTTTCATCCACTTCGTGGGCTGGCTCGTCTGACGATCGCTCGACCCGGCGCCGCCGCTCCCCCGTCCCACGGGAGCGGCGGCGCTTCCGTGTGTGCGGGCGTAGGGGCGCCGGGGGTCATGGCGTTGCCGGGGCGAGTTCCGCGTCGCCGCGGACGAGCGCGGCGTACCGGCCGTCCAGGGCGAGGAGGTGGTCGTGGGTGCCGCGTTCCGCGATGCGGCCGGCGTCGAGGACGACGATTTCGTCGGCGTCCCGGACGGTGGAGAGCCGGTGCGCGATGGTGATGGTGGTGCGGCCGGCCGAGAGCGCGTCGATCGCCTGCTGCACCGCGTGTTCGGTGCCGGTGTCGAGGGCGCTGGTCGCCTCGTCGAGGATGAGGACCGGCGGGTCGCGCAGGATGGTGCGGGCGATGGCGAGGCGCTGTTTCTCGCCGCCGGAGAAGCGGTACCCGCGCTCGCCGACGAGGGTGTCGTACCCGTCCGGCAGGGAGGCGATGTGGTCGTGGATCTGGGCCGCTCGTGCGGCTGCCTGGATCTCCTCGTCGGTGGCGTCGGGCCGGGCGAAGCGCAGGTTGTCGGCGACGGACGCGTGGAAGAGGTAGGTCTCCTGGGAGACGACGCCGACGGCCCGGGCGAGGCTGTCGAAGTCCAGGTCGCGTACGTCGACGCCGTCGAGGGTGACGCGGCCGCCGGTGACGTCGTAGAGCCGGGGCACCAGGTAGCTGAGCGTGGACTTGCCGGAGCCGGTGGGGCCGACGACGGCGAGGCTGCCGCCCGCCGGGACGGTGATGTCGATGCCGTGGAGCGTCTCGCCGCTCTTCTCGTCGTACCGGAAGTCGACGTCTTCGAAGCGGACCTCGCCGCGGATCGTGTCGAGGCGGACCGGCTTCTCCGGCTCGGTGATGTCGACCGGCAGGTCGAGGTACTCGAAGATGCGCTGGAAGAGCGCGAGGGAGGTCTGGATCTCGACGCCCGTGGAGAGCAGGCTGACGGCGGGCCGGAACAGGCCCTGCTGGAGCGAGACGAAGGCGACGAGCGTGCCGATGGAGAGGGCGGCGCCGCCGGCCTGGAGCGCGAGTCCTGCGGCCCAGTAGAGCAGCGCGGGCATGGCGGCCATGACGATGCCGATAGTGGACATCCGCCACCGCCCGGCCATGGAGGAGCGCACTTCGAGGTCGACGAGCCGCTCGGACTCGGCGGCGAAGGAGCGGGTGAGGGAGTCCGCGCGGCCCATGGTGCGGCCGAGCAGGATGCCGCTGACGGAGAGCGACTCGGTGACCGTGGCGGCCATCGCGGCCATCTGCTTCTGCCGCTGGGTGGTGATCGCCTTGCGCTCGCGGCCGACGCGGCGGCTGATCCACACGAACAGCGGAAGCAGCAGCAGGGAGACGACGGTGAGCCGCCAGTCCAGCGCGAGCATCGCGACGACGGTGGCCACGACGGAGGTGAGGTTGGAGACGAGGGAGGTGGCGGTGGAGGTGACGGTGGCCTGCATGCCGCCGATGTCGTTGGCGATCCGGGACTGGACCTCGCCGGTGCGCGTGCGCGTGAAGAAGGCGAGCGGCATGCGCTGGAGCTGGGCGTAGACGGCGGTGCGCAGGTCGTGCATGACGCGCTGGCCGACCGTCGTGGAGATCAGCGTCTGGAGTACGCCGAAGACGCTCGTCACCACGGCGGTGAGGATCATGCCGAACGCGAGCAGCGTGAGCAGTCCGGTGCGGCCCTGCGGGATGGCGGTGTCGAGGATCTCGCGGAGCAGGAACGGCGAGGCGACGGAGACGAGCGACGAGGCCGCGACGAGCAGCCCGACGACGGCGAGCCGGGTGCGGTAGGGACGGAAGAGCCGGAGGATGCGCCGGATCTCGGCCGGCGGTTGTTCCGGATCGGGGGGCGGTGGTGTCCAGGTGGACTCGGCGTGGATGCGCATGGGCTCCTTCGGGCTGGGCGCGCCGCCGGGCTCGGCGGGCGCGCGGGTGGGTGACGCGCACGTCGGTGACGTACGGGTCGGCGACGCGCACGTCGGCGGTCGCGCACTTCGGTGACGCGCGGGTCCACGCGACACCGTGTCCGTGCCACGCGTGTACGTGAGCACGTGCGTCCGCGGGCACGCGCGCCCGGACGGCCACGTGGGTGGCACCCACGCGGACGACATGGACGCCGGTGCGCCCGTGTCAGGCACGCCCGCGTCGCGGGTGTCCCCTCGCGGCGCGACCGACGACGGCGACCGACGACGCGGCGAACGGCACAACGAACGAAGCAACGAACGAGGCGACGAACGAGGGCGACGACACCACGAACGATTCAGAGCTTAGCTCATTGTTACCTACCTTCACAATGAGCGTAGTCCTGATAGTCTTCCGTCATGAACTCCCCCGACGCCGACGGCCTGCTGGCCGAGCAGCTGCTGCGCCTGACCCGCCGGCTCCACCGCAGCCAGCAGCGCCAGCTCGAGTCGGCCGACGTCGCCATCACCCCGGCCCAGTCCCGGCTGCTGCGGATCGTCGCGCACTACGACCGCCCGCCCCGCATGGCGGACCTCGCGGCCCGGCTGGAGGTCGTGCCCCGGGCCGTGACGAGTCTGGTCGACGGCCTGGAGGCGAGCGGCCGGGTCCGGCGCGTCCCCGATCCGGACAACCGCCGGGTGATACGGATCGAGCTCACCGACACCGGCCGGGACACGCTGCGGCGGCTGCGCAGCGCGCGCCGGGCGGCCGCAGAGGACATCCTGGCTCCGTTGACCGCCGAACAGCGCGAGGTGCTCGGCGGCCTACTGTCCGCCCTCGTCGACGGGGTGCCGGAGCGGCGGCGCTGCTGAGACGAGGCCCGACGTCGAGGGGACCGTGACATGCCGTTGCTGGAGCCGAACCCGGACAGGCTGCGCCCCGGCGTGCGGCGGACACCGTCCCCCGACCGCGTACCGGATCTGGTGGCGCACGGTTCGCCCGGGCGGCTGCGGGACGAGCTGCTCGCCCTCCTGGGCCCCGACAAGGTGCTGTGGCGCGTCTCCGACCTCGTGCGGTACGCGTCGGACGCCAGCCCCTACCGCTTCGTGCCGCAGATCGTCGTGGTCGCCGAGACCACCGACGACATCGCCGCCCTCCTGGCGTACGCCCACGACAAGGGCCGCGAGGTGGTCTTCCGGGCCGCCGGCACCAGCCTCAACGGCCAGGCGCAGGGCGAGGACATCCTGGTCGACGTGCGCAAGCACTGGGTGGGCGTCGAGGTGCTGGACGGCGGCGCCCGCGCCCGCATCCGGCCCGGCACCGTCGTCGCCCGGGCCAACGCCACCCTCGCCCGGTACGGCCGGGTGCTCGGTCCCGACCCGGCGAGCGCCGCCGCCTGCACCGTCGGCGGTGTCGTGGCGAACAACGCCTCCGGCATGACCGCCGGTACCGAGCGGAACTCGTACCGCACGGTCTCCTCGCTCACCGTCGTCCTGCCCTCCGGGACGGTCGTCGACACCGGCGACCCGGCCGCCGACGAGAAACTGGCACGCGCCGAGCCCAAGCTGTGCGAGGAACTCCTCGCGCTGAAGGCGGAGATCGAGGCCGACACGGAGCTGACGGCCCGGATCCGCGCCAAACACCGGCTGAAGAACACCAACGGCTACCGGCTGGACGCCTTCCTGGACGGCTCGACACCCGTCGAGATCCTGCGCGGGCTGATGGTGGGATCCCAAGGCACCTTCGGCTTCATCTCCGAGGTCGTCTTCGACACGCTGCCGCTCGACCGCGAGGCCTCCACCGCGCTGCTGTTCTTCCCGTCCCTGCCCGCCGCCGCGGCCGCCGTGCCGCGGTTCACCGAGGCCGGCGCGGTCGCCGTCGAGCTGATGGACGGCAACGCCATGCGGGCCTCCGTCAGCGTGGCGGGGGTGCCCGCCGACTGGGCGGAGCTGCCCGGGGAGACCACCGCGCTGCTGGTGGAGTTCCGGGCGCCCGACCGGGCGACGCTGGCGGCGTACGAGCGGGCCGCCGACCGGGTGCTGGCGGGTCTGGAGCTGGTGGCGCCGGTCGCGTCGGTGACCAACCGGTTCACCCGGGACGCGGCGGCCATCGGCGGGTACTGGAAGGCGCGCAAGGCGTTCGTCACGGCGGTCGGCGGCTCCCGTCCGCCCGGTACGACCCTGATCACCGAGGACTTCGCCGTCCCCCCGGCACGCCTGGCCGAGGCGTGCGAGGCGCTCCTCGCGCTCCAGCGGGAGCACGGCTTCGAAGCGGCCGTCGCGGGCCACGCCGCCCACGGCAACCTCCACTTCCTGCTGGCCTTCGACGCGGCCGACCCGGCCGACACCGACCGCTACGCCGCCTTCATGGACGCCTTCTGCACCCTGACGGTCGAGCGGTTCGACGGCTCCCTGAAGGCCGAGCACGCCACCGGGCGCAACATCGCCCCGTTCCTGGAGCGGGAGTGGGGGCCGACCGCCACCGAGCTGATGTGGCGTACGAAGCGGGCCATCGACCCGGAGGGGGTGCTCGCGCCGCGGATCGTCCTGGACCGCGACCCGCGCGCCCATCTGCGCGGCCTGAAGACGATCCCCACGGTGGAGGCGCTCGCCGACCCGTGCATCGAGTGCGGCTTCTGCGAACCGGCCTGCCCCAGTGCCGACCTGACGACCACTCCCCGCCAGCGGATCGTGCTGCGGCGCGAGATGATGCGGCAGAGCCCCGGCTCACCGGTCGAGGACGGCCTGGCGGCGGCGTACGGCTACGACGCCGTGGACACGTGCGCGGGCGACTCCGTCTGCAAGCTCGCCTGCCCCGTGGGCATCGACACCGGCGCCCTGATGAAGCGGTTGCGCCACGAGCGGCACTCCGCGCGCGAGGAGCGGGTGGCGGCGCTCGCCGCCCGCAACTTCAAGGGGGTGGAGGCGGCGGCCCGGCTCGCCCTGTCGGCCGCGGACGCGGCCGGCGACCGGCTGACCGCGTCGGTGGCGGGCCTGGCACGCCGCGTCATCCGGCCCGACCTGGTCCCCGAGTGGCTGCCGGAGGTCCCCGGCGCGGCCCGCGCCCGTCTCCCGCGTACGGAACGGACCGGCGCGGCCGCCGTCTACTACCCGGCCTGTGTGAACCGGATCTTCGGCGCACCCGACGGCTTCGAGGACCCTCTCCTCCCCCTCCCCCAGGCCGTCGTCGCGCTGTCCGCGCGGGCCGGGCGGCCCGTGTGGATCCCGGACGACGTGGCGGGCACCTGCTGCGCCACGATCTGGCACTCCAAGGGGTACGAGGAGGGCGCGCGCGTGATGGCGAACCGCGTCGTGGAGGCCGTCTGGGGCTGGACCGCCGGAGGCCGCCTGCCGCTCGTCGTCGACGCGTCCTCCTGCACGCTGGGGCTCGCCCGGGACGTGGTGCCGTACCTCACCGACCGCAACCGGGCGCTGCACGGCGAGCTGACGGTCCTCGACTCGGTCGTGTGGGCCGCCGACGAGCTGCTGCCGCGCCTGGAGGTACGCCGCCGGGCGCGCTCCGCCGTGGTCCACCCCACCTGCGCGATGCTCCACCTCGGCGACCAGGACCGGCTGACGGCGCTCGCCGCGGCCTGTGCCGAGGAGGTGTACGTACCGGACGACGCCGGCTGCTGCGCCTTCGCGGGCGACCGCGGCATGCTGCACCCCGAGCTGACGGAGTCGGCGACGGCCCGCGAGGCGGCCGAGGTGACGGCCCGCCCCTTCGACGCGTACCTCTCGGCCAACCGCATGTGCGAGATCGGCATGGACCACGCCACGGGCCGCCGCTACCACTCAGCCCTCCAGGAACTGGAGCGGGCGACCCGTCCCTGAACCGGCCCCGCGCCTCCACGAAGACCGCGAGAGCCCGCGAGGGCGCACGAGAGTCCATGGGCTCGTCCCAAGAGTCCAATCCGCGCTCTTGCGCACCCTGAGCCACGACCGCCAGGGTCCTTCCCGGGATTCATGAACCCATCCGCGCACATCACGTACGTACGGGAGGTTCGATGAACGACGCAGCACCCGGGAACCAGGACTCGCCCAGCCGTCGCTCCGTCCTGCGGACCACGGCGGGCGTGGCGGGGGTGGCGGGGGCCGCCGGGCTGGGCCTCGGCGCACTCGGCGGCCCCGCCGCGGCCGACACGCCCGGGGACGTACCGGCGCCCCGGCGCCAGGGCAGCACCATGGCGGGCGTGCCCTTCGAGCGGCGGTCGACCGTACGGGTCGGGATCATCGGCCTCGGCAACCGCGGCGGCAGCATGATCGACCTGTTCCTCGCCCTCCCCGGCGTACGGGTGGTGGCGGTGTGCGACCCGGTCAGGGCGAAGGCCGAGCAGGCGGCCGCCAAGGTGGTGAAGGCCGGTCAGCCGTCCCCGGCCGTCTACGCCAAGGGCGAGGACGACTACGCCCACCTCTGTGCGCGCGGGGACGTCGACTTCGTCTATGTGGCGACCCCGTGGGACTCGCACTTCGAGATGGCGAAGGCGGCGATGCTGGCGGGCAAGCACGTCGGCGTCGAGTGCCCCCTCGCGATGCGCCTGGACGAGCTGTGGGCGCTGGTGGACCTGTCCGAGCGGACCCGCCGCCACTGCATGCAGCTGGAGAACTGCTGTTACGGCAGGAACGAGATGCGGGTGCTGCGCATGGCGCACGCCGGCGTGTTCGGGGAGTTGCTGCACGGCGCGGGCGCGTACAACCACGACCTGCGGGAGCTGATGTTCTCGCCCACGTACTACGAAGGCCCGTGGCGCAGGCTGTGGCACACGCGGCTGCGCGGTGATCTGTACCCGAACCACGGCTTCGGGCCGGTGGCCAACTACATGGACGTGAACCGGGGCGACCGGGTCGTCAGCATCAGCAGCTTCGGTACGCCGGCGCTCGGGCTGGCCGAGTACCGGGAGGCGAACATGCCGCCCGGGGACCCGAGCTGGAAGGAGACGTACGTCGGCAGCGATCGCACGATCAGCATGGTGACGACGGCGAAGGGCCGGGTGATCCGGCTGGAGCACGACGTGTCGACGCCGCATCCGTACAGCCGGATCAACAGCCTGGGCGGGACGAAGGGCGTCTTCGAGGACTACCCGGCGCGCATCTACGTCGAGCCGGACCACAAGGGCCACCAGTGGGGCGACTTCTCGGCGTACGCGGCGGAGTTCGACCACTGGCTGTGGAAGGAGCACGCCAATCCGCCCGGCGGGCACGGCGGCATGGACTACCTCATGGTCTTCCGCCTCATGCAGTGCATGAGGCTCGGGCTGGTCCCGGACTTCGACGTGTACGACGGGGCGACCTGGACGGCGCCGGTGCCGCTCAGCCACGCCTCGATCAAGGCGAAGGGCGCGCCGCAGCAGATCCCGGACTTCACGCGGGGCGAGTGGAGGAAGCCCCGCTCCGGAATGGATTCGGTCAAGCCGGAGTGACGCGGAACCGCGGGGCCCGCCGGCGTCGGCGGGCCCCGCGGTTCCGCCTCCTCAGCAGCGGCGGCGGTCCACCGTCAGCGTGCCCTGGACGGCGGTCAGGGTGCGGTCGTAGCAGCCCGCCGAGCCGTGCAGCCGGTAGCGCTCGGTGGTGGTGCCCACCGCGTGCCGCTGGTCGCGCGGCACGTTGGCGGTGTACGTCGCGTCGCCCGTGTACGTGTCGTCGAGGCGCGTCCAGGCCGTCCGCTCGCCGCCGCGCAGGACGAGGGTGTCGGCGCGGTCCCCGAGCGTGAGGACGGTGCGCAGCCGGTCGCCGGCGCCGAGCGTCGTCTCGCCGTCCATGGTGTAGGTGCGGTGGGTGCGGGTGACGGTCCGGCCGCTGGTGACGGTCTCGTCGTCCGTCCAGCCGGCCGTCAGCGCGTCGGTGGTCTCGCCGTCGGTCCAGCGGTGGACGGAGGTGTGGGCGAGGGACCGGGTGACGGTGGTGGCGACGCGGCCGTGCGAGGTGTCGAGGTACCCGGCGATGTCGAGCCGGTGCGCCGCCTCGGTGGCGAGGCGGTGCTCCCGGCCCGGTGTGTACGCCGTGGAGTTGGCGGGCGCGCCGGTGACGTGGCGGGTGAGCGCGCCGGTGACGACCTCGCGTCCTTCGTCCTGCCAGAGCAGGAGGTTGGTGGGCGTGGACCAGCCGGGCGCGCCGGCGGGCACCCCGGCGACGGTGACCTCGATCCGGTGCGGCCGCCCGTCGTTCAGCAGCGCGGCGAACGGTGTCAGGTCGTACACGACGGGCTTGATGTCGAAGGCGCGCGGCGCGGGGGTGACGTACCAGAGGAAGGGGTTGGACCAGCCGCCCGTCCAGACCGTGGGGAAGGGGGCGGCGATGCCCGCGAGGCGTCCGTCGACGCTGATCCGCACTTCGCGGTGCGGGCCTTCGGCGGCCTTGCAGGAGTAGGGGGCGGCCTCCGGGACGGACAGGTACCAGTACTCCTCGCAGCCGCCGCCGGAGCCGGTGGCGTACACCTCGGCGAGGATCCGTTCGGCGTTGCGCGGCAGCGCCGGTGACGGGGTGTCGAGCGGGATCACCCGGTCGGGGGCGTCGGTGGAGGTGCCGGGGCCGTACGCGGGGTGCGCGTAGAAGGTGAGCGTCACCGTGACGTCGAGGACGCCGGTGTACGTGTCGTCGACGACGTTCCCGATGAGCATCTCGACGGGGCCCGGGCGGCGCAGGGTGTCGCTGTAACGGGTGATGTCCTTCTCCACCGACCAGGTGATGCCGTCCGGGGAGGGCTGCGGGGTGGAGGTCCGGAAGACCTCGACGCCGCCGACGGTGAGGTGGCCGAGGCGGTCGTACTGCCGTCCTTTCACGCTGCCGTCGAGCCGCAGGACCACCGCGCTCCAGCGGTCGCCGCAGCCCTTCGGAGGCGTGTAGGCGCCCCGGTACGGGGTGAAGTCGCGGAACTGCGCCTTGGCGAGGGGCACTTCGCAGGAGCGGACGCCGGTGGGGCGCGGGACGGGCGGGGCGGCGGTGACGGGATCGTGCCAGTCGGTCCCGAACTCGGCCGGGGGCTGCGGCTGTTCCGCCGCGGCCGCGGGGGCGAGGGCGGAGGGGAGCAGCGCCGCCGTGACGGCCAGCAGGGTGCCGCGGACCGTGAGGCTGAGCATGCTCATGACTGTCCGTTGTCTCATGGGCCGCGAGTGAAGCGCGCGTCACGGGAGTGCGCCAGACAGCCCGGTGGACCTTGGCGCGTTTCGTTCCGTCCTGCCGGAAAATCGATTGCCGACCCCGCGTCCGGACGGCGAACCTTGCACGGTTTCCCCGCCGCCCGTCGCGAGATCCCTGGGACGTCATGCAGATTCAGCACCTTCCGTACGCCGATCCAGGTGACCCCGACGTGAGGTCGGGCACGCGTTTCCTCGTCTGGCTGGGCCGCAACCAGCTGGGCGGCCAGCTCGCGTCCCTGGCCTGGGGCCTGGTGCTCCAGCTCGGCATCGCCGGACTCCCGATCGGCGTGGGCCTCGCGGTGCAGGCGGTCGTGGACGGGTCCGCGGACCGGCTCGCGGGCGCGGGCGCGCTGCTGGCGCTGCTCGGCGCGGCCATCGCGGTGGGCGACACCATGCAGCACCGCACCGCCGTCACCAACTGGATCACCGCTGCCGCCCGGGTGCAGCAGTTGCTGTCCCGGAAGACCGCCGAGCTCGGCGCGGTGCTGACCCGGCGCGTCGCCGCCGGCGAGGTCGTCGCCGTGTCCACCAGCGACGTCGAGAAGATCGGCTGGTTCGTGGAGGTGCTGTCGCGGTTCGGCGCGTCGGCGCTCACGCTGGTCGCGGTCTGCGTCGGCCTGGTCTTCTACGCGCCCGCGCTCGGCGTCGTCGTGGCCATCGGCATCCCGCTGCTGGCGCTGGCGCCGCTGCCGCTGCTGCCGCGCGCCACCCGGCGGGCGGACGTCCAGCGCGAGAAGGCCGGCCGCGCCACCGAGCTGGCGTCGGACACGGTCGCGGGCCTCCGCGTCCTGCGCGGCATCGGCGGCGAGGAGCTGTTCCTCGGCCGCTACCGCGAGGCGTCCCAGGAGGTCCGGAAGGCGGCGGTGCGCAGCGCCCGCATGTGGGCGCTGATCGCGGCGGTCCAGGTGCTGCTGCCGGGACTGCTGCTGATCGGTGTGGTGCTGTACGGCGCGCGGCTGGCCCTCGACGGGCGGATCGCGGTCGGTGAACTGGTCACCGTCTACGCCGCGGTGACCCTCACCCACTACCCGCTGCGGACGGTGGAGGAGATCGCGATGGCGTTCGCCTTCTCGCGGCCCTCCGCGAAACGCGCGGCGCGCGTGCTGTCCCTGACGCGTACGACGACGGTCACCGGCGCCCACGGGGCCGGGGCCTCGCCGGGCGGCGATCTCTACGACCCGGTGACCGGGCTGCGCGCCCCCGAGGGGCTGTTCACCGCCGTGGTGTGCGGCGATCCGGACGCCGCCGGGCGGCTGGCCGACCGGCTCGGGGGGCATCCGGCCGAGGAGACCGACGGCCATGCCTCGGTGCTGCTCGGCGGGGTCCCGCTGGACGAGCTGCCGCTCGACCGGGCGCGCGCCCTCGTCCTCGTCCAGGACAAGGACCCGGTACTGCTCTCCGGCACGCTGCGGGAGCTGCTGGACGTGCCGTCGTCGGGTGCGGTGAGCGCCGGGGAGGCGCTGGCGGCGGCGGAGTGCGGTGATGTGCTGGACGCGCTCGCGCAGGCGTCGGTGGGCGCGGACGGCGATCCGATGCGGACGCGGATCACCGAGCGCGGCCGGTCGCTTTCCGGTGGGCAGCGCCAGCGGCTGGCGCTGGCCCGTTCGCTGGTGACCGACCCGGGCGTGCTGGTGCTGGACGAGCCGACGTCGGCGGTGGACTCGCACACCGAGGCGCGGGTCGCGGCGGGGATCGCGCGGCTGCGCGCCGGGCGTACGACGGTGGTGCTGGCGTCGTCCCCGCTGCTGCTGGACCGGGCGGACCGGGTGGTGCTGGTCCACGAGGGCGCGGCGGTGGCGGTGGGCACGCACCGCGAGCTGCTGCGCACGGAGCCCCGGTACCGCGCGGTCGTCACCCGCGAGACCGACGACGTACCGCCCGTGGCCGAGCCCGGACACGCGCTGGTGGATGTGGAGGAGAAGGCATGATCGGCATGGCACCGCCGGCGTACGACCCGGCGGCTCCCGAGACCGCGACGACGCTGCCGGTGGGCGGTGCCGCGACGGTCCGCGCGTACGTGGCGGAGCTGCTGCGCCGCCACCGGACGGCGTTCGCGGTGCTCGTCGCCGTCAACGCGGTCGCGGTCATCGCCTCGATGGCCGGCCCGTACCTGCTCGGTTCGCTGGTGGAGCGGCTCGCCGCCGGTACGCGCGAGCTCCATCTGCCGGTCACCGTCGCGGTGTTCGTGGTCGCGCTGGTGGTGCAGACGGTGTTCGTGCGGCTGGTGCGGCTGCGCGGGGCGATGCTGGGCGAGGAGATGCTGGCCGACCTGCGCGAGGACTTCCTCGTACGGTCGGTGGGGCTGCCGCCCGGCGTGCTGGAGCGGGCGGGGACCGGCGACCTGCTGTCCCGGATCACCACCGACATCGACCGGCTCGCCAACGCCATGCGCGAGGCGGTCCCGCAGCTGGCCATCGGCGTGGTGTGGGCGGGGCTGCTGATCGCCGGGCTCGCGGTGACGGCCCCGCCGCTGGCGCTCGCGATCCTGGTGGCGGCGCCGCTGCTGATCGCGGGCTGCCGCTGGTACTTCCGGCGGGCGCCGTCGGCGTACCGCTCGGAGGCGGCGGGGTACGCGGCGGTCGCCGGGGTGCTCGCCGAGACGGTCGACGCGGGCCGCACGGTCGAGGCACACCGGCTGGGCGCGCGGCGGATCGCGCTGTCCGACCGGCGCATCCGGGAGTGGACGGCGTGGGAGCGGTACACGCTCTTCCTGCGGTCCGTGATCTTCCCGGTGATCAGCGTCACGCACACCACGATCCTCGCCTCGGTACTGCTGATCGGCGGGTTCTTCGTGCTGCGCGGCTGGCTGGACGTGGGCCAGCTGACGACGGGCGCGCTGCTGGCGCAGATGCTGGTGGAGCCGGTCGGGATCATCCTGCGCTGGTACGACGAGCTCCAGGTCGCGCAGGTGTCGCTGGCCCGGCTGGTGGGCGTGCGCGAGGTCGAGCCGCACGCCGGGGACCCGGCCGTACGGCCCGACGGGCGCGCGGTGCGGGCGGACGACGTGCGCTTCGGGTACCGGGACGGTGTGGACGTGCTGCACCGGGTGTCGCTGGACGTCGCACCGGGCACGCGCCTCGCCCTGGTCGGCCCGTCGGGCGCGGGCAAGTCCACGCTGGGCCGGCTGCTCGCGGGGATCTACGCCCCGCGCGCGGGGCGCGTCACGCTGGGGGCGGCGGAGCTGTCGAGGATGCCCGCCGAGCGGGTCCGCGAGCACGTGGCGCTGGTCAACCAGGAGCACCACGTCTTCGTCGGCACGCTCCGGGACAACCTGCGGCTCGCGCGGACGGAGGCGCGGGACGCGGAGCTGTGGACGGCGCTGGCGGCGGTCGACGCGGAGGCGTGGGCGCGGGCCCTGGCGGACGGCCTGGACACCGAGGTCGGCTCCGGCGGGCTGGCCCTGACCCCGGCGCAGGCCCAGCAGATCGCGCTGGCCCGCCTGGTGCTGGCCGACCCGCACACCCTGGTGCTGGACGAGGCGACGTCGCTGCTGGACCCGCGCGCGGCCCGGCACCTGGAGCGGTCGCTGGCGCGGGTGCTGGACGGGCGGACGGTGGTGGCGATCGCGCACCGGCTGCACACGGCGCACGACGCGGACGTGATCGCGGTCGTCGAGGACGGCCGGATCAGCGAGTTCGGCAGCCATGACGAGCTGGTCGCGGCGGACGGGGCGTACGCGGCGCTGTGGCGCTCCTGGCACGGCTGACATGGCTACTACGGCCGATGCGGCTGATGCAGCCGATGAGGAGCGGGGCCCGGACCCGAACCGGGCCCCGGGCCCCGGGTCCCGGGCCCCGGGCCCCACCGGTCAGTGGGCGCCGTGGACCTCCAGGGCCGCGCGGACGGCCGACTCCAGGGCGCCTTCGATCCAGGCGGGCTTGACCGAGGTGTGGCAGCCGGCGAAGTGCAGCGGGCCCTCCTGGGTGCGCATGTCCAGCAGGATCTCGGTGTGCTGGCCGGGCAGCAGGACGGACGCCTCACCGTAGGCGTACGGGTCGCGCTGCCAGCTCTGGGTGCGGCCGACGCCGGTGAAGAAGACCTCCAGCCGCTGTCCGTACACCTCCTGCATGCCGCGCAGGGCGAGCGCGTAGCGGGCCTCGTCGTCGTAGGCGTCCCAGCGCCTGGCGTCGTCCGCCCAGCTGTAGGAGGCGAGGACGACCCCGCCGGCGCTGCCGGGGACGGGGTGGGAGGGGTTGAACATGAAGCGGTTCGGGTTGTCGGTCACCGACCCGCCGCCGATGACCCCGGCCGCCTCGGGCTGGTCGCGGGAGACCCAGGCGTTCGCCGCGTAGTGCGTGCGCTGGTCCTCGGAGAGGTGGCCCCGGGGGACGGAGGGGTGCGCGCCGAGCAGCCGCCCGTCCTGCGCCACCTGGCCCTTGCGGTACCGGTCGTACAGCCCGGGCTCCATGGCGTCCAGTTCGCGGCGCCAGTCGCCCTCGTCGAACTCCCACCAGCGGCGGCTGAATTCGAGGAGCACCTTGGTGGCGCTGTCGTAGTGCACCTCGGTGATGGCGCGGCGCTTGGCGTACGACAGCGGGGGCGAGACCTGGACGTGCCGGAAGCCGGAGAAGGGGATGGTGACGATCGCCGCGTCCCCGGTGAACCGCTCGTGGACCACCGTGCCGCCCCGGCCCTCGGAGACCGTGTCGACGGCCACGCGCTCCCCCTCGTCCCGGGTCTCGATCCGGGTGACGCGGCGGTCGAAGCGGACGTCGTCGCGGACCTGCTCCAGGAGCGCGTCGGCGAGGACGGCGGTGCCGCCGTTCAGCTCGTAGAAGGCGGTGCCGGGGCTGATCAGCGCCTGGCTGATGAAGCTGTGCAGGAAGGAGAGCGGCAGCCTGGAGGTCATGTTCTCCAGGGTTCCGATGAGGTCGATGGTGCGGGTGTCGAGCCCCGCGTACTCGGTCAGGAACCGGTACATCGACCAGTCGCCGAACCGCTGGACGACCCGGGCCCAGCCCTCGAGCAGCTCCGGCATCGGCTTGTCGGCCCGGGTGCCGTCGGGGCGCAGCGTGCTGTACTCGTCCCGCACGGGGTCGAGGGCACGGCGCACGATGACGGCCGCCGGGACGTCCTCGTACTTCTTCGGTACGCCGAAGGAGCGGTTGATCGCCCGGGGGTCCTTGGCGTAGTCGGCGCGGCGGGCCCTGATGCCGTTGACGCTGATCCAGGTGCGGTAGCGGGGTGTGCCGCCCGGGTCGGTGTCGACGTAGCGGAAGGGCCGCCGCTCGATGCCGAGCCGGTCGATCAGGCCGATGACGAGCGGGTGGCTGCCGGGGATGCGCATGGCGCCGGCCTCAGCGTACTGCTTCGGATCGGCGAAGGCCTGGGCGGCGTCCTCGTGACCGCCGGTGCGGAAGGTCTTGATGCGGCCGCCGGCGCGGTTGCCGTTGGCCTCGATGACGGTGACGTCGTGGCCCGCGCGCTTGAGCAGGTGGGCCGCGACCATGCCGGCCGGTCCGGCGCCGAGGACCAGCACCTTCTTGCGTCCCGACGCACCCTTGGGCAGTCCGTCACCGAGCAGGATCTTCTCGTACCGCGGGACCAGGGGCTTGTCGTCCTCGTCGAGTACGAGGAGGGCGCGGGCGACGGCGAGGCAGGTCTGCCGGTCGGCGGTGGAGCGGGGCGCGGCGGCCGCCGGCGCCTGGACGGCCGGGGTGACCGGTGCGGCCGTGGCGGGTGAGGCGGGGAGCAGGGTGGTGGCGGCGGCCGTGGAGGCGGCGGCGGTCAGCTGACGGCGTGTCAGGTGTGGGGAATCCATGATCAGAAGAAAGCGGATCTTGGGGGTCCACGACGGGGCTTCGCACCCCTTTCACCCGAACGGGACGATCAGATGAAGTTCAGCGCCGACGCGCCGCCCACCCCGCCCAGCAGCATGAACGCCGGCATCAGCACCTTGAGCTCCACCCAGCTGCCCGCGCGGAACCGCATCCCCTTCGGCGGCCCCAGCGCGTACCAGCGCTTGCCCTTGACGGGGATCGGCCACAGGATCGGGCAGCCCGAGACGGTCAGGGCGTCGCCGATGTCGTGGACGAGGGCGCCGAGCACGATGGGCAGGCCCAGCCACAGGTAGTCCATGCCGGGCTCCGTGAAGAGCCAGTTCGAGCCGTAGCCGGGCTTGTCCAGGATGCCCGCGAGGATCCAGGCGCTGGTGGCGCCCAGCAGCCACACCAGGACGTCGCTGGACATGCGGGCGGCCCGCCACAGCAGGCCCTCGACGGCGAGCACCAGGTGGACGAAGAGGATGGCGAGGACCGCCCAACGGTCGCAGGTGACGGCCAGCGCGGACGCCCCCGCGCCGCACAGCACCGCCCACACCCAGGTGTGCGTGAGGGTGCGGTGGCCGCCGCTGCGGCGGGCGTCGGCCCGCGTCTTGGTGGCCTTGTAGACGGCGTACGACAGCTTGTCGACGATCTCGCACAGCCCGCGCGAGATCGGGCCGAAGGCGCGCGAAATGGTCGCCGACTTGTGGTCGAGGTCGGGCGCGAGGGCCGCTCCGGCGCAGATCAGGGCGCCGACGACGAGCACCGGCCAGGGCATCGGATGCCCGGCCGCGGCGGTCGCGGCCCCCACCCCCAGCCACGCGGCCGCGCCGGAGAGTGAGTGTGCCGGTCCCATCATGTGCGTTTCCCCGCCCCGTTTGGATCTGTCGTGCGCCCCCGTTGACGGGACAGGGTATCGCTCTGTGATCTTCGTACCGGTGGCCGGTTCCCACTCCGGGGGGTCCGCCAGGCAAGATGGGGGCGTGACCCTTATCGATCAGCTGCCGCCCGACGCCGACCCCGATGCCCTCTTCGAGGCCTTCTCGTCATGGGCCGAAGGCCAGGGCATCACGCTCTACCCGGCCCAGGAGGAGGCGCTGATCGAGGTGGTCTCGGGGGCGAACGTGATCCTCTCCACCCCCACCGGATCCGGAAAGAGCCTGGTCGCGGCGGGTGCCCACTTCACCGCGCTTGCGAACGACCAGGTGACCTTCTACACCGCGCCGATCAAGGCGCTGGTGTCGGAGAAGTTCTTCGACCTGTGCAAGCTCTTCGGCACCGAGAACGTCGGCATGCTCACCGGCGACGCGTCCGTGAACGCCGACGCGCCCGTGATCTGCTGCACGGCCGAGGTGCTGGCCTCCATCGCGCTGCGCGACGGCAAGCACGCCGACATCGGCCAGGTCGTGATGGACGAGTTCCACTTCTACGCCGAGCAGGACCGGGGCTGGGCGTGGCAGATCCCGATCCTGGAACTGCCGCAGGCGCAGTTCGTCCTGATGTCGGCCACCCTCGGCGACGTCTCGATGTTCGAGAAGGACCTCACCCGCCGCACCGGCCGCCCGACCTCGGTGGTCCGCTCGGCGACGCGGCCGGTGCCGCTGTCGTACGAGTACCGGATCACGCCCATCACGGAGACGCTGACCGAGCTGCTGGAGACCAAGCAGGCGCCGGTCTACATCGTGCACTTCACGCAGGCGCAGGCCGTCGAGCGGGCGCAGTCGCTGATGAGCATCAACATGTGCTCGCGCGAGGAGAAGGACAAGATCGCCGAGCTGATCGGCAACTTCCGCTTCACCACCAAGTTCGGCAAGAACCTCTCGCGGTACGTCCGGCACGGCATCGGTGTGCACCACGCGGGCATGCTGCCGAAGTACCGGCGCCTGGTGGAGAAGCTGGCGCAGGCGGGGTTGCTGAAGGTGATCTGCGGTACGGACACCCTCGGCGTCGGCGTCAACGTGCCGATCCGCACCGTGCTGTTCACGGCGCTCACCAAGTACGACGGCACCCGCGTGCGCACGCTGCGCGCCCGTGAGTTCCACCAGATCGCGGGCCGGGCGGGGCGCGCGGGCTTCGACACGGCCGGGTTCGTGGTCGCGCAGGCGCCCGAGCACGTCATCGAGAACGAGAAGGCGCTCGCGAAGGCGGGCGACGACCCGAAGAAGCGCCGCAAGGTGGTCCGCAAGAAGGCACCGGAGGGCTTCGTCGGCTGGACCGAGAACACCTTCGAGAAGCTGATCGCCTCCGAGCCGGAGCCGCTGACCTCACGCTTCCGGGTGACGCACACCATGCTGCTGTCGGTGATCGCCCGCCCCGGCGACGCCTTCCAGGCGATGCGCCACCTGCTGGAGGACAACCACGAGCCGCGCAGGAACCAGCTGCGGCACATCCGCCGCGCCATCGCGATCTACCGCTCGCTGCTGGACGGCGGGGTCGTCGAGCAGCTCGACAAGCCGGACGCCGAGGGCCGCACGATCCGGCTCACCGTCGACCTCCAGCAGGACTTCGCGCTCAACCAGCCGCTGTCCACCTTCGCGCTGGCGGCGTTCGAGCTGCTGGACCCGGAGTCCCCGTCGTACGCCCTCGACATGGTGTCGGTGGTCGAGTCGACGCTGGACGACCCGCGTCAGATCCTCGCCGCCCAGCAGAACAAGGCGCGCGGCGAGGCGGTCGGCGCGATGAAGGCGGACGGCGTCGAGTACGAGGAGCGGATGGAGCGGCTCCAGGACATCTCGTACCCGAAGCCGCTCGAAGAGCTGCTGTGGCACGCGTACAACACGTACAAGAAGTCCCACCCGTGGGTCGGCGACCACCCCGTCTCGCCGAAGTCCGTCATCCGGGACATGTACGAGCGGGCGCTGTCCTTCACCGAGTTCACGTCCTTCTACGAGCTGGCGCGCACCGAGGGCATCGTGCTGCGCTACCTGGCGTCCGCGTACAAGGCGCTGGACCACACCATCCCGGACGACCTGAAGACGGAGGACCTGGAGGACCTGATCGCCTGGCTCGGCGAGATGGTGCGGCAGGTGGACTCCTCGCTGCTCGACGAGTGGGAGCAGCTGGCCAACCCGGAGGTGGAGACCGCCGAGGAGGCCCAGGAGAAGGCCGACCAGGTCAAGCCGGTCACGGCCAACTCCCGCGCCTTCCGGGTGCTCGTGCGCAACGCGCTGTTCCGCCGCGTGGAGCTGGCGGCGCTGGACCGCTTCTACGAACTCGGCGAGCTCGACGCCGAGTCCGGCTGGGACGCGGAGGCCTGGGAGCAGGCGATGGACGCGTACTGGGAGGAGTACGACGAGCTCGGCACCGGCCCCGACGCGCGCGGTCCCAAGCTGCTCTCCATCGAGGAGGACCCGGCCCACGGGCTGTGGCGCGTCCGGCAGACCTTCGCGGACCCCAATGGCGACCATGACTGGGGCATCAGCGCGGAGGTGGACCTGGCGGCCTCGGACGAGGAGGGCCGGGCGATCGTGCGCGTCACCGACGTCGGCCAGTTGTAGGAGGACCCCGTATGACCAACCCCGCCGAGCGACTCGTCGACCTGCTCGACCTGGAGCAGATCGAGGTGAACATCTTCCGTGGCGCGAGCCCGCAGGAGTCCCTGCAGCGGGTCTTCGGCGGCCAGGTCGCCGGCCAGGCCCTGGTCGCGGCCGGCCGCACCACGGAGGGCGACCGGCCGGTGCACTCGCTGCACGCGTACTTCCTGCGGCCGGGCATCCCGGGCCTGCCGATCGTGTACCAGGTCGAACGGGTCCGGGACGGGCGGTCGTTCACCACTCGCCGGGTCACCGCGATCCAGCGCGGTAAGACGATCTTCAATCTGACGGCCTCCTTCCACCAGCCGGAGGAGGCGGGCTTCGAGCACCAGCTGCCGCCGCGCCTGGACTTCCCGCCGCCGGAGTCCCTGCCGTCGGTCGCCGACGAGATCCGCGAGCACCTGGGGGCGCTGCCGGAGGCGCTGGAGAGAATGGCGCGCCGCCAGCCCTTCGACATCCGGTACGTGGACCGGCTGCGCTGGACGCAGGAGGAGGTCAAGGAGGCGGACCCGCGCAGCGCGGTGTGGATGCGCGCGGTGGGCCCGCTGGGCGACGACCCGCTGGTGCACACGTGCGCGCTGACGTACGCCTCCGACATGACCCTGCTCGACGCGGTGCGCATCCCGATCGAGCCGCTGTGGGGGCCGCGCGGCTTCGACATGGCGTCGCTGGACCACGCGATGTGGTTCCACCGGCCGTTCCGCACGGACGAGTGGTTCCTGTACGACCAGGAGTCCCCGATCGCGACGGGCGGCCGGGGCCTGGCCCGCGGGCGGATCTACGACCGCGAGGGGCGGCTGCTGGTGTCGGTGGTGCAGGAAGGGCTGTTCAGGCGGCACTGACCGCCGCGGCTCCCCGCCGGGCTCGGACCTTCGATGACGACGGTTTGGTGAACGACGGCTGCGAGAGCGGCGGGTTCGGGAACGACCGGTTCCAGAACGGCAGGTGTTCGTAGGCCGACACGACGCGTGATGCGCGGGCGAAACGATCACATGCGGCAGTATCGGGGCCATGGACGCAGTGGGCCGAGCCGAGCGCTCCCTCGGCCGGCCCCGGGTCCTTTCCCCCTCCCCGCTCTGGATCGTGCAGGTCATGCCGCGCAGACTCCGTGTCCTCTTGCTCGCGCTCTTCGCCTCCCTCGTGCCTCTCGCGTTCCTCGCGCTGCCGGCGTCCGCCGTCCCGGCACAGGCCGCCCAGCAACTCCCCGGCGGCAAGGCGAACTTCGTCGTCGCCGTCGGCCACATGACCGCGGGCTCCCGTGCCAACCGCGTGCGGCTGGGCACCTACTCCTTCGACACCGCCGACGGCACGGTCGCCGCCCGCATGCACCGGTGGGAACACACCGAGCCGCGCGCCCGGGCCGGCACCGGGACCGTGCCCGACGAATCGTGCTCCACCACCTCCCTCTCCACCACCGCCACGCTGGTCCGCACCTGTGAGATCCAGACGGCGGGCGGCTTCGCCGCCGAGCCCACCGACCTCGGTTCGGGCCGGTACCAGCTGGAGACGGAGACGGTCGAGGGCCGGCCGACGTCCGTCCTGTGGATCTTCTGGGACACCACCCCGCCCAGGACGGAGAAATGGGCGGTGGAGACCACATCGGCGCTGGCCCGGCTGTCCTTCCTGTACGCCAGCGACGCCACGGCCGGGTACGGCTACGGCAGCAACGCGCCGTTGACGACCCGTCAGGCGATGACGGCCGTGCGGGACCACCCGGCCCCGCTCCACCTCCAGGCACTGACGTGGGCCCACGACCGGGTCGACCCCGCGAGCGGCCTGTTCCAGCACCGGTCGTTCGAGACCTGCGTGCGGACGACCTGGTGCCTGACGCTGCTGCAGCCGACGTCCACGCGCGCCTGCCAGGCGACCGGCGGCTGCCCGGACTACGGCGGCGGCACCCCGGCGAACGTCACCTCCATCCAGTACTACCTGCAGTCGCTGTCCCCCCAGGACCGGCGGGACACCCTGTGGCACTGGTGCACCTGCCTCGCCCTGGAGCAGGGCCGGACCTGCTACACGGGCAACTCGCACGTGAAGCCGATACTGCAGATCATCGACGACGCGGGCACCTTCCGCGGCTGGGTCGGCGTCGAGGCGTCCTTCTACCCGTTCGCCGACGCCGACCCGCGCTCCCACGACATGCTCGGCGTCTTCCGCCTCGCCGACTGGACGACGTGACGCGGGTGACCGGGCCGGGGCGGGGCGGCGCCGGCCGGCCTGCTTTCATGGAGTCCGTCCGTACCGTGCCCGCTCTCCCCCTGCGAGGAGCCCCCCATGTCCCTGTACGACATCCCGCTGCGCACCCTGTCCGGCGAGCCGACGAGCCTCGCCGAGTACAAGGACAAGGCGGTGCTGATCGTCAACGTCGCGTCCAAGTGCGGTCTGACGCCGCAGTACGAGGGGCTGGAGCGGCTGCAGCAGCGGTACGCCGGCCGGGGGTTCACGGTGCTGGGCGTGCCGTGCAACCAGTTCGCGGGCCAGGAGCCGGGCACGGCGGAGGAGATCGCGACCTTCTGCTCGGCGACGTACGGGGTGACGTTCCCGCTGCTGGAGAAGTCGGACGTCAACGGGGACGGTCGGCACCCGCTGTACATCCAGCTGACGAAGGCGGCGGACGCGGACGGCGCGGCGGGCGACGTGCAGTGGAACTTCGAGAAGTTCCTCGTCGCGCCGGGCGGTGAGGTCAGCCGGTTCCGTCCGCGCACCGAGCCGGAGGCGCCGGAGCTGGTCGCGGCGATCGAGGCGGCGCTGCCGGCGGCCTGACGCGCGTCAGCGGGCCGGGGCCGGGCAGGCGGACCACAGGCCGGCGCCGGTCTGGCGGGCGGCTTGTTCGGCCCTGGTCATCGTGGGCCAGTACTTGTCGTTGGGTTCGAACAGCACCTTGGTGGCGTGGCCGCTGCGGACGAGGGACTCGTTGACGAAGACCTCCTTCTCGTTCCACACGTAGAGCAGGTACCGGTCGAAGCGGTCCTTGAGCTCGATGTCGCGTTCCGTGCGCAGTCTGCTGCCGATGGGGAGCAGTTCGGCGGTGCGCGCCGTGGCCTGGCGGCTGTAGCACTCGCCGCGCTCGGGGGTGTCGATCTCCAGCAGGCGTACGCGCGCGATCTCGCCGTCGGGGATGACGCGGCCGTCGCCGCGTACCTCGACGGTGTCGCCGTCGATGACGCGCAGGACGACCGGTCCGCGCTGCCTGGGCTCGGGGTTGCCGGGCTGTGCCGCAGTGGGGGCCGCGGTGGCGAGGCCCAGGACGGATGCGGCCGCGGCCAGGACGGCGGTGGTCCGGCTGCGGGGCGAGGAGCGGTGCATGGCGCCCCCTCTCAGCGGGGTTTCCGTCCTCCCAGTACAGCACCGTGACGGAGGCCGGGCGACCTCGACGTTTTGGCGCAACACCATTGACTTCTCCGGTGTACCCACCAGTAACCTCCTCTCGCGCCCCCCACGCGGCCCTCTTCGAGGTAGGTCATGAAGAAGCACCTGCTTTCCGTCGCCGTCGCGGGCACTCTGCTCGGCCTGAGCACCGCCGCCCCGGCCGACGCCACCGCCACCGCCACCGCCACCGCCACCCGGCATCCCGTGCTGTTCGTGCACGGGTACAACTCGTCCGGCTCGTACTGGAACACCATGGCGGACCGCTTCCGTGCGGACGGCTGGCCGTCCACGCACCTGCGGCAGTGGAGCTACGACTGGCGCCAGTCCAATGCCACCACCGCGCAGGAGGTCGCGGCCCAGGTCGACCGGCTGCTCGCGGAGACCGGCGCGTCCCGGGTCGACGTCGTCACCCACTCCATGGGCGGGCTGTCCAGCCGCCACTACACCAAGGAGCTCGGCGGCAGCGGGAAGACCGACGCCTGGGTATCCCTGGGCGGCCCCAACCACGGCACCGACGCCGCCGAGTCCTGCTACGACACCTCGTGTACGGAGATGCGCATCGGCTCGGCCTTCCTCACCGCGCTCAACTCCGGCGACGAGACCCCCGAGGGGGTTCGCCATGCCACGTGGTGGTCACCGTGTGACGGCTTCATCAACCCGGACAGCACCGTCGCCCTGAGCGGCGCGGCCAACACCCGGACGGCCTGCCTCGGGCACAACGCCCTGGGCACCGACCCGGTGGTGTACAGACAGGTCCGGGACTTCGTGCACCGCTGACGGCGCCGCCCGGGCCCGTCCGCGCGCTTGCGCCGCCGCGCTCAGGCCGCCGCGCTCAGGCCGCCGCGCTGAGGGTGTCCGCGAGGCGGTGGCGGGCGGCGCGGGCCGCCGGGAGGGCGGTGAGGGCGATCGCGCCGAGCACGGCGGCCGCGGCGAGGGCCGCGAGGTGCGGTGGGGTCGGGGCGTGGGCGATCCCCGCGCCGATGCCGGTGGCGTGTGCCTCGTGGTCGATGAGCCAGTGCGCGAAGGGCACGCCGAGGGCGGTCGCGAGGAGTGCGGCGGCCAGGGCCGTACAGCCGATGGCCGTCACGGTGACGGCCGCGATCTGGCGCGGGGACAGGCCGATGGCCTTGAGGGCCAGCAGGTCGCGTTCGCCGTCGCGCAGGCTGCCGCCGATCGCGGTGGACAGTTCGGTGAGGCCGATCAGGGCGAGCACGGCGATCAGGCCGACGACGACGCCGCGCAGTGCCGAGAGGCGGTCGGCGGGGGTGGTGACCTCGTGGACGTCGAGCCGGCCTTCGGAGGCGGCGGCGAGTTCGGCTCGGACCGCGCGCGGGTCGGCGCCGGGGGCCAACTGGAGCTGGTAGAGGGTGGCGCGCAGGGCGGGGTCGTTCTCGCGGAGGGTGTCGAGCGAGGTGGAGATGACCCGGCCGCCGTTCTCCGGCTCGATGCTGCGGCCCACCAGGTGCAGCACCTGCGGGTGGCCGCCGACCGTGACGCGGACCCAGTCGCCGACGCGTACGCCGAGGTGGTCGAGGAGCCCCTGCCCGGCCACCGCCTCGTCGGGGCCGTGCGCCGGGCGGCCCTCGGCGATGGTGTACGGGTAGGGCGCGGCGCGGGTGCCGAGGCCGCGCAGGGCGATGGTGCCGGTCTGGCCGGGCACGAGGGCGGCGACCTCCAGGCCCGGGTGCGCGGCCCGGACGGCGGGGTGCTCCGCGAGGAGCGCGGCCGCCTCGCGGTCGGTGAGGCCCGCGCCGGGGCGGGCGGTGAGCGCGGCGGCGAGGCCCAGCTGTTCGGGGCGGCTGTCGAAGCGCTCGATGGTCGTCCAGGCACCGAGCGCCACGATGATGAGCAGCAGCGGCAGCGCGAGCCGGACGACCGTGGCCGGGGCCCGCCGGCCGCGCCCGAAGGCCTGGTGCCATCCGAGGACGAGCGGGGCCGGCACCCCGGCCCCGAGCGCCGCGCGGCCGGCACGCGAGAGACCGGCCCCGGGGGCCGCGCCCGCGGGCAGCACCGGTACCGGTTCCACGCGCCCCGCGCGCCACGCGGCGAGGCAGGTCGCCGCGCCGATGAAGAGCACCGCCGCGACGGGCACCGCGAGCAGCGCCGCCGTATGGCCGGGCAGCCCCTGCCAGACCGCGACCGCGTCGCCGAGGCGGCCCGGCAGGCGGGCGCCGAGCGCCTGGATGAGCACGGTGGCGAGGACCGCGCCGAGGGCCGCGAAGGCGAGGTGCTGGACCAGGAAGACGCGTACGACCTGGCCGGGGGTGAAGCCGATGGCCTTGAGGACGGAGACGTCCCGCAGATGGCCGCGCACCCGGGTGCTGATGGCGCCGAACACGGCGAGCGCGGCGGCGATCAGGGCGCCGAGGCCGAAGAGCCCGAGGACCTGGCCGAGGAGCCGGGTGTCGCCCTGCGCCTCGCCGCGGGTCTGCTGCCAGGTGGTGACGTCGGTGACGGCTCCGGCGCCGAGGGTCGTGACGGCGCGCTGC
The DNA here is from genome assembly GCF_040646655.1 of Streptomyces sp. NPDC045431. Lineage (NCBI taxonomy): Bacteria > Bacillati > Actinomycetota > Actinomycetes > Kitasatosporales > Streptomycetaceae > Streptomyces > Streptomyces sp. NPDC045431. Next base: position 187,022 of record NZ_JBEZAQ010000005.1, read on the forward strand.
ACGGCGTAGCCGGTGGCGTCGGGGTCGGCGAGCCGCAGCCCGACGACCTGGCCGCCGGTGCGGTCGGCGGGCACGGCGGACGGCGGCGCCCACACGGTGCCGGGCCGTTCGCCCGGGCGGTAGCGGGGTTCGGCGGTGTCCGCGACGCCGACGACGGTGAGCGGGGTGCCGGAGGGCAGGGTGATCCGGTCGCCCGGTTCGGCCCACAGGGCGCGGGCGAGGGTGGACTCCAGGACGACGCCGTCCGGGACGGCGGGGTCGAGCCAGCGCCCGGAGGCGAGCAGGGGGCGGCCCGTCGCGGGCGGCCGGGCGCCCGCGGCGCGCAGTTCGACGGCGGCCCGGGCGCCGCGCGAGGCGACGGTGGTCGTCGCGGTGCGGTAGGGGCCGGCGGTGGCCTCGACGCCGTCGAGCGAGGCGAGCCGGGCGGCGTCGGCGGCGGGACCGGTGTGGATCCAGACATGGGCGCCGCGCGACTGGGCGAAGAGCCGCTGCCAGGGGTTGGTGGCGTAGCCGAAGAGGGCCGTCGCGAGGAGCAGTGAGGCGACGATGCCGGCGGTCGCGGCGATCATGAAGAGCGCCTCGCCCCGGTGGGTGCGGAGGTCGGCGTGCGCCCAGCGCAGCATGGCCCGCACGCCGGTCAGTCCTTCAGTTCGTTGAGTTCGAGGACGCCGGACAGGCCGCGGCCGGCGGCGCGCGGCGGGGTGGTGCCGAGTGCGGCGTCGTCGGCGATGCGGCCGTCGAAAAAGCTGATGACCCGGTCGGCGGCGCTGGCGAGCCGCGCGTCGTGGGTGACGAGCACGATGGTCTGGCCGGCCGCGTGGAAGCGGGTCAGCAGCCGCATGACCTCGCGGGTGCCCTTGCTGTCGAGGCTGCCGGCCGGCTCGTCGGCGAGGAGCAGCCGGGGCTGGTTGACCAGCGCGCGGGCGAGGGCGACGCGCTGCTGCTGGCCGCCGGAGAGCTCGCCGGGCATGCTGCGCTCCTTGCCCTCCAGGCCCAGCTCGGCGAGGAGCTTCTCGCGGGCGGCGCGGGCCTGCCGGGCGGAGCGGCCGGCGAGGAGCGCGGGCAGCTCGACGTTGTCGGCGACGGTGAGGTTGGAGACCAGGTTGAAGAACTGGAAGACGATGCCGATGCTGCGGCGCCGCTCCACGGCCCAGCGGGCCTCGCTGTAGCCGTCGGTGCGTTCGCCGTCGAGCCAGAGGGAGCCCTCGTCGGGGCGCTGGAGCCCGCCCAGCAGGTGCAGCAGGGTGGACTTGCCGGCGCCGGAGGGTCCGGTGACGGCGACGAACTCGCCGCGCCGGACGGTCAGGTCGACGCCGCGTACGGCGTGGGCGGGCGCGCCCTCGCCGTGGTGGGTCTTGACGAGCCCTTCGGCGCGCAGCAGGGGTATCGCGTGGGAGTCCGTCACTGCAGCTCCTCCAACTCCTCCTGGCAGCGCTCCAGCCAGTCGAGGTCCGCCTGGAGGTGGAGCATGGCGCCCTCGATCAGCAGGTGGGCGATGCGGTTGTCCCGGTCTTCGGTGGCGGCCAGCTTGGAGAGGTTGCGCATGGTGTTGAGGTACTCGCGGCGCTGTCTGTTGATGAGGGCGATCTGGTCGGCGAGGCCGGTCCGGGGGGCGAGCGCGAGTTTCATGAAGAACTCGTCGCGGACCCTCGGTTCGTCCGCCGTCTCCTCGAACCAGGCGCGCAGCGCTTCCTGCCCGGCGTCGGTGAGGCGGTAGATCTTCTTGTTGGGGCGGCTCTCCTGGGCGATCTCCTCGCCCTCGATGAGCCCGGACTTCTCCAGCCGGCCGAGGGTGACGTAGACCTGGCCGACGTTGGTGGGAGGGTACGCGGCGCCCAGCAGCTGCTCAAGGTCCTGCTTGAGCTCGTAGCCGTGGGCGGGTCCGCGGGCCAGCAGGGCGAGGAGGGGAAGCCGCACCGGTGCCGTCCTCCTCCGCGTGCTCCCAATGTGATGTGAGCTCTAGTATCGCCCATGCCTAACGGGTATACATGCCCTGACGCCGGACGAAGGTGTACGGCGCCGTGCTCAAGGAGGAACCTATGCGGTGGATGCGCGCCGCCGGTAGGGGGCTCCTCGCGGTCGCCGTCGTCCTGAGCGGGTACGTGGCCTCGGCCGCGCCCGCGAGCGGCGAGCGGGCGGCCGAGGTGCGCGGCGACGGGCGCGGGCCCCTCACGCTGGCCACGGCCGGGGACCTCACGGGCTATCTCGGCCCGGTGCTGGAGGGCTGGAACCGCGACCACCCCGGCGAGCGGGTCACGCTCGTCGAGCTGCCGGACTCCGCCGACGAGACCCGCGCGCAGATGATCACGGACCTGCGCCCGGGCGGGGGCCGCTTCGACGTCCTCAACATCGACGTCGCCTGGACCTCGGAGTTCGCCGCGGCGGGCTGGATCGCGCCGCTGGAGCGCGACCGCTTTCCGCTGAAGAGCTTCCTGCCGCCCGTGGTGGACACGGCGACGTACGACGGGAGGCTGTACGCCGTCCCGTACGTCACCAACGCCGGGATGCTCTTCTACCGCAAGGACCTGCTGGACCGCGCGGGCGCCGGTCCGCCGCGCACCTGGGCGGAGCTGGAACACCAGGCCCGGACCATCGCGCCGAGGTTCGGCGTGGGCGGGTACGCGGGGCAGTTCCTGCCGTACGAGGGGCTCACGGTCAACGCCGCCGAGGCGGTGTACTCGGCGGGCGGCACGATCCTCGGCGACGAGGGCGAACGGGTCACCGTGGACTCCGCCGCGGCCCGCGCCGGGCTGGGCTTCCTCGCGCGCGGGGTGCGCGACGGCTGGATCCCGCGCGAGGCCCTGGCGTACAAGGAGGAGGAGTCCCGGCAGGCCTTCCAGGACGGCAGGCTGCTGTTCCTGCGGAACTGGCCGTACGCGTACGCCGGCGCCTCCGGACCGGGGTCGAGGGTGGCGGGGAGGTTCGGCGCGGTGCCGCTGCCGGGGCCCGACGGGCCGGGCACGAGCGTGCTGGGCGGCTCCAATCTGGCGGTGAGCACCCAGGCGCGCCACCCACGGTCGGCGCGCGACCTCATCGCGTACCTGACCGGCGAGGAGGTGCAGCGCCGTGTCCTGACGGAGGGCGCGCTGCCGCCGGTGCGGGCGGAGCTGTACCGGGATCCGGCGCTGGTGCGGGCGTTCCCGTACCTGCCGACGCTGCGGGCGAGCGTGCTCGCGGCGGCGCCGCGCCCGAAGAGCCCGCACTACGAGCAGGTGAGCCTCGCGGTGCAGGCGGTGGCGCACGACGTGATGGCGCAGCACCAGTCGCCCGAGGCGGCGGTGCGGCGGCTGGCCGGCGAGCTGGCGGCCATCGCCCGCCGCCGCTGACGGCTCCGCCGGACCTGCTACATACCTGTTAGGTATCGACGCCTGCCATACCCCTCCTTTCCAGGAGGGGTAAATCGGTATATACACCCCCAACTTTCTGCTGTTTGCCGCACGTTCATTGACACTCCCTTGGCCGGGATACCTAACATGCATGCATAACCGCTACCCGCTCTGGGTGGCGTGCACCCCTTCACGAAGAAACAGGTCAACGGGTGATGCTCACAGCACTCAGCAGCCGCCACTGGTGGCGCGACGCGGTGATCTACCAGGTGTACGTCCGCAGCTTCCTGGACAGCACCGGCGACGGGATCGGCGACCTCGCCGGGGTCCGGGCCGGCCTGCCGTACCTCAAGAAGCTCGGCGTCGACGGCATCTGGCTGAGCCCCTTCTACCCGTCCCCGCAAGCCGACCACGGCTACGACGTCGCCGACTACTGCGACGTCGACCCGGTCTTCGGCGACCTGAACGAGTTCGAGCGGCTGGTCGCCGCCGCTCACCGCCTCGACATCAAGGTGCTCCTCGACATCGTCCCCAACCACTGCTCCAGCGAGCACGCCTGGTTCCGCGAGGCGCTCACCTCCGGCCCCGGCAGCGAGGCCCGCGCCCGTTTCCACTTCGCCGAGGGGCGCGGCCCGGACGGCGACGTACCGCCCAACAACTGGCACGCCATGTTCGGCGGCCCGGCCTGGACCCGGGTGGTCGAGGCGGACGGCACGCCGGGCCAGTGGTACCTGCACATGTTCACGCCCGAGCAGCCGGACCTGAACTGGCGCAACCCCGAGGTGCCCGCGCACTTCGACGACGTCCTGCGGTTCTGGCTGGACCGGGGCGTCGACGGCTTCCGCATCGACGTCGCCGCCGGGCTCTTCAAGCACCCGGAGCTGCCCGACTCCCCCGACCCCGAGGCCGACGCCCGCACCCGCGACTCGGTCAACCCGCTCGCCTGGAACCAGCCCGAGGTGCACGAGGTCTGGCGGGCCTGGCGCGCGGTGTGCGAGGAGTACACCGCCCGCGACGGCCGCGAGCGGCTGCTGGTCGGCGAGGTCTCCGTACCCACCGCCCGCGAGCACGCCAAGTACGTCCGCCCCGACGAGCTGCACCAGGCGTTCTTCTTCGACCTGCTGAGCGCGCCGTGGGACGCCGACACCTTCCGCAAGGTCATCGACGAGGCCATCCGCGACATCGCGGGCACCGGCTCCACCGTCACCTGGGTGCTCAACAACCACGACCAGGTGCGCACCGTCACCCGGTACGGCGAGTCCGGCACCGAGGGCAGCGGCCTGGGCGCCGCCCGGGCGCGGGCCGCCGCGCTGCTGATGCTGGCGCTGCCCGGCGCCGCGTACATCTACCAGGGCGAGGAGCTGGGCCTGCCGGAGGTCGTGGACCTGCCGGACGAGGTGCTCACCGACCCGATCTTCCGGCGCACCGGCAGCCGGGCCCGGATCCGCGACGGCTGCCGCGTGCCGCTTCCCTGGTCGGGGCACGCCTCGCCGTTCGGCTTCTCCACCGGGGCCGAGGGCGCGCGGCCGTGGCTGCCGCAGCCGGGCTGGTTCGCCGAGCACGCCACCGAGCGGGCGCTCGCGGACACCCGCTCCTTCTGGCACCTGTACCGCGAGGGCCTGCAACTGCGCCGCGCGCTGCCGCAGTTGGGCGAGGGCACGCTGCGGTGGCTGGACACGCCGCCCGGCGTCCTCGCCTTCGTACGCGGCGACGGCCTGGTCTGCGCCGTGAACTTCACCACCGCCCCGGTGCCCGCCCCGGTCGCCGGCGCCCCCCTGCTGTCCAGCGGCATCTGCCCGGACGGCTCCCTGCCCGGCTCCACCGCCGCCTGGTGGATCAGCGAGGACCACACCACCACCCCGAAGGGATCACAGAGATGACGCGACGACGGACAGTGCTCGCCCGCTGCTCGGCCCTCACCCTCACCCTGGCACTGGGCGCGACCGCCTGCGGCGGCGGCCCGGTCAGCGCGGGGGGAGGGAGCAAGGAGCTCAGCGGCCAGACCCTCAACGTGGCCGGTGTGTGGTCGGGCGCCGAGCAGAAGAACTTCCAGAAGGTGCTGGACGCCTTCACCGCGAAGACCGGCGCGAAGACGCAGTTCACCTCGACCGGCGACAACGTCTCCACCGTCGTCGGCAGCAAGATCGAGGGCGGCAACGCCCCCGACGTGGTGATGGTCCCGCAGCTCGGGGTGTTGCGGCAGTTCGCCGAGGAGAAGTGGCTCACGCCGCTCTCCCCGGCCACCGTGAAGGCCGTCGACGCCAACTACGCGCCGGTGTGGAAGGAGTACGGCTCCGTCGACGGCAAGCTCTACGGGCTGTACTTCAAGGCCGCCCACAAGTCGACCGTCTGGTACAGCCCGGACGCCTTGGAGCAGGCGGGCGTCACGCCCCCGAAGACGTACGAGGAGATGCTGAAGGCGGGGCAGGCGGTCTCCGACTCGGGTCTGCCGGCCTTCGCGGTCGCCGGTGAGGACGGCTGGACGCTCACCGACTGGTTCGAGAACGTCTACCTCTCCCAGGCCGGGCCCGAGAAGTACGACCAGCTCGCCCGGCACGAGATCAAGTGGACCGACCCCACGGTCGTCAAGGCGCTCACCACGCTCGGCGCGCTCTTCTCCGACAAGAAGCTGATCGCGGGCGGCCAGAAGGGCGCGCTCGCCACCGACTTCCCCGGCTCCGTCGAGAAGGTCTTCGGCCCGGAGCCGGAGGCCGGGATGGTGTATGAGGGCGACTTCGTCGCCGGGATCGCCAAGGACCAGTTCGGGAGGAAGATCGGCGAGGACGCGCGGTTCTTCCCCTTCCCGGCGGTCGCGGGCGGCAAGGCGCCGGTGGTCAGCGGCGGCGACGCGGCCGTCGTCCTGAAGGACGGCAAGAACCAGAAGGCCGCCATGGCGTTCCTGGAGTTCCTCGCGACACCGGAGGCGGCCGCCGCGTGGGCCGGGGCGGGCGGTTTCCTCTCCCCCAACAAGAAGCTGGACCTCGCCTCGTACGGGGATGACACGCTGCGCGAGACCGCCAAGTCGCTGATCGCGGCCGGGGATTCCGTGCGCTTCGACATGTCGGACCAGGCCCCGGCGGCGTTCGGCGGCACGAAGGGCGCGGGCGAGTGGAAGCTGCTGCAGGACTTCCTGCGCGACCCGAAGGACCCGGCGGCCACGGCGGCGGCGCTGGAGGCCGCGGCGGCCAAGGCGTACAAGCCGAACCAGGGCTGAGGCGAGAGTCATGAGCACACTCACCGCCCCTCCCCCGCCCGTCGCCAAGAGCGGGCCGGGCGCGCCCCGGCCCGTGGACGGCCGGGCCCGCGCCCGGCGGCGCCGGCGGACCATCGCCGTGGTGTTCGTCCTGCCCGCGCTGCTGCTGCTCGGCGCGCTGGTGGTCTACCCCGTGGTCTTCTCGGTCGGGCGCAGCTTCTTCGACGCGTCGGGCACCCGGTTCGTCGGCGGCGGCAACTACGCCGAGATGTTCCGCGACCCGGCGACGCTCACCGCCCTGCGCAACAGCGCGATCTGGGTGGTCGTCGCGCCGACGCTGCTGACCGGGCTCGGCCTGATGCTCGCCGTGCTGGTGGAGAAGGTCCGCTGGGCCACCGCCTTCAAGCTGCTGCTGTTCATGCCGATGGCGGTCTCCTTCCTGGCGGCCGGGATCATCTTCCGGCTGGCGTACGAGGAGGACCCCGACAAGGGCGTGCTCAACGCGGCGGTGGTCGGGGTGCACGGCGTGTTCGAGGACTCCTCCTCCTACCCGGAGGCCCGGCCCCGGGAGGGCGAGGGCCTGGACCGGGCGCCGGACGGTTCGTACCGCACCGCCGAACCGGTGGCGCCCGGCGCGACGGTGGCACTCGGCCTCGTCGGCGTACCGCCCAAGGAGCTGCCGGCGGAGGCGAAGGCCGCGGCCGCGGGGCCGGAGCCGGGTCCGCGTGAGGTGCGCGGCACCGTCTACCTGGACTTCACACCCGGCGGCGGGGGGCGCCCGGGCGTGGTGGACGCCGCCGAGCGGGGTCTGCCGGGGATGACGGTCGAGGCGGTACGGGACGGCAAGGCCGTCGCCACCGCGACCACGGCGGCCGACGGCTCCTTCCGCCTCGCGGACCTGGGCCCGGGCGCGTACACCGTGCGGCTGCCCGCGGCGAACTTCGCGCCGCCGTACGAGGGCGTCTCCTGGCTCGGCCCGGCACTCGTCACGCCGGCGATCATCGGTGCGTACCTGTGGATCTGGACGGGCTTCGCCATGGTGCTGATCGGCGCCGGGCTGTCGTCGCTGCCGCGCGACTGCCTGGAGGCGGCGCGGATGGACGGCGCGAACGAGTGGCAGGTGTTCCGGCGGATCACCGTGCCGCTGCTGGCGCCCGTGCTGACGGTGGTCTTCGTGACGCTCGTGATCAACGTGATGAAGGTCTTCGACCTGATCTACATCATCGCGCCGGGCCCGGTGCAGGAGGACGCCACCGTGCTGGCCACCCAGATGTGGCTGGTGTCCTTCGGCGGCGGCAACGACCAGGGGCTCGGCAGCGCGCTGGGCGTGCTGCTCCTGCTGCTGGTGATCCCGGCGATGGTGTTCAACGTCCGCCGTTTCCGGAGGAGTCAGTCATGAGCGCGAACACCGTACCGGCACCGGCTCGGGGCGGCGGCAGGCTGCGCCGGTGGCTGGGGAACAGCCTGGTGCAGGCGTTCCTGGCCCTGGTGGGCCTGATCTGGATCACGCCGGTCGCCGGGCTGCTGCTGTCGTCACTGCGCTCGGCGCGGGACAGCGCGTCGAGCGGCTGGTGGACGGCGCTGGCCGAGCCGGGGCAGCTGTCGCTGGCCAACTACGCGACGCTGCTGGACAACGCGGGCATCACCCGGGCCTTCTGGAACACCGTGCTGATCTCGGTCCCGACGACCGTGCTGGTCGTGGTGGTGGCGGCGCTGGCCGGATACGCCTTCGCCTGGCTGGAGTTCCCGGGCCGGGACTGGATCTTCCTGCTGGTGGTGGCCCTGCTGGTGGTGCCGGTGCAGGTGGGCCTGCTGCCGGTGGCGAAGCTCTTCGGGCAGCTGGGGCTGTTCGGCACGATCCCGGGCGTGGTGCTGTTCCACGTGGCGTACGGTCTGCCGTTCGCGATCTTCCTGCTGCGCAACTACTTCGCCGACATCCCGCGCGAGATGCTGGAGGCGGCGCGGATGGACGGCGGCGGCGAGTGGCGGATCTTCACCCGGCTCGTCCTTCCGGTGGGCCGCCCGGCCCTCGCGAGCCTGGCCATCTTCCAGTTCCTGTGGGTGTGGAACGACATGCTGGTGGCGCTGCTCTTCGCCGACTCCTCGTCGCAGCCGCTGACGGTGGAACTGCAGTCGCAGGTACGGCAGTTCGGCTCCAACATCGATGTGCTGGCGCCGGGGGCGTTCCTGTCCCTGGTGGTGCCGGTGGTGGTCTTCTTCGCCTTCCAGCGGCACTTCGTGCAGGGGGTGATGGCGGGTTCGGTGAAGTGAGACCCTGACAACCCGAGGCCCGCGGGGTGTGCCCCCGCGGGCCTCGGGTTGTCAGAACACGGGCAGCGCGGTGAGCGTCGTGCTGTCGCGCACGAAGACGCGGTGGGCGTCGCCCACCATCCAGCAGCGGTCGGGTTTCCGCAGGCCGCGGAAGCCCCAGATCGTCCCGCCGCTGTCCTCGCGGTGGCGGGCCGCCACCCCGGCCTCCGTCCTGGTCCCATCGACCTCGAATATCCAGAAGCCGTTGCCTTGGAGGACCAGCGGGGTGCGGGGGTGCCCCTCCGGGAGGAGGCCCCAGTCCCAGGTGACGGTCTCGCCGCTGCGGACGTCGAAGCGCAGCGGGGAGCCCAGCGCGGCCACGTAGACATGGCCGCCGTGCAGCGCCGGCGGCCCCCAGCGCATCGGCGTGCCGTCCTGCCGCGAGAGGTCCGCGATCCACTGCTGCTTGCCGGTGGTGATGTCCACGGCCCTGAAGCGGTGGCCCGAGAGGAAGAGCGTACGGCCCGACGCCAGGGTCTCCACCCGCTCGTCGGACTCCTGGCCCACCTTCCAGACCGTGCGGCCGTCGCCGGTGTCGAGGACGGTGACGTCACCGGCCTTGGTGGTGACGGCCAGGTGGCCGTGCGACACGGTGCCACGGGGCTGGGCCTCCCGGCGGAGGTCGGTGTCGAGGCGCACGGTCCAGCGGAGGCGGCCGTCGGAGCGGCCGACGGCACGCACCCGGTTGTCCTCGGTGGCCACGTACACCGCGTCGTCGTCCACGCCGAGGATCGAGGACGCCTCGGCCGGCGCCGTCCACTTCGGTTGGCCGGTGGAGGCGACGAAGGTCAGGAGCGTGCCGTCCCCGCCGATCCCGGCCACCAGCCGGTCGGAGAGCGACGCGTACCGGTGCACGGCCCGGGCCTCGGGCGCGGTCCAGCGGCGCTTGCCGTCGACGACGCCGTACGCCGTGATGCCGCCGTCGGAGGTGCCGGCCACCACGACGTCCCCGACCGGGAGGGGTCCCGGGGACTCCTCGGCGAGGACGTCCTTGAGCGTCCAGAGGGGCTCGGGCGACTGCCCGATGACGAAGTCCCCCTTCTTGGCGTCCAGCAGCCGACCCATCGGCGCCTTCACGGCGGGCGGGATGTCGAAGAGCGCGTTGGTGCGGCGGGGTCTCGTGCTCCACCAGACGGCCGCCGCGCCTCCCGCCGCGAGCACGGCGCCGCCCGCCGCGGCCGTCGTGAGGAGACGGCGGCGCGACACGGAGCGCGGGGCCTGGGTGGCGGTGCCCGGCACTGTCGAGGTGAGCGTTCGCAGGCCGAGTTCCCGCGTGGTGATGTCCTGCGCGATGGGGCCGTGCCGCCAGACGCGCCCCGCCCCACGGGGCGGGGCGGCCATGCGGACGAGGTCCTGCGGGGTGGGCCGAGCCGTGGGGTCCTTGGCGAGGCAGGGGCCGATCAGCGGGATGAGGGCCGCCGGGACGCGGTCCAGGCGCGGGGCGCCGTGGACGACCTCGTACTGGACGGCGGCGATGTTGGCGCCCTCGTACGCCCGCTGCCCGCTCGCCGCGTGGACGAGGACCGCGCCGAGCGAGAAGACGTCGGCGGGCGGGCCGACCCGGTGCCCCAGGACCTGCTCGGGCGCGCCGAAGCCGGGGGTGACCGGGACCTGTCCGGTGGTGGTGAGGGTGAGGCCGTGTTCGGGGCGGGCGATGCCGAAGTCGATGACGCGGGGGCCGTCCGACGTCAGCACGATGTTGGCCGGCTTGAGGTCGCGGTGGACGAGACCGGCGGCGTGGATGTCGTGCAGGGTCCGCGCGAGCGCTTCGGCGAGGGCGCGCACGGCGGGTTCGTCGAGCGGTCCGTACGCGCGGACCGCCTGCTCCAGGGTCGGGCCGGTGAGGAACTCGCTCGCGATCCACGGGCGCCCGCCCTCCGTCCGCGCGTCCAGGACCCTGGCCACCCCGGGGCTGGAGACCGCCTGCGCCATCCGCGCCTCGCGGACGAACCGCTGGGCGAGGTTCTGGTCGTGCGACAGGTGGGGGTGCAGCACCTTCACCGCCGCGGCCCGGCCCTCGCCGTCCTGGCCGACGTAGACCTTGCCCATGCCGCCCGCCCCCAGCACACCGAGCAGGCGGTACGGGCCGAGGCGGACCGGATCTCCGAATTCCAGCGGGTTCATGGCGGTGATCAGTACTCTCCGTGGTTCATCGCAGCGGGTATCCGGCTACGGAGGACGGGCCCACGGCGATGAGCCGCTGGGCGGATTCATGGGTGTAGTAGCGGGCCGGGGCGGCCTTGACCGTGCCCTTCGAGGCGCCCGTACGGAGGTCGGCGGCCAGCAGCCCGGACGGCGAAGGGCTGTAGACGGCGTCGCGGCCGACGACGGGCGCGTAGGCGAGCTCCGTCTCCGCGGTCTGACGGCCCTTCTGCGCCCACAGCGCCTTCCCGTCGGCGGCGGTGACCGCGACCAGGCCGCGCCCGCCCTCGACGGCGTACACGACGCCATTCTTCACGGTGGGCGGCCCGAACCGGGCCTGCGGCGTCGCTCCCTCGTGGCGCCAGACCACGTCGCCGCTGCGGAGGTCGAGCGCCCGGAGCCCGCCGGCCGCCGGGTAGACGTGCCGGTCGTCCACGGTGAGGACGGCGCGGGCGAAGGGCGCTCCGGGGCCGTCGAGCGGGGTGCTCCAGCGCGCCTTCCCGGTGCCGGCGTCGCGCACGACCAGGCTCAGGTCGCCCTGCTCCGACTGCTGTACGAGCACGAGGAACCCGCCCGTGACCTGGGCGGCGAGGAAGTGGAGACGCTCGGTGGCGTTGGACCGCGCGGGGAGCGGATCGGCCCACAGCTTCCTGCCCGTACGGCTGTCGAGGGCCGCCAGGAACCACGCCTGGTCCTTGCGGAACTCCCGCACGGACTGGGGGCCCCGGCACGCGGCCACGTAGACGGCACGCTGCCCGGCGCACAGCAGCTGCGTGCCGAGGGGGACGCCGCTCAGGTCGGTGGGTCCCGCGAGCGGGTTCGTCAGTTCTCCCGTCGCGGGATCGACGGTGGCGACCTTCAGCGGCTCACCCTCGGAGGCGTAGTCCAGGGCGAGGACGTGTGCGCCGTCGGCAGCCACGCGGTGAGGGAACACCAATTCCTGCGTCCAGCGGACCTTGCCGGTGCGCGGGTCCAGGCCCTGGAGGGAGCTGCCCTCGTACGGGGCGATGATCAGGTCCTTGAGGACGATCGCGTCGGGAGGCAGACGGTCGGGGTTGCTCCGGGCCTCGACCTGCCAGAGCAGCTCCCAGCGGGGCCCGGTTGCGGCGGTGCCCACCGGCTTCGGCGCGGCACTCCCGCCGCTGTTGCCTTCGGGCTTCCCGGTCCCCAGCCAGGCCCACGCACCGGCTCCCGCCGCGGCCAGGCCCGCGACGGAGCCGCCGCTCAGCGCGAGGAGCCTGCGGCGGGAGAGGCCGGTTCCACGGCCCGGCGCGGGGGCCGTGGCGGCGACGGTCTCGTACGCCGGGGGCGGCAGGCGCGTGGGGCGCACGTGCCAGACCGCCGCCGAGCGGCGGGCGATCTCCATGAGGAGCGGTTCGGGGAGGCACTCGGCGAAGTACTCCGGCTCGGTACCGAGTCGGGCGGCCAGCTCCATGGTGGAGGGGCGCTGGGCGGGGTCCTTGGCGAGGCAGTGGGTGAGGGCGGGGAACAGGGCTTCGGGGACGCCGGACAGGTCCGGTTCGGCGTAGCGCACGCGGTAGAGGACGTCGGCGGGCTGCCCGGTGCCGAAGGGGCCGTGGCCCGTGGCGGCGTGGACGAGGACGCTCGCCAGGGCGAACACGTCGCCCGCCGGGGTGTGTTCCCGGCCGGTGGCCTGCTCGGGGGACATGAAGGCCGGGGTGCCGGCGGCCGCGCCCGTACGGGTCAGGTGGGCGTCGCCGATCGCCCGCGCGATGCCGAGGTCGATGACCTTGGGGCCTTCGGCGGTGACCATGATGTTGGACGGCTTGAGGTCGCGGTGGACCACTTCCGAGGCGTGCAGCCGGGCCAGCGCCCGGCACAGTCCGGCGCCGAGCGCGCGGACCGCCGGTTCGGGGAGGGGGCCGAAGGAGGCGACGGCTTCGTCGAGGGGCGGCCCCAGCAGGTACTCCGTCGCCATCCACGGCGTCGTGGCCAGCGGGTCGGCGTCGAAGACGCGGGCGCCGTGGACGCCCCCGATGACGCGCGCCGCGTCGACTTCGAGGCGGAAGCGGGTACGGAAGGCGGGGTCGCCGGCGATGTGGGCGTGCACCGTCTTCAGGGCCGCGGTGCGGCCGTTGAGGGAGCGTGCGAGGTAGACGGTGCCCATGCCGCCGCCGCCCAGGCGGGCGATGAGGCGGTAGGCGCCCAGTTGGCGCGGGTCGTCGTGCGTGAGCGGCGAGAACATACGGTGCGTCAGTCCAGGGCGGTCGCGGGCGGGGCGGGGGCGGTCGTGGTGACGGCCGCGGCGAAGCCGTCCGTCGCGGAGGGCGTGGCGGCTTCTGCGGCGAGTACCTGCGCCGCCTGCCGGGCGAGGGCGACGACCACCCGGGCGGGCAGGGGCGTCGGATGGCCCGCCGTGTCGAGGACCGTGGGTACGGGGCTCGTCGGGGAGCCGGACGATCCGGGCGACGCGAGGGCGGCGTGCACCTGGTGGGCGGCCGGCCGGCCGGCGGGGTCACGGGCGAGGCAGCCCGCGATCAGGTTCCGCAGGGAAGGGGGGAGTTCGGCGTTCTCGGGCACGGTGTGCCCGGTGCTCGCGTACGCCAGGACCGCGCCCAGGCCGTACAGGTCGCCAGGTGGGCGGGGCCGGCCGCCGGAGGCCTGCTCCGGCGCCAGGCTGCCGGGCTCCAGGCCGGGCAGGCCCCAGCGCCGCTCGCCGTCGGGCGCGGCCGCGCGTACGGCTCCGAAGGCGGTCAGCCGGACGCCCTCGGCGGTGATGAGCACGGCGGACGGGGAGAGCCCGGCATGGGTGACCCCTTGGTCGTGGAGGGTGGCCAGCGTCCGGGCGAGGGCCGCGCCCAGGGAGCGGACGGCCGGCCCCGGCAGCGGACCGCCGTGGGCGTCGAGCGCCGCGGGCAGGGCGAGCGCGGGCACGTACGGGGCGGCGCGCCACGGGAGTCGGCCGTCCCGGCCGGTCCAGGTGACGCCCAGCAGCCCGGGCGCGGTGTGGCGGCGTGCGTTCTCGGCCTCGGCCCACCAGCGGTCCGGGTCGGCGTCGGCTCGGGGGACGGCGAGGAGGACGGTGTCGTCCCCCGAGGCACTGCGCGCGAGGTAGCGGCGTTCCGGGACGGCCGCCCGGGCGGTCTCGGGGTCGAATGCCCCGAGCACCAGGTAGGGGCCGATCCGCACCGGATCATCCTGACGCGGGCGTTCCATGTGCGATCCCCCTCGTACCGTGCGCCGAGCCCGGCGAGTCTAACCGGATATCAGTTCGGCGGGGCCGAGGGGGCGGTGGCGTACGCGGTCCGTCAGCGGATCGGCATGCCCGACAGCGTACGGGCGATGACCAGGCGCTGGATCTCGCTGGTGCCCTCGAAGATGGTGTAGATCGCGGCGTCGCGGTGCATGCGCTCCACCGGGTACTCGCGGGTGTAGCCGTTGCCGCCGAGGATCTGGACGGCCTGGGCCGTGACCTTCTTGGCGACCTCGCTCGCGTACAGCTTGGACATCGAGCCCTCGGCGGAGGTGAACGGCTTGCCGGTGGTGGCCATCCAGGAGGCGCGCCACACCAGGAGGCGGGCGGCGTCGATCTGGGTGCGCATGTCGGCGAGCTGGAAGGCGACGCCCTGGTTGTCGATGATCGGGCGGCCGAACTGCTCGCGGGTCTTGGCGTAGTCGAGCGCCACTTCGTACGCGGCGCGGGCGGTGCCGACGGCCATGGCGCCGACGGCGGGGCGGGAGGCCTCGAAGGTGGCCATGGCGGCGTTCTTCACACGCTCGCCCCCGTCCTTGCCGGCCTGCCTGGCCTTCTCTCGGGCGCGGGCGAGGCGCTCGTCCAGCTTCTCCTTGCCGCCGAGGAGGCAGGAGCCGGGGACGCGTACGCCGTCGAGGACGACCTCGGCGGTGTGGGAGGCGCGGATGCCGTGCTTCTTGAACTTCTGGCCCTGGGAGAGGCCGGGGGTGTTCGGCGGGACGATGAAGGACGCGTGGCCCTTGGAGCCGAGCTCGGGGTCGACGACGGCGACGACGACGTGGACGTTGGCGATGCCGCCGTTGGTCGCCCAGGTCTTGGTGCCGTTCAGCACCCACTCGTCCGCGGCCTCGTCGTAGACGGCGCGGGTACGCATCGAGGCGACGTCCGAGCCGGCGTCGGGTTCGGAGGAGCAGAAGGCGGCGACCTTGACGTCGTCGGCGTCGCCGTACATCTGCGGTATCCAGGTGCCGATCTGCTCCTCGGTGCCGTTGGCGAGGACGCCGACGGCCGCGAGGCCGGTGCCGACGATGGACAGGGCGATGCCCGCGTCGCCCCAGAAGAGCTCCTCCATCGCCATCGGGATGCCGAGGCCCGTGGGGTCGAAGAACTGCTGGGCGTAGAAGTCGAGGGAGTAGATGCCGACCTTGGCCGCCTCCTGGATGATCGGCCAGGGGGTCTCCTCACGCTCGTCCCACTCGGCCGCCGCCGGGCGCATCACGTTCTCGGCGAAACCGTGCAGCCAGTCACGGACCTGCTTCTGGTCGTCGTTGAGGTCGAGCGTGAACTCGGCGGCCATGTTCCCTCCCAGGGTGTTACTAACGGTAACCGCAGTCTGTTACCGGTAAGTAGCCGCTGTCAACCGGCAGCGGCGCGCGGGCGGGTGTTACGTTGCGCAAAGCCTCAGGACATCGCACGGGCGGGGAGAAGCACTATGGACACCACACACCGGACCGACCAACAGCGGTCGGCCGACCAGCGGCGACGCGAACTGCTCGAGGCCGCCGACCGCGTGGTGCTCCGCGACGGACCCCAGGCGTCGATGAACGCCATCGCCGCGGAGGCGGGCATCACCAAGCCGATCCTCTACCGCCACTTCGGCGACAAGGGCGGCCTGTACCGCGCCCTCGCCAAGCGCCACACGGACGCCCTGCTGGCCGCGCTGCGCGCCGCGCTGGACGCGCCGGCCGACCGGCGCCGGCGGGTGGAGGCGACGCTCGACACCTACCTCGCCGCGATCGAGGCGCGCCCGCAGGTGTACCGCTTCCTGATGCACCCGGCGGAGGAGTCCGGCCAGACGCCGGAGCAGGGATTCGACGTCGGCCGCCACTCGGCGCCGCTGCTGCGCCGCATGGGCGAGGAGCTCGCGGAGGTCATCGCGGAGCGCATAGACCTGGGCCCGGGCAGTGAGGCGCTGGCGCGGGTGTGGGGCCACGGCATCGTCGGCATGATGCACGCGGCGGGTGACTGGTGGCTCGGCGAACGGCCGTGCTCGCGGGAGGACTTGGTGCGGGGCCTGGCGGACCTGCTGTGGGGCCGCCTGGCGGAGGTCGACGACCGCGAGGGCGGCCCGGGCTTTTAGAGCGAGGCCGCTGCGCGGGGCTTTTCCCCCACCCCTCCCCCTACGCCTGGCGGCGTGGGGGCACCCCCACTTCCCGAACCGGGGCTTCGCCCCGGACCCCGTACGCGCTTCGCGCGTGTCCTCAAACGCCGGACGGGCTGACATTCAGCCCCGCCGGCGATTGAGGCGCGGGGGTCCGGGGTCGGAGCCCCCGGTTACGGGAAGGGGCGGGGTGGGGAACAAGCCCCGCGCAGCGGCGTCCTCAGCGTTCCCGCGCCCACGGCGCCCTGCGCGCCGCGCGCAGAGCACGGGCCCGGCGCCAGCCGGTGAGGCGGTCGGGGTACACCATGCCCTCCAGGTGGTCGCACTCGTGCTGGAGGCAGCGGGCGAAGAAGCCCGTGCCCTCCACCCGCACCGGCGCGCCCAGCCGGTCCACGCCCTCGACCACCGCGTGGTCGTAGCGCTCCGTGCCCGCCTCCAGGCCCGGCAGCGAGAGGCAGCCCTCCGGGCCGCGGACCGTCACCCCGTCCGCCTCGACCAGCCGCGGGTTGACGACATGGCCGAGGTGCCGGACATCGTCGTCATCCGGGCAGTCGTAGACGAACACCCGCAAACCGATACCGACCTGGTTCGCCGCGAGGCCGACGCCCTCGGCGGCGTACATCGTCGCGAACATGTCCTCGACGAGCCGGGACAGCTCGGGGCCGAAGTCGGTGACGGGCTCGCAGGGCGTGTGCAGCACCGGTTCGCCGAGCAGTGTCATGGCTCGTACGCGACCGGAACTGCCGGGGATCGGGCGGTTTCGCATGGCGTCAGCGTACGTTCCGCGTGGTTTCCGCGCGGTTTCCGCATAGGTTCGGCCGTCGCCCGACCGTTTCGGCAGGTGGCGCGGTTCGGGCGCCCGGGCGGATCTCGATAGGCTGAGCCCGGACCCACGCTAGGAGGAACAAGGACGATGGCAGGCAACACGGAGCCGCTGTCGCCGCGCGCCAAGCTGGCCGTGACGGCAGGAAAGGCCGCAGCGGCGGTGTCGCGTGCTGCGGGACGCGGCAGCGGATCGGTGATCGGCGGCAAGGTGGCGCTCAAGCTCGACCCCGACCTGCTGGGGCGGCTGGCGCAGCACCTGGACGTCGTCCTGGTGTCGGCGACCAACGGCAAGACGACCACGACCCGGCTGATCGCCGAGGCCCTGCGCGCCAGCGGCCCGGTCGTCTCGAACGCGCTCGGCGCGAACATGCCCGCGGGCATCACCTCCGCGCTCGCCGGCGGCTCGGACGCCAAGTACGGCGTCATCGAGGTCGACGAGAAGTACCTGGCCGGTGTCGCGCGCGACACCGAGCCGAAGGCGGTCGCGCTGCTCAACCTCTCGCGCGACCAGCTGGACCGCGCCGCGGAGACCCGCATGCTGGCGGAGAAGTGGCGCGAGGGGCTGGCCGGCTCGAAGGCGGTCGTGATCGCCAACGCCGACGACCCGCTGGTGGTGTGGGCCGCGTCGTCCTCCGCCAACGTGGTGTGGGTGGCCGCCGGTCAGGAGTGGAAGGACGACGCCTGGTCGTGCCCCGCCTGCGGCGGTGTCATGCAGCGCCCGGGCGACGACTGGTTCTGCGGCGAGTGCGGCTTCCGCCGCCCCGCCCCCAGCTGGGCGCTGAGCGGCGACCACGTGCTCGACCCGCACGGCTCGGCCTGGCCGATCCACCTCCAGCTGCCCGGTCGCGCCAACAAGGCGAACGCCGCCACGTCGGCCGCGGTCGCCGCGGTCTTCGGCGTACCGCCGCAGGTGGCGCTGGAGCGCATGTACCAGGTGCAGGCGGTGGCCGGACGGTACGACGTGGTGTCGTTCCTCGGCCGGGACCTGCGGCTGCTGCTCGCGAAGAACCCCGCGGGCTGGCTCGAAACGTTTTCGCTGATCGACGCGCCGCCGACGCCGGTGATCCTGGCCGTCAACGCCCGCGGCGCCGACGGCACCGACACGTCCTGGCTCTGGGACGTCGACTACCCGAGACTCGCCGGGCACCCGATCTTCGTGATCGGTGACCGCCGCCTCGACCTGGCGGTGCGCCTGGACGTCGCGGGCCTGGACTTCCGGGTGTGCGACACCATCGACGAGGCCGTCCAGCTGGCTCCGCCCGGCCGGATCGAGCTCATCGCGAACTACACCGCGTTCCAGGACGTACGCCGCCGCGTCGGCAACTGAGCACGAGCGATCGAGAGCCTCGAAGGACATGAGCATGAGCGACAGCAGTCTGCGGCTGGTGTGGGTCTACCCGGACCTGCTCAGCACGTACGGAGACCAGGGCAACGCGCTGGTGGTGGAGCGCCGCGCCCGGCAGCGCGGCCTGGACGTGCACCGGGTGGACGTGCGCAGCGACCAGCCCATCCCGACGTCCGGTGACATCTACCTGATCGGCGGCGGTGAGGACCGGCCGCAGCGGCTCGCGGCCGAGCGGCTGCGGCGTGACGGCGGGCTGAACCGCGCCGCCGAGAACGGCGCCATCATCTTCTCGGTGTGCGCCGGGTACCAGATCCTCGGCCACGAGTTCATCAACGACCTGGGCGAGCGCGAGCCCGGTCTCGGCCTCATCGACGTCATCTCGACGCGCGGCGAGGGCGAGCGGTGCGTCGGCGACGTGCTGGCCGACATCGACCCGCGCCTGGGCCTGCCCCAGCTGACGGGCTTCGAGAACCACCAGGGCATCACCCACCTCGGCCCGACGGCCCGCCCGTTCGCCCGGACCGTGTACGGCAAGGGCAACGGCACGGGGGACGGCACCGAAGGCGCGTACAACGACACCGTCTTCGGGACGTACATGCACGGGCCGGTCATGGCGCGCAACCCGCAGATCGCGGACCTGCTGCTGAAGCTGGCCCTCGACGTGAACGCGCTGCCGCCGACCGACGACCGGTGGTACGAGGCGCTGCGCGCCGAACGGATCGCGGCGGCGAGCCAGCCCGCCTGAGCGGGCGTCCGCTCGTCTGGCGGGGGGTCAATTGTCTGTTCCTCTGAAGAACGTCCAGTGGACGGACGCACGGTTCGGCCCCGTCACCCAACGCCGGTAGGGTGGCGGGGATCCAACCGGACGACGTGGTCCGGGAGTCGGCCCACGTTGCAAAGGTATTTCGGGCTATGCGCATTGGTGTGCTCACCTCCGGCGGCGACTGCCCCGGTCTGAACGCCGTCATCCGTTCCGTCGTACACCGCGCCGTCGTCGACCACGGCGACGAGGTCATCGGCTTCCACGACGGGTGGAAGGGCCTCCTGGAGTGCGACTACCGCAAGCTCGACCTCGACGCGGTGGCCGGCATCCTGGCCCGCGGCGGCACGATCCTCGGGTCGTCCCGCGTCCAGCCGGCGCACCTCGTCGACGGTGTCGAGCGCGCCAAGGGGTACGTCGCCGAGCTCGGTCTCGACGCCATCATCCCCATCGGCGGCGAGGGCACCCTCAAGGCCGCCAACCTGCTCTCCCAGGCGGGACTGCCCATCGTCGGCGTGCCGAAGACCATCGACAACGACATCGCGTCGACCGACGTCACCTTCGGTTTCGACACGGCCGTCGGCGTCGCCACGGAGGCGCTGGACCGGCTGAAGACGACCGCCGAATCGCACCAGCGGGTGCTGATCGTCGAGGTCATGGGCCGGCACACCGGCTGGATCGCGCTGCACTCGGGCATGGCGGCCGGCGCCCACGCCATCGTCGTCCCCGAGCGGCCCTTCGACATCGAGGAGCTCACGGCCCGGGTCGGCGAGCGGTTCCGCGCGGGCAAGCGCTTCGCGATCGTGGTGGTGGCCGAGGGCGCCAAGCCGCGTGAGGGCACGATGGCCTTCGACGAGGGCGGCAAGGACATCTACGGCCACGAGCGGTTCGCGGGTGTGGCCCAGCAGCTCGCGGGTGAGCTGGAGCGGCGCCTCGGCAAGGAGGCGCGCGCGGTGATCCTCGGCCACGTCCAGCGGGGCGGTACGCCGACGGCGTACGACCGGGTCCTCGCGACCCGCTTCGGCTGGCACGCGGTGGAGGCGGCACACCGGGGCGAGTTCGGCATGCTGACCGCGCTGCGCGGCACGGACATCGTGATGGTGCCGCTGGCGCAGGCGGTGGAGACCCTGAAGACGGTGCCCGCCGAGCGGTACGACGAGGCCGAGACCGTCCTCTGACCACCCGCATGGAACGTGAAACCTGAACGAACCGCCCCCGGTCGCAGACGCGGCCGGGGGCGGTTCTAGTCTTGTCCCCGCAAGCGGACAACCCCGTACGAATCAGGAGCCGGCGGATGGATCATCACAGCGGGCACGGCATGCCGATGGACCTTCCGCCGTTCACGCTGGGGCGGGCGCTCGCGTACTCGCCGGACACCTTCTTCCTGGTCGGCTGTCTGCTGGTGCTCGGCCTGTACGGGTGGGGCGTCGTCCGGCTGCGCAGGCGCGGCGACTCCTGGCCGGTCGGCCGGATCGTGTTCTTCACCGTGGGTGTGCTGACCGTGGCGCTGGTGATGTGCACCAAGCTGAACGACTACGGCATGGTCATGTTCAGCGTGCACATGGTGCAGCACATGGTCGTCAGCATGCTGTCGCCGATCCTGCTGCTGCTCGGCGCGCCCGTCACGCTGGCGCTGCGCGCGCTGCCGGTCGCGGCGCGGCGCGGCGGCAAGGGGCCGCGCGAGCTGCTGCTGGCCCTGCTGCACAGCCGCTACCTGCGGGTCGTCACGCACCCGGCGTTCACGATCCCGCTGTTCGTCGCGAGCCTGTACGGGCTGTACTTCACGCCGCTGTTCGACTTCCTGATGGGCTCGAAGCCGGGGCACATCGCGATGATGGTGCACTTCCTCGCGGTCGGCCTGGTGTTCTTCTGGCCGATCATGGGCGTGGACCCGGGCCCGCACCGGCCGGGCTACGTGATGCGGATGCTGGAGCTGTTCGCGGGCATGCCGTTCCACGCCTTCTTCGGGATCGCGCTGATGATGGCGTCGGAGCCGATGGTCGACGCGTACCGGAACCCGCCGGCCTCGCTCGGCATCGACGCCCTCACGGACCAGAGCGCGGCGGGCGGCATCGCCTGGGCGTTCAGCGAGATCCCCTCCGTGCTGGTGCTGATCGCGCTGGTGTACCAGTGGTACCGCTCCGAGCAGCGGCAGGCGGTCCGCAAGGACCGGGCGGCGGACCGGGACGGCGGCAAGGAGCTGGAGGCGTACAACGCCTACCTGGCGTCGCTGCACGCGCGCGGCCGGTAGCGGGGGCCGCCGGGCGCCTCCCGGCGGGTCGTGCGCGGCGGTAGCGCTGTGGGTGGCAGTGGGGCGACCATGGCCGTACGGCCCGTCGGCCCCACGGCCCAGGCCGGGAGGAGGGCACGCATGTCCAGACACACGTCCAGTCCCGCGAAGACGATGGGGGCGCTCACCATCGGCGCGCTGGTGCTGACCACGGCGTACACGGTGGCGCTCGGCAGCAACGGCTGGCTCTGGTTCGGGTGGGTCGTGCTCGGCCTGCTGACCCTCGGCGTCATCGCCCTCAAGGACACCTAGGGCCCTCTGGGACACCTAGGACTGCTCCGCGGGCGTCTTCCGGCGGCTCGATGCCCGCCGCCGGAGCGCCGCGGCCGCGCCCAGGACCAGGCCGACGGCGAGCACGACGAGCCCGCGCAGCCACACCTGGGCCTCGATCCGGGTGGCGAGCACGACGCACGAGGCCGCGCCGAGGACCGGCAGGACGACCGGCGCCCGGAAGTGGCCCGGGGTGCCGCCGGTGTCCCGGCGCAGGACCAGGACGGCGGTGTTGACCAGGAAGAAGACCACCAGCAGGAGCAGCACCAGCGTGGCGGCGAGGGTCTCGACGCTGCCCGTGACCGCCAGCAGCATCGAGAGCGCGGTGGTGGCCGCGATGGCCACCCACGGCGTACGCCGCCGGGGCAGCACCCGCGTGAGGAGAGCGGGCAGCAGCCCGTCGCGGGCCATGCCGTAGGTGAGGCGCGAGGACATGATGCCGGTGAGCAGCGCGCCGTTGGCGACGGCGACGAGCGCGATCGCGCTGAACAGCCACAGCGGCACGCCGCCCGCCGCCCTGACCACCTCGAGGAGCGGGCCGCTGGACTGCGCCAGGGTGCTGGTGGGGACGGCGGCCGATGCCGCGATGCCGACGAGGACGTACACGCCGCCGGCCGTGGCGAGCGCGCCGAACAGGGCGCGCGGGTAGGAGCGGCGGGGGTCGCGGGTCTCCTCGGCGACGTTGACGGAGGTCTCGAAGCCGACGAAGGAGTAGTACGCCAGCACCGCGCCGCTCAGGACGGCCGACGCCGCGCCCTTCTCGGCGGTGCCCAGCCGGGTGAGCCGGCCGGGGTCGCCGTCGCCGCGCAGCAGGAGCCAGGCGCCGAGCACGATGATGATCACCAGGCCGCTCACCTCGACGAGCGTGGCGACGACGTTGGCGCGGGTGGACTCGCGGATGCCGCGCGCGTTGAGCAGGGCCAGGGCCGCCAGGAACAGGACCGCGACGAGCGCGACCGGGACGGTGGCGAAGGCGGCGAGGTAGTCGCCCGCGAAGCCCCGGGCCAGTGCGGCGACCGAGACGACACCGGCGGCCAGCATGCAGAACCCCGCGAGGAAGCCGGCGAAGGGCCCGTAGGCGCGGGTGACGTAGTGCGAGGCGCCACCGGCGCGCGGGTACTTGGTGGCGAGTTCCGCGTACGACGCCGCCGTGAGCAGGGCCAGGGCGAGTGCGACGGTCAGCGGCACCCACACGGCGCCGCCCGACTCGGCGGCGACCTGGCCGATCAGGACGTACACCCCGGCGCCGAGGACGTCGCCGAGGATGAAGAAGTAGAGCAGCGGGGTGGTGAGCGCCCGCTTGAGCGGCCGGCCCTGCTGGGCCGGCCGCGCCGTGACTGCGGGATCCGTGGCTGTGGACATGCGGTCCGTTTTCCCTGGTGGGCCGGGAGCAAGCGGGACGTTCGTCCCGTCCGCGCCGGGCCGGACGGGCCGGACGGGCCGGACGGGCCGGGCGGGCCGGGCGGGTCTCACCTGCGCATGGGGCCCCAGGGGCGGCGCTGGCGCGCGACCTCGCGCTCGGCCTCCTCGATGACCTTGAGGTCGATCCAGCAGACCGGCTCGATGTCGCGGACCAGCGGCTCGTTGTCCGGGCCGCGGCCCACCTCGCGGCCGCGCAGGGCCCAGGGGCGTACGTCGCCGTCCCGTTCCTCGCGCAGGTGGCAGTAGTCGTAGAGGCGCCGGGCCACCCACAGCCGCACGGGGCGGTCCTCCCACCAGGTCTCGACCTGGAGGGGGTTCGCCGAGAGGCCGGGCATGGTGATGCCGGTGAGGTGGTCGGCGCTGTGCGTGTCCTTCACGTCGTCGGCGGGGCTGCGGGACCACCGGACGTAGAGCTCGCCGTGGCGTTCCACCAGGTCGCCCAGTTCCGCGAGGCTGCTCACCGTGGGCAACTCGGTCACGCCGTCGGGGGCCGTCCTGCGGCTGGGCGCCGCGTCGGTCTGGTCCATGGGGGGTCACGCTCCTCGTCGTGCCGACCGTCCTACCGGGACGTCCGCCGCGTACCCCTGGTGACGACCGGTGATTCCACCGATGCCGGTGTGGCGCGGGCGCCGGGACAGTGGCACCCCAGCGAACACGGCGGTTCCGCCCGGCGGTGATCCTGTCACCGCGAGCACACCGGGCTGCCCCGCCACGACCGAGAGGACGACTCAGTCGTGAAGAGATCCACTCTGGCGGCGTTCATCGCCACCACCTGCCTTGGCATGACCCTGACAATCACGCCGGGCGCGCAGGCCGCCGAGAACCCCTACGAGCGCGGCCCGGCACCGACCACCGCGAGCATCGAAGCCGTCCGCGGCCCCTACGCGGTCTCCCAGACGGAGGTCTCCTCCCTGGCGGTCACCGGGTTCGGCGGGGGCACCATCTACTACCCCACCACCACCGCCGACGGAACCTTCGGAGCCGTGGCCATCTCCCCCGGCTACACCGGGACCCAGTCCTCCATCGCCTGGTACGGCCCCCGGCTCGCCTCGCAGGGCTTCGTGGTCTTCACCATCGACACCAACACCACCCTCGACCAGCCGGACAGCCGCGGCCGCCAGCTCCTCGCCGCGCTGGACTACCTGACGCAGCGCAGCTCCGTACGCGGCCGGATCGACGCCACCCGGCTCGGCGTGATGGGCCACTCCATGGGCGGCGGCGGTTCGCTGGAGGCCGCCAAGAGCCGGCCGTCCCTCCAGGCCGCGATACCGCTCACCGCCTGGAACACCGACAAGAGCTGGCCGGAGATCAAGACGCCGACGCTGCTCATCGGCGCCGACAACGACACGATCGCGCCGGTCTCCTCGCACTCGGAGCCGTTCTACACGAGCCTGCCGAGCACGCTCGACAAGGCGTACCTGGAGCTGAACAACGCCAGCCACTTCGCGCCGAACACCTCCGACACCACGATCGCCAAGTACAGCATTTCGTGGCTCAAGCGGTTCATCGACAACGACACCCGCTACGAGCAGTTCCTCTGCCCGATCCCGCGGCCGAGCCTGACCATCGAGGAGTACCGGGGCACCTGCCCGCACACCTCGTGACACCAGGACGCGGTGCCCGGGCACAGAGTTGGACCGGCGGCGTTGGGCGCGTGCCCAACGCCGCTTCCGGCTGTCGTTACGCGGAAGTAACGTGCTGTGTGTGACCGGGATATACGGCCGGAGCGCTGAACTCGACGCCGTGGCGGCCCTGCTGGAGCGGGTGCGGTCCGGCCACGGAGGCGCCCTCCTCGTCGCCGGAGAGCCCGGCCTCGGCCGCACCGCGCTCCTCGACCACGCCGCCGCTCGGTTCGGGGACTACGGGCGCGTGGCGCACACGCGGGCGGTGGCGGTCGAGCGGGGCGTTCCGTACAGCGGGGTGCACGCGCTGCTCTCCGCCGCCGGGGTCCGCGGGGCGGCCGGTGTCCTGCGCGGCGGGCTGGAGCCGGGCGGACTGGCCGAGCTGCTGCGCGGGGCCGCCCCGGAGGCACGCCCCCTGCTGGTGTGCGTCGACGACGCGCACTTGTGGGACACCCCGTCGCGCGCCGCGCTCGGCTTCGCGGCCCGGCGCCCCGAGTCGCTGCGTACCGTCGGGCTGCTGGTGTCCGTGGCCGCGCACCGGGTGCGGGACCCCGAGTTCGCGGGGGTGCCGGTGGTGCGCCTCGCACCGCTGGCGGACCGGGCCGTGGCCGCGCTGGTGGACGAGCTGGCGGCCGGAATCACCGGCGGCGCCGCCGATCCGGCGGTGCGGGAGGAGCTGCTGCGGGAGCTGGCGTACGAGACCGAGGGCAATCCCGCGCTCGTCGCGGCGGTCGTCGGGGGCCTCACCCCGGCACAGCTCACCGGGGACGCGCCGCTGCCCCGGCCGCTCGTCGACGGCGGCACGCTCTCGCGGACGTTCGGCGGGCGGCTGTCGGGGCTGCCGCCCGACACCGGGTTCATGGTGCTGCTGGCGGCCGCCGCGCAGGAGCTCGCGCCGGGAGGCGGCGGCGCGGACGCGGCCGTGGTGCTGCGGGCCGCCCGGGCCGCCGGGATCGGGCCCGGGGCGCTGGACGCGGCCGAGGCGGCGGGCGTCCTGAGGATCGGGGAGGAGACGATCCGGTTCGAGAGCGCGCTGCTGCGGCGCACGGTCCTCGCGGGGGCCCCGCTGTCGCGGCGGCGCACCGCGCACGCGCTGCTCGCCGCGGCCCTCGGCGGCGAGGACCACCGGCTGCCGCACCTCCTCCACCGCGCCCTCGCCGCCGAGGGTCCGGACGCGGGCCTGGCGGCGGCGCTGGAGGCGGCCGCGGAGGCGGGCGGCACGCCGCCGGAGCGGGCGTCGGCCCTGGCCCGCGCCGCCGAGCTCAGCGGCGACGGCGCCACCCGGGCGGCGCGGCTGACGGCGGCCGCCGAGCTCGCCGTGGCGGCCGGGGATCCGCGGCGGGCGCGGGAGCTGCTCGCCGCCGCGCGGCAGGCCGCGCACGGAGCCGTGCGCGGCCGGGCCGAGCTGGTGCGCGGCACCCTCGCCCTGTACGACGGCCCCGTCGGTGACGCCCACGCGGAGCTGCTGGTGGCGGCCGCGCTGCTGGGCCCGTACGACCCTGAGCGCGCGCTGGCCGCGCGGCTCGCCGCCGTCGAGGCCGGGTGGGCGATGGGCGATGTGGCGGCGTGCCTGGCCGCGCTCGGCGGCGAGGGAGGGCCGCCGGAGCGTTCGCCCGACGAGCCCGGGGTGTCGTACGACTACCGGACCGGGCTGTACGCGGCGCTCGGTGGGCGGCTGGACCGGGCGCGGGAGCCGCTGCGCCGGGTGGTGCGCCGGGCCGCGGGGGACGACGACCCCGTGCGGCTGCTGCGGGCCGGGGCCGCCGCGCTGGTGCTCGGCGACAGCGCGGGCGCCTGCCGCGCCGGCGCCCGCGCGCTGGCGCTCGCCCGGGCCCGGGGCCTGACCGCGCTGGAGCCCCGGGTGCTGGAGCACCTGGCGTACGCGGAGCTGCGGGCCGGGCGGCACGCGCTGGCGCGGGCGCACGCGCGGCAGGGCCTGGGCGGGGCCCACCGGGCCGGGCTGCGCAACGTCGTCGCGCACCAGCACGCCGTACTCGCGCTGGTCGCATCGGTGGAGGGCGACGCCGGGGCCGTGGCGCGCCACGTGGGGCACGCCCTGGCGGTCGCGCGGGCGCACGGCCTGGCCCAGGCCGCCACGCTCGCCGAATGGGCGGCGGCCCGCGCCGATCTCGGACGGGGGCGGGCGGCCGACGCCGCCGCCCGGCTCGGGCCGCTGGTGCGGCCGGGGCCGCGCCGGGGCCACTTCGGCGTGCGGATGCTCGCCGTGCCGTGCTTCGTCGAGGCGGCCGTGCCGGCCGGGCTGTGCGGGGACGCGCGGGCGGCGGCCGCGGAGTTCGCCGTCTGGGCGGCGCTCGGCGCGGACGCGCAGGCCCCGGCGCAGCTGGCGCGGTGCCGGGCGCTGCTCGCGTGTGAGGCGGAGGAGGCGGACGCCCTCTTCCGGGAGGCGCTGCGCCGCCACGAGGAGGCGGGCGGCGACTTCGAGACCGCGCGCACGCTGCTGCTGCACGGCAAGTGGCTGCGGCGCCGGCGCCGTCCGCGCGAGGCGCGGGGCAGGCTGCGGGACGCCCTCGTCGCCTTCGAACGGTGTGGCGCCCTCCCCTGGGCCGAGCAGACACGAGCCGAACTCCGCGCCACGGGCGAGGCGTCGGGGCCCCGGCGGGAACCGGCCGGAGTGCTTCCGGTACTGACGCCGCAGCAGTTGCGGATCGCGCGCTGCGTCGCCGAGGGGGCCACGAACCGCGAGGTGGCCGCGTGGCTGTCGATCAGCCCGCGCACCGTCGACCACCACCTGCGCAACGTCTTCGCGCTGCTCCAGGTGCGCTCCCGGGTCGAGCTGGCGCGGCTGATGGACCGGGCGGACGGCGCCGGGGTGGCCCACCTGGCCGAGCAGGACGGCGCCGTGGCCTACGAGTAGGGGCGGGAGCCGCGGCTGTCCGCCCGCCGGCAGCCATCCGCCCCTCCCCACCACTGCTCGTATGATGATCGCCGCTGCAGTGGCACGGACGAGCACATCGACGGCGCCCAGGCCTGGGGCCTGCACCTCCAGGACGGGAAGCTCACCGTTCTCACCAAGGTGGACGATCACATGCTCGCCGACGGCGACCTCTTCGACGCCGCCACCGGCGAGGAACTCGACAACCGCGGGTTCCACGACCGGGTCTCCGTCGGGGACACGCTGTTCGAATACCGGGGGCTGCTGATCACCGGACAGGCGGGGTACCGGTCCTCGCCCTTCACCGCGTACGAGCGGTCCTGACGGCCCATCGGACGGCAGGGGGGCGCACGGCGGCGCACGAGGCGCACAGGGGGCGCCCGTTGGTCCGTACCGCGCGCCCCGTACGCCCCAGCGAAAGGTTCCTGCCCCCGCGTCCGGGGCAGTCGCATGTGTGGCATGCGAGCGCCCGGGAAGCGCCGGGCCGCCATCGGGAGGGGAACCGCCATGACGAAGGTGCTTGTCCTGCACAGCGTCGCCCTGTTGCGGTCGGCGCTGGCGGCGCTGCTCACCAGGGAATCGGAGGGGTCGGAGGAGTCGTTCGAGGTCTCCACCGGCGGCTGGTGCACGGCGCTGCGCGAGACGGAGTCGTTACGGCCCGACGTGTGCGTGGTCGACCTCGACTGTCCGGGCACCGCGACGCTGTGGGAGGACGGACGGTCCGGCGGCAGTGCGGCCCTCGGCTCCCGCAGCGGTCTGCTGGTGCTCGCCTCGGCGGGGCGCCCCGGTTCGCTGCGCAAGGCCTTCGAGGCGAGAGCGCTGGGCTACGTCGACAAGGACAGCTCCCCACGCCGCCTGGTGAGGGCCATCCGCAAAGTCGCGGCAGGCGAGCGGTTCGTCGACGAATCGCTCGCCTTCGGCTTTCTCGAGGCGTCCCGGATGCCGCTGACCGCGCGGGAGTTGAGCGTGCTGGCGCGGGCGGCGGAGGGCGAGTCCATCGCCGAGATCGCCAGAGGACTGCACCTGTCCAACGGCACCGTGCGCAACTACATGGCGTCGGCCACCCGGAAGGTCGGCGCGCGCAACCGGATAGACGCCATCCGTATCTCGCAGGGCGCGGGGTGGGTGTGAGGGCGAGCCGGACGGCTCACCCGTGGGAGACGCCCGCGAGATCGCGGTAGAGCGGCGAGGTGTCCAGCAGTTCCTCGTGCGGCGCGCACGCCGCCCGCGTACCGTCCAGCACCAGGACGCGGTCCGCCCGTACGGCCGACGACAGCCGGTGGGCGACGACGACCAGGGTGCCCGGGCGCGCGGCGAGCGTGCGCTCCGCGTGTTCCTCGGTCTCCGGGTCCAGGTGGCAGGTCGCCTCGTCGAGGAGGAGCAGCGGGGCCGCGGAGAGGTGGGCGCGGGCCAGGGCCAGGAGCTGCCGCTCCCCCTGCGACAGCCTGCCGGGGTCGACCACCGCGTCGAGGCCGCCGAGCCGCCGCACCAGGGGTTCGATGCGGAGCGCCGCGACGGTCTTCTCCACCTCGGCGGGCCGCGCACCGGGCCGCAGGTAGCGGAGGTTGTCCAGGACCGTGCCGCTGAAGACGTGGGCCTGCTGCGGCAGCAGGACGCGGCGCGGGTCCGGTCCGGGCGGGCCGTCGTGGACGCGTGCGGGGGCGCCGTCGACGAGGACCGTGCCCCCGGTCGGGGTGAGCAGCCCGGCCAGCACGGCCGTCAGCGTGGACTTCCCGATGCCGCTGGGGCCGACCACCGCGAGGTGCTCCCCCGGCTCGACGACCAGGTCGAGGCCGTCGAGCACGGGGCGGGCGCGGGGGCCGTACGCGAAGGTGACACCGCGCAGTTCGACGGCGGCGGCCGCACTGCCGCCGGGGCGAGGACTGTGCCGTATGGACGGCACAGCGCCCGGGAGCGCCGGCTCCTCCGTGCCGAACCGGTCCAGCACCACCAGGAGCCGGGTCCCCGCCGCGCCCAGCGCCGTCATCAGCGTGTGCAGCGCGGGCAGCAGCGCCTGGACGAGGTAGGTGAGCGCGCCGAGCAGGGCTCCCGCGGTGACCCCGCGCCCGAGCAGCCACGGCGTCGCCACCAGCAGGGCCACGACCGGCAGCCGCCCCGCCGCGCCCAGCGCGAGGGTGCGCACCCCCGCCCATCGGGCGAGGCGGCGCGACAGGCGCGCCTCCGCGCCGATCAGTGCGCCCACGTCCTCGGCGACCCGGTCCTGCCCGCCGCACGCCACCACGTCGCGGAGCCCCGCCCCCACCGCGCCGACCCGGGCGGACAGGGCCTCGTCCGTGTCGAGGAAGGCCCGCTGCGCGGCGGCCATCGGCGCCAGGGTGGCGAGGAACAGCAGCAGTCCCAGCAGCAGCGGCGGCACCACCACGAGCAGCAGCGCGGGCGCCAGCGAGGCCATCCCGAGCAGCGCGCCCAGCGCCGTGAAGACGAACGACCGGGCGGTGAGGACGAGTCCCGCGAAACTGTCCCGGGCCATCTCCGTCTGGTGCACGAGCCGCGAGACCGCCGCGCTGTTCGTGGCGGCGGCGCCGTCCGACCGCGCCGGGTCGGACACCGCCGCGGCCAGGGCCTGCGACACCGCCCGGCGCACCAGCCCGTCCCGCAGCGGCTCCACCAGACCGGCGAGCCCCGCGAACACCCCGCGTACGGCGAAGCCACCCAGCAGCGCCGCGGCCGCGGCGACCGCCAGCCACAGCAGGCCCGTGCCGGTACGCCCCGCGAGGAAACCGTCGTCCAGGGCGCGGGCGACGCCGTAACCGGTGAGGAAGGTGTGGGCCGATTCCAGCAGCGACCAGCCGACCAGGGTGAGCAGGGCGCGCCGTCGGCGCAGCAGGAAGCGGCGCCCCTGCGGGAGGACGCGGCGCAGCGGGCCATGGCCCGTCATGACGCGGTCCCGTCGGTCGTCACGGTTCCGTGGGTGACCGCGGTTCCGTCGGTCGCCGCGGTTCCGCCGGTCGCCGCGGTTCCGTCGGTCGCCGCGGTTCCGTCGGTCGTCGCGGCGAAGACCGCCCGGTAGGCCGGGTCCCGCCACAGCTCCGGGTGCGGCCCGGTGGCGCGTACACGGCCTTCGTCCAGCCAGATCACCAGGTCGGCGCGGGCCGCCGAGGAGAGCCGGTGGGCGATCACGAGCCGGGTGCCGTGGCGTACGTCGCGGGTCAGCGCCCGCTGTACCTCCCGTTCGGTGAGGGTGTCCAGGCTGGACGTGGCGTCGTCGAGGATCAGCAACCGCCCCGCATGGGCGAAGGCGCGCGCCAGGCCCAGGCGTTGGAGCTCCCCGCCGGACAGGGGCGCGTCCGGCAGCGGGGTGCCGTAACCGCCGGGCAGTCGCTCGATGAAGCCGTCCGCGCCCGCCGCGCGGGCCGCCGCGCACAGGGCGCCGGTCGGCGGCGTGCGCGCGCCGAAGGCCAGGGCGTCCGCGACCGTCGCGCCGAACAGCGCCGGGCGCGCGAAGGCGTAGCCGACCTCGCGGCGCAGCTCTCCCCGGTCGAGGAAGCGCAGCGGGACGCCGTCGAGCAGGACCTCGCCGTCGTCGGGGTCGGTGAGCCGGCCCGCGACGGCCGCCAACAGCGACTTGCCCGCCCCCGAGCGGCCGACCACCGCGACCGTCGCGCCGCCGGGCACCACGACGTCGATGCCGTGCAGCACGGCCGTTCCGTCGCGTACGACGCCGACGCCGCGCAACACGAGCGTGCCGGGGCCGCCCGGGGGCAGGCTCCCCGCCCCGTACGCGAGGGGCGGCAGCGTCAGCGGCTCGGTCGTGCGGCGGGCGGCGGTCCGGCCCCGGACCAGGGCGCCCAGCAGTCCGGCCACCGCGCCGACGCCCGCGGCGAGCGCCGCGTACCGCGAGGCCGCCAGCAGCTCGCCGACGCCGAGGGCGCCGGACGCGAGGCGCAGCCCGCCGACGGCGAGGACGAGGCAGACGAGCAGCGGCATCAGCACCCCGCTGCGGGCGACGGCGGCGCCGTACACGCGCCACATCCGCCGCCCCTCGGCGCCGAGTTCGGGCAGCGTGGACAGGACGCGCCGCCGCTCGTACGCGGCGGTCCCGGCGGCGGCGACGGTACGCGCCCCGGCGAGGGCCTCGACGAGGCGGTCCGCGATGCCCGACTGCACGCGCTGGTAACGGGCGACGCTGTCCGAGGAGTGGCGGGCGAACGCGCGCAGCAGCAGCAGGAGCAGGGGTACGCCGGCGAGGAAGGCGGCCGCCGTACGCCAGTCGATGAGGAACAGCGCCACCAGCGCGCCCAGCGGCGGGAGCACCGACGCGGCGGCGCTCGCGGCGGTGGCGGGGACCGTGCCGGCCTCGGTGGCGTTGGCGGTGAGCCGTGTCGCCAGGTCTCCGGGCGGGAAGCGCGCGGTCGCGTGGTGCGGCGCGGTACGCAGCAGCCGGGCGAGGACGTGCGTGCGCAGCCGGGCCGTCGTCCGGGCGTTGGTCACGCCGGTCAGCCACGCCACGGCGGCGTCGAGCACCAGGTCGGCGCCGATGAGCAGGGCGCACAGCGCGACCCAGCGGGGCGCGGCGGGCGCGCCGGCGAGCAGCAGGTCGAGGGTGTGCCCGAGGGCGGCGGGTTCGGCGAGGGTGGCGGCGGCGGAGGCGAGGGAACAGAGGAGGAGCGCCGCGGCGTGGACGGCGCTGGGGCGGGCGGCGCGGAGGAGCGCGGCGTCTGCGGGGGCCGGCCTGGGCATCCGGGACGTGTCCTTCCTCGTCGGTTCCCGGCCCCGGGGCCGTGCCCGGCGGGGCGTGCGGGCGTCGGCATGGGGCCGGGGCACACGGCGCCGCGCGCGACGGAGCCGGCCCCGGCCCGGGCGGGGATTGCCCGCCCGGGCCGGGGCCGGTGGCCGCACGATGTCGGCACCGGGCGGCCGACCCGCGTCAGTTGCAGGTGGTGACGCTCAGGCTGCTGTCACCGCAGAGCAGCAGGCTCGCGCGGCTGCCCGTGGCGACGTCGCCCGTGGCCTCTTCCTTGGGGGTCTCCATCGACTGCAGGTCGAGAAGCGTCATGATCGTTTCCCTTCTGTGGGGACGGTGTGCTTCTTCACGGTCCCGGGTGGGACCGG
The DNA here is from genome assembly GCF_040646655.1 of Streptomyces sp. NPDC045431. Classification (NCBI taxonomy): domain Bacteria; kingdom Bacillati; phylum Actinomycetota; class Actinomycetes; order Kitasatosporales; family Streptomycetaceae; genus Streptomyces; species Streptomyces sp. NPDC045431. Next base: position 219,808 of record NZ_JBEZAQ010000005.1, read on the forward strand.
TCCTTGGGGCCGCCGCAGCGGCGGGAGGAACGGCAGCTGCGCCACGCCGTCGGTGGCGGCGCTGCCGAGGGCGAGCAGGCAGCCGGCGGTCCCCGTGGAGAGGTCCATCGACAGCCGCATCATCTGCTCGCCGGGGAAGGCCAGATGCCCCTGGTACGGCACGGCGTGCCGGGTGAGGGCGTCGATCTGGCGGCGTACGTCGGCGGGCCGGACCCCGGGCGCGGTGGTGCGGCTGAGGTACAGCACCATGCCGGCCGCGCCGCGGAACAGCCCGGGCTGGGCGTAGAAGGTGGCCTGCGCGGCCCGTGCGATCTCGGTCCGGGCCTGTGCGAAGCGCTCGTCGTCGCGGTGGGCGGCGAAGTCGTCGAGCACCATGCCGATGCCGACGCTCCCGGCACCGAGGTACGGCATCGTCCGCCAGCCCTCGTCGACCTGGAGGGTGCCGCCCGCGCCGTGCACGCAGCGGTCGAGGTCGCGGCGGAGGGCGTCGGCGGCGAGGTCGAGGAGCCCGGTGTCGCCGGTGCGTTCGTACAGGCGCAGGTAGAGCAGGGCGGGCCCGGAGGAGCCGTGGAGGAGCCCGGCCCGGGTGGGCAGGGCGCGGGTGGTGAGGTCCGCGCAGCGCAGGGCGGCGTCGTGGAGGCCGAGCGCGTCGAGGGCGAGGCCGAGGCCCGCGAGACCGCTGTGCAGGTCGGGCGCGATGTCGTCCCAGGGGCGGGCGAGGGCGAGTTCGACGAGTTCCAGGGCGCGTTCGGGGTGCCCGAGCCGGTGCAGGGACCAGGCGATGCCGGAGAGGCCGTCGTAGAGGCCGAGCGGACTGCCGGAGGGGGGCTGCTTGGTGTGTTCGAGGAGCCATTCCTCGGCGGCCGTGTGGCGGGGGGCGCCGGTCTCGGCGAGTGCGTACAGGACTCCGGCCGTGCCGTAGCCGAGGCTCATCCCGCCCGCCGCGGTGGCGAACTGGGCGATGTCGCCGGGGAAGAACCGGTCGTCGCGATGGGGCGTGGCGGAGGCGGTGACGGCGCGGACCAGGGAGTCGCGGCTGCGGGGCCAGTCGGCCGGTTCGACGGGTAAGTACGGCGTGGGACCGGGGCCGGGGGCTATCTCGGCGACCGCCTCGTCGAGGAAGGCGCGCGGTACGGGGAAGTGGGCGGCGGCGATGTCGGCCAGGTGCCGTGCCTTGTGCGGGTCGAGCGGGAGGAGGCTGGTGAGCGGGACGAAGAGCGCCAGGCGCAGGCAGGCGAGGGCGTAGCGGTCGACGTCGAATCCGCGCCGGTCGGCGGGGGCGACGAAGGCGGGGTTGGCGACGGTCTGCCGGCGGCCCTCGTCGATGTGCGCGGCGGCCTCGAAGTCGAGGAGGACGACGGACTCCTCGTCCTCGGAGACCATGATGTTGAACAGGTGCAGGTCGTTGAAGACGACACCGCGCGCGTGGACCGCCTCGACGGCCTCCTCCACGAGCCGGTGGATGCGCAGAGCCCACTCGGTGTAGTCGGCGAGGCTCTCGGGGGTGGGGTCGGCCTCGATGAGCGGGTGACGGCGGGCGAAGAAGGTGTTGAGCGGCTTGCCCTCGACGTACTGCAACGCGAGGAAGTGGTGGTCGCCGAGGGTGAAGTGGTCCCGCACCTCGGGAGTGCAGCCCAGGCCGGTGAGCCGCTGGAGCGCCTCGCGTTCGCGGTGGAGGCGGGTGACGGCGTCGGCGCCGTCGGCGGCGAGCCCGGCGTGCGGGCGGGCCTCCTTGAGGACGACCTTCTCGCCGGTGCGGGTGTCATGGGCGACGTACACGCCTCCGCCGTTGGAGAAGTGCAGGGCGCGTTCGACGGTGTACGGCATGGAGGCGACGGTGACGTTCTGCCGGGCGTCCAGGTGCGGCCGGAGGAAGTCGGGCAGCGTGACCCAGGCGGGCGTCTGGAAGGCGGGGCCGCGCAGGTCGGGGACGAGCCGTCCGTCGGGGTCCTCGACGGCGGGACGCAGCTCGCCCTTGTCGTCGTAGCAGTGGCGCTGGGTGAAGCTGCCGTAGCGCAGGTACACCGGGCCCCGGCCCCAGCGCAGGTCGCTGAGGATGTACGGGCCGGCCTCGCCGGCGAGCAGGGCGTCGAGGTCGCTCGCGACGCGGTGGCACTGCTCGTCGTCGGCGGGGTAGACGGTGAGGAACTTCCCGCTGGCGGCGCGGTCGGCGTACTTGGCGTTGCGGTTGTGGAGCAGGTAGCGGCTCGGGATGAACTTGAAGGCGATGCCGTGGGTGAGGCAGTAGTCGGCGGTGCGGGAGAGGATCGTTTCCGCGTTGTCGAGGCACGCCGACACGTGGATCTTCCACCCTTGCGCGGGCAGGGTGTGCCGTACCGGCCGCAGGGCCAGCCAGTCGCCGCTGCGGTGCCGCTGCCAGCCCTCCGGTACGGGCGAGAGCGCCAGTGCGTACGGCCCCTGGCCCTCGAGCGACAGCCGATGCGGCGCGTCGTAGAAGTGGCGGTCCGCGTCGCAGAAGGTGGCGTACCCCTTGTTCACTCCTGCTCCCTCGGTCGGCGACGAGGAAGACAGTGCCACTGGATCGGGGGCGGCCAACAGTCACAACTGTCAGCAAAGAGCCGTGCGGAACGCACGAGTAACGTGCGTCACGCGACGGACGAGCGGCCCTCCCGGGCGGCGAGGACGAAGGAGTGCCCGGCCGGGTCGGAGTACGTCCGCACGTCGCGCGGCCCGGAGTTGTCCCTGGTCTCGACGGGACGGGCGCCCAGGCTGACGGCCTCGCGCTCGGCCTCGTCCATGTCCTCCTGGGCGACCAGGATGTGCAGGTGCGCCTGCTGGGCGTCGTCGGGGCGCGGCCAGCTCGGGGGCGCGTACCCGTGGTCGCGGCGTACGGCCAGGCGTACGCCGTCGTGGTCGAGGACCTCGATGAAGTCGGGGTCGGTCCCCCGCTGGGCGTGGCCGCCCAGTAAGGACGCGTAGAACTCCGCCAGGGCCTCGGGTTCGGCACTGTCCAGAACCAGGACACTTGTCTTCGAAACGGTCATGGAGCCCTTGTGCCCCGCTCCCCCGGACCGACACCCCGGGGAGGCCCCCGGACGGCCCAGTGGGCGGGGCGGGGACGGCCGCGTGCCGCACATCATGGAGGACCGGAGGACGGCGAGAGGAGCACCCGGTGGGCGAGGGCACGGAGCACGCGGACGGGAGCGGTGGACCGCGGGCGTACATCGGCTCGTACACCTCGGGCGGCGGGCGCGGCATCACGGTCGCGGCCGTGGACCCGGCGACGGGGGCGCTGACCCCGGTCGCGGCCGTCGACACCGTCGTGAACCCCTCGTGGCTGGCGCTCGCGCCGGACACCGGGGTGCTGTATGCCGTGAGCGAGACGGAACCGGGCCGGGCCGCGGCCTTCCGGCCGGCCACCGGGGGCCTCACCCCGCTCGGGGCCGCGGCCGAGGTGGGGGGCGCGGGCCCCACGCATCTCAGCGTGGCCGGGCGGCGGCTGCTGACCGCCAACTACGTCTCCGGGAGCGTGAGCAGCCTGCCGCTGGCGGCCGACGGCGGCCTGGGCGGGCCTCCGGCCGTGCTCGCGCACCGGGGCTCGGGCCCGGACCCCGACCGGCAGGAAGGGCCGCACGCCCACCAGGTGCTGCCCGATCCGAGCGGCCGGTGGGTGCTCACCGTGGACCTGGGGACGGACACGGTACGCGTCTGCGCGCTCGACGCGGACACCGGGGAGCCGCGCGTGCGGGCCGAGACGGTGCTGCGCGCCGGGTCGGGGCCGCGGCACCTCGCCTTCCACCCGGACGGCGAGGTCGTCTACGTACTGCACGAGCTGGAGCCGCTGCTCACCGTCTGCCAGTGGGACCCGGCGTCCGGGCGCCTGGAGCCGCTCACGGAGGTCGACGTCGACCCCGATCCCGGTCCGGACGGCGTACGGGCCCACCCGTCGGTCGTCGCGGTCTCCTCCGACGGCCGGTTCGTACGGGCGGCGGTGCGCGGGCGGAACACGATCGTCACCTTCTCGCTCGCCGACGGGGCGGAGAAACCGCGGTTCACGGAGGCCGTGGAGTGCGGTGGCGTCTGGCCGCGCGACCTCGTGCCGGACCCGTCCGGGCGCAGGCTCTACGTGGCCAACGAGTGGTCCGGCGACGTCACCTGGTTCGACGTCGACCCGCAGAGTGGACGGCTGTCCCGCGCGGGCGCCCTGGAGGTACCGGCCGCCGCGTGCGTGGTCTTCGCCTGACGGGCGGTGACGGTCGCGGGTCAGGCAAGAGCGGGAGACGGGCCGTACCAGTCGAGGCACACCACGAGGGCGTCGTCGTCCAGCGGGCTTTCCCCGTGGTGCGCCACGAGGTCACGGAGAACGGCGGCCGGCACCTGGCTCGGGGGCAGCAGCCGGGTGGCGCCGAGCGAACGGGCCAGGGCCCGCTCCCCGTAGGTCTCGCTCGTGGAGGACGGGGCGGTGTAGACCCCGTCGCTGGCGAAGAGCAGTCGGTCACCGGGCTCCACGGTGAAGGACTGCGTGTGGTACGGGGTGTCCTCGAACATGCCCAGCGGCAGCTGAGCCTCGAACCTCAGCGGCTCCACGACGCCCGCGCGCATCCGCCAGGCCCGCGGTGACCCCGCGTCGACCACTTCGACCTTCCCGGTGGCCAGCGTGAAGCGCAGCAGGAGCACGGACACGTAGGTACGTCCGCGGTACTGCGCGTACACCGCTTGATCGGCCAGGGCCGCCTGTCCGGCCAGATCCAGGCCGGCCCGCCGGGCGTTGCGCAGGGCGTTGACCGCCAGATTGGTCAGGAGGGCGGCGTCGATGCCCTGCCCCATGCCGTTGGTGACGGTGAGGGTCAGATCGTCCGCGGAGATGGACCAGTCGTAGTTGTCGCCGAGGATGGCGTATGCGGGCTCCAGGTGCGCCCCCAGCGAGAACTCCGTGCGGGAGCAGGCCCGCCCGGGCAGGAGCTGCCACTGCATCTCCGCCGCCAGGGTGAGGCGCGCCGCGCGGCGGGCGAGGACGTAGAGGTCGGTGTCCCGTTCGGCGACGAGGATCTCGTGGCCGAGCGCCTCGCAGATGTGCCGCATCTCCGGGAGGACGGTGTCGAGGGGGCAGTCGCCGGGAAGCCGGACGGAGAGCACCCCCATCCGGTCGCCACGGATGGTGACGGGGAGGTGCACGTCGGACGCGCCGGTGGCGGTGTCCGCGACCACCACCGGTTCCTGCGATCCGAAGGCCCGCCCCTGGGGGCTGTCGTGGATGCCCACCGGTTCGGTCGTTCGGGGGCCGCGCTCGACCGCCTGGAGCGAGCGGACCGCGTAGTCGGCGAGCCGGAGCTCCACCCGCTCCGCGCCGTATTCCGTCATCAGGGCGGTCGTCACGATCTCCAGGAGCGTGTGGGGCGCGCCGGCCCTCAGGGCCCTGTCGACGGCAATGAGTCTGTCCACGTCGCGCCGTCTTTTCCCTCAGCTCGAAAGGATTCGGTGTTCATTCAGTGTAGATCGACGGGGTGCGGGTGCCCATGGGAGTGAGTAGATCACCCCCATCCGGGCATGCGGACAATTCGCATCAGACGGACAGATGGGAGGCCGAGAATGGTATCGGGGCCGCTCAAGGACGACTGGGATGGAATGCGCGACGAAGTCGGCGAGAGCATCAGCACGCGATTCGAAGGACATCTCGGAGACGTCACGGACGCGCGGGTCGCGGCCGGCCTGTTCCTCGACACGCTCGCGTACGCCGATCCCCCCGCGCAGCCCGACAGCCGGGACGACGTCCTGCTCGTGGTCACGGAGCTGGCGGCGAACGCCGTGCAGTACGCCCCCGGGCCGTTCACGCTGCGGCTCCGGCGCACCTTCGACGGGGTCCACGTCATGGTGGGCGACACCAATCCGCGACCTCCGAAGCCCGTGCCCCGTCGGTCCGCTCGGGTCCCCGGGGGCCTGGGCTGGCACATCGTGCGGGCGCTCGGGGAGGTCGAGGTGGTACGGGACGGGCCGGGGAAGGAGATCCACGTCTTCCTGCCGTGGTAGGCGGAGGCCCGGGCCCGGCGGGTTACGGCCGCCCGTGCCAGTCCAGGCAGACGACCATGGCGTCGTCCTCCGCGTCGATGGGGCCGCGGTGACCGGCGAGTTCCTGCAGCACCGCGCGGGGCACCTGGGAGGGCGGAAGCAGGCGGGTCGCGGTCATCGCGCGGGCGAGCGCCTTGTCGCTGTAGCGCTCCCCGGCCGGTGAGGCGACGTCGTAGACGCCGTCGCTGACGAAGAAGAGACGGTCGCCGCGGAGGACCCGGAAGGGCTGGGCCGTGTAGAGCGTGTCCTCGAACATGCCGAGCGGCAGCTGCGCCTCCAGTTCGATCGGTTCCGGTTTACCGTTCCTCAGCCGCCACATCTTCGGCGATCCGGCGTCCACGATCTCCGCTTCCCCGGTCGCGACGTCGAAGCGCAGGAGGAGAACGGAGAGGTGCGCGGCTCCGTGGTAGTGGCCGTAGATGGCCTGGTCGGCGAGGCAGGCCTGGTCGGAGAGGGAGAGTCCGGCCCGGCGGGCGTTGCGGAGCGCGTTGATGGCCAGGTTCGTCAGGAGCGCGGCCTCGATGCCCTCCCCCATGCCGTTGGTGACGGTGAGGGTGAGGTGGTCGGCGGAGGCGGACCAGTCGAAGTTGTCGCCGTGGATGGCGTAGGCGGGCTCGAGCTGCGCCCCGATCTCGTACTCCGGGCGCGAACAGGCCCGGCCGGGCAGCAGCTGCCACTGCATCTCGGCCGCGAGGGTGAGGCGACTGGCCCGGCGGGCCTGGAGGTACAGGTCGGTGTCGCGTTCGGCCACGACGATCTCGTGCCCGAGGACCTCGGCGATGTTCTGCAGCTCCCGCTCGGTCTCGCGGGTGTAGCCGCCGGCGGGGAAGCGGACGGTGAGGACGCCGATGCGGTCTCCGCGCACGCTGACGGGAAAATGAGCGACCACATCGGTGCCCTGCGGCTGTCTTTCCACATACGGTTGCTGGGACCCGAAAGCGCGTCCCGGCGCGCTGGTGTGTACCGGGACGGGCTCGGCGGTGTACGGGAGGGCGTTGACCGGTTGCAGTATGGTCATCGCGTAGTCGGCCATGAGCAGGTCGACGGAGACGGCCGCGTAGTGGGCAGTGAGCGCGTCCCGCACTGCTTCGAGAAGAGCGTGGGGCGGTGCCCCGCGCAGCGCGCGTTCCACAGCCGAGAATCTGTCCACCGTTCGAGTACCACCTGTTCGAGAGAATTGCGTAAAAGGAGTGGATGGCCTCTTATGTCGCGGAGACTGACAAGGCCGTTGCGAAGTGTCACAGTTGAGGGCATGCATTCCGAGACTTCTCCAGGCGCCGACCGGGATGCTGCCGCACACGCCGCCCGCGAGGTCATCGAGCTGCTCGAGGTGCTGTGGAACAAGGGCCGGGACATGACCTCACCCGCCCCCGTCTCCTCCTCGCAGCTGCGGGTGCTGTACATCCTCGACCGCGACCAGCCCATCAACCTGCGCACCCTCGGAGAGGTCCTGGGCTCCGCACCCTCCTCGGTCAGCAGGATGTGCGACCGCCTCGACGCCCTCGGCTTCATCGAACGCACCCCCAGCGCCGCCAGCCGCCGCGAACTCGAACTCCGCCTCTCCAGCCGCGGCGAGAACTACCTCAAAGACCTCCGCGCCCGCCGCGAAGCGGCACTGGTGGAGGTCATCTCCGCCATGCCGGCCGCCCAGCGCGCGGCCCTCGCCACCGGCCTGAGCGGCTTCCGCCTCGCCCTCGAGGACACCCAGGACACCGAGGAGCCCGACAAGGCCGGTGGCGCAGAGGTGACCGCATGACTTGCCGAGGGTGCCCGGCACGCCGTCCGCTTCACAGTGACCTGCCTTGTTCTTGAGCGTGCGCGCCAGGGTCGCGGCACGCGGAGGGACTCGCACAAGGCAAGAGTGTTTCCTCGGCCATACAGTTGTCAAACGGCAACTGTTTCTCTGGGGTAACCACTGGAGTACGCTCCTTCCTCTACCTCTCCTCCCCCTTCGACATGGCACCCCGCAGACGATCCCGGGCGAGGTCACAGGCCGCCTTGACCGCGAGGAGCCGGGCAGCGGAGCGCGGGAGCGCCGTCGCGAGGGCGTCCGCCCGGCGCGCCCGCCACTCCTCCACCACCTCGACGCCGGCCGGCGTCAGCGCCAGCACCGTCTTGCGCCGGTCGTCGGCGTGGGACCGGCGGACCAGCAGACCCGCACCCTCCAGCCGCACGCACAGTCGACTGGCCGACGCCGTCGTGATGTCCAGCACCTTCCCCAGGTCGCTCAGCCCCAGGGGGGCGGACTCCTCCACCGCCGCCAGGGCCCGCGAGGCGAGGGAGGACACCGGACTGGGGGCGTGCAGATCCGCGAATTCCGAGAGAGCCACCAGGGCGGCGGCCGCCTCTCGGGCGTGGACCTCGCCCCGGCCCGCACGTGTGGGCGTCCGCGCTTGCGCCTCACTCGCCCGTGTGTCGCTGTCGCTCATAGCCGCTCATAGGGGATGTGTGCCGGTTTGCCTTCCTCCTGATGCCCGGCATCGGCCGACACATACCTCTCGAGAGCGCCTTCCGGCACCCGCGCGAGGGGGCTACATTTGCCATACGACAACTGTTGCGGAGGTGGGCAGCTCATGGATCACCCCCCTCGGCGCCCAGGGCGCGAACGCCCTGGGCCGGTACCGGGCTGAAGTGCCCCAGGAAGGGGCTGCGCATGCTCCCCCACGATGACGACGTCAGCGGCACACCCCACCCGACGGCCACCGCTGCGGCGGAGGACGAGCCGGGCATCGCCGCCGTCACCCATCCCCTGCGGAGCGAGGAGGACCTCCTCGCCCTGCGCCACGCGGTACGCACCGCGACCGTGCGGGCCGGCTTCAAGCTGGTGGACCAGACGCGCATCGTCACCGCGGCCAGCGAACTCGCGCGCAACGCCTACGTCCACGGCGGGGGCGGCGCCTGCGAGGTGAGAGTCGTCCAGCAGTCGGGGCGACGGGGGCTGCGGGTGTCGGTGACGGATCAGGGGCCGGGCATCGCCGACCTCGACGGTTCCTTCGTCGACGGATTCTCCACCGACGTCGCCCGCCCAGGCCACGGCCTGGGCGGCGCACGCCGGCTGATGGACGAGTTCCACGTACACACCACACCGGGGCAGGGCACGACCGTCGTCGCCGTACGCTGGACGTCGCACCCATGACGCGGCGGCGACACCGGCCACCCCGGTCACGTCCGTTGCGTCCGTTACCCGCCGCCCGCTCAGTCGCTCAGCTCGCGGCCGAAGTCGTCGGCGCACTCCTGCCGGGCCGACTCGGTCTGCGCCTTGTCCACGCACGCCTGGAAGTCCCGCCCGCTGTCGGAGTTGAGGATGGACACCCCCACCGCGATCAGGATCGCCGTCCCCACCACCGCGAGCGACCCGAGCACGAGACCCGTGATCGCCATACCCTTGCCGGTGGCGCGCCCTTGCCGGGCACGACGCATCGCGATGACACCGAGCACGATGGCCGCGATGGCCAGCGGGACGCCCACGAACCAGAGCCAGAACAGCAGGAGGGACAGGACACCGGTGACGAGCGCGGCGATCGCCATCCCCCGCCCGGGTCGCTCACCACTCACCCCGGCGGAGCCGTGGCCTGGCCCGTACCCCGTGTGGGGGTACTCCGCCTGGGGTCGGGATGCGTCGGACATGACAAGCTCCTTTGCTGCCGAAGTTCTGTTCGTGACACCGGAGTTGCCGACTCATGGAGTCACCGGGCACTGCCGCACTCCGCGTGTGCCCCGCATCCCGCCGCGCAAGCGCCGGGTCGCGCACGTGCGCCCTTAGGGCTGGATTGCCCTCACTGCGCCACTCGGGTTAGGCTGCTACGTATTTGCCGTACGGCAATGGTTAGACAGTCAAAACAACTGAGGCCCGCCCTGCCAGTGGGGCGTGCGTCTGTTCGGTCTTTTCGTCGTGGCATCTGAGGAACGAGGTTGGTCATGGCTGAGACGGTGGTCGAAGGGGCGCGTGCCGTACCGCGTACGCGGCCCGCTCGTGGGGGCGGCAAAGTGGGCGAGCCGGAGCTTCGGCAGTTGCTGGCCGGCCTGACCGCGGTCCGCGACGGAGACTTCGGCACCCGCCTGCCCGATGAGGCGGAGGGGCTGATCGGGGAGATCGCCACCGTCTTCAACGGCATGGTCGATCAGCTGTCGCTGTTCACCTCCGAGGTGACCCGGGTGGCCCGCGAGGTCGGCACCGAGGGCACCCTGGGCGGGCAGGCCGTGGTGCCCGGCGTATCGGGTACCTGGGCCGACCTGACCGACTCGGTGAACGCCATGGCGGGCAATCTGACGACCCAGGTGAGGGACATCGCCCAGGTGGCCACCGCGGTGGCCAAGGGCGACCTGTCCCAGAAGATCGACGTGGACGCGCGCGGCGAGATCCTGGAGCTGAAGGAGACCGTCAACACGATGGTCGACCAGCTCTCGGCCTTCGCCGACGAGGTCACCCGCGTCGCCCGCGAGGTCGGCAGCGAAGGCCAGCTGGGCGGACAGGCCGAGGTGCCGGGTGTCGGTGGCGTGTGGCGCGACCTGACCGACTCGGTGAACTTCATGGCCGGCAACCTGACCGACCAGGTCCGCAACATCGCGCAGGTCACCACCGCGGTGGCCAAGGGCGACCTGTCCCAGAAGATCACCGTCAACGCGCGCGGCGAGATCCTGGAGCTGAAGAACACCATCAACACGATGGTCGACCAGCTCTCCTCGTTCGCGGACGAGGTCACCCGCATGGCGCGCGAGGTCGGCACCGAAGGGATCCTCGGCGGTCAGGCCGACGTCAAGGGCGTCTCGGGTACCTGGCGGGACCTGACGGACTCGGTGAACTTCATGGCCGGGAACCTGACGGCCCAGGTGCGTTCGATCGCCCAGGTGGCCACCGCGGTGGCCAAGGGCGACCTGTCCCAGAAGATCACGGTCACCGCTCGGGGCGAGATCCTGGAGCTGAAGAACACCATCAACACGATGGTCGACCAGCTCTCCGCCTTCGCCGACGAGGTCACCCGCGTCGCCCGGGAAGTCGGCACCGAGGGCCGTCTCGGCGGCCAGGCCGACGTCAAGGGCGTCTCCGGCACGTGGAAGGACCTGACCGAGTCCGTCAACGTGATGGCCGACAACCTGACCGCCCAGGTGCGTTCCATCGCCGAGGTCACCACCGCGGTCGCCCAGGGAGACCTGTCCCAGAAGATCCGGGTCGACGCGCGCGGCGAGATCCTGGAGCTGAAGGAGACCATCAACACGATGGTCGACCAGCTCTCCGCCTTCGCCGACGAGGTCACCCGCGTCGCCCGCGAGGTCGGCACCGAGGGCAACCTCGGTGGTCAGGCGACCGTCCGGGGGGTCTCCGGCACGTGGAAGGACCTGACCGACAACGTCAACGTGATGGCCTCCAACCTGACGGGCCAGGTGCGTTCCATCGCACAGGTGGCCACCGCGGTGGCCAAGGGCGATCTCTCACAGAAGATCACTGTCGAGGCGAAGGGCGAGGTGGCCGCTCTCGCCGGCGTGATCAACACGATGGTCGACACGCTCTCCGCGTTCGCCGACGAGGTCACCCGCGTCGCCCGCGAGGTGGGCACCGAGGGCATGCTCGGCGGTCAGGCCAGGGTCCCCAATGTGGCCGGCACCTGGAAGGACCTGACCGACAACGTCAACTCCATGGCGAACAACCTGACCAACCAGGTCCGCAACATCGCCCTCGTCACCACCGCCGTCGCCAACGGAGACCTCTCGAAGAAGATCGACGTCGACGCCCGCGGCGAGATCCTGGAACTCAAGACGACCATCAACACCATGGTCGACCAGCTGTCCGCGTTCGCCGCCGAGGTGACGCGCGTGGCCCGAGAGGTCGGCAGTGAGGGAAGGCTGGGCGGCCAGGCCGAGGTCGAGGGCGTGTCCGGCACGTGGAAGCGGCTCACCGAGAACGTCAACGAGCTCGCCGGCAACCTCACCCGCCAGGTACGGGCCATCGCCGAGGTCGCGAGCGCGGTGGCCGAGGGTGATCTGACCCGTTCCATCACGGTCGACGCCTCCGGCGAGGTCGCCGAGCTCAAGGACAACATCAACACCATGGTGGAGTCACTGCGCGAGACGACTCTGGCCAACCAGGAGCAGGACTGGCTCAAGTCCAACCTCGCCCGGATCTCCAGCCTCATGCAGGGTCACCGGGACCTGGCGGTGGTCGCGGAGCTGGTGATGGACGAGCTGACACCGCTGGTGTCGGCGCAGTACGGCGCCTTCTACCTGGCCGAGGAGACCCGGGAGGGCACGGAGCTGAGGCTCGTCGGCTCCTACGGGCGCCCGGTCGGCTTCGGTGGGCACTCCCGGTTCAAGCTCGGCGAGTCGCTGGTGGGGCAGGCCGCGCGCAGCCGGCGGACGATCGCCGTCGACAAGTTGCCCGGCGACTACCTCAGCATCTCCTCCGGGCTGGGGCAGTCCACCCCGGTCAGCCTGATCGTGTTGCCGATCGTGGTCGAGGACCAGGTACTCGGTGTCATCGAGCTGGCGTCGTTCGGGCCCTTCACCCCGGTCCACCGGGACTTCCTCGAGCAGCTGATGGAGACGCTGGGCGTCAACGTCAACACCATCGTCGCCAACGCCCGCACGGATGAGCTGCTGGAGGAGTCGCAGCGGCTGACCGCCGAACTGCGCGCGCGCTCCGCCGAACTGCAGGTGCAGCAGGAGGAGCTCCAGCGGTCCAACGCCGAGCTGGAGGAGAAGGCGGCGCTGCTGGTCGCCCAGAACCGCGACATCGAGACCAAGAACCTGGAGATCGAACAGGCCCGGCAGGAACTGGAAACGCGGGCCCAGCAGCTGTCCCTCGCCTCCAAGTACAAGTCGGAGTTCCTGGCCAACATGAGCCATGAGCTGCGCACCCCGCTGAACAGCCTGCTCATCCTCGCCCAGTTGCTGGCCCAGAACCCCACCCGCAACCTGACCCCCAAGCAGGTCGAGTACGCGGGCATCATCCACTCGGCCGGGTCGGACCTGCTCCAGCTCATCAACGACATCCTGGACCTGTCCAAGGTCGAGGCCGGCAAGATGGACATCAACCCGGAAGTGGTGGCACTGCGGCAGCTCCTCGACTACGTCGAGGCGACCTTCCGCCCCATGACCACGCAGAAGAACCTCGAGTTCACCATCAGCACCGCTCCGGGCGCCGCGACCGACCTGCTGACCGACGACTCGCGACTGCGCCAGGTGCTGCGCAACCTGCTCTCCAACGCGGTGAAGTTCACCGAGCGCGGCAGTGTCGAACTGCGCATCGAGATGGCCACGGAGAGCGAGTTGCCGGGCTCGGTGCAGCGTGGTGTGCCGGTGATGGCCTTCCGGGTCAAGGACACCGGAATCGGCATCCCCGAGCAGCACCTGGAGACCATCTTCGGTGCTTTCCAGCAGGCGGACGGCACCACCAGTCGCAAGTACGGCGGTACCGGCCTGGGGCTGTCCATCAGCCGGGAGATCGCGCACCTGCTGGGTGGCGCGCTGACCGCCGACAGTGTTCTGGGCAAGGGCAGTACGTTCACTTTGTACCTGCCGATCGCACGGGCCGGCTGGGAGTCCAGCGCCCTCCCGGGATCCGCGTCGGCCACCGAGCACGCGACCGCCGACCGGGCGGACAGCGGCGTGACGGCCCGCCCCGCGTCGGTGCCGCGCCAGAAGCGGCGGCTGCTGGTGGTCGAGGAGCGCAGCCGCGGTCTGCTCTCCCTGGTCGCCGAGAGCGCGGTGGCCGACCTGTCCGGCAACGGGGACCTTCCCAAGCACACGGCGGAGATCGAGGTCATCACCGCGGTGGGTGCCCAGGAAGCGGCCGAGAGCCTGGCCGCCGGGCCCTTCCACTGCGTCGTCCTGGAGCTCGACATGCCCAAGGGCGCGGCCATGCAGTTCCTGGACGCCATGGACGGTGACGCGGCCGCGATGACCGTGCCCGTCCTGGCGCACAACAGCCGTCGCCTGGAGCGGGCTCAGGAGGACGAGCTGCAGGCCCGTGCCGACGCACGGCCGCTGGAGCTGATCTCCAGCCTCGACGAGCTGCGTGAGCGGATCGCGCTGCACCTGTCGGCGGAGGAGCCGGGGGACGTGCTGCCGCTGGTGCGTACGGAGGAGGCACTCCCCCAGGCGTCCCAGTCCGTCGACGGCGCTCTCGCCGGCCGCACGGTGCTGGTCGTGGACGACGACGCCCGCAACCTGTACGCCATCAGCGGCATCCTGGAGATGCACGGCATCGAGGTGCTGCACGCCGAGAACGGCCGGAGGGGGATCGAGGCGCTGCGCGAGCATCCGGAGATCGATCTCATCCTGATGGACGTGATGATGCCCGAGATGGACGGCTACGCCGCGACGGCCGCCATCAGACGGGATCCCGCCCACGCCCATCTCCCCATCATCGCGGTGACGGCGAAGGCCATGCCCGGTGACCGGGAGAAGAGCCTGGCTTCGGGAGCGAGCGACTACGTCACCAAGCCGGTGGACGCCAACGATCTCATCGCCTGCATCGGGCGCTGGATCCCCGCCTGAGCACCGGCACGGGGCCGCCGGGCCCGCAGCCGCCGGTCCTCGCCCCTATGCCCCCACCGTCCGTACCGATCGAGGAGTCATCAGCGCAGTGAGTACTCCTGAGCATCCCGGACTTCAGGCCGAGGCCGAAGTGCCGCAGGATCCCTCCGACGGTGAGCGGGCCACGGGGGTGGGCAGACTGGCCGCGACGGTGGAACGCCTGCGCGGCGAGATCCGCGCCGCGCAGGCGGCCGCCGACGGCCGGGCCCTGCTCGAACTGGCCAAGGGCGTGCTGATCGAGCGGCTCGGGTGCGGCCCCGCGGTGGCCGCCCAGCAGCTGGCCGCGCTGGCCGAAGAGGCGGGTGTCTCCCAGCTGGAGCTGGCGGCGGAGATCATCAACCAGGCGGCCCGGGACCACGTCACCGACATTGCCACCGAGTTCGCCAGGCGAGCGACCAATGAGGCGATGACCGCCACCGAGGAGCGCGCCTCCATCGGTGTCCGGCTGCGCACGGCCGAAAGCGCCGCGCTGGCGGCGGGAGACACCCAGGCGGTCGCGGAGTCGCTGCTGGACCACGCGTTGACGCCGCTGGGCGCCAGCGCCGTCGCGGTGTGGACGGCGGGCTCCGACGCGTCGCTGACGCTGGCCGGTCACGCCGGGTTCCCGGCGGACGAGGCCGGCCGCTGGCGCTACGTACCCCCGGGCGTGTCCACGCTGGCACGCCAGGCACTGAGCCGGCGGCAGGCGATCCGGGCCGCCTCCCTGCGCGCGGCCGGTCTGCCCTCCATCGGGTGGGCCCTCAACCCCGGCGGCGGGCGCGTCGCCGTCCCCGCGGGAACCGGTGGCCGCATCCACGGGATTCTGGAGATCTGCTGGCCAGGTCCCCTGGAGCCCCACCCGCCGCAGATCGAGCGGCAGATCGAGGCGCTGGCGGAGCTGTGCGCCCACACCCTCGAGGGCCGCCCCGGGGCCCCGGTCGCGCCCTCGGCGGACACCTGGATCACCCCGCCGGACCTGTCCGAGCTCACGCACCTGGCGGAGGGCCTCTACGACCCGGCTCTGGTCCTGACCCCCTTCCTGGGGCCCGAGGGTGAGCTCGTCGACTTCCGCATCCACCACGTCAACGGCCGCTTCGTCGACCCCGCCGGACGCCCCCGCAACGCCGTGGACGGAGCGCTGCTGCTGGAGGCGTACCCCATGGCGGTCGGCGGCAGCGAGCTGTTCGAGAGCATCGAGCGCGTCTATGCCACCGGTGAGCCGTTCCGAGCCCGGCGCATGACCCTGACCGCCCTGGTCGATCAGGTGCCTCTCGCCTCCGTGGCCGACATCAGCGTCAGCCGCCATGGCAGCAGCGTGCTGCTGATCTGGCGCGTCGAGGACGAGGCGGCGCGTCTGGCGAATCTTCTGCAGCACGCCCAGCGCCTGGGCAGGATCGGCGGGTTCGAGGAGAACGTCGCCACCGGCGAGATCACGTGGAACGACCAGCTGTTCGACCTCTACGGCCGTCCCCACAAGTCCCGGCCCGTGCCGCTGGAGGAGCTGGCCGCCCATGCCCACCCGGACGACGCCGAGGCCATCGACCATTTCCTGCGCGCCGTGTTGCACCACCGGCGGCCCGCGTCGGCGGACTTCCGCCTGCTCCGCCCCGACCGGGTCACCCGGCACATCCGGGTCATCGCCGAGCCGGTCCTCGACGCCGCCCACAGGCTGCTGGCGGTGCGCGGCGCCTACCAGGACATTTCCGCACAGCACTGGACCGAGGTCGCTCTGGCGGCCACCCGCGACCAACTCGCCCACACCGAGCAGCAGGCCGCCGAGCGCAACCGCCTGACGCTGCAGTTGCAGCACGCCATCATGCCGCCCACGCAGGCGCCGCTGGACAGCCCGGGACTGCAGATCGCCGTCCGCTACCGGCCGGCGGAGTCGGAGTCCATGGTGGGAGGGGACTGGTACGACGCCGTCGTGCTGCCCTCCAAGCAGGTCATGCTGTGTGTGGGTGACGTGGCCGGGCACGGCATAGAGGCCGCCACCAGCATGGTGGTGCTGCGCAACGCCATGCGCGGTCTGGCGGTCACCGGCGCCGGCCCGGGGCAGCTGCTGTCGTGGCTGAACATCGTGGCCCACCACCTGACCGAGCACGTCACCGCCACAGCGGTGTGCGGACTGTACGACCCGCACAAGGGCACGCTGCGCTGGGCCCGTGCGGGCCACCTCCCGCCCGTGCTGATCCGCGGGGAGAAGGCGACCACCCTGCGAACGGTCAGCGGGGTCCTCCTCGGCGCACTGTCGGAGGCCTCCTACGAGGAGGAGGAGCTGCCGATGTCCCCCGGCGACACCCTGCTGATGTACACCGACGGGTTGGTCGAGCGCCGGGACGAGTCCGTCCAGGACTCCCTGGCCAAGCTGCTGAGCAATGCCCGTATACCGAGCACCTCCCTTGAGCACCGTCTTGACGGTCTGCTCAAGCACAGCAAGTCGGATACCGACGACGACACCTGCCTCATCGGTATCCAGGTGGTGTGACGCGTACCTGATGTACGGAACCGCCGGCCGGGCCTGCGGTGAGGTTGTGGCTCAGGAGTACTGAGGAGGGGTCATGTCGCGGAGGCTGACAAGGCCGATGCGCGATGCCGCAGTTGAGGGCATGCATTCCGAGACTCCCCCGGGCGGCGACCGGGATGCTGCCGCGCTCGCCGCCCGCGAGGTCATCGAGCTGCTCGAGGTGCTGTGGAACAAGGGCCGGGACATGACCTCACCCGCCCCCGTCTCCTCCTCGCAGCTGCGGGTGCTGTACATCCTCGACCGCGACCAGCCCATCAACCTGCGCACCCTCGGAGAGGTCCTGGGCTCCGCACCCTCCTCGGTCAGCAGGATGTGCGACCGCCTCGGCGCCCTCGGCTTCATCGAACGCACCCCCAGCGCCGCCAGCCGCCGCGAACTGGAACTCCGCCTCTCCAGCCGCGGCGAGAACTACCTCAAGAACCTCCGCGCCCGTCGCCAAGCAGCCCTGGCCGCAGTGCTCTCGGCCATGCCGGCCTCCCAGCGAGCGGCCCTCGCCACCGGCCTGAGCGGCTTCCGCCTCGCCCTCGAGGACGACGGGGCGCTGGAAGGCGAAACCGGCGGGGGCCATGAGGCCCCCGCCGAAACCGCCTGAGTCGGCGTGGGGCCCATGGCCCCGTCGAAGCACCCCGCTCAGTGCGGGGTGAGCATCCCCGTACGCAGACGCACCAGGATGCGGGTGAGCAGCCGGGAGACCTGCATCTGGGAGACGCCCAGGTCTTCACCGATCTGGGCCTGGGTGAGTTCCTCGACGAACCGCAGGTGGAGGATGCGGCGCTCGCGGTCGTCGAGCTGGTGGATCAGGGGTGCCAGGGACTGGAAGTTCTCCACCAGTTCCATGCCCGGGTCTTCCGCGCCGATGAAGTCGGCGAGGGCGGTGTCGTCGTCGCCGCCGCTGTTGATCGCCCCGTCGAGGGACGTCGAGTTGTACCCGTTCGAGGCCAGCTGGGCCTCGATGACCTCGTCTTCGGAGAGGTCCATCAGGGCGGCCAGTTCGCTGACCTTGGGGGAACGACCGAGCCGGGTGCCGAGTTCTTCGGTGGCCTTGGCCAGTTCGACGCGTGCTTCCTGCAGGCGGCGCGGCACGTGGACGGCCCACGAGGTGTCGCGGAAGAACCGCTTGATCTCGCCGACGATGTACGGCACGGCGAAGGTGGCGAACTCGACCTCCCTGGAGAGTTCGAAGCGGTCGATCGCCTTGATCAGGCCGATCATGCCGACCTGCACGATGTCTTCCATCTGGTCGCCGCGGCTGCGGAACCTGCCGGCGGCGTACCGGACGAGCGACATGTTCATCTCGATGAGGGTGTTGCGGGCGTACTGGTACTCCGGCGTGCCCTCTTCGAGAACCGTCAGCTTGTCGAAGAACATCTTCGACAGGGCGCGGGCGTCCTTCGGTGCGAGGCTGCCGGGGTCGGTGATCTCGGGCAGCGCCTCGACCCCGGCCGGTGTTTCCGTTCCCCTCGCCACAACAGTCGTCATCGCCCTGTCCCCTCCCACATCACATCAGCACACGTCGTTCGAGCTCTGGCGAGCCGGTGAGCCGCGCCTACCCCCTCTTCGGCATCTCATGCCACCCGGAGTGGGACGCGTTCTCGGCTCAGCTTTCCAGCGCTTCCTCCACGGTGCCGTACAGGGGGATCGCCTGGCCGAGGCCGACGAGCTCGATCACTCTGAGCACGGACGGCTGGGCGCTGGCGAGCCGGAGCCATCCGCCGGTGGAGGTGGTGGCGCGCTGTGCCCGGAGGAAGGCGTTGACCCCCGAGGAGTCCATGAACGTCAGGGGGGACAAGTCCAGGAGCAGATTGCGCAGACCTTGCGCCTGGGCGGACGTGACTGCTTGCTCCAGTACGGCGACTCCGTCGTAGTCGAGCTGGCCGCTGATGGTGACGACACCGACGCCGGCCGGCCGGGGCTCCACTCTTACCTGCACCCCAGAAGGCTCCATTCCCGCTTTCCTCCTCCGAACCGCGCTCTCGGTCACGTCACTCTCAGGCGCGCCCGCACGCGCTTCCCCGAAGGGATCGGCTCCACGTCCACGCTCTCACACAGCGCGAGGACGATCTCCAGTCCATGCTGCCCCACCCTTCCCGGGTCGGGTGCGTGGGCGATCGGGGCCACCGCGTAGGCGTCCGATACGGCGATCTCCAGCATGCCGCGGGCGAGGGCCAGCTCCACGCGGCAGGGCCCCGCCGCGTGGCGTACGACATTGGTGACCAGCTCGCTCACCACCAGCCGGGCGTCCTCCACGGTGCGCGGCCCCATCGGCACCCCCGCGTCCGCCTGCGCCCGCAGGAACGATGCGGTGAAGTCCCTCGCCGCCGCGATGGCACCGCGCGCGTCGGGGAAGGTCCGTGAGGCGGAGGCGGTTTTCACCCGGACCGGTCTGGTGGCCTCGAGGGAGGCCGTGCTGTCCCTACGCATAAGCGCGCCCCCCATAGCTCCTGGTCCTCTCGCCGGCCCTCTTCCTCCCGCGTCTTCCCGCATATGCGCATCCCTAACCAGGTCGTTGCCCTCACCTCCTGGACACGGCGTGCGACGCCGTCTAGGGCCTGTCTTTCGGATCAGGCCCTAAGCGTGCCGGGCATGCCGCGCCGAGTGGGCGGCCGTGGTGGCGCCACGCAGCCGCCGGGCCGCGGCCAGCACCAGTGCGCCGGAGATCAGCGCGTAGACCCCGATGACCTGGGCGAGGGTGATCGCCCCCGCGCCGGGCCAGGCCCAGAGGAGAACCCCGGCGATCACGGAGGCCGCACCGGCGACGTACAGGACCCACTCGTGGTGCAGTTCACGACGGAAGCGCGCCGCTGCCCAGATCTCCGCGACACCGGTGACCACCGCCCACGCGCCGACCAGGACGACCAGTGCCAGCGCGGTGACGCCCGGCCAGATGATGGTGATCACACCCGTGGCGACGCCGAGCGCTCCGCCCACCGCGTGCGCCGCACGGTGTCCCCGGTCGCCCTCCCGGCGGAAGGCACCGACCAGCAGGGTGACGCCGTCGACGAGCGCGTAGAGGCCGAACAGCAGAGCGAGCGCCAGCACCGTCACCCCCGGCCACATCAGCGCCACCAGCCCGAACAGCAGGGCCGCCATCCCTCGTATGACCAGCGTCCACAGCAGCTGCCTTCGCACGTCCTCACCCTTCATCGCCCGGACAGGTCCGTCCCCATGTACCCCGCTCGGCGGGTCCCACCGCCCGGACAGCCGCGGGCACGACCCGAACACGTCGGCGTCGACACGGGTACACGGCAGCACGGGCGAGGATCGGGTATAGGACAGGATGACTTTCCGATCCGTCATCAGGCACAGCTCCGAAGCCGTCCGGCAGAGTAGGGAGCCAACCCACGATGTTCTACTACGTGCTCAAGTACGTACTGCTCGGGCCGGTTCTCCGGTTGCTGTTCAGGCCGAGGACCGAGGGACTGGAGCACATTCCGCAGCACGGCCCGGCGATTGTCGCGGGGAACCACCTGTCGTTCTCGGACCACTTCCTCATGCCGGCCGTGCTGAAGCGGCGCATCACCTTCCTGGCGAAGCGGGAGTACTTCACCGGTCCCGGACTCAAGGGCCGGCTGACCGCGGCCTTCTTCCGCAGCGCGGGGCAGATCCCGGTGGACCGCTCCGGCAAGGAGGCCGGGCAGGCGGCGATCCGCGAGGGGCTGGGCGTGCTGGCCAAGGGCGAGCTGCTCGGGATCTACCCGGAGGGCACGCGCTCGCACGACGGCCGGCTCTACAAGGGCAAGGTCGGGGTCGCGGTGATGGCTCTCAAGGCCGGGGTGCCGGTGATCCCCTGCGCGATGGTCGGGACGTTCGAGATCCAGCCGCCGGGACAGGTCGTACCCAGGATCAAGCGCGTCACGATCCGTTTCGGCGAGCCGCTGGACTTCTCGCGGTTCGCGGGGCTGGAGGACGAGAAGGCGGTACTCCGCGCCGTCACCGACGAGATCATGTACAGCGTCCTCGCCCTGTCGGGACAGGAGTACGTGGACGAGTACGCGGCCACGGTGAAGGCGCGTGAGACCGGGCAACAGGGCCGCAGGCTCCCCAGGTTGCGGCACTGAAATCGGCTAGGCCGGCTCCTCCGTGAGCCGGTACAGCTCGGGTACGGAGACCTTGATCGGTTCCTGGGTGGTCCGGGCGATCACGACGACCGCGGGCTCGTGCGGGTCGGGGTTCTCCTCACGGTGCGGGACGAACGGCGGGACGAGGAAGAAGTCGCCCGGGCCCCCGGCGATCCGCACCTCCCGGGTGCCGTCGTGGTAGACGAAGACGGGGTGACCGCTGACGACGTAGATCCCGGCCTCCGAGTCGCCGTGGTGGTGGTTGTCCGTGGCGCTCAGCGGCGGGTTCACCACCATGCCCATCCAGAGTTTCTTCGACCCGACCGTGGAGCCGCTGATGGCGGCGTGGCCGTCCAGCTCGCCGGCGCGGACGTGGTGGACGCGGTTGTTGGGCGTGGACATGGTGCGGCCTCCTGGTTCTCGACGGCTTCGATGGCCCTGGCGGGCCTCGACGGGGACGAGGCTGCCGCTCAGGCCCCGGGTGCGCCAACTGTTGTTGCCGTTACGGCAACACGCCCGGGTCCCTCCAGGTGGGCCAGCGCCTCGTCCAGGACGCGCCGCAGGCGCAGCGCGTCCGGGGCGACGGCCGTCACCAGGGCCGCGGGCCCGGCGAGCGGGGTGAGAACGGCGGTCCCGCCCAGCGGGCGCGGCTCGACCGGCCGGTCGGCGAACGCGGGGTCCACGACGAGGAGCTGCCCGACGGCGCGGTGCCCGGCGAGGACGGCCGGCCCGTCCCAGCCGCCGGGCACGCCGGGGCCGTACGCCAGCTCCTGGTCCAGCAGGGCGCGCCCGCCTCGGCGCACGGTGAGGCGGGTGGCGAGGGTGCCGGGGGCCTCGCCGTGGCGGCCGAGGACCTGTTCCTCGCGCAGCACCAGCCGTGCGGTGTCGGCGAGTTCGACGGTCGTGCGCATGCGGAGGAGCGAGCCGTGCGCGGAGATCAGCTGCTCCGGCAGCCAGCGCAGCTCCGCGTCCCGGCCGACCGCCAGGCGGACGTCGTAGTGCGCCTCGTCGGCGACGCGGCCGGGCAGGGCGACCGTCGCGGCCGCCGAGTCCACGGTGAGCCGCGCCCCGTCCCGTACGTCCGCCTCGACGGCGAGCCGGTCGCCGCCCAGCGGGGCGGTCATCGCGCCGACGACGGTCACCCGGTGGTACGGGCCGGCGGCCCGGGTGCGGCGCAGGGCGAGCGGCCCGTCGCTCTGGAGGACCGGCAGCCCGGCGGGGGTGGCGACGATCCGGGCGGTGGCGACGACGCGCGGGGTGGCGACGGTCCGAGGGGTTGCGTGGAGGCTCATGCGGTCCAGGCCGCGAGCTGCTCGCGCACCCAGGCGGCGACGGGCGCGACGCCCTGCTCGCCGGTGAGCGAGGTGAAGGCGACGGGGAGGTCGCCGCGCTGCTCCTTGGCGTCGCGGGCCATCCGCTCCAGGTCGGAGCCGACGTACGGGGCGAGGTCGGTCTTGTTGATGACGAGCAGGTCGGCGGTGGAGACGCCGGGGCCGCCCTTGCGGGGGATGTCGTCGCCGCCGGCGACGTCGATGACGAAGATCTGGGCGTCGACGAGGCCCTTGGAGAAGGTGGCGGTGAGGTTGTCGCCGCCGGACTCGACGAGGATCAGATCGAGCGGGCCGACTGTGCCCTCCAGGTCCTCGACGGCTTCGAGGTTCGCGGAGATGTCGTCGCGGATCGCGGTGTGCGGGCAGGCGCCGGTCTCCACGGCCTGGATGCGCTCGGGCGGCAGGACGGCGTTGCGCAGCAGGAACTCCGCGTCCTCGCGGGTGTAGATGTCGTTGGTGACGACCGCGAGGGACAGCTGGTCGCGCAGTTCGCGGCAGAGTGCGGCGACGGTGGCGGTCTTGCCGGAACCGACGGGGCCGCCGAGGCCGATGCGCAGGGCACGGCGGGTGCCGTCGGGGCGGTGGGCGTCGGCGCTGACGGCGGCGGGGCCGTCGTGGGTGTGGTCGAGGTGCACGGGGAGCTCCTTGTGACGAGGCGAGTTACGAGGCGAAGAGGCGTACGGGCCAGGCGGCGTGCTGTTCGGCGGTGATGTCGAGCAGCGGCGCGGAGGCGGCGGGCAGCGCGTCGATGCCCTGCCGGGCGGCGTCCGCGGCGCGGGCGGCCACCTCGTCCATGGCGGGGGCGAGGCGGGCCAGCACGGCGGTGGCGTGGAAGGGATCGAGGCTCAGCAGGCGGACGGCGGCCGTGGCGGGGCCGCTGACCGTCTCGTACGCGACGCAGTGCGCCGCGTCCTCGGGCCCGAGCCCGGCCGCCCGCGCGGCGATCCCCAGCACGACCGGCTGGTGCGCGCCGCGCGGGAACGCCCGGGCGAGCGCGTCGAGTTCGGGTCCCGGCCAGGTGGCGCGGGCGGCCCGCAGCATCTGGCGGCCGAGCTTGCGGGCGGTGGCGCGCAGCGCGGGCGAGGGGGTGCGGGCGTCGGCGGCCTCGTCGAGGGCGGCGGGGTCGAGGCCGAGGGCGGCCGCGGCGGCGAGCGCCGCGGAGGTGAGGCCCGTGGTGTGCAGGCGGCCGCGGCAGAAGGCCTCCAGGTCGCGGGCGTCGCGGAGGCGCCCCGCCTTGACGGCCGGTTCGGCGCCGCCGGAGTGGGCGTGGCCACCGGCGGGGAACCGGCCGTCGGCGAGGACGAGCAGAGCAGCGCGGGACATCGGCGGCGACCTCAGAAGAGGAAGTAACGCTGGGCCATGGGCAGTTCGGCGGCGGGCGCCGGGTCGACCGGCTCTCCGTCGATCGTCACCGTGAAGGTGTCGGCGTCGACCTCGACGCGCGGCAGGGCGTCGTTCTCCCGCATGTCGGCCTTGGTGACGCCCCGGGTGCTCTTGATCGCCGTGAACCCCTTGTGCAGTCCGAGCCGTTCGGGCAGGCCGTCGTCGAGGGCGCTGTGCGTGACGAAGTTGTACGAGCCCGCCGCCGCGGCCCGGCCCAGTGCGCCGAACATGGGGCGGGGCATGACCGGCTGGGGCGTGGGGATGGACGCGTTGGCGTCGCCCATCTGCGCGTACGCGATCTGCCCGCCCTTGATGACGGTCTGCGGCTTCACCCCGAAGAACGCCGGGTCCCAGAGCACCAGGTCGGCGAGCTTGCCGGTCTCGACGGAGCCGATCTCGTGGTCGAGGCCCTGGGCCACGGCCGGGTTGATCGTGTACTTGGCGACGTAGCGGCGTGCGCGGTGGTTGTCGGCGCGGCCGTCGCCGGGCAGGGCGCCGCGGCGGCGCTTCATCACGTGGGCGGTCTGCCAGGTCCGCAGGATCACCTCGCCGACGCGGCCCATCGCCTGGGAGTCGGAGGAGATGATCGAGATGGCGCCCATGTCGTGCAGGATGTCCTCGGCCGCGATGGTCGAGGGCCGGATGCGGGACTCGGCGAACGCCAGGTCCTCGGGGACGGCCGGGTTGAGGTGGTGGCAGACCATCAGCATGTCGAGGTGTTCGTCGAGCGTGTTGACGGTGTGCGGGCGGGTCGGGTTGGTGGAGCTGGGCAGGACGTACGGCTCCGAGACCACGGTGATGATGTCGGGGGCGTGACCGCCGCCCGCGCCCTCGGTGTGGTACGCGTGAATCGTGCGGCCCGCGATGGCGGCGAGGGTGTCGCCGACGAACCCGGCTTCGTTGAGCGTGTCGGTATGGATGGCCAGTTGGGCGCCGGTCTCGTCGCAGACGCCGAGGCAGGCGTCGATGACGGCCGGGGTCGCCCCCCAGTCCTCGTGGATCTTGAACCCGAGGGCGCCGCCGCGCAGCTGGGAGTGCATCGCCTCGCGCGACATCGTGTTGCCCTTGCCGAGCAGGCCGATGTTGACGGGGTACGTCTCCAGCGCCTCGAACATCCGGGCGAGGTGCCAGGGGCCGGGGGTGACGGTGGTGGCCTTGCTGCCCTCGGCGGGGCCGGTGCCGCCGCCGACGAGGGTGGTGATGCCGGAGGTGAGCGCCTGTTCGACGACGGTCGGCGAGATGAAGTGGATGTGCGCGTCGACGGCGCCCGCGGTGAGGATCTTGCCGTTGCCGGCGATGATCTCGGTCTCGGGGCCGATGACGAGGTCCGGGTGGACGCCGTCCATGGTGTCGGGGTTGCCGGCCTTGCCGATGCCGGTGATGCGGCCGTCGCGGATGCCGATGTCCGCCTTGACGACGCCCCAGTGGTCGAGGACGACGGCGCCGGTGATGACGGTGTCCGGGGCGCCCTCGGCGCGGGTGGTGCGGGCCTGGCCCATGGATTCGCGGATGACCTTGCCGCCGCCGAAGACCGCCTCGTCGCCGGAGCGACCGGGGCCGCCGGAGCGGTCCTCCTCGATCTCGACGAGCAGGTCGGTGTCGGCGAGGCGGATCCGGTCGCCGGTGGTGGGGCCGAAGAGGTCGGCGTACTGGGGGCGGGCGAGCTCAGCCATCGAGGGCACCTCCGGTCTGTCCGCGCAGGCCGGGGACGACACGCAGGCCGGCGAGCGGGACGAGTTCCACGTCGACGGGGATGCCGGGCTCGAAGCGCACGGCGGTGCCGGCGGCGATGTTGAGCCGCAGGCCGCGGGCGGCGGGGCGGTCGAACGCGAGGCCCGGGTTGACCTCGGCGAAGTGGTAGTGGGAGCCGACCTGCACGGGGCGGTCGGCGGCGTTGAGCACGGTGAGGCGGGTGACGGGGCGGCCTTCGTTGAGGGGCACGGGCTCGTCGGCGTAGAGGATCTCTCCGGGGATCATCGGTGGCGGGCCCCGTCAGACGATCGGCTCGTGGACGGTGACGAGCTTGGTGCCGTCCGGGAAGGTCGCCTCGACCTGGACGTCGTGGATCATCTCGGGGATGCCCTCCATGACGTCGTCCCGGCTGAGCACCTTGCGCCCGGACGCCATGAGCTCGGCGACGGTCCGGCCGTCCCTGGCCCCCTCCAGGATGTGCGCGGTGATGAGGGCGACGGCCTCGGGGTGGTTGAGCCTCACCCCGCGTGCCCTGCGCTTCTCCGCCACGTCGGCAGCGACATGGATGAGCAGGCGCTCCTGCTCGTGCGGGCTCAGTTGCACGTTTCACCTCACATGTTCCCGCCCGGCACGACCCCGGGCGGCAGCGGGACCCTATCCGGCTTCAACACTCTGTTGACCTGCGGAAACGATTGTGAGGGAGAGATATTTCAATCTCGGGCAGAAGTTTTTCCAGCAGGTTAACTACCGCTTTGCCTGGCCATGGGACACGAGCGGCCACCCGCCGGGCCCGCAGCGCGGGTCGTATACGAGGCGCGGCCGCTCGCCGGGCGGTACGGGTGCGCCCGTGCCGCCCGGCGAGCCGCGGTGCCCGCCTCAGACGGCCAGGCAGCTCGCGCCCGGGACCTCCGAGGGGAGGGCGGGCGCGGCGGGGTCGACGATGGTGGTCAGGTCGGTCGCGCTGGTGGTGACGCAGTCGAGGACGGCGGTGGGGTCCGGCACCGCCACCGCCGAGGCGGTGGTGACGGTGGATCCGAGGAGTGCGATGGTTCCGAGGACGACGGCCGCGATGCGACGCATACGGGTTCCCTCCCTGTGGCGGGGTGACGGGTTCTGACTCGCCGGTTGGCTCGAGTCGGCCCCTGGCTACCCACCCCCACACCCCGGATACGCGCCCGGTCACCCGCACGAGGACGATGAAACGATCCCGCACGCTTCCGACCCCCGGAGTGGGGTCAACCGGGCGCTCGGCGGGCGCACGGCCGCACCGCGGGAGCACTGCGCTCGACGCATGACCACGGGAGGGCGAGGCGCACACCCGGACGCTGGCGCGTGCGCCGTGCGTTCTCGATGGCGAATGTCGGGCTGCGCGGATGACGCCCCCTCAGGAGCCCGCCTGATGAGGGATTTCGGCGTAGCACGGATGGGCGCAGAAGGGCCGATGAGCCACCCTCGTTCGGCGTACGCAAACGAGGGAATTACGCACTGTACGAGTTGCGCCCATGGTGTACGCATCTGGCGGAACATCACCTTCCGCCGCTGGTCCACGGATCATCAATCGGCCGTCGCGTCGCGCCAAAACGCCTCTGTCCACTCGAATGGATCAGTCGTGAGGAGCCTCACAAACTTCCGTTTCGACTCGGAATTTCGCCCTGTCATGGGTCAAGATCCCTTCGACGACAAGCCCCCGCCACCGCGGCGGGGCGGCCCGGGCGGACGCCGAGTCCTGCCGCCGTCCGGACGACTGGTCGACAGGAGTGGATCGGCAGGAGTGGAGGACCCAAGCAGTCCGGGGCGAGCGCACCATGGCCGCCCCTTGGGGTGAAGCCGCGTCAGCGGCCGGGCAACTTCGCCAGCCCGAACCCGACAGGTCATCCTTCACAGGCGGCTGACGAAGGGTTGCGCTATGACCGCGCAGATTCATGTCCCGTCTCTGCTGTCCCGAGCCGGTGCCGTCTCGGCACTGACGCTCGCCGCCGTCGGCGGCACCATGCTGGCGCCGGGCGCCGTCCCCCAGGCCGAGGCCGCCGCCGCGACGCACGCCACGAAGGCGCTGAACGTCGCCGCGTCGAAGAAGGGCTCCCCGTACGCGTACGGGGCAGCGGGCCCGTCCCGGTTCGACTGCTCCGGCCTCACGCTCTACTCGTACAAGAAGGCCGGCAAGACGCTGCCGCGCACCGCGCAGCAGCAGTACAACAAGACCCGCCACATCTCCACGTCGCAGCGGCAGAAGGGTGACCTGGTCTTCTTCCACTCCGGTGGACGCGTCTACCACGTGGGCCTGTACGCCGGGGACAACAAGATCTGGCACTCACCGAAGTCGGGTTCGGTGGTCAAGCTCGACCGCATCTGGTCGAAGTCGGTCTACTACGGGCGCGTGCGCTGACGCGACGGCTCGTACGCCCCGTACCGCACGCCCAGGCGGTACGGGGCCGCCGCCGTACCGGGCGGGCGCTCAGCCCCGGACGGGGACGGACCAGGGCAGGGCGATCCACACCGTCTTGCCGCCCTCACCGGTCGGAGTGACCGTCAGGCGGCCACCGCGTTCGGCGGTGAGCCAGCGGATGATGACCATGCCGCGGCCGTTGTCCTGCTGCACGGCCGCGGGCAGGCGCTGCGGCCAGCGCGGGTGGCTGTCGGTGACACCGATGCGCAGCTGCTCGTCCCGTTCCAGCCGGATGTCCACCGTGAAGGTCGGTGACTGCCCGAAGGTGTGCTGGACGGCGTTGGTGGTGAGCTCGGAGACGATCAGCCGTACCGCGTCCGCCGTGTCGGACTCGGCCGGCAGGCCCCATTCGGTAAGAACGTCCGCCACGTATCTGCGGGCTGCGGAGACCGAGGCTGGATCGCTCGGCAGAGTGACGGATGCTTCCTGGTGGTCTGCCATGGCGACGCTGTCCCTTTCCCACCGGGGCCGGACTCCGACAGGGAGCGGATGTTGTGCGAGGACGGCCTCGGATTGCGCTTCGCGCCAGAGTGCCACTTATGTCGCCCCAGGTGGGGCCGATCCCCCAAGATATGCATATATCTGTCGCTCGAAGCGGTGAACCCTGCTACGCGAGAGCGGTTCCGGCGGGCAGACTGGCGGGTTGGTCCAGCGTTCCGGAGGGCGGGAGGTGGGGCTGTCGTGCGGGGCACGCGGCACGGTCCGGCGGTGCGGCGCCGCAAGCTCGGCGAGGAGTTGCGGCGGCTGCGCCTGAGAGCCGGGCTCACCAGCCGGGACGCGGCCCGGCTCGTCGGCTGGCACCAGTCGAAGGTCAGCCGGATCGAGACGGGTGCCAGCGGGGTGACGGGCGAGGACGTGTCACGGCTGCTCGACGCCTACGGCGTACGTGAACCGCGCCAGCGCGCGCTGGTGGAGGCCCTCTCCGGCGCGGCCGCGGACGGCGGCGGCACGGGGTGGTGGCACGCGTACCGGGGCGTGCTGCCGCCGCAGTACCAGGACTTCATCAGCCTGGAGTCGCAGGCGTGCGCGGCGCGCACACTCGAGACCTCGGTGGTGCCGGGCCTGCTGCAGACGGCCGACTACGCGCGGGCGGTGACACGCGCGGCGCTGGACGGGCTGCCGGTGACGGCGGTCGACTCGCTGGTGGAGGTGCGGCTCGCCCGCCAGGAGGTGCTGTTCGGCGATCCGCCGCTACGCCTGGAGGCGGTACTGGACGAGGCGGTGCTGCGGCGGCAGGTGGGCGGCCCGGGGGTGATGCGGGCGCAGCTGCGGCGGCTGCGGGAGCTGGCGGACCTGCCCCATGTGCGGCTCCAGGTGCTGCCGTTCGCGGTGGGCGGGTACGTCGGCCTCTCCGGGCCTTTCGTTATTTTCTCCTTCGCGAACATGTCTGATCTGGATGTGGTGGTTCTCGACCACTTGACGAGTAGCCTCTATCTCGAACGCACGGAAGACCTCGAGGCGTACAGCGCCGCGTTCCGCACCATGCAGGCGCACGCCCTGACGCCCGAGGAGTCGTCGGAACTCATCGCCGGGATCGGTGACGGCGCGTAGGGGTTCTCGCGCTGATCCCGCCTGATCGGCGAGAGACCCCCCAGGGAGAGGCACCCCACATGTCTGCTTACCTCGCACACCACGATGGCCCGCAGTGGCGGCGCAGCAGCCGCAGCGTGGGCATGAACAACTGCGTCGAGGCGGCCCGTCTCGACGCCGCGCGGCTGGCCGTGCGCGACTCGAAGGACACCGCCAGGCCGCCGCTGCGGTTCTCCCCGGCGGCCTGGACGTCCTTCGTCAGCTCCCTGAAGCAGGCGGGCTGACCGGCGCCGGGTCCGGCGCCGTTCGGAGGATCGTGGCCACGGCCGTCTCGATCTGAACCTCTGTCAGATCGGCGCGGGCGGTGAGCCGCAGGCGCGAGATCCCGTCGGGCACCGACGGCGGCCGGAAGCAGCCCACCGCCAGCCCCTCGGCGCGGCAGTCCGCGGCCCACCGCACGGCCTGCTCCGGCGACGGGGCGCGTACGGAGACGACGGCGGCGTCCGGCCGCACGGCGGTCAGGCCCGCCGCCGTCAGCCGCCCGTGCAAGGTGGCCGCGACCGTACGCGCCCGGCCGGCCAGGCCCGGCTCGGCGCGCAGCAGACGCAGGCTCGCGAGCGCGGCGCCCGCCGCGGCCGGGGCCAGGCCCGTGTCGAAGATGAAGGTCCGCGCGGCGTTGACCAGGTGGTCGATCACGCGCGCCGGGCCGAGGACCGCTCCACCCTGGCTGCCCAGGGACTTGGACAGCGTGAGCGTGGCGACGACGTCCGCGTCGCCCGCGAGCCCCGCCGCGTGCAGCGCCCCGCGCCCGCCGTCGCCCAGCACGCCGAGGCCGTGCGCGTCGTCGACGACCAGCGCGGCGCCGTGCGCGCGGCAGGCGGCTGCGAGTTCCGCCAGCGGCGCCGCGTCGCCGTCGACCGAGAAGACCGAGTCGGTCACGGCGAGGGCGCGGCGGCCGGGGTGGGTGCCGAGGGTCTTGTTCACGGCGTCGGGGTCGGCGTGCGGAACGACGGCGGTCTCGGCGCGCGAGAGGCGGCAGCCGTCGACGATCGAGGCGTGGTTGCCCGCGTCCGAGACGATGAGGGAACCGCGGGCGCTGAGCGCGGTGAGGGCGGCCAGGTTGGCCGCGTACCCGGAGGAGAAGACCAGGGCGGCCTCGAAGCCGCAGAAGTCCGCCAGTTCGCGCTCCAGCTCGGTGTGGAGCTCGGTGGTGCCGGTGACCAGGCGCGAACCGGTGGCGCCGGCGCCCCAGCGGCGGGCGGCCTCGGCGGCCGCCTCCGTGATGGCGGGGTGGCGGGTGAGGCCGAGGTAGTCGTTGCTCGCCAGGTCGAGCAGCTCCGGCTCGGCGGGCCGGGGGCGGAGCACGCGTACCAGACCGGCGTCCGTGCGGCGGCGCGCCTCGGCGTCGGTCCAGTCGAAGGGGTCTTCCTGCGGCATGGGTCGGGTCCCTTTTGTAGGCAGCGCACAGACCCTAGCCCGGGACAGCGGGGGGCACAGTGTGGTCATACACACACCGCTCAGCCGCTCTCTTGTCCGGTTCCTCCTTGGCCAGGGGGTGTGCCGTAGGACAGGATCGGCGCCATGGACCTGTTGAACACGCTGGTGGACAAGGGGCTTCGGCGCGAGCTGCCGACCCGCGAAGAAGCGCTCGCCGTGCTGGCGACCTCCGACGACGAGCTGCTCGATGTGGTGGCCGCGGCCGGCAAGGTGCGGCGCAAGTGGTTCGGGCGCCGGGTGAAGCTCAACTACCTGGTCAATCTGAAGTCGGGCCTGTGCCCGGAGGACTGCTCGTACTGTTCCCAGCGGCTCGGGTCCAAGGCCGAGATCCTCAAGTACACCTGGCTGAAGCCGGAGGAGGCCTCGAAGGCGGCCGCCGCGGGCGTCGCGGGCGGTGCCAAGCGGGTGTGCCTGGTCGCCAGTGGCCGCGGGCCGACGGACCGGGACGTGGACCGCGTCTCGCAGACCATCGCGGCGATCAAGGAAGAGAACGAGGGCGTCGAGGTCTGCGCCTGCCTGGGCCTGCTCTCCGACGGCCAGGCGGAGCGGCTGCGCTCGGCGGGCGCCGACGCGTACAACCACAACCTGAACACGTCCGAGGGGACGTACGGGGACATCACGACCACCCACACCTACGCGGACCGCGTCGATACGGTGCAAAAGGCGCACGCCGCGGGCCTGTCCGCCTGCTCCGGGCTCATCGCGGGCATGGGCGAGAGCGACGAGGACCTGGTGGACGTGGTCTTCGCGCTGCGCGAACTGGACCCGGACTCGGTGCCGGTGAACTTCCTCATCCCCTTCGAGGGCACGCCGCTCGCCAAGGAGTGGAACCTCACCCCGCAGCGGGCGCTGCGCATCCTGGCGATGGTCCGGTTCGTCTGCCCGGACGTCGAGGTCCGGCTCGCGGGCGGGCGCGAGGTGCACCTGCGCACGCTCCAGCCGCTGGCGCTGCACCTCGCGAACTCGATCTTCCTGGGCGACTACCTCACCAGCGAGGGCCAGGCCGGCAAGGCGGACCTGGAGATGATCGCGGACGCCGGTTTCGAGGTGGAGGGCACGGACACGACGACGCTGCCGGAGCACCGCTCGGACGCCGCGTCCTGTGGCTCCTCGGGCGGCGGCTGCGGCTCCGGCTCGGTGTGCGGGTCGGACGCGGAGGCTCCGGCGGAGGTTCCGGCGGTGGCACCGGCGGTGGCCGAGCCGCAGACGGCCCGCCCCGACCTCGTCGCGGTGCGCCGTCGTGGCGCCGGTACGGACCTGGCGCCCAATGCCTGAGCCGCTCCCCCACCGCGAACTGGTCGCGTTGGACCGGGCCCACGTGTGGCACCCGTACAGCCCGATGCCGGGCCGTACCGACCCGCTGGTCGTCGAGTCCGCCTCCGGCGTACGGCTGCGGCTCACGGAACCGGCGTACGGGCGGCACGAGTTGGTCGACGGCATGTCGTCCTGGTGGTCCGCGATCCACGGCTACAACCACCCGGTGCTCAACGAGGCCGCGAGCGGGCAGCTCGGCCGGATGAGCCACGTCATGTTCGGCGGACTCACCCATGAGCCCGCCGTGCGGCTGGCCACCCGGCTGGTCGAGATCACGCCGGAGCCGCTGCGCCACGTGTTCCTGTGCGACTCGGGCTCGGTGGCGGTCGAGGTCGCCGTCAAGATGTGCCTGCAGTACTGGCGCTCGATCGGCCGCCCGCCCAAGCAGCGGCTGCTGACCTGGCGCGGTGGCTACCACGGCGACACCTGGCAGCCGATGTCGGTCTGCGACCCCGAGGGCGGCATGCACGGGCTGTGGTCCGGGGTGCTCCCCCGGCAGCTCTTCGCGGGGCCGCCGCCGGCCGCGTACGACGAGACGTACGCGGACGAGCTCAGGGAGCTGATCGCGCGCCACGCGGACGAGCTGGCCGCGGTGATCGTGGAGCCGGTGGTGCAGGGCGCGGGCGGGATGCGCTTCCACGACCCGGCGTACCTGCGGGTGCTGCGGGAGGCGTGCGACGCGCACGACGTCCTGCTCGTCTTCGACGAGATCGCGACCGGCTTCGGGCGGACGGGCACGCTGTTCGCGGCCGAGCAGGCGGGCGTGGCGCCCGACGTCATGTGTCTGGGCAAGGCGCTGACCGGCGGCTACCTGTCGCTGGCGGCGACGCTGTGCACGCCGCGCGTGGCGGACGGCATCTCGCAGGGCGAGGTGCCGGTCCTGGCGCACGGGCCGACGTTCATGGGCAACCCGCTCGCCACGGCCGTCGCCTCCGCCTCCATCGACCTGCTCCTGGAGCAGGACTGGGCGCGGGAGGTCAAGCGGATCGAGGCGGGCCTGCTGGACGGGCTCGCGGAGGCGCGCGAGCTGCCGGGCGTGCACGAGGTGCGGGTGCTCGGCGCCATCGGCGTCGTACAGCTGGACCATCCGGTGGACATGGCGGCCGCGACGGCGGCGGCGGTGCGCGAGGGCGTATGGCTGCGGCCGTTCCGGGACCTGGTGTACGTGATGCCGCCGTACATCACCGGGGCGGAGGACCTGGCACGGATCTGCCGCGGGGTGTGCGCGGCGGCACGGGAGGGCTGAGATGACGGTACTGGTGGTCAGTGGGACGGGCACGGAGATCGGCAAGACCGTCGTCACGGCGGCCGTCGCCGCGGTGGCGCGGGCGGCGGGCCGGTCGGTGGCCGTGCTGAAGCCCGCGCAGACGGGCGTCGGCCCCGGCGAGCTCGGCGACGCGGACGAGGTCGTACGCCTCGCCGGCGAGGGTGTCACGCCCGTCGAACTGGTCCGCTTCCCCGAGCCCCTGGCCCCGGCGACGGCCGCGCGGCGCGCCGGGATGGCGCCGGTGGCGCCGGACGAGGTGGCGCGGGCCGCGCGGAAGCTGGCCGAGGAGTACGACCTGGTCCTGGTCGAGGGCGCCGGCGGTCTCCTCGTACGGTACGACGCCGAGGGCGGCACCCTCGCGGACGCGGCGCGCCTGCTGGACGCGCCGGTCCTGGTCGTGGCGCCCGCCGGGCTCGGCACGCTCAACATGGCGACGCTGACGGGCGAGGCGCTGCGGGCGCGCGGCCTGGCCCAGCTGGGCGTGGTCATCGGCAGCTGGCCGGACGAGCCCGGCCTGGCCGAGCGCTGCAACGTCACGGACCTGCCCGAGTCTGCCGGGGCGCCGCTGCTGGGCGCGGTGCCCGCGGGCGCGGGGGCACTGCCGGTGGACGCCTTCCGGGAGCGGGCGGCGACGTGGCTGGCCCCGGCGCTCGGGGGTGTCTGGGACGCGGATGCGTTCGCCGCGGCCGTGGGCGGCTGAGCGGTCGTACGCGGCTGAGCAGTCGTACGCTGCTGGGGAGTCGTACGCTGCTGGGGAGTCGTAGGCTGCCGAGCATGCGTGCTCGAGTGAACGAGATCGTGTTCGACTGCGC
Organism: Streptomyces sp. NPDC045431; assembly: GCF_040646655.1. Classification (NCBI taxonomy): domain Bacteria; kingdom Bacillati; phylum Actinomycetota; class Actinomycetes; order Kitasatosporales; family Streptomycetaceae; genus Streptomyces; species Streptomyces sp. NPDC045431. The sequence continues at coordinate 254,200 of NZ_JBEZAQ010000005.1, forward strand.
CGACCCGGCCGCGCTGGTCCGCTTCTGGGCCGCGCTGCTGGGCGGCGAGCCGGTGGACCGCAGTCCCGGCTGGTCGTACGTGGAGCCGCCGGGGTTCGTACGCATCGCCTTCCAGCGCGTGCCGGAGGGCAAGGCGGCGAAGAACCGGCTCCACCTCGACCTGGAGGGCGGCGACGTGGGGGCGGCGGCCGACGAGGCGGTACGGCTCGGCGCGGTGCGGGTCGACGAGATCGTGACGGACGACCACGGCCGCTTCCAGGTGCTGCGGGACCCCGAGGGCAACGAGTTCTGCTTCGTCGGCGGCTGACGGGGGGAAACTGACGGTGTCCGCCCACCCCCTCTCGCCGGGAGGTCCGCGATGCGGGACACCGTCCACCACCCCCTCTTCGCCCGCTTCTACGCGCGCATGAGCGTCGCGATGGACACGAAGGGCGGGGTGGCCGCGTACCGCGACGAGCTGCTGGCCGGGCTCTCCGGCCGCGTCATCGAGATCGGCGCCGGGAACGGCCTGAACTTCGCCCACTACCCGGGAGCCGTCTCCGAGGTCGTCGCCATCGAACCGGAACGGCGGCTGCGGCAGTTGGCGGTCAGTGCGGCACTGCGCTCCGACGTACCGGTGGACGTGGTGCCGGGCGTTGCGGAGGCGCTGCCGGTCAAGAGCGAGGCCTTCGACGCGGCGGTGGCGTCGCTGGTGCTGTGTACGGTACGGGACCTGCCGCGCGCCCTCGCGGAGCTGCGGCGGGTCCTGCGGCCGGGCGGTGAGCTGCGCTTCTTCGAACACGGGCGGGCGGAGGGACGGGCCCTGGCCACGGCGCAGCGGGCCCTGGACCGCACGGTGTGGCCGGCGCTCTTCGGCGGGTGCCACACGGCGCGTGACCCGCTGGCGGCGCTCGGGGCGGCGGGGTTCGAGGTCGTCTCGTACCGCCGGTTCCGCCTCCCGGAGAAGGGGCCGCAGCTGCCGTCGTCACCGTGCGTGCTGGGGGTGGCCCGGCGCCCGGGCGGCTGACGTTAGGGTGACCGTGTGTCTGATGAGCAGGAGCAGCTGTTCGCAGCGGTCGACGCGCTGCTGGAGCAGGTGGCGGCCCTCCCCGCCCCGGCCGAGCGCCGCCGCCTGCGCGAGGCGGCGGGGCTGAGCCGGGACCAGATCGCCCAGGCGCTCTCCGTCCGCCGCGAGACCATCACGTCCTGGGAAACCGGCCGCTCGGACCCGCGCCCGCCGAAGCGGGCGGCGTACGCGCGGCTGCTGTCGGGGCTGGCGGAACGGCACCCGGAGGCCGCGGCGCCGGAACCGGCGGAGCAGGCTCCGACGGAGGAGGCTCCGGCACCGGTCGCGGGGGCTCCGGCTCCGGCGGAGGAGGTTCCGGTGCGGGCGGAGGCTTCCGCTCCCGCAGGGGGTCCGGCCGCGGCTCCGGCTCCGGCGGAGGCTCCCGCTCCGGCGGAAAGTCCGGCCACGTCTCCGGTTCCGGCTCCGTACGGCGCCGGCGGCAGCGGCAGCGGCAACGGAAACGGAAACGGCCCCGCCGGGCGGGTGCCCGCGCCGCAGGGGCGGCGCGCGCCCGGCGGGGCTGGGCCCGGGACGGTGACCGGTCGCGTCCGTACACCGGCGGCGCGGAGCGAGGACCCCGCCCGAGAGGCGGTCGACGAGCGCTTCGCGCACGGCCCGGTGGCCGTGCTGGACGGGGACGGCAGCGCGTACTGCGCCGCGGGGCTCGTCCTCGACTGCCCGGCCACCGACATCCCCTCGCTCGTCGAGTGGGCCTTGGGCGAGGCACGGCTGGGCGCGCCCCGGCTGCACCGCAACGGGCAGGACGCCGACCCGCTCGTGGTGCTGACGGAGTCGGCGGCCGTACGGCTCGGGCTGCCGGCCGAGCTGGCGGACCGGCGCGGGCTGCGGCTCCCCGACGACCACGAGGTCGTACGGCGGCTCAGGAAGGCCGACTGGCTGCTGACGCGCCGCGGGTTCGGGCCCTGGGCCTGGGTGTACCGCCCGGCGCAGGGCAGTCGCCGCCGGTGCGTGCAGTTCGCCGTCCTGCCGTGGGGGGCGCTGGACGGCCGTACGTGGGGCGGGGCCGCCGGACTGCCCCCGGCCGAGCTGGCCGACACGCTCGCGACGTACGCCGCCCGGGTCATCACGCCGCGCGGGACCACCGCCGTCTGCGGTCTGCAGCTGATGACCGCGCTGCGCCCGCCGACGCGCGCGGTGAAGGACGAGGCCACCGGCTCATGGGTGTCCGCGCCCAGCCCCGGCACCCTCACCGAGGCCGTCGACCCGGCGCCGCCGGAGGCTCCGGACGAGCACCCGGTCGTCGCGGCGCTGTACCCGCGCGGGCACCAGCGCACGCCCGACCAGGTGCTCGACGAGGAGGCGTACGACTGGATCCGCGATCCGGAGCTGCTCACCGACGCGGAGTGCGCCCGGCCGTACGCCGTCGGCATCGACGTGAACATGGCGTTCGCGGCGGCCGCGAACCGCCTCACTGTCGGGCTGGGCGCCCCGGTCCACGTCACGTCGCCGGTCTTCGACAAGAAGGTGCCCGGCTCCTGGCTGGTGGACCTGTCGTCGGTCGAGGTGGACCCGCGGCTGCCGAACCCGTTCACGCCGCACGGCGCACGGCCGGAGGGGCCGGCGTGGTACGCCACCCCGACCGTCGCGTACGCCGTCGAGCTGGGCCACGCGGTCGCGCCCGTCGAGGCGTACGTACGCCCGGAGAACGGCGCTTACTTGGACGCCTGGTACACGCGGCTGCGCGACGCCTATCTGGCGACGATGGAGGAGTTCGGCGTGCGCGCGGGGATGCCGGAGGCGGAGTTCCTCGCGGCGATGGAGGCGGCCGAGGGATACAAGGCGAAGGAACCGGGCCGGGCGGCCGTCCTGTCGGCCGTCAAGGCGACGGTCAAGGGCGGCATCGGCAAGCTCCGGGAGCGTCCGCAGGGCACCGGATACCGCCCCGGCGAGCGGTGGCCCGCGCTGGAACGCCCCACCTGGCGCCCGGACATCCGGGCGGCCGTGATCGCGGCCGCCCGGGTCAACATGCACCGCAAGATGCTGCGGCTCGCGGAGGGGGCGGGGCTGTTCCCGATCGCGGTGCTGTCCGACTGCGCCGTGTACCTGTCCGACGGCCCCAGCCCGCTGGACTTCCTGCCGCGCACCCCGGACGGCAAGCCGCTGCCGGGCGGCTTCCGGCTCGGCGTATCGCCGGGCATGGTCAAGCACGAGGGCACGCAGTCCCTGATGTGGGCGGTGCGCCTGCTGGACGAGGGCCACAATCCGGCCCGGCACATCAAGGGCACGGACGCCGTGGCGGACGGGGAGTAGGACCGAGCGATGGGCATCCTGGGCGACAGCCTCGAACGGGCCGCGGAGCACACCTTCACGCGCCCCCTCCCCAAGTCGGCTCCGGCGCAGGTGCGGTTCCTCGTCCGCAGCGAGAAGGGCTCCACGCGCGCGGTGGCGCGACGCCTGGGCGTCTCGCAGCGCACGGTGGAGCGGTACGTCAAGGGCCAGATCAAGCACCCGCGGCCGGAGCTGGCGGCGCGGCTGCTCGCCGAGGTCCGCAAGTCCTGGCAGCCGCGCGTCCGGCAGCGGGCCCGCGAGGCGGCCGCGACGACCGGCGGCATCGTGATCGAGACGCGCGCCCGCTTCGGCTTCACGGCCGCCCCCGGCTCGACCGACGACAGCCGCCTGCGCCTGATCACCCAGCACCTTCCCCCCGCCTACGCGGCCCGCCTCTTCGACGCCCAGGCGGCGGGCGCGGCCGAACAGGAACTGCGCGCCATCGCCGCCGAGGCCCTTCAGGAGCAGTACTTCAAGGACCGCGGGCGGCGGGCGGCGGGCCTCCAGGTGGAGTTCACGGACATCGACTACGTGGAGCTCGACTACTGAGACTCCTGACGGCCTCTGCGATCTGCCGGGCGGCCTGTGCGGGGGTGAGGTGCGTGGTGTCGACGACCTCGGCCTCGGCATGCAGCCACGTGCGGGCCGCCTCGGCGTAGGGCTCGAGGTACTGGAGACGGAACGGGGAGTTGGGGCCGAGATCGATGTCGCCCGCGATGCGCGCGCGGAGGGTGTCCTGGTCGGCATGGAGGACGAAGTGCCGGACCGGAATGCCATGCTGGGCAAGGCCCGAGCTGATCTCGCGCCAGTACTGCTCGACCAGGACGGTCATGGGCATCACCAGGGTTCCGCCGGTGTAGTCGAGGATGCGTCGGGCGGTTTCGACCACGAGGGGCCGCCATGGCGGCCAGTGCTGGAAGTTGTCCGTCGCAGGCAGTCCTGGCGTGATGTCCATGAGTGTCTCGCCGACCTTCTCGGCGTCGAACACCCGTGAGTCCGGGATCAGCTGCTGGACGAGCGCGCTGGTCGTCGTCTTGCCTGCGCCGTGGGTGCCGTTGAGCCATACGATCACGAAGTTGACGCTAGCGTCGTGCGGGCCATCGTGCAGCGAGCGTGACGCATCGGACCGCTGGGCAGTAGCCACCTTTTTGTGGGTACGTGGCGGCGCGCGGCGGCCGGGAGAGCCTGGTGGAGCGCGGCCGGAGGGCCGTCTGAGCCGGGTGGGACGGGGCTGTGGGAAACATCGCGAGGACCGGCGGGCTCCGCCGCCTCGGCGGGGCGTTTCCGGAGCCGGAGGGACACTGGGCGCGTGATTGTCGAACGCGCTTATGTCCATCTCTCCTCGTACGACGAGAGCGCCTGGCCCTGGTCGGTGCCCTGCGTCCGCCAGCTGGTCGACGAAGGACTGAGCTTCACCGCACCGGTGACCTTCCTGGTCGGTGAGAACGGCTCGGGGAAGTCGACCCTGGTCGAGGCGCTGGCCGAGGGCTTCGGTCTGGACTCCTACGGCGGGTCCCACGACTGGCGTTACTCCTCCCCGCGCAGCAAGTCGACGCTCGGCGAGCGGATGAGGTTCGACGGGGCATCGGGGCGCGGGCGCCGTATGGCCACCAGCTGGTCGGCCCGCAAGGGCTTCTTCCTGCGGGCCGAGACCGCGCTGGACGCCCTGGACAGGGAGGGTTTCTCGCCCGGCTCCGTCAGCCACGGCGAGGGCTTCCTCGCGGCGTTCCGCGGGAAGTTCCTCCACGCCGGGCTCTACATTCTGGACGAGCCGGAGGCGGCGCTCTCCTTCTCCTCCTGCCTGGAACTGATCGGGCACATCGACCGCTTGGCCAAGGAGGGCGGCCAGGTCATCTGTGCCACGCACTCGCCGTTGCTCACCGCCCTGCCGGGCGCGGACATCCTGGAGGTCGGCGAGCACGGCATACGGCGGGTCGCGTGGCGCGAACTCGGCGTCGTGGACCACTGGCGCCGCTACCTCGCCGACCCGCACGCCTATCTCCGGCACATTCTCGAACCGTAAAGCCGCGCGCAAAAAGCAAAGGCAAGGAGGTTACCCACTCCTTGCCACTCTCAACGTATAGCGCACTGGGGGCCTTGCGGCAAGGCCCCCGTAGTGCTGCAGAATCCCCCACCTGAGCCGGAACCTGCGGAAATCAGGGATTCGCGAAGTACGGGTGCTTTGCCGGTCTGCGCAGGTCAGCTAGCTCGTCTCGCTGAATGGGGGATTCATTTCATGATCGATGTGATCATCGCCGGGGGCGGACCGACCGGTCTCATGCTGGCCGGCGAACTGCGGCTGCACGGTGTCCACGTGGTGGTGCTGGACAGGCTGACGGAGCCGAGCAGGCAGGCCCGCGCGCTCGGCCTCCACGTGCGCAGCATCGAGGTGCTGGACCAGCGGGGCCTGCTGGAGCGGTTCCTCCCGCTCGGCCGGAAGTACGAGACCGGCGGGTTCTTCGCGGGCATCGGCACCTCGTGGCCCGCCGGGCTGGACACGGCGCATTCGTACGTCCTCGGCATCCCGCAGAGCACCACCGAGCGGTTGCTGGCCGAGCGCGCCACCGAGCTCGGCGCCGACGTCCGGCGCGGCTGCGAGCTGGTGGGGCTGAGCCAGGACGAAGACGGGGTGACCGTCGAGCTGGCCGGTGGGGGCGCCCCCGGCGAGGGGGGCGTGGCCGCCGGGGGGCGCACGCGGCTGCGCGCGCGGTACCTCGTCGGCTGCGACGGCGGCCGCAGCACCGTGCGCAAGTTGCTCGGCGTGGGCTTCCCCGGAGAGCCCGCCAGGGTCGAGACGCTGCTCGGGGAGATGGCAGTGGCCATGGGCCCCGAGGAGCTCGCGGCCGTGGTGGCGGAGGTCCGCAAGACCGAATGGCGGTTCGGCACCATGCCCCTGGAAGGCGGGACCTACCGCGTGATCGTGCCCGCCGACGGCGTAGCGGAGGATCGCACGGTCCCGCCGACCTTCCAGGAGTTCAAGCGGCGGCTGCGGGACTTCGCCGGGACCGACTTCGGCGTGCACTCGCCCCGCTGGCTGTCCCGGTTCGGTGACGCCACCAGGCTGGCGGACCGTTACCGCGTCGGCCGGGTGCTGCTGGCCGGTGACGCGGCGCACGTTCACCCGCCGACCGGCGGGCAGGGGCTCAACCTCGGTATCCAGGACGCGTTCAACCTCGGCTGGAAGCTGGCCGCCGAGGTGCGCGGCTGGGCGCCGGAGGGGCTGCTGGACAGTTACCAGACGGAGCGGCGCCCGGTGGCCGCCGACGTACTCGACAACACCCGCGCGCAGACCGAGCTGCTGTCCTCCGAGCCGGGCGCCCGGGCCGTGCGCCGGCTGATGGGCGAACTGATGGAGTTCGAGGAGGTGAACCGCTACCTGATCGAGAAGATCACCGCGATCGCGGTCCGCTACGACCTCGGCGAGGGGCACGAACTCGTCGGCCGGCGGCTGCGGGACCTGAAGCTGAAGCGGGGGCGCCTCTACGACCGGATGCGCGGCGGCCGGGGGCTGCTGCTGGACCAGACTGGCCGGCTGTCGGCAGCGGGCTGGGCGGACCGGGTCGACCACGTCGTGGAGGTCAGCGAGGAACTGGACGTTCCCGCGGCGCTGCTGCGCCCGGACGGTCACGTGGCCTGGGTCGGGGACGATCAGCAGGGTCTGCTCGGTCACCTGCCCAGGTGGTTCGGCGACGCCGCTGCCGGCTGAGCGGCGACGCCGGGGCCTGACGGGCAGGGTCCTCCCGTCGCGCCCGTCCCGTCCGTCAGGCCGCGAGGAGGATCGCCGCCGCGCCGAGGAGGTCCACCACGCAGCACCACTCCGACCAGGCACGGGGGGCCACCCGGTCGGCGCGGTGGTGGGCGAAGTCCCAGACCGCGTGGGCGAACCAGCCGGCCGCCAGCAGGTAGTGCGCGGTCGTCCGGTCGGCCGTCAGCGCCACCAGCGCGACCGCGGCGAAGAGCAACAGCCCGGCGATTTGGAGGGCGAGGACACGGGGGCCGCGCAGGTGGCCGCGCAGCGCGCCGAAGGCCAGGTAGAAGAGCGGCATCAGGGCGAGGAGGGCCGCCAGGCGTGCCACGGGCGGGGTTCCGTCGAGGAACGTCGCGGCCACCACGGCGAGTGCGAGCCAGGTGGGCCAGCGGTGCCCGAGGAGGCGCAGGACTCCGGAGAGCCGGGAAGACAAGGTAGGCGGGGAGGAGGACGGGGAAGACGGGGTAGGCGGCGAATGCCGGGAGAGCCGGGCGGGCTGGACGGGCTGAGCGGGGCCTACGGGCGCGGACGCGCTCGGTGTCGCATCGGCCCCGGTTCCGGCTCCGGTTCCGGTTTCGGTTCCGCGGGCGGCGTCAGTGGTCATGAGGTCTCTCCCGGAGCGGCGAGGGGGCGGTCGTGGACGAGTCCACTCTCCGGCCCGCCGGCCCCCGTCCGCGTACGGTCCGCGCGGTCATGTCCCGAACCTTGGGGTACCGGTCCTTCCGGCATAGGGTCCTCGCATGACGGATCGGCGAGTGGCCGTGGTCGGCTTCGACACGGCCGAGCTGCTGGACATCGCGTGCGTGACCACCACCCTCGTCATGGCGAACCACCTCGGCTCCCTGGCCCGCCAGTACGACGTGGTCCTGGTGGCGCCGGGCGGCGGGCCGATCGTCTGCGGCTCGGGGTTCACGCTGCTCAGCCAGCAGTCCCTGGAGCGGCTCGTCGGCCCGCTCGACACGCTCGTCGTCTCGGGCGGCCTGGAGGTTGAGCGGGCGGCCGCCGACCCGCGGCTCGTGGGGCATGTCCGCCGCCTGGCCAAGGAGAGCCGGCGCGTGGCCTCCGTGTGCACCGGGGCCGCGATCCTGGCCGCCACCGGGCTGCTGGACGGCCACCGCGCCACCACGCACTGGCAGTTCGCGGCCCGGCTGGCCGCCCGTCACCCCGAGGTCACCGTGGACCCGAGCCCCATCTACATCCGCGAGGGCAACATCTCCACGGCGGCGGGCATCACGAGCGCACTCGACCTCACCCTCGCCTTCATCGAGGAGGACCACGGCGCCGAGCTGGCCCGGCAGGTCGCCCGTCACCTGGTCACCTACCTGCAACGCCCGGGCAACCAGGCCCAGATGAGCCTCTTCACGGCCGCTCCCCCGCCCCGCGACGACCTGGTACGGCGGCTCGTCGACCACATCACCGGCCACCTGGACGGCGATCTGAGCACGGTGGCGCTGGCCGCGCTCGCGGGCGTGACCCCGCGCCACCTCACCCGGCTGTTCCTGGAGCACCTCGGTCAGACGCCGGGCCGGTTCGTACGCCAGGCCCGTACCGAGGCCGCCGCGCACCTCCTCGCGTCCACCACGCTACCGCTGGCGAGCGTGGCCGCCCGGTGCGGCTTCGGGTCGGCCGAGACCCTTCGCCAGGCCTTCACCAGCCGCTACGGCATCCCGCCCTCGCGCTACCGGGAGGCGCATGCGACGCGGCGCCCCGTCCCCTAGGAGGTTCACAGGCTCCACTGCCGCAGCTCCGCCGCGATGGCGCGGACGTCCGCCTCGCCCGCCTTGACCAGGCGCGCGAGGTCCCGCACCTGCTCGGGCGAGGTCACCACCTTGAGGCCGCAGGCGACGAGGTAGCCGTACGCGACGGCGGACGCGAACATCGCGTTGGAGTGCTCCAGGGCCGGGACGTGCAGCAGCAGTTGGAGCAGCGCGGCGGCGCGCGCGGGCGGGTCCGCGTAGACGGCCGTACCGAAGATCTCGGCGTCGTGCCGCGCGACGGCCGCGACGAGCGCGCCCCAGTCGATGACCTGGGGGTCGCCGGGGGTCTTGTGCTCGGCGACCATGAGGAGCCAGGCGAGGTCGATGGAGAGGCTCATCCGGAGACGGCGCCCGCCCTCTGCACCGCCGGACGCCCCCGGCCGGACGCCGCTCGACGCGGATCACTCACCGCTTGCCCTTGGCGCGCTTGCCGCCGCCCTTCGCCGGATGGTCCTCCGGCGGCCGGTGCTCCGCGGCGCCGAACTCCTCCGCGAAGACGGCTTCGTACTGCTTCATGAAGTCGGCCGCCGCCTCGACGAAGGTGCGTCCCACTTCCCCGGCGTCCTGCTGGACGAGTTCCTCGATGTAGCGGTTCACGCTGACACCCCGCTGCTGCGCCCGGCGGCGGGCGGCTTCGGCGGTGGATTCGTCCACGCGAACGTTCAGCTGGGTCTTGGCCACACTTCACGCTAGCGCGGCCGCGCTAGCAGCGACAAGGGACGTGTACCGGCCGCGGGGCGTCGTGGAGGATGGAGCGCATGAACGATCTTCGGATACGGGCCGCCCGACCGGCCGACCTCGACGCCGTCCTCGCCTTCTGGAAGATCGCCGCCGAGGGCACCAGCATCAGCGACGACCGCGACGGCGTCGAGCGCCTGGTCGCCCGCGACCCGGAAGCGCTCCTCCTCGCCGAGCGGAACGGCGAGCTCGCGGGCACGGTGATCGCCGGCTTCGACGGCTGGCGCTGCCACCTGTACCGGCTGGCCGTCCATCCGGACCATCGCCGCCAGGGCGTCGGTGGGGCGCTGCTCGCGGCCGCCGAGGAACGTTTCGTACGCCTCGGGGGGCGGCGCGGTGACGCCATGGTCCTCGACCGGAACACGTCGGCGCACCACGCGTGGCGGGCCGCCGGCTACACCCGGGAGTCGCACTGGAGCAGCTGGATCAAGCCCTTGGGCGGCGAGTCGTCGGCGAGTGGACCCCTGGAGGTCTGAGCGCTTTACCGTCCTTTTACCATTGGTGGGCATCCGCCGGAGAAGACTCCGACCGACCCACTCGACCCGACCGACCCGACCGACACACCGACCCGACTGACCGACCGACCCGACCGACCGAATCGACCGAAAGGTGTGAGCGTCCGCCCATGGGCGAGCCCCCCGGTACGCGACATCGCGCATTCCTCCGCTCCCTGTCCGACCATGGGACGGAGGTGAAGCGATGACCGAAGTCCTTCTGCTCGTCGTGGCGCTGCTGCTCTGCGTGGCGTGCGGCGGGTTCGTCGCGGCCGAGTTCTCCCTCACCACCATCGAGCGGAGCGAGCTCGAACGGGCGGTCGAGCGGGGTGAGCGCGGCGCGCCCGGCGCCCTCAAGGCCGTACGCTCCCTCACCTTCCAGCTCTCCGGGGCGCAGCTCGGCATCACCGTCACCAATCTGATCGTGGGCATGCTCTCCGAGCCGTCGATCGCCAAGCTGATCCGGGGACCGATCCAGGACATGGGGCTGTCGGCGTCGGTCGCGTCGTCGATCGCGCTCGTCATCGGCACGGGTCTGTCGACGGTGGTCCTAATGGTCGTCGGCGAGCTGGTCCCCAAGAACTGGGCGATCTCCTCCCCGCTGGGCGTCGCCAAGGTCGTCGCCACTCCGCAGCGGATCTTCAGCGCCGCCTTCAGGCCGCTGATCGGCCACCTCAACAACACCGCGAACCGCCTGGTGCGCCGGCTCGGCCTGGAGCCGGCCGAGGAGCTGGCCTCCGCGCGCAGCCCGCAGGAGCTGGTGGCCCTGGCACGCCACTCCGCCAAGCAGGGCGCCCTGGAGGCGGACACGGCGGAGCTGTTCGTCCGCACCCTGAACCTCGCCGAGCTGACCGCCGAGAACGTCATGACCCCGCGCGTGCAGGTGACCGCCCTGGAGGCGCAGGCCACCGCGGAGGACGTCGCCAACGCCACACGCGCCACCGGCCTGTCGCGGTTCCCGGTGTACCGGGGCGGCCTCGACACGGTGATCGGCACCGCGCACATCAAGGACGTCCTGGCCATCCCGGCCGAGCGGCGGCCGCGGACGCCGGTCACCGAGATCCTGCGGGAGCCGCTGCTCGTACCGGAGTCGCTCACGGTGGACCGGCTGCTCGACCGGCTCTCCGGCAAGCGGACGATGGCGGTCATCATCGACGAGTACGGCGGCACGGCCGGTGTCGTGACGCTGGAGGACATCGTCGAGGAGGTGGTCGGGGAGGTGCGCGACGAGCACGACCCGCACGAGACACCGGACCTCGCGCGGGTGGGCGAGGACGCCGACGGCCGGCTGCTGTGGTCGGCGGACGGCGCCGCGCGGACCGACCAGCTGGAGACGATCGGGCTGCGCGTGCCGGAGGGGCCGTACGAGACGCTCGCCGGGCTCATCGCGACGGAGCTGGGCCGCATACCGGTCGTCGGCGACCGGATCGAGCTCGCGGGGTGGCGGCTCGACGTGGTGGACGCCTCCGGGCGCCGGGCCGCGCGGGTGCTGCTGCATGCGCCCAGGGAGCCCCTGGGCGGGGCGCATGACGACCACGGGTCACCTGACCACAAGGACGGCGGCCGCCGCGCCGGTGGCTCCGGGGAGGCCGGCCGATGACCGCGATCCAGCTCCTGATCGGTTTCCTGACGCTCGTCGTCAACGCCTTCTTCGTCGGCGCCGAGTTCGCCCTGATCTCGGTGCGCCGCAGCCAGATCGAGCCGTACGCCGAGGCCGGGGACCGGCGGGCGCGCAGCGTCATCTGGGGCCTGGAGCACGTCTCCGCGCTGCTCGCGGCGGCTCAGCTGGGCATCACGCTCTCCACGCTGGTGCTCGGTGTGGTCGCCGAGCCGGCGATCGCCCACCTGCTGGAGCCGGTCTTCGACGCGGTGGGCGTACCGCACGGGCTGGTGCACCCGATCTCGTTCGTGATCGCGCTGTCGGTGGCCACGTACCTGCACATGCTGCTGGGCGAGATGGTGCCGAAGAACGTCGCGCTGGCCGAGCCGACGCGGCTCGCGCTGCTCCTCGGGCCGCCGCTGGTGGCGCTGACCCGGGCGCTGCGTCCGGTGATCTTCACGATCAACGCGTTCGCCAACGCGCTGCTGAGGCTGCTCCGCGTGGAGGTGCGGGACGAGGTCTCGGCGACGTTCTCGGACGACGAGCTGGCGCGGATGGTGACGGACGCGGCGCATGCGGGACTGCTGGACGACCGGGCGACGGAGCGGCTGCACGACGCGCTGGAGCTGGGTCGCCGGCCGGTGCGCGACGTGGTGATGCCGGTGGAGCGGGTGGTGTACGCGCGGGTCGGGACGACGCCCGCCGAGCTGGAGGAGCTGTCGGCGCGGTCCGGGTTCTCGCGCTTCCCGGTGGTGGACGCCACCCGGGGCATCCTCGGCTACCTCCATGTGAAGGACGCGCTGGACGTGTTCCCGCGCGACCTGCCGTTCCCGGTGTCGGCGATGCGGCCGATCGCCCGGGTGCGGGCGGCCACGCCGCTGGACGACGTCCTGACGGCGATGCGCCGCAGCCGCACGCACCTGGCGGCCGTCCTGGACGACAACGGCAAACTGGCCGGGCTCGTCACGATGGAGGACGTGCTGCGGGAGCTGGTGGGCCGCCCTCGGGCGGGTTAGGGCCTGGCGATACGATCACCCCGCCATGGAGATGAATGCCACCTACACCAGTTTCGTCGCGGTGGGCGACAGTTTCACCGAGGGCATGTCGGACCTCCTCCCCGACGGCTCCTACCGGGGCTGGGCCGACGTCCTGGCGGGCCGCCTCGCCGCCCGTGCGCCCGGGTTCCGGTACGCGAACCTCGCCGTGCGCGGCAAGCTGATCGGCCAGATCGTCGAGGAGCAGGTGGGCCTCGCGGCGGCCATGAAGGCGGACGTCGTCACGTTGGTCGGCGGGCTCAACGACACGCTGCGCCCGAAGTGCGACATGGGGCGGGTGCGCGGCCTGCTGGAGGAGGCGGTGGAGCGCCTCGCCCCGTCGTGCGGCCGGCTGGTGCTCATGCGCAGCCCCGGCCGCAACGGCCCGGTGATGGAGCGCTTCCGGCCCCGCATGGAGGAGCTCTTCGCGTACATCGACGAGCTCGCGGCCCGGCACGGCGCGCTGGTGGTCGACCTCTACGGCGCCGAGGTGCTGGGCGACCAGCGGCTGTGGGACGTGGACCGGCTGCACCTGACGGCGGAGGGGCACCGGCGGGTGGCGGAGGCCGTGTGGCAGGCGCTGGGGCTGGAGGCCGAGGAGGACTGGCGGGCGCCGCTGCCCCCTGCCGTACGGCCGGGCTGGGCGGCCCGGCGGCTGAGCGACGCCCGGTTCGCGCGGCAGCACCTCGGGCCGTGGATCGGGCGGCGGCTGACGGGCCGCTCGTCGGGCGACGGCCGCCCGGCGAAGCGGCCGGAGCTGCTGCCGTACGAGGTGCTGACCGGCGTGCGGCGCGAGCCGCCGGCCGAGACGCCGACGGAGGCCCCGACCGAGGCACCGTCCGAGGTGCGGTCACCGGCGTCGCGCGGGGCGCGGTCCGGGGTACGGTCCGAGGCGTCGGGCACCAGGCACTCGCCGGAGCTGCCGGCTCCGGGGAGCGACTCCGTTCCGCGGGGCAACGCCGCCTCGTAGCATCCGACGAACCGGACCGTGGCGCTGGCCTGCACAAACCGCCAGCTAGAATCTGGTCACGTGACTGCTGCGTCTGCGAAGCCTCGCATCCCCAATGTCCTCGCCGGCCGCTACGCCTCCGCGGAGCTCGCCGTCCTCTGGTCCCCCGAACAGAAGGTGAAGCTGGAGCGCCGGCTGTGGCTCGCCGTGCTGCGCGCACAGAAGGACCTCGGGATCGAGGTGCCGGACGCCGCCCTCGCCGACTACGAGCGGGTGCTCGACCAGGTCGACCTGGCGTCGATCGCCGAGCGCGAGAAGGTCACGCGCCACGACGTGAAGGCGCGGATCGAGGAGTTCAACGCGCTGGCGGGCCACGAGCAGGTCCACAAGGGCATGACCTCCCGCGACCTCACGGAGAACGTCGAGCAGCTGCAGATCCGGCTCTCGCTGGAGCTGATGCGCGACCGCACGGTGGCGGTGCTCGCCCGGCTGGGCAAGCTGGCGGGCGAGTACGGCGAGCTGGTCATGGCGGGGCGCTCGCACAACGTCGCCGCGCAGGCCACGACCCTCGGCAAGCGCTTCGCGACCGCGGCCGACGAGCTGCTGGTGGCGTACGCCCGGGTGGAGGAGCTGCTGGGCCGCTACCCGCTGCGCGGCATCAAGGGCCCGGTGGGCACCGCGCAGGACATGCTGGACCTGCTGGGCGGCGACGCCGAGAAGCTGGCGGAGCTGGAGCGGCGGATCGCCCATCACCTGGGCTTCGGGCACGCCTTCACCTCGGTGGGCCAGGTCTACCCGCGCTCGCTCGACTACGAGGTCGTCACGGCGCTCGTCCAGCTGGCCGCCGCGCCGTCGTCGCTGGCGAAGACGATCCGGCTGATGGCCGGGCACGAGCTGGTCACCGAGGGCTTCAAGCCCGGCCAGGTCGGCTCGTCGGCGATGCCGCACAAGATGAACACCCGCTCCTGCGAGCGTGTCAACGGCCTGATGGTCATCCTGCGCGGTTACGCCTCGATGACCGGCGAGCTCGCCGGGGACCAGTGGAACGAAGGTGACGTCTCCTGCTCGGTGGTGCGCCGCGTGGCGCTGCCCGACGCGTTCTTCGCGCTGGACGGCCTGCTGGAGACCTTCCTGACGGTGCTCGACGAGTTCGGCGCCTTCCCGGCGGTCGTCGCCCGCGAGCTGGACCGCTACCTGCCGTTCCTGGCGACCACCAAGGTGCTGATGGCGTCGGTGCGCGCCGGGGTGGGCCGCGAGGTCGCGCACGAGGCCATCAAGGAGAACGCCGTCGCCTCCGCGCTGGCCATGCGGGAGCAGGGCGCCGAGCGCAACGAGCTGCTGGACAAGCTCGCGGCCGACGACCGCATCCCGCTGGACCGGGCGCAGCTGGACGCGGCGATGGCGGACAAGCTGTCGTTCACGGGCGCGGCGGCCGACCAGGTCGGTGCCGTGGTGGCCCGGATCGAGGAGATCGCCAAGCAGCACCCGGACGCCGCCGGGTACGCGCCCGGTGCGATCCTCTGACCTCGGGGCACACGACCCGTATGACACCTGAGGAACTGGAAGCCGCTCGCGACCGCATCGTGCCCGATGTGATCGCGGGCGGCTTGTCCGTGCTGTTCTGCGGCATCAACCCCGGCCTGATGTCGGCCGCCACGGGCCACCACTTCGCCCGGCCCGGCAACCGCTTCTGGCCGGTGCTGCACCGGTCGGGCTTCACGCCCCGCCGCTTGAAGCCGGCGGAGCAGCACGAACTCCTCTCGTACGGCCTCGGCATCACCAACGTGGTCGCCCGGGCGAGCGCGCGCGCCGACGAGCTGAGCGAGGAGGAGTTCCGCGAGGGCGGCCGGCTGCTGGCGCTGAAGGTGGCGCGGCTGCGCCCGCGCTGGCTGGCGGTGGCCGGTGTCACCGCGTACCGCACGGCCTTCCACGACCGCAAGGCCCGGATAGGCCCGCAGGAGCGGACGATCGGCGACACCCGGATCTGGGTGCTGCCCAACCCCAGCGGCCTCAACGCCCACTGGACGCTGGAGACGATGGCGGAGGAGTTCGCCCGGCTGCGGGAAGCGGCGCAGGAGAGCCCCGGCCAGGACGGCTAGGGCGCCTCTCTTTCGGATCAGGCGGGGTCAGGGAGCGGTGCCAGGCCGCGCGAGCCCGGCAAGATCGGCGAGACACCCCCTAGGGCGGGTCCGTCTCCGTGACGACGGCGAGCAGCTGGAACGGCAGCTCCTTGTCCCAGTGCGAGACCCCCAGGGCTATCCAGAGCCCGTCCACGCGCCAGAGGTGGACGTCGGGCACGGAGCTGCTGAGGATGTCCCAGGGGTCCGGTATCTCCTCGCCCGCCATGCCCCGGTCGAAGACCGACCACAGGCTGAAGCTCTGCGGCTCGGCCCAGCGCGCGGTCAACAGCACCGCCAGCGCGTCGCGCTCCGCCTCGTACTGCTCCTCGACGAGCGCGCGCCGCGTGCCGTCGTCGTCCCAGAACTCCTCGCTCGTGGCGAGCTCGGCGATGTGGTAGCCGGGGCCGCTGTCGCCCGCGTCCGATCTGCCGCGCTGCCCGGGGAAGGGGCGGGAGCGCAGCCGATCGATGGTCGCCAGGTGCCGAGCGGTGGTCATGGGTCCAGTAAAGCCGCAGCCACTGACAATTGGCGTTCCGTCAGGCCTCCCTGGCCGGGGGCAGAGCCACCCGGCCAGGGAGGACCGCCGCCGCCCACCCGGCCGTCACGCCGCGTGGGGCGCTTGATCACGGTGCCCTCACGAGCCGGCTCACCGATGTGCGGACGGGGCGGTGGCGAGTGCCCGGTGTGCCAGAGGGATGATCAGGGCCGAGCAGACCGCCACAAGGACCAGTGCCAGGCGAAGTGACGTCATCTCGGCCAGCCCCCCGATGGCCGGTGGGCCGATGAGAAAGCCGAGATACCCGATGGTGGACACGGCTGCGATGGCCGTGTCCGGTGAGGGGGAGCCGGCTCCGGCGGCGCTGAGCACCTGGGGATACACGACCGAGAGACCCAGACCCATCAGGCCGAAACCCGGTATGGCGACCAGCGGTTCAGGCATGAGCACCACGGCGGAGATGCCCGCGGTGCCGATCAGTCCGCCCAGGGTGACCAGTCGGCGGGGTCCCGCGGCTTCGGCCAAGCGGTCGCCGGCCAGTCGGCCTGCGGCCATGGCTCCGGCGAAGGCCGCGTACCCGATGCCCGCCAGCGCCGGCGAGGAAAGGTCGGTCTTGAGGTAGACCGCACTCCAGTCGCTGACCGCTCCTTCCCCGAACAGGACGCAGAAGGCCACCACTCCCCCCGTGAGCACCACCTTGTCGGGCAGGGCGAAGACCGGGGCGCGTCCCTCCCGGTTGGCGGGGGCCGGCAGGAGCCAGGGGGCCGCCGCGAAGGTGAGGCACAACAGGGTGAGGGCGGTCGCGGAGAGATGGAGCTGCGGGGTGACGCCCGCGGAGGAGAGGGCGCCCCCCGCCAACGAGCCCGTCAGCCCGCCGATGCTGAACACGCCGTGCAGGGACGACATGATGGGGCGCTGTACGGTGCGTTCGACGAGGGAGCCCTGGACGTTCATGGCCACGCCGAGTGCCCCGTTCCCGAGTCCCAGGACGACCAGGGCGGCGGCCAGGCTCCACCACCCGGTTGCGTACGGCGGAAGGGCTACCGACAGTGCCAGGACCGCGCCGGACAACCGGAGCACCCAGGCTCCGTCCAGCCTGGTGCCGAGCCAGCCGGCGAGCGGCATACCGATCAGAGACCCCACCGTGACGGCCAGCAGGGCGGCACCCAGGGAGCCCTTGCTGAGGCCGATGTCCTGCTGGACGTCCGGAATCCGTACGACCCACGATCCGAATCCCGCGCCCAGCACGAAGAAGAAGACGCTGACCGCCGCACGTGCCGCGCCGGCAGGGCGCACGTCGGCATCCACACCGGTCTTACCCGCGGTCGGCTGCTGCACGAGGGCCCTCCTGCCTGCTTCCGTCCCATGCGGCGGTGAAACTGATGGAGGTCTTCAGCGACCCCCCGACCCCGTAGTGGCGAAAAACGTTCCGCACAGCGGTGTCGTCGTCGGCATCGACGGTCGCGGTGAGCAGGGGGGCCACGTCGACTACACCTTGCCGGAGCAGACCTACGGCTGTACGGAGCACATGGGCCGTACGGCGCATGGGGAACATGCGGACGTCGAAAGGCGCGGCCTGAACCTTGAGCCCCTTGGCCAGGATGAGCCACGTCTTCAGGCTCTGCGGCAGCGAAGTGGCACCGTAGACGACGTAGTTGCGTCCGGGCCACAGCAGCATCATCGCCAGCTCGCGGACGTCGTATCCATGAGCGTCGAACTCCACGTGCGGCAACGCGTCGAAGACGTAGTCGGCGAAGTGGTCCTGGTGCTCGGCGACGAACGCCTCCAGTTCGTCGGCCTGCCGCACCGGGTTGAACACCTCGGCGGCGCCCAGGCGGACGGCGGCGTCGAGCCGGTCCTGGTTGTGGTCGATGGCCACCACATGGCCCGCGCCCATGCAGCGCGTGAGGACCTGCAGGGCGAGCAGCGCGCTCGGGCCGCAGCCCAGCAGGACGACGTTGTCTCCGGGTTGCGGCGGATTGACCAGCAGGGACCGCATGACCGATGTCAGCGGTTCCGCGAGCGTGGCCAGGCTCGCGGACAGGTCGTGCGGGACGCGTACGGCCGCGGCCTGGGCCGCGTCGTAGAAGTTCCGGCCGGTATGCCAGACGCGCTCCCGTTCAGGGGCGTCGCGAGGGAACAGCGGCCGTAACGCCCGGTACTCGGCCATGCCGCCGAAGTCCGTCTGCCCCCAGTAGGTCAGCCGCTCGCCCTCGCCGACCAGCCCGTGTAACTCCTTACCGACCTCCACCACCCGCCCGACGTACTCGTGCCCTGGAACGATCGGCCAGACCTCCGGTATGAGATGACCCCGGTAGTACGAGATGTCGGTGGAGCACACCGACACCGCTTCCGTCCGCAGAACGACTTCGTCGGGAGCGCAGACCGGGTCGTCCAGCCGTTCCCTCGCTATGGCACCCGGCCCGGTCATCACGTACGCGAACAAGGTTGAGCCTCCCCGTTTCGATCACGTGTGTGCCCGAAGCGAATACCCCGAGACCCGCGAGCCAGAAGTGACCTTCAGCACATATGCCGGTGTCTCGTGAGTCCGGCGGCCCTCCCGCGGGTCCGGCCGCAGCGACATGACAGTGGGCGGCCTGGTTGCTCACGACGTTTCGGGGCAGGCGGGTGGGTAACGTTCCGTGCAAACCCCCTCCCGGAGGTGGGAGATGCCCGACCTCGCACAGCTGCTGCGTGACACCATGCGCCGCCGCCATCTGAACGCCCAGGCGCTCGCGGAACTGACCGGTATCCGCACCCCACGTATCCGGGTGTTCGCCGTTGACGGCGCCACCGGCCCGATCCGCCCCACCGAGCAGGAGCTGCACGAGCTGGCTCACGCGCTCTCCCTGCCCGCGTCCACCGTGCTCGATGCCGCAGGTCTTCTGCCGGTGGGCACGCCAGGCTCGTGACGCCCGGCCCGGACGCGAGGGCGAGCAGACCCGCCCGCTCCCGGGGCCGGTGGGGCGGGCCCGGCACACCGTGTCGGCGTCGCCGTGCTCAGTGGCCGCCGACTTCGGCCCCCGGCTCGTAGTTGGTCAGTACACAGCCCTCGACGTTCGCCTTCTCCACGCGGTAGCCGGCCGGGGCGGAGAAGCCGGGCCGGCAGTTCAGGGAGAGGAACTGCAGCTGGTACAGGCCGTTGCGGACGGCCACGTCGTTGGTCTCCACCGCGATGTTCTGGCCGACGAGCAGCCTGCTCGCGGTGGCCTTCAAGCGGTTGTCGTCCTTCAGGTCCTCCTGCTGGGCGGCCTTCGCGCGGGTCTGCAGGAGCTCCATGTCGCTCACCATGTCCAGCCAGGTGAGGTGGTGCGCGCGCTGCGCTCCACCGGTCTCGCCGCAGATCGCCCGCTCCTTCACGCCCCAGTCGCGGGGGGCGCCGGTGATCACGGGCTGGTAGTCGATCGACTCGATGGCGACGGTGGCGGGGTCGGTCGAGTAGCCGGTGCAGTCGACGGTGTGCGGGTGCACCAGCTGCTTCAGCTCGGTCAGACTCCCCGCTCGCGGCAGGCCCGGGCTTCCCGCCCGGGGCTGGTCCGGCTGCGGGGCCTCACCTTCCGTGGCCGGGTCCTTCGGGGTCTCCAGGTTGGGACTGCCGTCCCCGTCCTCGCTCGCCACGAAGTCGCTCAGGACGCAGCCGTCGACCGGGCCCTTCTGCTGCTGGTAACCCTCGGGCACGCGGGCTGTCGGGTTGCAGGTCAGGACGCGCAGGTCCGAGCGGGAGAGCTTGAGCGCGGTCGCGGTCTCGGTGGGAGTGACGGCGAAGTTCTCCCCCACGAGCACGCGGCTGAACAGGCCGTAGTCCGGGTCCCCGGAAGCGATCTTCGTCAGTACGCGCTGCTTGTAGCCCTCCTGGAACGCCTTCATGTCGGAGAACATGTAGAAGACGATTTCGCCGTGCCCGACGCGGTCGCTGCACACCCCGCGCTCGGTCACCGACCACTTGCCGGGGGCGGTGAACTCGGTGAGCGGCAGCCGGCCGTCGGTCGGGTCCGTACTCATCCGCTCGCACGAGGCGTACCGCTGGACGTAGACCTGCGCCTGCTGGAGCGTGTCGGCGTGGGCGCCGCCGTCCTTGGAGGGGCCGGGCCCGGTGGTGGGGCCGGACACGGCGGGCGTGCGGTCGGCGTCGGCGTCCTCGCAGGCGGTGACGAGAGAGAGGGAGACGAGGGCGGTGGTCGCAGCGATGATCCGCTTGAGATGCATGGTTCGCTTTCGTCGGGGCGGCGTGCCGCCCAGTCAGTGGCGTGCACATGCTAGGCAAGATCGATCTTGCCGGGCCAGCCTTCCCGTGACCGCACGCAGGCGGTGATCGGCGCGTACGCGGCGGGTTTCGCGGCACCGTCGGAACCGGCCCGGTGGCCCGCCGGGCCGGGCGCCGGGCGCCGCTCGCCGACCGTCCGGGCATTGAGTACGATCCGCAGACACGCGTTCGAGCTGGGAGGACACACGGTGGGCCGGCTGACCGGCGGAGATCCGTCGCTGTTGCGGCGGATCAACTCCGCGGTGGTACTCCATGCGCTGCGGGGCTCCGACGCGCGTACGCTCACGGACCTCACCCGCATCACGGGCCTGTCCCGGCCCACCGTCGAGGGCGTGGTCGAAGGGCTCATCGAGACCGGTCTGGTGGTCGAGGCAGCGGCCGAGGAGGGTGAGGCCCGGCGCCAGGGGCGGCCGGCGCGGCGTTTCCGGTTCCGCGCGGAGGCGGGGCACCTGATGGGCGTCGAGATCGGCCCGCACCGGGTGGCCGCGCTCATCTCGGGGCTGGACGGCCGGATCATAGGAGCGGGGTCCCGGGAGGTCTCGGAGACGGCTTCGGCGGACGAGCGGCTGGAGCGCGTGCGGACGGTCGTCGCCGATGTGCTCCGGCGCACGGGGGTGCCGCGCAGCAATCTGCGCGCCGTGGGCGTCGGCACGCCCGGCATCGTGGAGGCGGACGGGACGGTACGGCTCGGTACGGCGCTGCCCGGCTGGACCGGACTGGCGCTGGGCGAGCGGCTGCGGCGTTCGTTCCGCTGCCCGGTGCTGGTGGAGAACGACGCGAACGCGGCTGCGGTGGCCGAGCAGTGGAAGGGCGCCGCCACCGACTCGGACGACATCGTTTTCGTGCTCGCCGGGCTGAGTCCCGGGGCCGGCTCCCTGATCGGCGGGCGGCTGCACCGGGGCTTCGGCGGGGCCGCCGGGGAGATCGGCGCGCTGCACCTGCTGGGGCGGGGGGCGACGCCGGAGAAGCTGCTGTCGACGACCGACGAGCCGCTGCACCCGCTGGACGAGCACGCGGTGGCGGAGGTGTTCGCGCTGGCCCGGAAGGGCGACGCGCGGGCGCGGGCGGCGGTGGAGCGGTTCATCCAGCGGCTGGTGCACGACGTGGGGGCCCTGGTGCTGGCGCTGGACCCGGAGGTCGTGGTGATCGGCGGCTGGGCGGCCGGTCTGGACGGGATACTCCCGCCGCTGCGGGAGGAGTTGGCGCGGTTCTGCCTGCGCCCGCCGCGGGTGGTGCTGTCGATGCTGGGTGAGGCGGCGGTGGCGACGGGTGCGCTGCGACTGGCGCTGGAGCACGTGGAGGAGCAGCTCTTCGCGGTGGAGGGCACGGTGACGGCCCGCCGCTGAAGAGTGAGACGGCGGGCCGGTATCCCCTGACCCGTGGCCCGTGCGCGCCTGGCCCGACCACGCGGGTGAGGGCGCGGCGTGCTCGGGTGACGCCGTCAGGACGCGATCTGGAAGTCGCCCGCGTCGCCGAAGGTCAGCCGGCAGGTGTCGGCGCGGTACGTGGCCACCGAGACCGCCGCCGTACGGCCCTCGGAGACGTACCGCGTGGTGACGACGAGCACCGGGGCGCCGGGCAGCCGGTCGAGCTCCCTGGCGTCGTCCGCGCGGGCGGAGCCCAGCTCGACGGCGCGCTCCTGGCCCTCCAGGGTGAGGCGCTGCAGCTCGCGCAGGACGGTACGGGCGCGGGCCGGGCCGGAGGGTGCCTGGATGGCGGTGAGGTCCGGCACCGAGGCGGTGGGGACGTACAGCTGCTCGGCGGCGACCGGCTGGCCGTGCGTCACGCGCAGGCGGCGTACGGAGTGAACCGCCTCGTCGGCGTCGGGGGCGAGGTCGAGGAGGCGCACGACGGCGGCGGGCGGCACGGTGGAGACACAGTCGACCGGCTCCCAGGCCTCGTCGCCCGGGCCGGGCCACTGGTGCTGGGTGGTGGAGACGTCGACGCCCACGCGCGGCGGGGCCACGGTGGTGCCGACCCCGCGGCGGCGCTGGAGGCGGCCTTCGAGTTCGAGCTGTTCGAGCGCCTGGCGCAGCGTGGCACGGGCGACGCCGAAACGGGCGGCCAGTTCACGCTCGTTGGGCAGGATCTCCCCCACCGCGAAATCCGAGTCCAGCGCCTCGCTGATCACGGTCTTGAGGTGCCAGTACTTGGGCTCCGGCACCGATTCCAGCTGCGTGGTCCCCACCCTGATCCTCCGCGATCGCCCTGCCCCGGCGGCTTTCCGTGCCTTGTTTATTAAAGGTTCCTGCACTAACCCTCCGACCGACCATAAGGGGGCGCTCCCCCTTGGTCAAGACCAATGCGCGCCGGACACGAGCGTGGGAGCGCGCCGGCCCCGCGTCCGGGAGGGGAGCGCGGGGCCGGTGGGAAAGGAGGCGGACCAGCCGCTTACGGCAGCGGTCGCGGCAGCGTGAGAGCGGCCAGCTTGTCCGGGTTGCGGATGACGTAGACGGTGTGGATCCGGCCGTCGACCGCTTCCACCTGGATGAGGGTTTCGGGCTTTCCGTCCACGAGTACGACCAGCGCGGGGGCGCCGTTGATCTCGGTGTAGCGGTACTCCGAGCCCGGCAGGGGCGCCTTGGCGATGGCGAAGAAGAAGCGGCCCACCTTGTCGGCGCTCTCGATGACGCGCAGCGGCGCCTTGGCCTTGCCGCCGCTGTCGCCGACCAGCCGGACGTCGGGTGCCAGCAGGGCGAGCAGCTCGCCCAGGTCGCCGCCGGCGGCCGCGGCCAGGAAGCGCTCGGTGAGGTCACGGCGCTCGGCCGGGTCCACGTCGTACCGGCGCCGGCCCTCGTCCACGTGGCGCCGGGCGCGGCCGGCGAGCTGGCGCACCGCCGCCTCGGACCGGTCCAGGGTGGTGGCTATCTCCGCGAACGGGAAGCCGAACGCCTCGCGCAGCACGAACACGGCGCGCTCCAGCGGCGAGAGGGACTCCAGGACGACCAGGACGGCGAGCGAGACGGAGTCGGCGAGCACGGCGCGCTCGGCGGTGTCCGGGACGGTGGGCCCGAAGTCCGTGGTGACGGGCTCGGGGAGCCACGGTCCGACGTACGACTCGCGCCGCGCCTGCGCCTGGCGGAGCCGGTCGATGGCGAGCCGGGTGGTGATCCGTACGAGGAAGGCGCGCGCGTCGCGGACGGCGGCGTGGTCGGCGCCCGACCAGCGGAGCCATGCCTCCTGGACCACGTCCTCGGCGTCGGCGACACGGCCGAGCATCCGGTAGGCCACGCCGGTCAGGACGGGCCGCTGCGCTTCGAAGACCTCGGCGATGCCGGTGACGTCGGAGACGTCTGACTGGGTATCAGTTGCCACGCGTCCATCCCAGCCGACGGGAAAGGGCGTGTCCAGGTGAGAAGGATGCGGTTCTGACCACATGTGGACGGCCGTGCCCCTTGAACTGAACACTACCGAACGGTAATGGTTGCTGACAGCGTCGTCGACAGGGCGCCCAGGCAGGGAGCAGGTGCAGCCAGCATGGCCGGACAGGTCTCGTTCACCGTCGAGTCCCTCCAGGGGCCCCGCACAGTGACGCTCGAGTACGAACGGGCCGGTTCGGGCCAGCCGCTGCTCCTGCTCCACGGCATCGGGCACCACTGGCAGGCGTGGCAGCCGGTGCTCGACATCCTGGCCGCCGAACGGGACGTGATCGCCGTCGACCTGCCGGGCTTCGGTTCCTCGCCCGCGCTGCCCGACGGGCTGCCGTACGACCTGCCCACGGTGGGCCGGGTGCTGGGCATGCTGTGCGAGACCCTGGACGTCGACCGTCCGCACGTGGCGGGCAACTCCCTCGGCGGGCTGCTCGCCCTGGAACTGGGGCGCGAGAGGCGCGTGCGGTCCGTGACGGCGCTGGCCCCGGCGGGGTTCTGGAACGAGAGCGAACGGCGGTACGCCTTCGGGACGCTCCGCGCGATGCGGACGGGCGCCGAGTCCCTCCCCCTGCCGGTGATCGAACGGATGTCACGGTCCGCTGCCGGGCGGGCGGCACTGACCAGCACCGTCTACGCCCACCCGGGGCGGCGGTCACCGGAGGCGGTCGTCGCCGAGACGCTGGCGCTGCGTCATGCGTCCGGCTTCCACCCGACGCTCACCGCGGGGCGCGACGTCCTGTTCACCCACGACGTGCCGGGTGTGCCGGTCACCATCGCCTGGGGCACCCGCGACCGGCTGCTGCTGCGCCGGCAGGGCGTCCGCGCCAAGCGCGCCATCGCCGACGCCCGGCTGGTGAGCCTGCCGGGGTGCGGGCACGTGCCGATGAGCGACGACCCGGCCCTGGTCGCGCGCGTCCTGCTGGACGGGAGCCGCCGCTGAGCCGCCCCGCGAGAACGCCGACGGTGGACGGGCGTCGGCGGAGGGGGTCCGCTCACCGCGTCGGCGCTGAGGCCTGGACCGGGGGCGGGAGTTCGGCCGGGGCGATTGTCAGTGGTGGGTCCTACCGTCTTCTCCATGACGCGATCCGTGCAGGCACTCGCCTATTCCCGTCCGTCCGCCCTGGAGTCCTCTCAGGCCGGACGGCTACTCGGCCTGGAGACGTCGGGCGGGCTGACGCCCGCCGGCGCCGAGGCCCATCCCCGTTTCTTCTCCGGTTTCGTGACGTCGCCGCAGATAGCGGCGCGCGGCCTGCTGGCGGTCGCGGACGTCGCGGCCGCCCGGTACTTCCAGCGGCTGCGACCGGCGTCGCTGGACCCGGTGGTGACGGGGAACGGCGACCGGCTGCGCTTCGAGTCGTTCTCGGGCTGCGGCGGGGTGTACGCGCGGCTGGACGTGCTGAGCGAGGGCCTCGACGGCGCCGAGACCGGGCACGGCACGACCAATGTGGACGTCAACAACCCGCTGCGCGAGGCGCTCTCCCGGCTGACCGGCGAGGACCCGCTGCACCTGCGCGTCGGGCCCGAGGAGTTGGCCGTGACGACGCTCGGCGGCGCGGTGGTGGAGAAGAAGGTGCCGTTGCCGGACCGCTGGCTGCGGGGCTTCGCCGAGGCCCAGGTGGCGTGCGCCGGGTTCGACCTGCGCGCGGAGCTGTCCGCCGCCGAGGCCGTACGGTTCCTGCGGTCGCTGCCGCGGACGGCGGGCGGCTCCGGGCGCGGGCCGCTGTGGGTGGTGCCGGCCGGGAAGACCCTGCGGCCGACGACGCGGCCGGTGCCGGGCGCGGTGTGCCTGCCGGGTCCGGAGCGGCTGGTCGCGCTGCAGCGGGTGCTGCGGCACGCGACGGCGCTGCGCGTGTACGGGCCGGTGGCGGACGGGGCCGCGACGGCGAGCGCCTGGGAGGTGGCGCTGCCCGGGATGCGGCTGACGCTCACCCTGTCCCCGGACGCTTCGCGCGGCTTCTCCGGAGAGGGCGGGGTGCTGGAGGCGCTCGCCACGGAGGAGGCGGCGCAGGACGCCGAGCTGGTGTCGGTGCTGCTGGCGTGGGAGCCGCGGATCGACCTCGCCGACCTGGCCGCGCAGGCCGGGCTGTCGGTGGAGCGGGTGCGGGCGGCGCTGACGCGGCTGGGCACGGCGGGCCGCGTGGGCTACGACGTGGCGGACGCCGCGTACTTCCACCGTGAGCTGCCGTACGACGCGGGCCGCGCGGAGCGGCACAACCCGCGGCTGGTGGCCGCACGGGCACTGGTCGCGTCGGGCGCGGTCGAGCTCTCCGGGGACGAGGGCCTGGCGCTGGTGTCCTCGGGTGAACGCCGCTACCAGGTGCGGCGGTCGGAGGGTGGCGTGCTGAGCTGTACGTGCCAGTGGTGGGCGGACTACCGGGGCAGGCGGGGGCCGTGCAAACACGCGCTGGCGGTCAGGATGGTCCGCCGTGGCGCCCTGGCGGTCGCCGGAGGTGCCCGATGAAGGCGGTGGAGGAACTGCTGAAGGCCGTGCGCGAGGGGCGGCGGGACGATGTGCCGGCCCTGGTGAAGGGGCTGGACCCCGCCGGGCGCAAGGCGGCGCTCGCGGAACTGAAGGAGCTGCGCAAGGAACTGCGCGGCTGGGACTGGGACCGCTGGGAGGAGCGGCGGAGCATCTCGCGTGCGCTGCTGGTGGCGGGCGCGGGCTGCCACACGGGGGCCGCGGCGGCGGCCGCGTGGATCGGCGCCCGCGATCTGCGGGACTGGGAGCGGCTGCCGACGGGGATGCTGCTCGACCTGCTCGCGGACCGGGAGGCGGGGTGGCTGGGCGATGTGGCGCACCGGCTCGCCGGAAGGCCCGCCACGGCCGAGGAGGACTACCCGCTGGTCCACGAGCTCGTCCGGCTCGCCGACTGCCCGGTTCCGGTGACGGACGGGTACGTCCACGGCTGGTCGGACGCGGTGGCCCAGCAGGGCGTCCTGCCCGCGCTGCGCACCGACCCGTATGCGCCGGTGCTGGTTCCCCGCCTCTTCGAGACCACAGAGCTGCCGAGCACGCTGTCGTGGCGCTCCGACGACTGGCAGGCCGGGCTCGTGGCGCTGGCCGACGAGGGCGTGGTGGAGCGGGGCGTGCTCGTCGACGCCTGTGTGGCACGGCTGCTGCGCGGGGCCAAGCCGGGGGCCGTCCGGTTCTTCCTGGACCTGCTGCGGCGGTTGCGGCTGACGGCCGATGAGGAGCGGGTGCGCAAGGCCGACTGGATGGGCATGGCGGCCGACGGCCCGTCGATCGTGGCGGCGCACGCCCAGGAGGTGCTGGCGCGGCTGTCCGCGGCGGGTGACCTGTCGGCGCGGGAGCTGGCCGAGGTGTCGGGGTCGGTGCTGTTCCGTACGGAGAAGAAGCTGGTGCGGGCGCAACTGGTCCTGCTGGGCAAGGCGCTGCGGCAGGGTGGCGCGGACGCGGCGGCGGAGCTGCTGCCCGCGGTCACCGAGGCGTTCGGCCATGCGGACACCGGGGTGCAGGAGCGGGCGCTGAAGCTCGTCGGGCGCCATCTGTCCGGCGTGGGCGAGGAGACGCGTGCCGAGCTGGCCGGGGCGGCCGCTCTGCTGAGCCCGGTGCACCGGGCCGCGGCGGCCGAGGTGTTCGGCGAGGCGTTCCCGGCGGAGGGGGACGGGGAGGCGGAGCCGTACGAGGAGTTCCTGCCTCCGGCGCCGGAGGCGCGGCGCGTGGCCCCGGCGGCGGACAGCCTGCCGGAGCTGGTGGAGGACGTGGCGGTCCTGCTGAAGGCGGGCGACGACGTCCTGGGCGTCGAGCGCGCGCTGGACGGCCTGGTGCGGTTCGCGTACCGGGACCTCGACGCGCTGCGTGAGGCGCTGCTGCCGCTGGTCGCGGACCTGTGGTGGTACGAGCGCGACAAGCGGAACCTCATGGAGTACCTGCAGCCGGTGGACCTCGTCGTGGCGGCGGTGGTCGAGCGCGTGACGGTCGGGCGCCTGCACGCCGAGCTGCGGGCCGGGGGGACGCAGGCGTGCGTGCACCGGAGCCTGGACCGGATCCCGGTCCGCCGGGCGCAGGAGGCGGCGTTGACGATGCTGCGGTGTCCCGTGCCGTACCTGCTGGCCACCCCGACCTGGCACACCGGTGCCGTGGACCCGGGTGAGCTCGTCGAGCGACTGCGCGGCTACGAGCGCCTTGGCGCCCGGCCGGGCGAGGTCGACTTCGCTCAGGCGCTGCTGCGGGTACGCCGGACGGCGCCGGGAGCGGCGGAGGCGGCCGAGGCAGCCGCACGGCTGGGCACCAGGGAGGGGGAGCGCCTGGCACGGTGGCTGACGTCCGAGAAGTCACCGGCGCCCGCGCTGCGCGGCGTGGTGGAGGCCGAGAAGCGGAGCTTCCACTCGGGGCACTGGTCGCACGCCTTGGTGCGGCGGATCGTACTGACTCCTCGGGAGCGTCCCGTCGTAGAGCGGGAGTTCCCGCCGGCGTTCCACTGGTTGGGGCGTGTCACGGCGGGCACCGGCGGCTGCCATCGCTGGATGACCGGGGAGCCGCATTGGACCGCCGTGCTGCCGGAGGACCGCGAGACGCTGGCGACATGGCTGCTGCCCATGGCTTCCACGGCCGCCGACGACGAGATGCGCGGCGGCACCTGGTTCCTCGCGCCGCTCGCCGAGGCCGGCGGCGAGGCGGGGCCCGCGCTGCACCTCGCGCTGGCCACCGGGCTGGGTGCGCGGCACGCGGAGGACCGGCTCGTGGCGGTCGACGCCTTCCTGGTGCTGGCGGCGCGCGGCGAGCTGGACGCGGCGCGGCTCGGCCGGGACCTGGCGGAGCTGGTGCGCATCGGCACGGTC
The DNA here is from genome assembly GCF_040646655.1 of Streptomyces sp. NPDC045431. NCBI lineage: Bacteria > Bacillati > Actinomycetota > Actinomycetes > Kitasatosporales > Streptomycetaceae > Streptomyces > Streptomyces sp. NPDC045431. Next base: position 282,908 of record NZ_JBEZAQ010000005.1, read on the forward strand.
AAGCCCAACCGGCTGGCCGACTCGGCGCGTACGGCCGCGGCGACCGGGGCGTACGCCACCACATGGGCGGTGCTCGCGAGCGCGCTGCCCGGCCTGGTCGACGGCGGTGAACCGGTGCGCGGGCTGGGCGAGATACTGGCGGTCGCCGCCGACTGCGTCGAGCGGTGCGGTGCGGTGTCGGCCCGCGTCACGGTCCCGGGGCTGGACGCGCTGGCGGCCCGCCGCGGCTCGTCGCAGCTCGTCACGCAGGCGAAGCGGCTCGCGCAGGCCCTGGCGAGGACGCCGGACTCCCCCGTACATCCGGTCGAACAGTCCACGCCAGAAACGGCGGAAAGTGGTCGTTAAAGCACCAGATCCATGCTTAACCCATCAGTCACAAAGGGTTCGTGATCACGCAACACCGCTGGGTCACAGTGATGCCATGACTGATGTGACCGCTACGAAGAGCGCCCGCCGCCAGCACCGCCACCACCACTGGCGGCGGGACCTCGTCGAACTGGCCGCCCTGTTCACCGCCGTGGCCGTCGCGGACGCGGTGGCGAACACCATCGCGCACGGCCCCGAAGGGCCGTACCTCCTCGCCGTCTCGGCGGTCGTCCTGATCGCCACGGCGGCGTTCCACACCTGGTGGGCACGGCGCCACAGCCATGCGCCGCCGGCCGAGGGCGGCCTTGATACCGGCGGCGGCACGGCGCCCGCCCTGTCCGCCGTGTCCGCCGCCCCGGAACCGGCCGGGGCGACGACCCCCGAGGATTCCGCGCTGTGGCGGATGCGCACCACCGTGCGCGACGAGCCGGGCAGCCTCGCCGCCCTGTGCACGGCGCTCGCCCGACTCCGCGTCGACATCCTCACCCTCCAGACGCACCCGCTGGCCGAGGGCACGGTGGACGAGTTCCTGCTCCGCGCCCCCGCCTCGCTCCCGGCGGCCGAACTCACCCGGGAGGCCGCCGCGGCGGGCGGCACCTCCACCTGGATCGAGCGCGCCGACGCGCACGATCTGGTCGACACCCCGACGCGGGTGCTGGGCCTGGCCACCCGTACCGCGCTCGACGCCGCCGAACTGCCCCTCGCCCTGCGTCGGCTGCTCGGCCGGTGCACCATCCACTCCGTACCCGCCGTCTCGCTGTCCGGCCGCCCCACCGGTGCGACCGCCCCGGTGGAAGGAGCGCTGGAGGACGGCGACAGGGTGATGCGGCTGCGTGACCCGAACGGCGGGGTGATCACGATCGAGCGCCCCTACCTGCCGTTCACGCCCACCGAGTTCGCCCGCGCCCGCGCGCTCGTGGAGCTCGACGCCCGCCTCGGCCCGCGCATCCCCCGCGGGCAGGACGTGCTGACGCTTCCGGAGGGCAACGAGATCACCGTCCGCCGCGCCGACCGGAGCGACCTGCGGGCGGCACGCGCCATGCACGACCGCTGCTCGGACCGCACGCTCGGACTGCGCTACCACGGGCCGGTCGGCGACGCCGACCGCTATCTCGACCACCTCCTCAGCCCCCGCTTCGGCCGCACCCTCGCCGTCGAGACGGCGTCCGGCCGCCTCGTCGCCCTCGGCCACCTGCTGTGGGACGGCGACGAGACGGAGGTCGCCCTGCTCGTCGAGGACGAGTGGCAGCACCGCGGCATCGGCTCCGAGCTGCTGCGCCGCCTGGTCGAGCTCGCCGTCGAAGCCGGCTGCGCGAGCGTGTACGCCGTGACGCAGTCGTCCAACACCGGCATGGTCGCCGCCATGCGGGGGCTGAACCTGCCCCTCGACTACCAGATCGAGGAGGGCACCCTGGTGATCACCGCGCGGCTGGACGCCCCGGGCGCCCCGAACGGCGCTCCGAGCTCCGCTCCCGTCCACCGCTCCGGCGAGGGCCACGGACAGGCGCGGCGCTGAGCGCCTCCGTCAGATCCCGCCACAGGTCCTCGACGTCCTCCAGGCCGACCGACATCCGCAGCAGCCGGTCACTCACCCCGGCCGCGCGCCGGTCCGTCTCGTCGACCACGCGGTGACTGATGGACGCCGGGTGCTGGATCAGCGTGTCCACGCTGCCGAGGCTCACCGCGGGCGTGATCAGCCGCACTCCGGCGATCACGTCCCGCGGGTCCCCGTACACCTCGAAGGACACCATGGCGCCGCCGATCTCCGGGTAGTGCACCCGAGCGATCCGCGGATCGACCGCCAGCCGGCGGGCCAGCTCGGCGGCGGACACCGACGCGGCCCTCATGCGCACCGGCAGCGTGGACAGCCCCCGCAGCAGCAGATAGGCGGCCAGCGGGTGCAGTACGCCCCCGGTGGCGAACCGGATCCGCCGCAGCTGCCCGGCGAACTCCTCGTCGCACGCCACCACACCCGCGAGCACGTCGCCGTGCCCGCCCAGGTACTTGGTGGCGCTGTGCAGCACGATCCGCGCCCCGTGCTCGGCGGGCCGCTGGAGGACGGGGGTGGCGAAGGTGGAGTCGACGAGGAGCGGCACCTCTCCGCAGGCGTGGGCGACGGCGCGGATGTCGACCTCGGCGAGCGTGGGGTTGGCGGGGGTCTCGACCATCACCAGACCGGTGTCGGGCCGGATCGCGTCGCCGATGCCGGCGGGGTCCGTCCAGGTCACCTCCGTCCCGAGCAGCCCGGCCGTGAACAGGTGGTCACTGCACCCGTACAGGGGCCGTACGGCGACCACATGGCGCAGGCCCGCGCTCGCCCGGGCCAGCAGGACGGCGGTGAGGGCCGCCATGCCGCTGGCGAACGCCACGGCGCTCTGCGTGCCCTCCAGCCGGGCGAGCGCCGTCTCGAAGCGCGCGGTGGTGGGGTTGTCGAGCCGGGCGTAGACCGGCGGTCCGTCCGGGAGGGCGCCGGTTGCGGCGAACTCGTCGATCCGCGCGGCCTCCGCCCTCGCGTCGTACGAGGGGTACGTGGTGGACAGGTCGAGGGGGACGGCGTGCAGGCCCAGGGCGGCGAGGTCTTCGCGCCCGGCGTGCACGGCTTGGGTGGCCGGCGCCCACGGGGTGCGGGGCTCGATCGCGGCGGTGCGGTCCATGGCATCCATGGACCGCACTGTGAACACATTCCGGGGAGACGGCGGATAACCCCGTGCTACGTTCGCCGCATGGCCGAATCTGTCGTACTGGACACGGTCGATCTGCACATACTTCGCCTTTTGCAGAACGACGCCCGGACCACGTACCGCGAACTCGCCGCCGAGGTGGGCGTCGCCCCCTCCACCTGCCTCGACCGGGTGGCACGGCTGCGCCGCACCGGCGTCATCCTGGGGCACCGGCTGCGGCTCGATCCGGCCAAACTCGGGCGCGGCCTGGAAGCGCTCCTGCTGGTCCAGGTGCGCCCGCACCGGCGCGAGTTGATCGGGCCGTTCGTCGAGCGGATCCGCGCCCTGCCGGAGTCCCGGGCGCTGTTCCATCTGACGGGACCGGACGACTACCTGGTGCACGTGGCCGTCGCGGGCCCCGCTGACCTGCAGCGACTCGTACTGGACGAGTTCACGTCGCGGCGCGAGGTGGCGCGGGTGGAGACGCGGCTGATCTTCCAGCAGTGGGAGTGCGGGCCGCTGCTGCCGGCCACGGCGAGCGCGACGAGCGCTCATTTGTCAGCCGACTAGGTACGGATGAGGGTGACGCCGAGGCCGCCGGCATACCAGGATGGCTTCATGCCAGAGACCTCCAGCAGCGCTCTCCCCCGCCAGGTGGCCGACGCGTATGTCGACGCCCTGGTCGCACTCGATCCGATCACCGGTACGTACCTGGGCGTCAGGGAAAGCTCCGGGCTCCTCCCGGACTTCTCGCCCGCCGGACAGGAGGAGCTCGCCGCGCTGGCCCGCGACACCCTCGCCCGGCTCGACGAGGCCGAACGCCGGCCCGGGGCGGACAGCGACGCCGAGCGGCGCTGCGCCCGCCTGCTGCGCGAGCGGCTCACCGCGGAGCTCGCCGTCCACGAGGCCGGGGAGGGGCTGTGCGCGGTCAGCAACCTGCGCTCGCCCGCGCACAGCGTCCGCATCGCCTTCACGGTGATGGCGACGGAGACGGACGAGGACTGGGCGGCGGTCGCCGAGCGGCTGCGCGCCGTGCCCGCCGCGCTGGACGGCTACCGTGAGTCGCTCCGGGCAGGGCTGGACCGCGGCCTGAAGGGCGGTCCGCGCGCCACGGCCACCGTCGTCGGGCAGCTCACCGAGTGGACGGGCCGCGACGGGGGCCGGACCGGCTGGTTCGAGGAGTTCGTCACCGCCGGACCCACCGCGCTGCGCACGGAGCTGGACGCGGCGGCGCGCGGCGCCACCCGGGCCCTGGCCGAGCTGCGCGACTGGATGCGCGACGTGTACGCCCCCGCGGTGGAGGGCTCGCCCGACACCGTGGGCCGCGAGCGCTACGCCCGCTGGGCCCGCTACTTCACCGGCGCCGACTTCGACCTGGACGAGGCGTACGCGTACGGCTGGGCCGAGTACCACCGGCTCCTCGCCGAGATGCGGACCGAGGCGGAGAGGATCCTGCCGGGCGCCGGCCCCTGGGAGGCGCTCGCCCACCTCGACAAGCACGGCTCCCACGTGGGCGTCGAGGAGGTACGGGTCTGGCTGCAGGAGCTGATGGACGAGGCGATCGAGGCGCTGGACGGCACCCACTTCGAACTCGCCGAACGGGTACGGAGGGTGGAGTCGCGGATCGCACCGCCCGGCAGCGCCGCCGCGGCGTACTACACGGGTCCGTCCGAGGACTTCTCACGCCCCGGCCGGACCTGGCTGCCGGTCGACGGCGAGACCCGGTTCCCGGTGTACGACCTGGTGTCGACCTGGTACCACGAGGGCGTCCCGGGGCATCACCTCCAGATCGCGCAGTGGGCGCACGTGGCCGACCAGCTCTCGCGCTACCAGGCGACGGTCGGCGGGGTGAGCGCCAACCTGGAGGGGTGGGCGCTGTACGCGGAGCGGCTCATGGACGAGCTGGGTTTCCTGCCGGACCCGGAGCGGCGGCTCGGCTACCTCGACGGGCAGATGATGCGGGCGTGCCGTGTGATCGTGGACATCGGCATGCACCTGGAGCTGGAGATCCCGGCGGATTCGCCGTTCCACCCGGGTGAGCGGTGGACGCCGGAGCTGGCGCAGGAGTTCTTCCAGCGCCACAGCAGCAGGTCACCGGCGTTCGTGGAGAGCGAGTTCACCCGCTATCTGTCGGTGCCCGCGCAGGCCATCGGCTACAAGCTGGGCGAGCGGGCGTGGCTGCGGGGCCGGGAGAACGCCCGCAGGGCGCACGGTGCCGCCTTCGACGCGAAGAAGTGGCACATGGCGGCGCTGTCGCAGGGGCCGCTGGGCCTGGACGACCTGGTGGACGAGCTGTCCCGGCTCTGAGCTCCGCCCGGCCCCCGGCGCCGCGGCGTTCTCGCGGAGGGCGCCGGGCCGGGCGCCCCAGGGGCCGGGCGCCTCGGTCAGCAGCCGCAGTCGTCGGCGTCGATCGGGGCGGTCAGCGGGTCGGCGTCGCGCCGCGCGGGGCCCTCCCACGTCTCGTACGCGAACCCCTCGCGCACCCAGTACTCGAAGCCGCCCAGCATCTCCTTGACCTGGTAGCCGAGTTCGGCGAGGGCGAGCGCCGCGCGCGTGGCGCCGTTGCAGCCGGGGCCCCAGCAGTACGTGACCACCGGCACGGACTTGTCGAGCAGCTGCTCGGCCTGCTCGGGGATGAGCGCCGTCGGCAGGTGGACCGCGCCCGGGATGTGGCCCTGGTCCCAGGACACGGTGGAGCGGGAGTCCAGGACGACGAAGCCGGGGTCGCCGCCGGCCGCGAGCGCGGAGGCCACGTCCGACACGTCGGCGTGGAAGGCCAGGCTGGCGGAGAAGTACGCGGCCGCGGCGGCGGGTGAGGCCGGGGGGACCCGCAGGACGGCGTTGGCGGCGGGGGCCGCGGCGGATGCGGGGGCGCTGGTGGTCTGGGTCGTCGTCATGGCAGAGAATCTACGGCGCGATGATCATCTCGATGAAGTGACAATCCCCGGAGCTTGTCTTGATCGGCCGGTGATTCCCCTGTTATTCGTCGTCCATGACGGGATATTCACCGGACGCCACCGACTGGCGCATTCTGACCGCTCTTCAGGACCAGGGCCGGGCCACCTTCGCCGAGCTGGCGCGCACGGTCTCCATGTCGGCCAGCGCCGTCACCGAGCGGGTGCGGCGGCTGGAGGAGGCCGGGGTGATCAGCGGCTACACGGCGGTGGTCGACCGCGAGAGGCTGGGACTCCCCATCCTGGCCTTCGTCCGGCTCCGCTACCCGCACGGCAACTACAAGCCGTTCCACGACCTTCTGGAGACGACGCCGGAGGTCCTGGAGGCCCACCACGTCACGGGCGACGACTGCTTCGTACTGAAGGTGGCCGCCCGGTCCATGACGCACCTCGAGGAGATATCGGGAAAGATCGCCGCGCTGGGGTCGGTGACGACGAGCGTCGTCTACTCGTCGCCGCTGCCGCGCCGCCCGATCAGCCGCTGAGACCGATCAGCCCTGAGGCCGGTCGGCAGCCGTAGCCGGTCGGCAGCCGAGCCCCGTCACCGGCGAGGTCCCTCAGCCGCCGAGGCCGCTTCCGCCGGTGTGCAGCCTCACCCGGGAGCCCGCCCTCTCCTTGACGACCTCCAGCTGGACGGGGACGCGGCGGCGCAGGTCGCCGACGTGGCTGACGATGCCGACGCTGCGGTCCCGCTCCCGCAGGGAGTCGAGGACGTCCAGCACCTCGTCGAGGGTCTGGTCGTCGAGGCTGCCGAAGCCCTCGTCGATGAAGAGCGTGTCGAGGCGTACGCCGCCGGCCTCGTCCGTGACGACGTCGGCGAGGCCCAGCGCCAGGGCGAGCGAGGCGAAGAACGTCTCGCCGCCGGAGAGGGTGGCCGTGTCGCGCTCACGGCCCGTCCAGGCGTCGACCACGTGCAGCCCGAGGCCGGACCGCTTGGCGCCGGCGCGGGCGTCGGAGTGGACCAGGGTGTAGCGGCCGGCGGACATGCGCTGGAGGCGGGCGGTCGCCGCGGCCGCGACCTGTTCGAGCCGGGCCGCGAGCACGTAGGACTCCAGCCGCATCCTGCGCTCGTTCTCCGCGGACGTACCGGCGGTGAGTCCGGCGAGCCGCGCGACGCGGTCGTACTCCTCGCGCAGCGGTCCCAGCCGGCGGACCTCGGCGTCCGCCTCCCGGGACAGCCGGGCCAGCTGGGCGCACCGGTCGCGGTGGGCGTCGAGCGTGGAGGCGGCGTCGCGCAGGGCGCGGTCGGCGTCGGCCAGCGCGGCCCGCGCCGCGTCCGGGTCGGCGGGCGGGCGCTCGGCCGCGGCACGCGTCTCCGGCTCGGCGAGGCGGTCGGCCACCGCGGCGGACGCGGCCTGCCAGTCGTCCAGCCGGTGCTGGAGATCCCGCTGCCGTACGTCGTCGAGCAGCGCGGCGGCCGCGGCGTCCGGGGTGTCGAACCCGGCGCGGAACGCCGCGTCGGCGAGCCGGTCGTCGGCCTCTTTGAGGCGCCGGGCGGTGTCCTCGGCGGCCCGTACGGCCTCGGCGGCCTCGGTGAGGCGGGCGATCCTGAGCTCCAGGAGGGTGGCGTACTCGGCGACGCCGCCGGTGCCGTCGACGCCGCGCACGCGCGCGAGTTCGGCGTCGACGTCGGCCTGCGCACGGTCGAGGGCCTCGCGCTGCGCGGTGCGCGCGGCGGCGCGGCGCTCCACCTGGCGGCGTACGTCGAGGCGCCGCCGGTGCTCCGCCTCCTCCCGGTCGAGCCTCTCGCGGGCGGCGTGCATGCCGCCGGCCACGGCCCGGGCCTCGTCGTACGCGCGCTCCAGCCGCTCGACCGCCGTGGCGAGCTCGCCGACCGTGGGCTCAGCGTCGCCCTCCGCGCCCGCCAGGGCTTCGGCGCGGGCGGCCGTCAGCGCCTCCCGCACCACGGCGAGATCGCGCTCCGCGGCGGAGCGGTTCTCGTCCGCGTGGGTGTACGCCGCGTAGGCGCGGTCCTCCGCCGCGCGGTCGACGTGGTCGTCGGCGGCGCGGGCGGGCGCGGGGTGGTCGGGCGAGCCGCAGACGGCGCAGGGGTCGCCGTCCACGAGCCCCGCGGCGAGTTCGGCGGCGATGCCCCGCAGGCGGCGCTCGCGCAGATCGAGCCACGTCTCGTGGGCGTCGTTCGCCTGCTCGCGCGCGGCCGCGAGGCGGGACCCGGCGGCCTCGGCGTCGCGTATGAGGGCGTCGCGGCGGCGCGCGGCGGCGAGGCGGCGGCGCGCGGGGTCGAGGCGGCCCGCGAGGTGCTCGGCGCGGGTGGCGGCCTCCTGGGCGGCCTCGACGCCGTCCTGGAGGGTGCGGCGCAGGATGTCCCAGCCGGCCAGCCAGGCGTCCGCGTCGTGCAGGGTGTCCTCGTCGGCGCGGGCCTGGCGCTCCAGCTCGGCGCGCTCGCGGGCGATCTCTGCGCCGCGCCGCTCGGCCAGGCGGGCGTGCTCGAGGCCGCCGAGCTCCTGGCTCAGGTGTCCGGCCAGCGCCGTGAGGTGCTCGGTGCCCGCGTCGGCGAGCTCCGGCGCCAGCCCGGCGGCGGAGAGTGAGGCCGCGGCCCGCGCGTGGGCGGCGTGTGCGGCGCGGTGCGCCCGCTCGGCGTCGTCGCGCAGGCTCAGCGGCCCGGCCACCCGCTCGGCCTTGCGGGCCCGGTCGAGCCGGGCCTGCCAGGCGTCGCGCTCGGGGCGCCGCAGTTCGAGCTCCTCGCGGCGGCGCACGGCGTCCTCGTACCGCCGCTGCCTTGCTGCGAGCTCGCGCTCCTCGTCGAGGGCGCGGCGCGCGGCGGCCTGCCTGCTCTCGGCCGCGGCGAGCGCGCACGCGGCCACGTCCAGCGCCTCGCGGGCCCCCGCGCGGGCGACGGCGGCCCAGGCGAGCACGGAGTCGGCGAGCCCCGGGTCGCCGGGTTTGCCGTCGGGCGCGGGCCAGTCCGCGGCGGCGGGTCCCGCCGCCTGCGCCATCCGGTGGGCGAGGCCCAGGAGCCGCTCGTCGCCGTCCCGCACCTGCTGCTCGGCGACGCGCCGCAGTCCGGCGAGGTGCTCCTCGACGGCGGCGAAGCGCCGGGTGTCGAAGAGCCGGCCGAGGAGCTTGCCGCGCGCCTCGGCGTCGGCGCGCAGGAAGCGCGCGAAGTCGCCCTGCGGCAGGAGCACCACCTGGCAGAACTGCTCCCGGCTCATGCCGATGAGCTGGGTGATCTCCTCGCCGATCTCCTGGTGGGACTTGCTCAGCCCCTCCCAGGCACCGCGCTCGGGGTCGTATGCGCGCAGCCAGGACTGGGCCTTGTCCTTGGTGAAGCCGGAGCCGCGCTTCTTGGGGCGGAGCTGTTCGGGCCTGCGGGTGATCTCCAGCCTGCGGCCGCCGACGGTGAGGTCGAGCACGACCTCGGTGGCCGTCCCGGCCGGCGCGTGGTCGCTGCGCAGCGAGCCGCCGGGGCCCTGCCGGGCGCCGGGCACCGCGCCGTACAGGGCGTAGCAGACGGCGTCGAGGACGGAGGTCTTGCCGGCGCCCGTCGGCCCGTGCAGCAGGAACAGTCCCGCCTCGGTGAGGGCGTCGAAGTCGACGGTCTGGGTGGTGCCGAAGGGGCCGAAGCCGGTGATGTCCAGCCGGTGCAGCCTCATCCGGTCACCTCGCGCCGCTCCATGTCGACCCGTACCTCCTCGAAGGCACGCTGCAACGCCTCCCTCTCCGGTGCGTCGGGGCCCGCTCCGCCGCGTACGTGCGCCACGAAGTCCTCGGCGATCTGCTGGTCGCTGCGGCCGCGCAGGCGCTGGGCGTAGGAGGTGGTGGGTTCGTCGTCGGGCCGGTCGGGGTCGAAGACGAGGCTGAGGGTGTGGGGGAAGCGCGCGGCGAGCCGGGCCATGGGCTCGGCCGGGCGGACCGGGTCGGTGAGGGTGGCCTCGATCCAGGACCGCTCGTGGCGGGCGAGCGCGGGGTCGTCGAGCAGGTCGTCGAGGCGGCCGCGGACGCGGGCGAGGGGGCGCGGTACCGGGCAGTCGATCCGCTCGGCGGCGGTGATCCCCCCGTCCGGGCCGAGGTCGATGAGCCACATCGTCTTGCGGTGGTCGGTCTCGGAGAAGGAGTACGCGAGCGGGGAGCCGGAGTACCGCACGCGCGGGGTGATCGTCTGGCTGCCGTGCAGGTGCCCGAGGGCGGTGTAGTCGACGCCGTCGAAGACGGCGGCCGGGACGGCCGCCACTCCCCCGACGGTGATGTCCCGCTCGCTGTCGCTCGGCTCGCCGCCCGCGACGAAGGCGTGGGCGAGGACGACGGAGCGCGTGCCGGCGGGCCGCCCGGCGAGGTCGGCGCGGACCCGGTCCATGGCGGCGGACAGGACGGCCTCGTGGCCGGCCTTCTTCGCCCCGAACTCGTCCCGTACGAGGGCCGGTTCGAGGTACGGCAGCCCGTAGAAGGCGACGTCGCCGTGCGCGTCGGCCAGCACCACCGGGGTGCCGACCCCGGCCGGGTCGGTCTTCAGGTGGATCCCGGCGCGTCCGATGAGTCCCGCGCCGACGCCGAGTCTGCGCCCCGAGTCGTGGTTCCCGGAGATCATCACGGTGGGTACGCCGGCCTCGGCGAGCCGGTGCAGCGCCGTGTCGAACAGCTCGACGGCCGGCAGCGGCGGCACCGCCCGGTCGTAGACGTCCCCCGCCACCAGCACCGCGTCCACGTCGCGGTCGCGCACCGTCGCCACCAGGTGGTCGAGGAACGCCGCCTGGGCGTCGAGCAGGCCGACGCGGTGGAAGGACCGCCCCAGGTGCCAGTCCGACGTGTGCAGGAGTCTCATGGGCCCTGAGATTAACGGTGTGCTCTGACAACGCGTGCCGCTTCAGGCATCTCCGTACGCCTCGCCGCCCAGTTCCAGCGCCGCCGTCCCGGCCGTCGCATCCGCGAGCCAGGCACGGAAGTTGCCGACATCGGCGTCCGGCAGGCCGACCTCGATGGTGACGGCCTCGGCGTAACGCACGTCACGCACCGCCCGCCCGGTCGCCCGGAGGTCGTTCTCCAGCTTCCCGGCCCGCTGGTGGTCGACGGTGACGGTGGCGAGCCGGTAGCGGCGCCGGGTGACGGTGCCGAGGGCGTCCAGTGCTTCGCCGACGGCACCGCCGTACGCCCTGATCAGTCCGCCGGCGCCGAGCTTGACCCCGCCGTAGTAGCGGGTGACGACGGCGGCGACGTACCGCACCTCCCGGCGCAGCAGCATCTGGAGCATGGGCACACCGGCGGTGCCGCCCGGTTCGCCGTCGTCGCTTGCCTTCTGTACGGCGGCGTCGGCGCCGATGACGTACGCGAAGCAGTTGTGGGTGGCGGTCGGGTGCTCCCTGCGCACGCGTGCGACGAAGTCCTGCGCCTCCTGCTCGGTCGCGGCGGGCGCGAGCGCGCAGAGGAAGCGCGAGCGGTTGATCTCGGTCTCGTGCACGCCTTCGCGGGCGACCGTCCGGTACTGCTCCTGCATCCCGCCACCCTATGCGGGGCCGTCCGCGGGGAAGGAATCGCACCGGAGGGGGGTTGGCGCACTCAGAGACGTACACAGACAGGCACCACAGGAGGCAGAGCGTGCAGAGCGAGTCCGAGACCGAGACCATCCGCAGGATCCTGACCGAGTCCGGGGACACGTGGGCGGTGGTCGGACTGTCCAACAACCGCTCCCGCGCGGCGTACGGGGTCGCGGCCGTGCTCCAGCGCTTCGGGAAGCGGATCGTGCCCGTCCATCCGAAGGCGGAGACGGTCCACGGGGAGCAGGGGTACGCGTCGCTCGCGGACATCCCCTTCCCCGTGGACGTCGTGGACGTCTTCGTCAACAGCGACCTCGCCGGGGGCATCGCCGACGAGGCCGTGGCCAAGGGCGCCAAGGCGGTCTGGTTCCAGCTGGACGTGATCGACCGGGAGGCCTACGCGCGCACGCGCGCCGCCGGCCTCGACATGGTGATGGACCGCTGCCCGGCCATCGAGATCCCGAAGCTCGGCTGAGGGCGGGGGGCTCAGCTCGCGGCGGGGACCGCCCCGAGCCCCTCCAGGACCACCGCGCCCGGCAGGTCGGCGAGGGCCTTGCCGGGCACGATGAGCTTGCCGCGGCGGCGGCCGCTGCCGAGCAGCACCCACTCGCGGTCGACGACGGCGGAGTCGATCAGGAGCGGCCAGTCGCCGGGCAGGCCGATGGGTGTGATCCCGCCGTACTCCATGCCGGTCCCGCCCGTCGCGGTGTCCATGGGCGCGAAGGACGCCTTGCGGACGCCCAGGTGCCTGCGGACGACGCCGTTGACGTCGACGCGCGTCCAGGACAGCACCACGCAGGCCGCGAGCGAGCTCTCGCCGCCCCGCTTGCCCGCCACGACCACGCAGTTGGCGGAGGTGTCGAGCAGGTCCTGCCCGTGGTGCGCGACGAAGGCGGCGGTGTCGGCGATGGCCGGGTCGGTGTCCACGTACAGCAGCCGCTCGGCGGGCACCTGTCCCCGCCACGCGCGTACGGCGGCGGCGACGGGTGCGGTGAGCTCGTCGAGGCAGTCGGGGGCGGGGCGGGCGTGGTCGAAGTCTCCGATGGGTGCGCGCATGCGCCGGACGCTAACAGCGGTGCGGCGAGGGACGTTTGACCGTCTCGAAGGACGGGCTCAGCGGGCGGGCGGGACGGAGACGGCCATCGTCATCTCGACCGGCTCGTCCCCGTCGTTGCGGTACGCGTGCGGGACGTTGGACTCGAAGACGGCGGAGGTTCCGGTCGGTACGCGGTGCTCGACGGCGTCGACGACCAGGGTGAGCTCCCCGGCCGTGACGTGCAGCAGCTCGGTGGTCCCGCCCGGATGCGGGTCGGAGGCGTGGACGTCGCCCGGCATCAGGACCCACGACCACAGCTCCAGCGGCCCCCGCGCCTCGGTGCCGGCCAGCAGCGTGGTGTGACTGCCCTTGTCCGTGGACCACATGCGCACGGCCTGCTCCTGGGGCACGAGCCGTACGTGCGGGCCCTGTTCGTAGTCGAGCAGCGTGGTGATGGAGATGCCCAGCGCGTCGGCGAGCTTCACGGTCGTGCCGACGCTCGGGTTCGTACGCGCCTGCTCGATCTGGATGATCATGCCGCGGCTGACCCCCGAGCGGGCCGCGAGCGCGTCGAGGGTGAAGCCCCGCTCCCCCCGCCAGCGCTTCAGGTTGCGGGCGAGCGACTGCGTGAGCTGATCGAGGTCCGACACATTCCGTCCAATATTTTGGATGACAGAGTTCAACAGGCTGCACTACGGTGTGGTGCACTTCATTGTTCACCGCACTGTACTGCGAGGCGACGACACCATGACAGCGCTGTTCGCCCTGGCCACCAGCCTCCTGTGGGGGCTGGCCGATTTCGGCGGCGGGCTGCTCACCCGGCGCACCCCCGCCCTCACCGTGGTCGTCGTCTCCCAGACGATCGCCGTCGTCGTCCTCGGCGCCCTCGTCGTCGCGACCGGCGGCTGGAGCGAGGCGGGGCCGCAGCTCTGGTACGCGGTGGCCGCCGGCGCCGTCGGCCCGGTGGCGATGCTCGCCTTCTACAAGGCGCTGGCGCTCGGCCCGATGGGCGTGGTGTCCCCGCTGGGCTCCCTCGGCGTGGTCGTGCCCGTCTCGGTCGGCCTCCTGCTGGGCGACCGGCCGGGGGTGCTGCAGTTCGCCGGGATCGGCGTGGCCGTCGCGGGCGTGGTGCTGGCGGGCGGGCCCGAGCTGCGCGGTGCGCCGGTGCGGCGGCAGGCCGTGCTGCTGACGCTGGTGGCGGCCTTCGGCTTCGGCGCGGTGATGGCGCTGATCTCCGAGGCCTCCACCACCCTCACCGGGCTCTTCCTCGCGCTGTTCGTGCAGCGCGTCACCAATGTGGCCGTCGGCGGCGCGGCCCTGTACGCCTCCGTGAAGCGGGGCGGGCGCGCCCTTTCGGAGGACGGCGGCATACGCGTGGTCGTGGGGGCCCTGCCCGCCCTCGCCTTCGTGGGGCTCGCGGACGTCGCCGCCAACGGCACGTACGCCCTCGCCGCGCAGCACGGCCCCGTCACCGTGGCCGCCGTGCTGGCCAGCCTCTACCCGGTGGTGACGGCGCTCGCCGCGCGCGGTGTGCTCAAGGAGCGGCTGCGGGCGGTGCAGGCGGCCGGCGCCGGGCTGGCGCTGGTGGGCACGGTGCTGCTGGCCGCCGGCTGATCAGCGGCCTTCCGCTTCGGCCGGTGCCGCCAGTTCCGCCAGTTCCGCGACTTCCTCCAGTTTCCCCGGCTCCCCCAGTTCCGCCAGTTCCGCGAGCGCCTCCAGCTGCTCCGGCGTGACGCCGTCCGGTATCGGCCGGGGCGTGGGCGTGCGCAGCGGCGGCTGCCAGCCCTTCTCGGCGTCCCAGCTGCGTACGACGCGGGCGGGCGCCCCCGCCACCACCGCATGGTCGGGCACCTCGCCGCGGACGACCGCGCCCGCGGCGACCACGACGTTGCGGCCGAGCCTGGCACCGGGCAGGATCACCGCCCCGGTGCCGAGCCAGCAGCCGGGGCCGATCTCCACCGGCTCGCTGCGCGGCCACTGCCGGCCGATCGGCTCGTGCGGGTCGTCGTAACTGTGGTTGGTCGAGGTGATGTAGACGTACGGGCCGCAGAAGGTGTCCGCGCCGATGGTCACCCGGGCGTCGGCGATGACATGGCTGCCGCGGCCGAGGACGACGCCGTTGCCGAGGGTCAGGACGGGGTCGGGGCCCAGGTCCAGACCGGGCATCATGCCGGCGGTGAGGGTCACCTGCTCCGCGATGATGCAGCACTCGCCGAGCTCGATCCACCCCTCGCCGAAGACGGTGCCCTGGGGGAAGGCGAGCCGGGTCCCGGCGCCGAGCGCGCGGAACCGCAGCCGCCCGGGGTGCTCCGCGGTGACGGCCCCGGCCTCCTGCAGCCGGCGCCAGCCGGCGTGCGCCGCGCGGGAGAGGAGCTTTCGCCACCAGGCGACCGGCGATGAGAACGTGTTTCTGTTCTTCGGCACCCGCACACGGTAGTCCGCGAGGTCACGGCCGACCGGCACGCAGGCCTGTGATGTTCGCCCCACCGTCGTCCCGGCCGGGGCCGTCGCTTACGGTTCCCCCTGGCGCGACCCACAGCACATGAGCATCCGAGGGAGCAGGCGATGGCAGAGCGGGCGTTGATCACGGGCGTCGGCGGCAAGGAACCGAAGGTCGACCCGGAGGCCTTCGCCGCACCGACGTCCGTCGTGGTCGGCGAGGTGACGATGGCCCGCGGGTCGAGCGTCTGGTACCACGCCGTGCTGCGCGCGGACCTCGGGCCGATCACGCTGGGCGCCGACAGCAACATCCAAGATAATTGCACCGTACATGTGGATCCCGGTTTCCCGGTCACCGTCGGCGAGCGGGTCTCGGTCGGCCACAACGCCGTCCTGCACGGCTGCACGGTCGAGGACGACGTCCTCGTCGGCATGGGCGCCACCGTCCTGAACGGGGCCCACATCGGCGCCGGCTCGCTGATCGCGGCCCAGGCGCTGGTCCCCCAGGGGATGCGGGTCCCGCCCGGCTCGCTGGTCGCGGGGGTCCCGGCGAAGGTCAAGCGGGAGCTGACGGCCGAGGAGCGGGAGGGCATCAAGCTCAACGCCGCGATGTACCTGGAGCTGGCGCGGGCCCACCGTGAGGTGCCGGAGGGCTGAGCCGCCGCGGGCGGGACGGCGCGCCGGGCCCGACCGATCGCGCCGGCCCAGCGGACCCGCCCGGTCGAGCCGGCCCAGCGGACCCGCCCGGCCCAGCGGACCCGCCCGGTCGAGCCGGCCCATCCGGTCGCGGGCGCCTGGAGCGGCCGGTCAGTCGACGGCGACCGGTTCCGGGGCCACCGGAGTCGCCGGAGCCGCCGGGCCCTCGGCGGCGGCGCGGGCCTCCGCCTGGGCCGCCGCCTTCTTGGCGCGGCTCTTGAGGATCAGCATCGACGTCAGGCCGATGACGACGGCGAGGACGAGCCCCACCCACGAGAACCGCTTGAGCCAGGCCTCGGCGACGACGCCGACCGAGTAGATGACGGCCGTGGTGCCGCCCGCCCAGAGGATGCCGCCGAAGACGTTGGCGATGGCGAACTTCCAGTACGGCATGCGGAGCACACCGGCCAGCGGCCCCGCGAAGATCCGCAGCAGTGCCACGAAGCGGCCGAAGAAGACGGCCCACATGCCCCACTTCTCGAAGGACCGTTCCGCCAGGGCGATGTTGGCTTCGCTGAAGTGCTTGGGGAACTTGCCGCCGAGCCAGGCGAGCAGCGGACGGCCGCCCTTGCGGCCGATCGCGTACCCGATCGAGTCGCCGATGATCGCTCCGGCGGTGGCGCACGCGCCCAGGACGTACGGGTTGATGTCGCCGTGCTGCGAGGCCAGCAGCGCCGAGCTGACGAGGACGATCTCACCCGGCAGCGGGATACCGAGGCTCTCGAGCCCGATCACCACCCCCACCAGGAGGTAGATGCTGAGCGGTGGGACGGTCTCGAGCCACTCCTGGACGTGCAACGCCGGCTCCTCCGTGTGGATCCGTGGATCGTGGACCCGCGGATCGTGCGTCCGCGGATCGTGGATCTGCTGATGGGCTGCGGCGGCCTCGATCGGGCTGCCCGGGCGTGCGGCGCGGCGCGGCGGCGGCGCACGCCCGGGCAGCCTACCGCCTCACAGGGCGAGCACCCTCGCCCGCACGGTGAGCCGGAGGTCCCGGGCCGACGCCCCGAGCCGTACGGTGCGGGTTCCGGTTCCGAGGACCCAGGCGTGCCGCGCCGGGTCCCAGCAGGACAGGGTGCGGGGGGCGATGGGGACGGTGACGCGGCGGACCTGGCCGGGCCGCAGCTCCAGGCGCCGGTAGCCCACCAGCACCAGCGGAGCCTGGTCCAGGGCCAGGTCGGGCGAGGGCCCGACGTACAGCTGGGGGACGGCGACGCCGGTGCGCGAGCCGGTATTGCGGACGGTGAAGCTCGCCGTCAGGCCGCCCCCGCGCGCAGGCGTCACCACGAGCCCCGCGTACGCGAAGGTGGTGTACGAGAGCCCGTGCCCGAAGGGGAACAGCGGCTCCACGCCCTCCGCGTCGTACCAGCGGTACCCCGTCCTGACGCCCTCCGCGTACTCGGCGACGCCGTCGGCGCCGGGGTAGCGGCGCGGGTCGCCGGCGGTCGGGTGGCGTGAGTCGGAGGCGGGGAAGGTCTGGGTGAGCCGGCCGCCGGGGTCGCTGTCGCCGAACAGGACGGCGGCGGTCGCGGCGGCCCCCTCCTGGCCGGGGTAGTACATCTGCAGCACCGCCCCCGCCCTCTCCAGCCACGGCATGGTGACGGCGGACGAGGTGTTGAGCACGACGGTGGTACGGGGGTTGGCGGCGGTGACCGCGCCGATCAGGGCCTCCTGGTGGCCGGGCAGCGCCAGCGTCGCGCGGTCGCGGCCCTCGATGGCGTCCTCGTACGCGAACAGCACCACGCTGTGCGCGGCGCGGGCGGTGCGCACGGCTTCGGCCACGTCCGCCGCGCGCGTGGCGGACGTGATCCGGCGGAGCCGGAAGACCTGTCCCTTCGCACCGCCCTTCGCGGTGACGTGGAGGGAGTGGCGTCCGGCGGCGAGGGTGAGGGTGGTACGCCGCACCCTGAGGCCGTCCGGAGCGGTGGCCGCCAGGCCGAAGCCGTCGAAGAGCTCGGTCATGGCGTCCCGCCGGGGGAAGAGTTCGCGGCCGTCCAGCACGACCCGGGGCCGCTCGCCGCTGTAGTGGATGAGGAGCGTCCACTCGTCGGGCTCGTCGACCGTGAGCGTCCCTTCGTACGTCCACGTCTCGCCGGCCCGGACGCTCTGGCGCTCGAAGCGGGCGCCCGGGGACGTGGCGGGCAGCGGCTTGCCGTAGAGGTCCTCGCCGAGGGCGTACGTCACGCGTGCGCCCCGTCCCGCGCGGGTGGTCAGGGCTTCGAGCGGGCTCACGGCCCGGTCGGGCACCACGTGGGCGCTGCCGCCTCCGCCGGCGAAGGGCAGCGCGCCGGTGGGCCCGATGACGGCGAGGGAGCGGGTGGCTGGGCCGGCGAGCGGGAGGGTGGCGCTCCCGTCGCGCGGGGCGTTGCGCAGCAGGGTCGCGCCCGCCACGGCGACGCGGTACGCGACCCGGGCGCCGGCCTCGGCGTCCCGGGCGGGGCGGGCCGGGGCCGTGCCGTCGAGGAGTCCGAACCGCTCCATGATGGTGAGGATCCGCCGTACGGCGCGGTCGACGGTGGCCTCGGGCACGGTGCCGTCGCGCACCGCGCGGCGCAGGGGTTCGCCGAACCAGCGGCCTGCGGGCATCTCCATGTCGAGGCCCGCGCGGAGGGCGGGGGCGGCGCTGTGGGTGGCGTCCCAGTCGCTCATCACCCAGCCGTCGAAGCCCCAGCGTTCGCGCAGGATGCCGGTGAGCAGGGCCGGGTTCTCGCACGCGTGGAGGCCGTCGACCTTGTTGTAGGCGCCCATCACCGCTCCGGCCCCGGCGGCGACGGCGGCCTCGAAGCCGCGCAGTTCGGTCTCGTACAGGGCCTGTTCGCCGATCCGTACGTCGACGGTGGTGCGGTCGGTCTCCTGGTTGTTGAGGGCGAAGTGCTTGACCGTGGCGATCAGGCCCTCGCCCTGGATGCCGCGGATCTCCTCGGCGACGAGGTCGGCGGAGAGGAGCGGGTCCTCGGAGAAGGTCTCGAAGTTCCGTCCGGCGTACGGGGTGCGGATCAGGTTGACCATGGGCGACAGCAGGACGTCCTGGCCCAGCGCCCGCCCCTCGTGGCCGATGACCCGGCCGTACTCCCGGGCGAGGGCGGGGTCGAAGGTGCTCGCCAGCATGACGGGCGCGGGCAGGGCGGTGGCGCGGGCCGTTCTGAGGCGTACGCCGGCGGGGCCGTCGGCCAGCCGCAGCGGGGGGATGCCGAGGCGCGGGACGCCGGGGACGTAACCGGCCTGTCCGAGGTTCTCCGGGTCCTTCGCGCCGTGCAGGAGGCCGAGTTTCTCGTCGAGGCTCAGCCGGGCGAGCAGTTCGTCGACGCGGCTGTGCCGGGGGGTGGCCCGGGCCTCGGGGGCCGGGCCGGAGAGGGGCGTTCCGGTGGTGACGGCCGCGGCGGTGACGGCTCCGGTGAGCAGGCGGAGGGTGGTTCTCCGGGTGACGGTTTCCGACTCTTGTGACATAAGCGCACTATGCGGGACGACTCGCCTGACACCGGGTCAGACAGGGCCGCCCCCGCACCCGAAGAGGGGTGCGGGGGCGGCCACACGCGCGCGCGTGCGCACGCGTGGAGGTGTGGAGGTGCGTTACGCGTTCGGGCGCAGGGTCCAGGTGATGGTCATCTCGCCGGTGACGGCGCCGTCCTCGCGCGTGATCTCTATGTTGACCGGGAACTCGGGGCGCTGACCGGCGTCCAGCTCGGCGACGACCTCGGCCTTGGTGCGGCCCAGCGTGGCGGTGGCGGTGACGGGGCCCATCGCCAGCTTCTTGTAGGCGATCTCGGCCTTGACGGCGAGCGGCACGGCCCGGCCCAGCTGGTCGCCGAAGGCGCCGATGACGATGGCGCCGCTCGCGGACTCGCCGAGCGTGAACATCGCCCCCGCGTGCGGGCCGCCGACGTGGTTGTGGAAGTCGCTCTGGTCGGGAAGCCGCAGCACAGCGCGCTCGGTGGTCGCCTCGACGACCTCGAGGTTCAGGGTCTTGGCCATGGGAACGGTGGCCAGCAGCATCTCGCCGATGTTCGGCTGGGTCTCGGACATGGACCGAAGTTACCAGGCGGTAGCAAGTACGGGAACCCATGGCCGGGGGGGCGCGCGTGGCAGCCGGCACCCCGGCCCCTCTATGGTTACTCGCCATGTGGCCAGGACAGCAGCCGCCCGGGGGCGAGCAGAACCCGCAGGACCAGAACCCGTACCAGCAGCCGGCGTATCCGCAGCAGAACCCGTACCAGCAGCCGGGTTATCCGCAGCAGCCGCCGCACGCGCAACCCCCGCAGGGGCAGCCGCCGCAGGCCAACCCGTACCAGCAGCCGGCACAGCCGATGCAGCCGAACGCGTACGCACAGCCCAACCCTTACCAGCAGCCGACCGCGCCGCAGTACGCCGTGCCCGGGCAGCCGCCCGGCGCGCCCGTGCCGCCGCGCGGCGACGACAAGAAGAAGACGACGGTCATCGCGATCGTCGCCGCGACCGCCGTCGTCGTGGCCGCCGGTGTCACGGGCTTCCTGGTGCTGAAGGACGACGACAAGAAGGTGGAGGCCGGCGGGGACGCCAAGCCCTCGCAGAGCGCGCCCGCCGCTTCCAGCCCGTCCGCGATCGAGAATCCGCGCGACGGCTCCTCGGCGGCCAAGCCCACCATCCCCGGCTGGAAGGTCGTCTCCAACCCCAAGTACGGCACGCTCTTCGACGTCCCGCCGGAGTGGGAGGTCTCGAAGGTCGGCGCCATCTCCGCCTTCGACGACGTGAAGAAGGGCGACGGCAGCCCGGCGGTGGTGATGACCTCGCCCGCGTACTTCAAGAGCGAATGGTGCACGGACGACACCGACAAGGACGGCCGCCAGGAGACCTGGACCCTGAGCGGCACCGGCACCAAGGGGGCACAGGGCGCCAAGGACACCGCGGACGCGGCGTACAACGCGGCCGGCAGCTGGGTGTGGGCGGCGTACGCCCAGACCGAGCCCAAGGGCACGGTCAAGGCGACCAAGGCGGTGCCCTACACCAGCGCGTCCGGGCTCACCGGGCACATGGCGACGGCCACCGCGCTGGGCGTGAAGAAGACCGGCAAGTGCACGACGGACGGCAAGTCCATCGCCTTCTCCTTCAAGAACGACAAGGGCGACTTCGTCAGCTGGGTCCTGTACGGCGCCGAGGGCGTCGGTGACGAGCTGCCGGACGCGACGATCCAGAAGATCATGAGCACGGTCCGGCTGGCCGACTCCACGTCGTAGCCCGCCGTGGCCCGCGGTGACGGAGAAACCGTTTTGCATCGGGGCGGGGTGTTGGCGATAGTCCCGGAGTGAGAACTCCCGCCACCCCGCCCCGCCCCCCGCGCCGGCTGCGCCGCCCCGCGTGGGCCGGCCGCAACTACACCCTGCTGACCGGCGCCGCGTTCGTCACCAACCTGGGCACCCACGGCGCCCTGATCGCGGCGGCGTTCGCGGTGCTGGAGTCCGGCGGGGACGGCGGCGACGTGGGCCTGGTGACGGCGGCCCGCACGCTGCCGCTGGTGCTCTTCCTGCTCATCGGCGGCGCGGTGGCCGACCGGCTGCCCCGCCACCGGGTGATGGTGGCGGCCAACGCCCTCAACTGCGTCTCCCAGGGGCTCTTCGCCCTCCTCGTCCTCACCGGCGACGCGCGGCTGTGGCAGATGATGGTGCTGTCCGCGCTCGGCGGGACCGGGCACGCGTTCTTCAGCCCGGCCGCCGAAGGCATGCTGCTGTCGAGTGTCGGCGGCGAGCAGGTCAGCCGGGCCTTCGCGCTCTTCCGCATGGCCATGAACGGCGCGAGCATCGGCGGTGCCGCGCTCGGCGGCGCCATGGTCGCGGCGATCGGTCCGGGCTGGGTACTCGCGGTCGACGCGGCGGCGTTCGCCGTGGCGGGCGCTCTGCGTGCCTTCCTCGACGTCGGGCACATCAAGGAGCGGGCGCCCGGCGGCGGGCTGCTGAAGGACCTGCGGGAGGGGTGGACCGAGGTCGCGAGCCGGCCCTGGCTCTGGTCGATCATCGCCCAGTTCGCGGTGGTCGTGGCGGTGGTGGGCGCGGCGGAGTCCGTGTACGGGCCGCTGGTCGCCAAGGAGGAGCTGGGCGGGGCGCGGCCCTGGGGCCTGGCGCTGGCCGCGTTCGGCGTGGGCACCCTGGGCGGGGCGGTGCTGATGATGCGCTGGAAGCCCCGGCGGATGCTGCTCGTCGGGACCCTGTGCGTCTTCCCGCTGGCGCTTCCGTCGGCGGCGCTGGCCGTGCCGCTTCCGGTGGGCGGCCTGGCGGCGGTGATGTTCTTCAGCGGCGTCACGCTGGAGGTGTTCGGGGTGGCGTGGATGACCGCGCTGCACCAGGAGATCCCGGAGGAGAAGCTGTCGCGCGTCTCGGCGTACGACTGGTTCGGCTCGACGGCCATGCTGCCGGTGTCGACGGCGCTGGCCGGGCCGGCGGAGAGCCTGTTCGGGCGGCAGACGGCGCTGTGGGGGTGTGCCGGGCTGGTCGTCCTGGTGACGGCGCTGGTGCTGCTGGTGCCGGACGTACGCAACCTGACGCGGCGCACGAAGGAGGTCACGGCGGGGCCGGCCGCTTCCGCGCGGGCCGATGGCACGTCGGCCGACGGCCCGTCAGCCGACGGCCCGTCAGCCGGTGACGGGCCGGCCGCGGGCCGGTCGGGCGACGGCCGGTCAGCCGATACCGAAGGCCCCGTCGGGCGGCTCGGGTGACGCGACCGCGTCCTCGTCGCGTACCGGACGCGCGTCGCCCGTGAAGCGGGCCAACGACGGGCCGTGCTCCACGCGCGCGGGGAAGGCGTCGGCGGCGGCCCGGCGGGTCAGTCCGGCCGTGTCGATCTCCCGGTGCGAGGCGACCAGCACCGCGTTGCCGAACCGCCGGCCGCGCAGCACGGCGGGTTCGGCGATCAGCGCCAGCTCCTCGAAGACGGTGGCGAAGGTGGCGAGCTGCGAGCGCAGGAAGGTGAAGGGCGCGCCGTCCGCGAGGTTGGCGATGTAGGTCCCGCCCGGCCGCAGCGCGCGCTCGGCGGCTCGCGCGTAGGCGACGGACGTCAGGTGCGCGGGGACGCGTGAGCCGCCGAAGACGTCCGCGATGAGCACGTCCGCCGACCGCGCGGGCGCCGCCTCCAGCCAGGCGCGGGCGTCCGCGGCGTGCACGGTGATCCCCGCGCCGGGCGGCAGCGGCAGGTGCCGCTCGACAAGCGCGATGAGCCCCCGGTCCGCCTCCACGACGTCCTGCCGCGAGCCCGGCCGGGTCGCCGCGATCCAGCGCGGCAGCGTGAGCGCGCCGCCGCCGAGGTGCAGCACGTCCAACGGCTCGCCCGGCTCCCCGGCGGCACAGTCCACGGCATGGGCGAGCCGCCGCGCGTACTCGAACTCCAGGTACGCCGGGTCGTCGAGGTCGACGTACGACTGCGGCGCCCCGTCGACCGTCAGCAGCCAGGCCCGCTCGCGGTCCACGTCGGGCATGAGCTTGGCGGTGCCGTGGTCGACCTCGCGGAGTACGGGAAGCTGCTCGTTCACCCGGCCAGCCTAGGGGGTGTCTTCTCGACCAGGCCGGATCGAAGCTCTGGGGGTGCGGTGCCAGACGCCGCGAGCCCGGCAAGATCGGCGAAACACCTCCTGATGACCTGAGTCAGGGATCTCCCGCCTGTTCTGGCAGCACAATGAACCATGAACCATCTGCTGCACCTCGACCGCACACTCGATGCGCTGGACCCACCTCGCTGGGCGCCTCCTGCCTCCGACGCGACCTACTTGGTCCGCAAGGTGCATGAGTTGCGGGGCGTTCCGCTGGGCGAACTGGGCCCGGCCGATCTGCGCACCCTCGTCTCCCAGCAGGTCGCGCTGCCGTACGTTCTTCCGCTCGCGGTGCGCTTGCTGCTTGATGAGCCGATGCTCGACGCCTACTTCTACGAGGGTGACCTGCTGCTTGCCGCTGTGAACGTTCCGGCGTCGGCATGGGTCCCGTTCCCGGACCTCGCAATACGGCTGCGCACCGTGGTCATGACCCTGCCGGAGGCAGCGGCGGCCAGCCTGCCCCGCGGCGCCAGCGAGGAGCTCGCCCGCTTCGTCGCCCGGACCGCATCGCTTCGCTGACTGGTGGGGCTGGGCTGTCACAGCACGCCACCCGCCTCGTCGTGGAAGACCTCCGGCCAGTACCGGTAGTCGTCGGGGCCCTCGGCAGGGCGGCAGGCTATCGGGTCGACCGAGGACAGCACCTCGATCATGGTGTCGGCGAGCTGGTGGTAGAAGTCCTGGGTGAAGTCGTGCTCTTCGTCGAGGGCTTGCTCCCGCTGGTGCAGCCAGAGGGTGAAGGCGAGCGTGGAGAGGTCGGCGTTGACCGGGACGACGTGGTCGGCGCCGGTCTCCGTGTAGAAGAGGGCACCGGTCCGGCCGTCGATGAGGACGGTGAAGTCGTGGACGAGCCCGCCGAGCACGACCAGGTGCTCCGCGTCGGGCGGCAACTGCTTGTCGCCGTGCCACAGGTGCGCGTGCTGGGGGTTGCTCTGTGACTCGGCCCAGTCCTGCGGGAGAGTGGGCAGCGGCTCCGGTTCGGGGCCGTAGAACATGAATCCGTCGGAGGGCAGGCCCACGTCGGTCAGGAAACGGCGCGTCGGCGCGTGGACGAGGGCCGACGGCAGCTGGTCCTCCGTCAGCCGCACCATGTTCTCGGCGCCGAACACCCCTTCCAGCAGGCCTTCCGGCAGTGCCAGGGCAAGCTCCCGCCCGGGCCCGGCGATCAGGCCGAGGGGACGGATCGCCGCCGCGATCCGCCAGAACGCCGGTATCGGCTGGTCCCAGCCGGACCGCGGACCGGCCGGACCCCAGCCGTCCTCGCCCCACACCTCCTCGGTGAACACCGCGGTCAGCGCCTGCTCGGCCGCCCGCACCGCTTCGGGCCCCGTCCGCCCCGCCAGGGCGGCGAACCTGCCGCGCAGGCTCCGGAAGTCGTCCACCGCACCGAGGAAGCGGAGCAGCGCTCCGACCGACGGTGCCAGCGGGAACAGCTTGGCTCCGCCCGGCGACTTCTCGTAGAGCCACATGCTGAACACCCGCCCGGTGCCACCGTCGAGGACGACCTCCTCGCCCTCCTCCCCCTCCACGATCAGATGGCCGATCAGCAGCAGTTCCGCGAGGTCCGGATCGAGTCGCGCCGGATCGCCGCCCCGCACGATCAGATACTCACGGACCGACAGCAGCGCCGGCTCGATGAGCGGCCGGAAGCTGACCAGGCCCTGGCCGTCCAGCCGCTCCCCCGGGGCCAGAGCGCGGCGGGTCGGCGCATGGACGATCGACGGATGCGGCGCGTGCCCCGGCATGACGATGCTGGTCTCGGACATGGTTCCCCCTGTGTGCTGAGTTCGAGCGACAACCACCATAGGAGCCACCACTGACACAGCCCTGCCCCGCCGGCCCCGGCCCGTACGCCGACCGCGTGGGCGCACCGGAGTGGAGCGGGCGGTCATGGGCCCGCCCACCGGGCAGGCCCCGGGCCGCCCCCGCGGGGCGGGTGCCCGGCGCTCAGGCGGGGGCGGTGACCTCCGTCACCGTCCCGGCGCCGACGGTGCGGCCGCCCTCGCGGATCGCGAAGCCGAGTCCCGGCTCCAGGGGTACGTCCCGGCCCAGCTCGACGGTCATGGTGACCGTGTCGCCGGGGCGCGCGACGGCCGCCTCGCCGAGGTCGACGTCACCGACGACGTCCGCGGTGCGGATGTAGAACTGCGGCCGGTACCCCGTCGAGACCGGCGTCGTACGGCCGCCCTCGCGCGCCGACAGGACGTACACCTGGGCGGTGAAGCGGCGGCGCGGCACGACACTGCCGGGCGCCGCCACGACATGGCCGCGGCGGACGGTGTCGCGCGGCACGCCGCGCAGCAGCAGGGCGACGTTGTCGCCGGCCTGGGCGGACTCCATCGGCTTGCCGAAGGTCTCCAGGCCGGTGACGACCGTCTCCGTGTCCGCTCCCAGGACCTGCACCCGGTCGCCGACCCGCACGGTGCCGCGCTCGACGGCGCCGGTGACGACCGTGCCGCGGCCGGTGATGGTGAGGACGTTCTCCACGGGCAGCAGGAACGGCGCGTCCACGTACCGCACGGGCATGGGCACGTACGTGTCCACGGCGTCCAGCAGCGCCTCGATGGCGCCGGTCCACCGCGGGTCGCCCTCCAGGGCCTTGAGCCCGGAGACCCGTACGACGGGCACGGAGTCGCCGCCGTAGCCGTGGGCGGAGAGCAGCTCCCGAACCTCCAGCTCCACGAGGTCGGTGAGCTCGTCGTCACCCGCGTCGGCCTTGTTGAGGGCGACGACGATGTGGTCGACGCCCACCTGACGGGCCAGCAGGACGTGCTCGGCGGTCTGCGGCATGATCCCGTCGAGCGCGGAGACGACGAGGATCGCCCCGTCGAGCTGCGCGGCTCCGGTGACCATGTTCTTGATGTAGTCGGCGTGGCCGGGCATGTCGACGTGCGCGTAGTGCCGGGTGTCGGTCTCGTACTCGACGTGCGCGATGTTGATGGTGATGCCCCGCTGCGCCTCCTCGGGCGCCCGGTCGATCCGGTCGAACGGCACGTACGTGCCGGTTCCGCGCTCGCTGAGGACCTTGGTGATGGCGGCGGTCAAGGTGGTCTTGCCGTGGTCGACGTGGCCCATGGTGCCGATGTTGAGATGCGGTTTGGTGCGGACGTATGCCGTCTTGGACATGGCGACGTGGTTCCTTCCCGGAACGCGAAGCGGTGAAGAGGGGACCCCCGGGCCTCGCCGACCCTCCCCCTGTGGGGTCCGCCGGACTGTCCGGGAAGGGTCAGCTTCGGGCGCCGTCGAGGGCGGCCGGGAAGTGGCAAGCGGCAGCCTTCGGCGCGTCCGCGACTGCGGACGGCGCTGCGGGGAAGGCGTACCGGGACATGTCGTCGATGATCGCGCGGCGGGTGGGTGCGCGTCGAACGGTTTTCGGCGGCGACGCGCGTTACGGCGATCACCGGGCTTCGTCGGTTAGTCTCCCCGGATGCTCGACCCCGTCACGCGGCCCCAGGCCCCCGCCCTCGCCGTCCGCTGCTCACGGGCGCTCGTCTCCCCGTGGTCGCGCCTGTCCCTGCTCCTGCTGCTGCTCGTGTCGGCGGCGGCGACCGTGGTCCTGTACGAGCCGCAGCGGCTGCTCTCGGCCGGCTGGCCGCCGCAGATCGGCGGCGCGGGCGCGGTGGTGCTGTTCGCGCTGGCGTACGGGCTGTGCACCGCCGCCTTCGTGCCGCGGCCGATCCTGAACCTGGCCGCCGGGGCGCTGTTCGGCTCCCAGGCCGGCCTCGGCGCGGCGGTCGCCGGAACGGTGCTGGGCGCGGGGATCGCGTTCACGCTGGGCCGGGTGCTGGGGCAGGACGCGCTGCGTCCGCTGCTGCGGGGGCGCTGGCTGACGGCGGCGGACGGGCAGCTCAGCCGGCACGGGTTCCGTTCGATGCTGGCGATCCGGCTCTTCCCCGGGGTGCCGTTCGCCGCGGCGAACTACTGCGCGGCGGTCTCCCGGATGGGGTACGCGCCGTTCCTGCTCGCGACGGGTATCGGGTCGGTGCCGAACACCGCCGCGTACGTGATCGCGGGCAGTCAGGCCGCGTCACCGACCTCGCCCGCCTTCCTCCTCTCGACGGGGTTCATCGTGCTGACGGGGCTCGGCGCGGCGGTGGTCGCGTGGTGCAAGCGCCACCGGCTGCGTGGCCGGTGAGTCGCCTGCGTGACGCCCTCCATTCACCTTCGCGCTGTACGCTGCGCACCGATCTGCCGCCGGTCGCCCGTCGACCGCTGCGGCCCGCCATGACCGCACGAGTACATTCGGGACGGCCCTAGCCCCATGACTTGGTTCGAATCACTCATCCTCGGACTCGTCCAGGGGCTGACGGAGTTCCTCCCCATCTCCTCCAGCGCGCACCTGCGGCTGACCGCCGCCTTCGCGGGCTGGTCCGACCCGGGCGCGGCGTTCACCGCGATCACCCAGATCGGTACGGAGACGGCCGTCCTCATCTACTTCCGCAAGGACATCGCGCGGATCGTCTCGGCGTGGTTCCGCTCGCTGACGGACAAGGCGATGCGCGCGGACCACGACGCGCGGATGGGCTGGCTGGTCATCGTCGGGTCGATTCCGATCGGCGTGCTGGGCGTCACCCTCAAGGACCACATCGAGGGGCCGTTCCGCGATCTCCGGCTGATCGCGACGACGCTCATCGTGATGGGTGTCGTGCTGGGCATCGCCGACCGCCTGGCGGCCCGGGTCGAGGAGGGCGGCCGGCACCGCGCGGTACGGGAGCGCAAGACGCTGCGGGACCTGGGTGTGAAGGACGGCCTGATCTTCGGCGTCTGCCAGGCGATGGCCCTGATCCCCGGCGTTTCGCGGTCGGGCGCGACGATCAGCGGTGGCCTGCTGATGAGCTACACGCGCGAGGCGGCGGCCCGCTACTCGTTCCTGCTGGCCATTCCGGCGGTGCTGGCCTCGGGGCTCTTCGAGCTGAAGGACGCGACCGAGGGCGGCCATGTCTCCTGGGGGCCGACGGTCTTCGCGACCGTCATCGCCTTCGGTGTCGGATATGCGGTCATCGCGTGGTTCATGAAGTTCATCACCACGAAGAGCTTCATGCCGTTCGTGATCTACCGCATCCTCCTCGGCCTCGTGCTGTTCGCCCTGGTGGCGCTGGGGGTGCTGAGCCCGCACGCGGGCGAGTCCGCCGGGTGACGCGCGCGGGCGACGGACGTACGCCGGGTGTACGCCGGGCGCGCGACGGGCCGCCGGCAGGGGGGTGACCGGCGGCCCGTGGCCCGGGTCCTCCGGCCCGAACACGCAGGAGCAGCGTCCCGCGCGGAGCGGAACGGGCGCCAGGGCATGCGCCGCATATATGCAGGCATTTCCTTCACACCCCGTGTGAAGGAACCCCTCTGCCGGACGGGTTTGCCCGACGGGTTTGCCGGACGGGTGCGATCATGTGCCGCCCGGCGCACCCTGGTCCCATGGCCTGGCAGGCACCCATCGTCGTGCACCGCCCCTCCCCCGGCGGCGGGCGGCGCGTCACCATCCGCGGACAGATCGTCGGGCTCGCGCACAACGACGCGGACCTGATCGAGTTCCTGCGGCGCGCGGGGCTCGACGAGGCGGACATCTCGCTGGACGACCCCCACCTGGTGGAGTGGCGCGGCGGGCGCGCGCACCACTGGGAGGCGGCGTGAGCCGTGCGGCGCTCTTGGCGCGGGGGCCCGGCTGCTCGACACTGACCGAATGACACAGCGCGCGGATCTCGCGACCGTGATGGACCGCCTGGCCATCGACGAGGTGATCACCGGGTACGCGGTGGCCCTGGACGACGCCGACTGGCCCGGCTACCGGGAGTTGTTCACCCCGGACGGGCGGGCGGACTACCGGGGCGCCGGCGGGATCGAGGGCGCGGCGGCCGAGGTCGCCGACTGGCTGGCGGGGACACCGCGGCTGCGCCCGGCGCGCCAGCACCTCCTGGTCAACCGCCGGGTGCGGATCGAGGACCTGGGCGGCTATCCGGGCGACAGCGCCGACGCGCTGGCCGACTACCTCGCTCCCCTGCCGCTGGACTCGGGTGACGACGCCCTCGCGGGCGGGCGGTACAGCTTCTCCCTGGCGCGTACGGAGGCGGGCTGGCGGCTGCGTTCGGTGGTGGTGCGCGAGACGTGGCGACGCGCCGGGGGCCCGCTGTCGGCGGGCTGACCGTCTCGCGGGCACGTTCACGCACACTGGAGGCGTCACTCCGAGGGAGGCGCGGTATGCGGATGCGCGGGCTGCGGATCCCGCCCGGCCGACGGGCTCCGGCCGGCCGGGCGGTTCCGGCCGGCCGGGCGGTTCCGGCCGGCCGGGCGGTTCCGGCCGGTCGCCAGGACGCTCTCGGGCGGGTGCTCACCTCGCCCCGGTGGCGCGCGGCCCTCGCGGTCGCGGCGGGGGCGCTGCCCGCGCTGGCCTTCCCGGCCCCGGCCCTCTGGTGGATCGCGTACGTGGCGCTGGTGCCGTGGATGCTGCTGATCCGTACGGCGCGGACCGGGAGGCGCGCGGCGCTGGACGGCTGGCTCGGCGGGCTGGGGTTCATGATCGCCGTGCATCACTGGCTGATGCCGAGCCTCCATGTGTTCATCGTGGTGCTGGCCGGGCTGCTGGGACTGCTGTGGGCACCGTGGGGCTGGTTGGTGCGCCTGATGCTGGCCCGTACGCCGTCGCGGGGGCGGGCGGCCGCCGCTCTCGCCGTCGTACCGTCCGGGTGGCTGATGGTGGAGCTGGTGCGGTCGTGGGAGGGGCTCGGGGGTCCGTGGGGGCTGCTGGGCGCGAGCCAGTGGCAGGTGGACGCCGCGCTGCGGGTGGCGTCGCTCGGCGGGGTATGGCTGGTGAGCCTGCTGGTGGTGGCGGTCAATACGGCGGTGACCGTGCTGGTGGCGGTTCCCTCCGTCCGTGCGGTGGCGGTGGCCGGGGTCACCGTGTGCGCGCTGACCATGGGCTCGGCGTGGCTGTGGGTGCGGTCGCCACAGCCGACCGGCGAGGTGCGGGTCGCGGTGGTGCAGCCGGGCGTGATCAACGGCGTCGGCGGCGCCGAGCGGCGGGTGGCGCGGGGCGAGGAGCTCACGCGGGAGCTGGCCGGACGCGACGTGGACCTCGTGGTGTGGGGCGAGAGCAGCGTCGGCGCGGACCTGGCGGCGCGGCCGGACCTGGCGCGGCGGCTCGCGGCGCTGTCGCGGGAGGTCGGGGCGGAGGTGCTGGTCAACGTGGACGCGCGCCGCTCGGACGTGCCCGGCATCTACAAGAGCAGTGTGCTGATCGGCCCGCAGGGCCCGACCGGCGACCGCTACGACAAGATGCGGCTCGTGCCCTTCGGCGAGTACGTCCCGTTCCGCTCGGCGCTGGGCTGGGCGACGTCGGTCGGCAAGGCGGCGGCCGAGGACCGCAGGCGCGGCGAGCGGCCGGTGGTGATGGCCGTCGGGGACGACGGGCTGCGGCTCGGCCCGCTGGTGTGCTTCGAGTCGGCGTTCCCCGACATGAGCCGCCATCTGGCTCGCGGCGGCGCCCAGTTGCTGGTGGCCCAGTCGGCGACGTCGACGTTCCAGGACAGCTGGGCGCCCGGGCAGCACGCCTCACTGGCGGCGCTGCGGGCGGCGGAGACGGGGCGGCCGATGGTGCACGCGACGCTCACCGGCGTGAGCGCGGTGTACGGCGCCGACGGTGACCGGATCGGCGCCCCGCTGGGGACCGAGCGCAGCGCGTCGGCGGTGTACGACATCCCGCTGACGGACGCGACGACGCCGTACGCGCGCCTCGGCGATTGGCCGGTGTACGCCGCCCTCGCGGTGCTGGCCGGGCTGTGCGCCGCCGAGGCCGCGGGCTCGTTCAGGCGGCGGCCTGGGCCAGGGCGTCCCGTACCACCCGCTCGCACAGTTCGTGCGTCCGCAGGGCGTCCTGGGCGCTGAGGGTCTTGCCGGCCGCCACGGCGTCGAGGAAGGCGCCGACGACCTGCTCGATGCCGCGCTGGCGGGCGACGGGGACCCAGTCGCCGCGGCGCCGGACGGTGGGCTGGCCCTTGTGGTCGACGACGTCGGCGAGGTTGAGGACCTGCCGTTTGGTGTCCTGGCCGGAGACCTCGAGGATCTCCTCGGTGGAGCCGCTCATCCGGTTCATCACGCCGATGGCGGTGAACCCCTCGCCGGACAGCTGGAGCACGACGTGGTGCATGAGCCCGTCGCGGATCCGGGCGCGT
The DNA here is from genome assembly GCF_040646655.1 of Streptomyces sp. NPDC045431. NCBI lineage: Bacteria > Bacillati > Actinomycetota > Actinomycetes > Kitasatosporales > Streptomycetaceae > Streptomyces > Streptomyces sp. NPDC045431. The sequence goes on from NZ_JBEZAQ010000005.1 coordinate 314,253, forward strand.
ACGTCGATGTGGTCGGCCGGCCCGGGCAGCAGGAAGCGGAGGGTGTCGACGACGTGGATGAAGTCGTCGAGGACGAGGGTGCGCGGGTCCTCCGGGAGCCCGACGCGGTTCTTCTGCAGGAGGATCAGGTCGCGCGGGTGGTCGGCGCACTGCGCGTAGCCGGGCGCGTAGCGCCGGTTGAAGCCGACGGCGAGGCTCACGCCGCGCCGCTCGGCGAGCTCCACCAGGCGGCGCGAGTCCTCGATCTCGTACGCGAGCGGCTTGTCGACGTACGTGGGAACGCCGGCCTCCAGCAGCCGCGTGACGATCTCGGCGTGGACGTCGGTCGGCGCGTGCACGAACGCGGCGTCGATTCCGGCGGCGAGGAGGGAGTCCAGATCGGTGTGGCGGCGGTCGGCGGGGACGTGGTACGCCTCCGCGACGTCGGCGAGGGTGGCCGGGGTGCGGGTCTGGAGGTGCAGTTCGAGCCCGGGGCGGGTGGCGAGGACGGGCAGGTAGGCCTTCCGTGCGATGTCACCGAGGCCGATGCAGCCGATCTTCACGGGGGGTCTCCCTGTCGATGTGCGTGGCGGTCCTGACTGTCCTGACGGTCGTCCCGGTGATCGTATGCCGGGGCCGGTTCCGCGTGGCACGGGGGGCGCCAGTCCGCTATGGAGTCGAAGGAGCGCAGCGCGAGGCCCGGGACCGCCCCGGCGAGCGTCATGAGGGCGTCGCGCAGGAGGACCGCGGGCGCGGCCGTGCGCGTGTGCAGGCGCGCGACGCGGGCGGCGGTGCGCACGACGGCCGTGGTGCGGGGCAGCCGGTCGGCGGAGTACGCCGCGAGTCCGGCGTCCGTGGCGCGCCGGGGCGGGAGGTGGTGGGCGAGCACGATCGCGTCCTCGATCGCCTGGTTGCCGCCCTGGCCGAGGGTCGGGGCCATCGGGTGGGCGGCGTCGCCGAGCAGGGCGGTACGGCCGCGGTGGAAGGCGGGCGGCGGGGCGGTGAGGTGCCGGATGTCGTGGCGCAGGATCCCGTCGTCGTCGGCGGCGGTGAGGATCGCGGGGATGGGGTCGTGCCAGTCGCCGAAGCGGCGCAGCAGCTCGGCCCTCTCGCCGTCGGGGGCCTTCGCGCCGGCGGGGGCGACGGCGGACGCGTACGCGTAGATCCGGCCGTCCTTGAGCGGCTGGGTGCCCCACAGGGCGCCGCGGCCCCAGCTCTCGTGGGGGTGGAAGGGACGCGCGGGCGCCGGGACGAGCAGGCGCCAACTGGTGAGGCCCGTGTACGCGGGGGCGGGGTGGGCCGGGAACAGGGCGGCGCGGACCGCCGAGTTGATGCCGTCCGCGCCGACGACGAGGTCGGCCTCGAGGTCGCCGTGCGGGGTGGTGACGACGGCGGGGCGGCGGTCCGCGGTGCCGCCCGGCTCGGCGAGCGTCGCGGGAGCGGCACAGCGCACCGTGCCGTCGGGCAGGCGGGAGGCGAGCAGGTCGACGAGCGTGGCCCGGGGCAGTACCACGAGCGGCCCGCCGAAGCGCTCCGCGGCGGCCCGGGCGTTCGTACGGGCGAGCCAGCGGCCGCGCGCGGTGCGCAGACCGCCGTCGCCCTGCCAGGCGGCCAGGGCCCGGACGTCGTCACCGAGGACGAGGGTGTCGAGGGCCCGCAGGGAGTTCGGGGCCAGGCTGATGGCGGCGCCGACGGGCCTCAGCGAGGCGGCGCGTTCCAGGACGGTGACGCGCCAGCCGCGCCGGTGCAGGGCGACGGCGGCGGTGAGCCCGCCGATGCCGCTGCCGATGACGACGGCGTGGGGCGTGCTGGGCGGGTGGGTGTCCATGGCTCCTCCGGTGGTCCGGGCGAGCGGCACTACACCTGTAGTGCCACACGACGAACCGTACTACAGGTGTAGTGGAGACGGTAGGTTGTCCGTATGACCGCACGTGCCGAACTGATCGCCGACGCCGCCCTCGCCCTCCTCGCCGAACGGGGCATGCGCGGCCTGACCCACCGCGCGGTGGACGAGCGCGCGGGCCTGCCGCAAGGCTCGACGTCCAACCACGCTCGTACGCGACAGGCCCTGCTGGAGGCGGCGGTTCGGCGGCTGGCGGACCGCGAGGCGCAGGTGATCGGCCCGGAGGAGCTCGGCGCGGCGGGAGGTGTCGACGCGCTCGGCGCGCGGGGCCAGGGCGGCGCCGACGCGCTCGGCGCGGTGGGGGGTGCCGACGCGCTCACCGCACGGGACCAGAGCGGTGCCGACGCGCTCGGGCAGGGGGGTGCCGACGCGCTCGGCGCCCTGCTCGACGTGCTCGCCCTGGCGCTGCACCGCTACCTCACCGACCATGGCGACCTCCTCGTCGCCCGCTACGAGCTCGCCCTGGAGGCGACCCGGCGGCCCGAGCTGCGGGCCTTCTACGACGAGACCGGCCGACGGTTCCGGGAGCCGCTGACCGCGCTGATGCGGGCGGTCGGGTCCACCGAACCCGAGCGTCACGCCCTGTCGCTGGTGGCGTGGTGCGAGGGGCTGATGTTCTCCTGCGCCGTGGGCGCGTACCACTCCGCCGTGCCCGGCCGGGAGGAACTGCGGAACGGCTTCGCGGAGTTGCTGCACGGCATGATCGACCGATAACCGCTCGCTACGCGGCCCGAGGTCGGCGAGGATGCCGGACATGACGACAACCGAACAACCCGCACGGGACCCGCGCCTCGGGCCCTCAGGACTCGCCGGCGAACGCGAGATGCTGGAGGGCTGGCTGGAGTACCACCGGGCGACCCTGGCGAAGAAGTGCCAGGGCCTGGACGACAAGCAGGTGCGGGAGCGGTCCGTCCCGCCGTCCGACCTGTCCCTCCTCGGGCTCGTACGGCACATGGCCGAGGTCGAACGCGCCTGGTTCCGCCGGATCCTGATCGGCGAGGACGCCGGACCGATCTACTACACCGAGGAAGACCGCGACCGGGACTTCCACGCCTCCGAGGACGACACCTGGGAGGAGGCGTACGCGACCTGGCAGGCGGAGATCGCGCGGGCCCGCGACATCGCCGCCGAGCACGGTCTCGACGATGTGGCCGTGCGCCCGGACCGCCGCAGTGGGGAGCCCTTCAACCTGCGCTGGATCTACACGCACATGATCGAGGAGTACGCGCGCCACAACGGCCACGCCGACCTGCTGCGCGAGCGCGTCGACGGCGCGACCGGCGACTGAGCGCGTCGCCCGCGCGGCGGGCTGTCACCCGTGCGGATCAACAACCGCGCGTAGCCGTCCCGAACGGGCCCCGGAACCACCAGAGTTACGGCGTGCAACGAACGAGAACCACCGCGAAGATCCTGGCCGCCGTGGCGATGGCCGCCGTCTCCGGCTGCGTGGCGGTCGAGCCGCACCCCGGTTCCGCGCCGGCCGCGCCGGAGGCGAGCCACCCGGCGTCGCGGGGCGCGGCGCCGCAGATCGTCGAGGGCCCGGCGCGCGAAGCGCTGGAGGCCGCGCTGCCCTCACCGCCGGCCGCTCCGACGCGGCCCCCGTCCGCCGCGCAGGACCGGCGGAAGGCCGGCGGCGCAGGCTCGGGCGGGGGCGCGGGGTCCGGCGGCGCGCACCGCGACGACCGTCCGCCGCGCCGCACGCCGCGCGCACCGGGCGTCCCGGACGCGGACGAGCTGCGCGCGCGACTCCCCAAGCTCCGGACCCCGGTCCGGCCCTCCCTGCCCGTCCACGTGCCGGACGTCTGCGCCCTCGGCGAGGACTACGGCGGCTGGCAGCGCAGCAGCCAGGAAGCCCGCGCCTGCCGGGAGGCCTACGGTCACTGACCGCCGGGCGCCGGGGAGCACCCCCGACGCGTGGGGTGCGGGCGCGGGTGCGCGCTCCGTGTCCGCGTGCCTCAGTGGCCGCGCGCTCAGTGTCCGCGTGCCTCAGTGTCCGCGCAGCCGCCGGTCCAGCCGCTCGATGGCCGCGCGGACGCCGCTGCCGTACCCGCCGGCGTCCAGCGCCTCCGAAGCCGCGCGAGCGCGGTCGAGATGGGCCCGGGCCGCGTCCGGACGGTGCAGCTTCAGGTAGTCGGCGGCGAGGTTGAGGTGGAGCGAGGGGTACAGCGCCCGCAGCGCCGCAGCGGCGGGGCGGGCGGCCGGCTCGGCGTCCGCGCCGCCCCGGATCTCGGCCCCGCCCTCGATCGTGACCTCGCCCTCGGCCGCACTGAGCGCCCGCAGGTCCCAGGCCAGCTCGTCGTCGGGGTCGTCCTGGGCGTCGGCCAGGCAGTGCGCGAGCGTGCAGCGCTGGAGGGGGTCGCCGTCCGCGCCGATCTGCTCCCACAGCGCGGCGAGGCGGTTGCGGGCCTCCTCGCGGTCCCCGCCGTGGAGCAGCATCGTCGCCTGCCCGATCCTGGTCATGACGGCGTCGTCCGGCGCCGCCTCCCCCTGCTCCTGCTGCTCACGCACTGCGGCCTCCGCTCGTCGGTCCTGCCACCGACGCTAGCGGCGGGCGTCCGGCGAGCCCGGGAAGCGGGGCCCGCAGGCCCCGGACCACCGCACGCATCGTGCCGACGGCAGCGCCTCAGCCGCCCAGGTTCGGGAGGCGCCAGTCGATCGGGTCGTGGCCCTGCGCCTTGACCGCCTCGTCGATCTGCGTGAACGGACGCGAGCCGAAGAACTTCTTCGCGGAGAGCGGCGAGGGGTGGGCGCCCTTGATGACCACGTGCCGCGTCTCGTCGATCAGCGGCAGCTTCTTCTGGGCGTAGTTGCCCCACAGGACGAAGACGGCCGGGTCGGGCCGGGAGGCGACGGCGCTGATCACCGCGTCCGTGAACTTCTCCCAGCCCTTGCCCTTGTGGGAGTTGGCCTCGCCGCCCCGCACCGTCAGGACGGCGTTGAGCAGCAGGACGCCCTGCCGGGCCCACGGCATGAGGTAGCCGTTGTCCGGCACCGGGTGGCCGAGCTCCTCGTGCATCTCCTTGAAGATGTTGCGCAGGGAGGGCGGGGTCTTGACGCCGGGCCGCACGGAGAAGCACAGCCCGTGCCCCTGCCCCTCCCCGTGGTACGGGTCCTGGCCCAGGACGAGGACCTTGACCTGGTCGTACGGGGTGGCCTCGAGGGCGGCGAACACCTGGTCGTGCGGCGGATGGACCGGCCCCTTGGCCCGCTCCTCCTCGACGAACTCGGCGAGCAGCTTGAAATACGGCTTCTCCAGCTCGTCGCCGAGGACGCCGCGCCAGGACTCGGGCAGCGTGTAGGTGTCGGTCACGTCAACAACCTCCGGTGTGTGATCGTCTTACGTGACAGAAACTACCGGCCACCACTGACAACCGGCCCTCCGCCTCCCACCGGCTCTCCCCCACCGGCCTTCACCCGCCGGCCGGCCTTCGCCTGCCGGCCGGCCTTCGCCTACCAGCTGGCCTTCCGCTCCAGCTCCCACATCTGCATGACGGTCTGCGGGTCGAGGGCCCGCTCGCCGCCCGCGATCTCCTCCGTCGCCGCCACGTACAGCTTGCCCTGCCACAGCGGCAGCAGGCGCACGTCCTCGGCGAGGATCTCCTGCGCCTTCTCGAACTGCTTGGAGACCGCCGCACGGTCGCTCTCGCGGCGCGACAGCAGCAGCTGCTCGGTGATCTCGGGGCGCTCGTACGGCGTGGAGTGGACGTTGTCCTTGCCGACGAAGGGCGCGACGAAGTTGTCCGGGTCCGGGAAGTCCGGGGACCAACCGCGGCCGAAGACCGGGTACTGCCCCTTCTGGTAGCCCGCCTGGAACTCCTTCCACGCCTTGCTCTTCAGCGTGATCTTGAAGAGGCCCGACGCCTCGAGCTGCCGCTTGAGCTCCGCGAACTCCAGAGCGGTGGCGGAGCCATAGCGGTCGGTGATGAACCAGAAGGTCAGCTCCACCGGTGCGTCGATGTTCGCGTCGCGGAGGATCTCCTCCGCCTTGTCGACGTCCGGCTCGCCGAACCGGTCGAAGAACTCGGTGGTGTGCCCGGCGATGCCCTTCGGGACCATGGAGTACAGCGGCTCGGCGGTGCCCTGGTAGACCTTGCCGACCAGCGCCTCGCGGTCGACGACCTGGGCGATGGCCTGCCGTACCGCGGGCTTGGAGACGGAGGCGTCTTCGGCGTTGAAGACGAGGTAGCGGATGTCGGCGCCGGTCGCCTCGACCAGTTGGAGGCCCTCGTTGGCGGGCTTCCTCTCCCGCAGGTCGACGACCTCCTCCGCGGTCAGACCGCGGTACGTGGCGTCGATCTCCTTCTTCTTCAGCGCGTCGACCATCGCCTCCGATTCCGCGAAGTAGCGGATGGTGACGCCATCGTTCTTACGGTTGGCGAAGCCCTTGTAGTTCGGGTTCTTCGACAACTCCGCCTTGACGCGCTCTTGGTAGGAGTCGAGGACATACGGGCCCGAACCGGTCAGCTTGCCGTCCTCGCGGAGCCTGTCCGCGGGGTATTCCTCCGGGTCGACGATCGACATCGCAGGGGTGGCGAGGATGAACGGGAACGTCGCGTCCGGTTCCTTCAGGTGGAAGACGACGGTGGAGTCGCCGTTCGTCGCGACGCGGTCGAGCGAGCCGAGAAGGCCGCTGGGGCCACCCTTCACGTTGATCGTCCGGATACGGTCGATCGAATGCTTCACGGCCTGCGCGTCGAGCTTGCCACCGTCGGAGAACGTCAACCCGTCCTTGAGGTCACACTGGAAGACCTTGCTGGACGCGTCGGTGAACTTGCACTCGGCGGCGTCGGGCTGCGGAGTCGTGCTGCCGGTGGGGAAACTCAGCAGCGTCTGGAAGACATTCCGGTACAACTCCCATGAATTGTCCCAAGCGGCTGCGGGATCGAGCGTGGTGGGGGCGCTCGTCGTACCGACAACGATCTTGTTCTGCCCGTCGGTCTCGCCATCGGAGAAGAGGCTACAGCCCGCCAGCAGAGATATGGACGCAAGGGCTGCAGCGGCCTGCAGGCTGGTCCGGTTGAACACGTGCACGCTCCTCGTTCAGCCATGGGTCGGCCGACCATACCGCAGCGCCCCGCCCGGGCAATGCGCAGGCCCGGCGGGGCGCTTGGCTGGCAACAGTCAATCGGGAACAATCCGACTCAGCCGACTCCGGCATTCAGGAAAATTCCCCCGTCGACGACGAGCGTCTGGCCGGTGATCCAGTCCGACTGGCCGGAGGTGAGGAATGCGGCGGCACCCCCGATATCCGCCGGGACGCCGAGCCGCCCGAGCGGATAACCGGCCGTGACCTCCTCCTCCCGACCCTCGTAGAGGGCGGTGGCGAATTTCGTCTTCACGACCGCGGGGGCGATCGCATTGACCCGGACGACCGGAGCGAATTCATGGGCGAGCTGCAGGGTCAGATTGACCATGGCCGCCTTGCTCATGCCGTACGCCCCGACGAAAGGCGAGGCGGTGAGACCGGCGATGGAGGCGATGTTCACGATCGCACCGCCGTGGTCCTTCTGCCATGCCTTCCAGGTCTGCTGCGCGAAGCCGAGCGCGGAGATCACATTGGTCTCGTAGACCTTGCGGACCACGTTCAGGTCGAGCTCGGCCATCGGGCCGAAGACCGGGTTCGTACCGGCGTTGTTGATCAGGAAGTCGACGCGGCCGAAGGCCTCCATCGTGCGCTCCACCGCGAGCGCCTGGTGCGCCTCGTCGTGGGCCTTGCCGGCGACGGCGATCACCCGGTCGGCGCCCAGCCGCTCGACGGCCTCCTTGAGCGCCTCCTCGCCGCGCCCGGTGATGCACACGCGGTCGCCGCGGGCGACGAGCGCCTCCGCGACGCCGTATCCGATACCGCGGCTGGCGCCCGTGACGAGCGCGACCTTTCCGGACGGCTCGGGCAGTTCCTGTGATGCGGTCATGTCCGTGACCCTCCTCAGTTGAGCGGGCCGCCGGCCACGTACAGGACCTGGCCGGAGACGAAGCCGGCGTCGTCGCCCGTGAAGAAGGCGATCGCATTCGCGACGTCCTCGGGCTTGCCGACCCGCTGCACCGGGATCTGGGTGGCCGCGGCGGCCTGGAAGTCCTCGAAGCCCATGCCCACGCGGGCGGCGGTCTGCGCGGTCATCTCGGTGACGATGAAGCCGGGCGCCACGGCGTTGGCGGTGATGCCGAACTTGCCGAGCTCCTTGGCGAGGGTCTTGGTGAAGCCCTGCAGCCCCGCCTTGACGGCGGCGTAGTTGGCCTGGCCGCGGTTGCCGAGCGCGGAGGACGAGGAGAGGCTGACGATGCGGCCGAAGCCGGCGTCGACCATGTGCTTCTGGCACGCCTTGGCCATCAGGAACGCACCCTTCAGGTGCACGTTCACGACCGTGTCCCAGTCGGACTCGCTCATCTTGAAGAGCAGGTTGTCGCGGAGCACGCCCGCGTTGTTGACGAGGATCGTCGGCGCCCCGAGCTCCTCGGCGACGCGCGCGACGGCCGCCTCCACCTGGGCGCTGTCGGAGACGTCGCACCCGACGGCGATGGCCTTGCCGCCCGCCGCGGTGATCTTCTCGACGGTGTCCTTGCACGCGGCCTCGTCGAGGTCCAGTACGGCGACGGCGCGGCCCTCGGCGGCCAGCCGGACGGCGGTGGCGGCGCCAATGCCCCGCGCGGCCCCGGTGACGACGGCTACGCGCTGCTCGGTGGTGGACATGCTGGTTCTCCTCGCCCTTGGATCCCTGGGATGCGGCCGCCCGCCCCCTGACACGTCCATGTCGGTGAGCGACCGCTTAGTACCTTCAGCAGACGAGACGCTAGAAGCCCTGGCACCCGGTGTCAACGGCCCACCGGGTGCCCCCGGTCACGTGGCGTGCGCCCGACCGGGCTCTCAGCGCACCAGCAGGTCGAGCAGCCGCTCGGCCTCCGCTTCCGGATCGGTGGTCAGACCGGTGTGCACGGGGCCGGGTTGGACCACCGTGGAGCGCGGCGCGATCAGCCACCTGAAGCGCCGTCCGGCGTCGTCGCCCGCCGCCTGCCCCGCATGCTCGCCGCCCTGACAGACGCCCTCCACGGCGCGCAGGGCGGCCCGTACGCCCACCACGTCGGCGTGCGGATCCAGGGCCGTCAGCTTGGCCTCGTCGAGGTGCGTACGGGCGCACACGAAGGACTTGGCGCGGCAGTAGACCACCACGCCCGCGTTGAAGCACTCGCCGCGCTCGACGCGCGGTACGACGCGCAGCAGCGCGTACTCGAAGACGTCCCGGTCGGTCACGTGGTGCTGTCCTTCGTACGGTCCTGCTTGGAGGGGGGTGCCAGCCGTTCGGCGAGCCAGCCGGGGGCCCGCGAGGGTCCCGGTTCGGTCCGCTCCCCGATGGTGATCCGTTCGTGGATGGTCGCGGCGCGCGACAGGAGCGTCTCCACATAGGCGCGGCGCAGCGCGTCGGTGGTCGCGAACCCCGGCTCGTCCACGAGCCATTCGTCGGGTACGTCGGCGGCGACCTCGGTCAGCAGCTCCTCGGTGACGAGCGGCGCCAACTCGGCCGCCGCGGTGGCCACGTCCGGGCCGAACGTGGCCAGGACGTGGTCGGAGGCGTCGTACGGCTTCGCGGCGGAGGCTGCTGCGCCCGGCCAGTTGTGGTGCCAGATCATGGTGGCGCCGTGGTCGATGAGCCAGGGTTCGCCGTGCCAGACGAGCATGTTGGGGTTGCGCCAGGAGCGGTCGACGTTGTTGACCAGCGCGTCGAACCAGACGACCCGGCCCGCCTCCACCGGGTCCATCGCGTAGGCGAGCGGGTCGAACCCGATGGAGCCCGGCAGGTAGTCCATGCCCAGGTTCAGCCCGCCGCTCGCCTTGAGCAGCTCCTGCACCTCCTGGTCGGGCTCGGCGAGTCCGATGACCGGGTCCAGCTGAATGGCGACCAACTCCGGCACCCGCAGCCCGAGCCGCCGGGCCAGCTGCCCGCACACGACCTCGGCGACCAGGGTCTTGCGGCCCTGCCCGGCGCCGGTGAACTTCATGACGTACGTACCGAGATCGTCGGCCTCGACGATCCCGGGGAGCGAGCCGCCCTCACGCAAGGGCGTGATATAGCGGGTCGCGACGACCTCTTCCAGCACTTTCCCAGGCCACCAATCTTTTCAGCCTTGCGATCCGCGGACGACTTCTCGGGGGCGTAGGGGCAGGAACCACCGGTCGACGGCGCGGGGAGAATCCGGGGAGTTTCGGCCGACGGGCCGGTCACCCCGCTCCCCGGCAGACCGTCGACGACTCGCGCCCCTTACTGCCGGCCGCCGGCATGAAGTGAGCATAGTAACCGAGGGTGATCTCCGGTGAGCAGCGCCCGGGCATCGAGCCAGGCTCACAACGGACTCACCCGGGCCGCGGCCAGGGCCACGGGAGGCCGGAGGTCGGAACCGCCGCATGCCGCAACAGGCGACAGCGACAGCGACAGTCGAGCCCTTCTTCGTCAACCTCGCACCTGTTGTTCCCTCATGAGGGTGGCTGACCTTTCGGTCGCGTGTCGACGAGTGGGTCGCCTCGCGCAGGAGGCGCCCCAAAGCCGCAGATGGGCAAACGCTCCGTTTCCAGACAGTGGTGAGATCCGGCGTCCTGCTTCTCGTTCTGTTCGTCCGCTCTCGGCGTCACCATCAGGTCGGCGGTCGGGTGAACGGTGAAGGGACGAAGATGAACGCTGCACACGCGGGAGCTGCGGATGGCGAGCACTCCGCTCGCCTGATCAGCACGGTGGCGGGGACGGGTAACCCAGGGGCGCCCAAAGGGGATAAGGAGCTGGCCGTTTCGGCTGAGCTGAACAATCCGTACGGGGTCGTGGTGGACCGCGAGGGGACCCTCTACATCTCCGAGTACGCCGGCCATCGGGTCCGAAAGGTCACGACTGACGGGAAGATCAGTACGGTCGCGGGAACGGGGAGCCCGGGACGTGGGGCAGAGGGTGTCTCCGCCCTCTCGGCAGCGCTGCAGAATCCGCGCGGGATCGCCTTGGACAGCGCGGGCGATCTCTACATCACCGACTGCGGCAACCACCGGATCCGGAAGATCACGATGGCCGACGGAAAGATCCGTACGTTCGCCGGGACGGGTACCGGGGCCCATGGCGGTGACGGCGCCTTGGCCACCGCCACCCATCTGCACACACCTCTGGATGTCGCGGTGGACAGCGCAGGCGACGTCTACATCGCCGACTACGGCAACCACCGGATCAGGAAGGTGACAGCCGACGGGAAGATCAGCACGGTCGCCGGGACGGGCTCCCCGGGGTTGGCCCCTGACGGCACCCTCGCCACCGCCGCCCAGCTGAAGAACCCCACCGCCGTGACGGTGGACAGCGCGGGCAACCTCTACATCGCCGACTACGGCAACCAGCGGGTGCGGAAGGTCACGAAGGCCGACGGGAAGATCAGAACGGTCGCCGGCACGGGCGCCGCGGCCTTCGGCGGTGACGGCGTCCAGGCCGTCTCGGCCCCGTTGAGCACCCCCATGGCGATGGTGGTGGACAGCGCGGGCGACCTCTACATCGCCGACCGCGACAATCACCGGGTGCGAAAGGTCGCGGCCGACGGAAAGATCAGCACCGTCGCCGGCACAGGCACCGCGACCTACGGTGGTGACGGCGAGTCGGCCGCTTCGGCCAAGCTGAAGTCCCCGCACGGGCTCGCCGTGGACTGCGTCGACACCCTCTACATCGCCGACCACGCCAACAACCGGGTACGGAAGGTCGCGTCGGTGAAGTTGGCCGGGTTGCCCGATTCGGGCGCGGTGGTCTCCTGGGCCAATGTGCGCAGCAGGTTGCGGATGGCGGTCGTGCGCGAGTCGACCAAGGACGGCGCCGAGGTTCACCAGACTCTCACCGTCCCCAGGGATCACCAGCGGTGGCGGCTGGTGGCGGCGGGCCAGGACGACGGCGAGGTCCTGTACCGGATCGAGAACGTGCGCAGCGGCAAGGTCCTGGAGGTCGTCGGAGCGCAGGAGACCGAGGGGGCGGTGGTCGCGCAGCGTGCCTACGAGGGTGTTGACGCGCACCACCAGCAGTGGCGGCTGATCCCGGTGGGACCGGTGACCGATTCTCCGCGGGTGTTCGAGATCGCGAACCGGAACAGTGGTCTGCTGCTGCGGGTCGACACCAACGCCCGCACGGTGATCAAGCAGTACGAGGCGGAGGGCGAACCCCGGGACCGTCAGTGGCAGCTGCTCCCGGTATGACGCACGAGGGGGCAGGGGTGTTCGCGCCCCTGCCCCCTCAGGCCTTGGGCGCTACTGGGAACCGGATGGTTCCTCGGTGGTCGTCTCGGTCGTCGTGGTTTTTCCCAGCTTCTGCGGGGTCTCGGCGGCCGCCTGGGGCGGCTTGGGGGGCTCCGCGGCCTTGGGCGCCTCCGGGGCCTTGGGGGCCTTGGTGTATGCCGCCTTGTCCGGCTTCTCCTGGAGGTCCTCGTTCTTTTGCAGGCCGTCCTCCTTCTTCACCGTCTCCTTCGCCTTCGCCATGCCGGCGGACGCCGTTTCGGAGACCGAGCCGGCATGGGCCGACTGGCTCTGGGTGTGGGCCGAGTCCCGGGTGGTCTGGATGAAGGAGCCGAGGATGCCCATGATGACCCGCGCTTCGGGCGACTGCTCCTGTACGACTTTCGCCCGGGAGGAAGCCCCGTGGACCGAATGGACGAACAGGCTTGTGCTCTTGTCGTCGTATGCGCCCTCCTCGGCGTCCTCGAAGTCGACGTCCGCATCGGACTGCGCATCGGCTTCGCCGGGCTTCACCGAGAAGAGCCCCGCACTGTTCTTCGCGAAACCGAAAATGTTGTCGAACACCATGGTCATCACCCCTGGTCGTCGTCGTGGCGGTGCTGCCGCCCGGTCAAGGCCCCTTGTGCAAAGCTCGCGGGTTGAAGGTCAGGGCTTCGGCTTGGAACATCGTGTGGTGGACGTCCAGGGAGGAGACGACCTCCATCCGCCCCTTCATGCGGTATCCACCGCCGGCCAGGTTGATGTCGGCGATGTCGCGGGCGACTACCTGGGCGAGGCCGGGGCTTCCTGCTTGCGGGGGAGACAGGACCGGAACCGGCACGGCGTACTCCACCGCAAGGAACCCGGCGAAGGTCACCGGGATCTCGTACTCGAAATGCCTGTGGGCACGCCGCTGCGTGGCGATGGTTTCCACCCGGGAGTCCACCGGGACCTTGCCGGAGATCTGCGATTTCGAGACCCAGCTCGTCGTCAGGGAGCCGCCGACGGTGGCCGCGAGGCCCAGCGCCAGCTGCGCGTTGAGCGAAGCGCTGCCGGTGGCGCTGCCCTGGGTCGTGAACGCCACCGAGTTCGTCATCGAGTTCGACGCCGAGTTGCCCGTCGAGTTCGTCGTGGCCGTTTCGGTGGCGTTGGCGTTGTCGACTCCGACGCTGTCCTTGCTGTTCTTGTTGGTCACCGTGTTGGCGTTCTTGTTCGCCATGTCGTTGCGCAACTGCGTCCCGAACTGCGCCTGCAGATCCATCTTGAGCTGGTTCTGCAGCTGCAGTTGCAGCTGAGCCCCGATGGTGCCGCCGAAGGTCAGCTTGGCATCCCCGTGGAGCGACCACGTCACCCCGTTCGACACGGTGAATTCGACCGAGTCGGTGAAGGTCATCTCATGTGTCGCGCTGCGGTTGACGTAGGCGCGTGAGGAGAAGGTGTCGGGCGCGGGCGGAGTGATGTCGCCCCGCTCCTCGATCAGCGGTTCCCCGAGATTCATGTAGGCAAGCCAACCCCGATCGAACGCGGAGCCGGCGAAAGTGCCGTGGCTCAACTTGTTGATGGAGATGCCGACGGGCCTGTGCTGCACGCCGTTGTTGTCGGTGTAGACCAGGTTGGGGTGGTTCAGGAGGGACGGCAGGTCGATGCCGAGTTCCCGCAGGTTCTTCTTCGTCAGCGGATGGCGCTTGAACCGTTCCAGGTTGTACGCAGTGGAAGGCATTCCCCGTCCTCGACTGATCTGTCCGAAACGCGCTCAATGAAATGGAACAGGCGTCCGCGCGCTTTCCGAAATTCGAAGCTATCAGGGTTGCCATTTCCTGGGAAGGCACCTTCATGCATCACGCCCAATCGAGTGAAAAGTGTTCCCTGGTCTCTCCCAACTCCCTTAGAAGAACGGTAAGTTGAAGCGCTGCCGGTCACTCGATCGATGGCTTCGAAAAAGTCCTGCACATGCATGTTGCATCCGCGCTTGATGCGGTGGATGGGGTTTTTGATTCAGCCGTCCATTAAACCCCCGAATTATGCGGATGCAGGGCGGCCAAATGCTGCGGTAATGGCACGTGGCAAGCACGGCACTGCGGCTGGCTTACTGTTCTCCACTTCAACAAGAGGTGAGGTTCCGGATGTACACCCAAGAACGCACGGCGATGTCGAATCTGGTGGTCGGCGGCCCGGTGGCGGTGAACAGCTACGACAACGCGATCGTGGCCGCGCTGGTCGAGAACCGGCCGGTGATGCTCGTCCACGCCTTCAACGGCGGCTTCCTGCGTCCCGTCGAGCTGAAGGACAGCATCCACGACAAGGGGGTCAAACTGTCCACCGCGCTCGACCCGGCCACCAAAGAGGCGCAGGGCCACCTCTGGTACATCACCCCCGCCGGCTTCTTCGGGCAGCGGCCGCTGTACTTCATCGAGAGCGCCGCGGGCCAGGTGCCGCCCAAGCCCCCCGTCGCCGGCCAGGCCGATGCCGGGCGTGGCGACGACGGCGTACCCAAGCCGCAGCGCCGGCGCATCACCGTCCACCAGGACGCCCCCAAGGGCACCACGGCCGACGTCGTCCAGGTGGGCCTGCCCGACAAGGTCGGCGACCTGTGGCGCGGGAAGAACGGCGCGCCGGAGGACACTCAGCTGTGGGTCGTCACGGTGACGCCGTGGGGCGGGATCACCTTCGTGCCGATCACCCACCCGGACACCATCCTCGGGTTCAAGGACCACGCGGTGGCGGCCGACAGCGAGGTGCGCGTGACCTACAACTGGGGCGGGGACTTCACCGGGACGGTCATCAACACGTTCTACCCGCGACTGGCCAACGAGTGGAGCGTCCCCTACCACCACGTCTTCACGTGACCCGCGGCCGCCGCCCCGTCACACCTGTCCCGATCCCACGCCCGTACCGCCTGGAAGAGGCACCACGATGCCCGTGCCCACGCAAGAACTGAAACTGGAGATCGTCAACGCGGCCACGGGGAAGATCCTCGGCGCCAGGTCCACGCCGGGAACGGACGGGGCACTGGTCGTGCGCGACTTCCCTGACGGTGGCCCGAGCCCGGAGCAGTGGCAGCTCACCCCCGTGCAAGCCGGAAACGTACAGGACGAGCAGCGCTATGTGATCCGCAACGCGGGCGGCGGCAAGGTCCTCGACAACCCCGCGGCCGCAGACCGCGGCATCCGCCAGTGGGACGCCGCCGCCGGCAGGAAGGCCCAGCAGTGGCGCGTCGTCCCCGTCGAGGACGGAGCGGGTCTCTTCTTCATCGAAGACGCCACCGACGGTGCCGTTCTCGACCTCGCCGATCCCGCTGCGGACGAGATCCGGGTCGTCCTGCGCGAGTACGACGACAGCGCGGCAAGCCAGCACTGGCGGTTCGTGCCGGCCACACCCGAGCGCACCAGCGATCCCGTGCTGCGCTGGGCGCCACTGAGCCACTGGAACAGCCGCCAGTCCTGGCGACTGGCCCGCTCGGCCGCGCTGCGGCCGGCACCCGACGCGACACCCTCCTTCAGCGACATGCTGCTGGTCCTCAAGCGGTTCGGCAGCGACCAGGACGCCGGCGCGTGGAAGAGCGTGGGCGCCGACGGCTCAACCGGCGGGCAACCGGGCCGGTGGGCCGGGCTCGGTGACCGGTTCCTCGCCGACACCACCGGAGCGGGCCGAGCGGACATCGTCGGGTGCAAACCCGCGAAGGGGACGGTCAAGGCCTCCAGCCAAGGTGACGGCACGTTCAAGGACGACGAGCGCGTCCTGCACCCACCCGTTCCCTCGCCGAGTCCCAAGGACGTGTGGACTCTCGTGGACACGACGGGCGACGGCAGGCCCGACATCGTCGCACTCACCACCGACGGTGTCCGGGTGTTCCTGCAGGACGAGGGCGAGAGGTTCGCCCCGGCGAGTGCGGAGCCGGTCATCAAGGCGTTCGGGCACGGGCAGTCGGCGGGCGGCTGGGTTGCCGACGAACATCCCCGCTTCCTCACCGACACCACCGGGGACGGCCGCACCGACATCGTCGGCTTCCACGACGACGGCGTCTGGATCTCACTCCAGGACGAGGAAGGGAAATACGCACCCCTCGCCGGCGAACCGGCTCTCCAAGCCTTCGGCCACGGGCAGTCGGCGGGCGGCTGGATCGCCGACAAACATCCCCGCTTCCTCACCGACACCACCGGGGACGGCCGCACCGACATCGTCGGCTTCCACGACGACGGCGTCTGGATCTCACTCCAGGACGAG
>NZ_JBEZAQ010000005.1:330667-381796 GCF_040646655.1 Streptomyces sp. NPDC045431
GGAGGGAAAGCTCGCCGACCCACTGTGGATCCTCGACGACTTCGGGGTCGACCAGGGGTGGAGCTCGGTCAAGGAGCACCCCCGCCACCTGGTCCGGACCACCGCCGGCGGAGCTGTGGACATCGTCGGGTTCGGCCCGCAGGGCGTCGTCGTCGCACGCGGGCGCGGCGACGGCACGTTCGAGCCGTCCGAGCTCGTCCTGAACGACTTCGGGCTCGCCCAGGGGTGGACGAGCAAGAAGCACCTCCGGTACCTCGCCGACGTCACCGGCGACGGCAACCCGGATATCGTCGGCTTCGGCGACGAAGGGGTCTGGGTGTCGCACAACTGCGGCGACGGCCGGTTCGGGCAGGCACAGCTGGTGTGCCGCGGCTTCGGATACGACGACGACGCAGGCGCCTGGCGGGTCGGCCACCACCCCCGCTTCGTCGCCGACATCACCGGTGACGGACGCGTCGACATCGTCGGCTTCGGCGGACCGGGCGTGTACGTGGCCCGCAACCTCTTCCGCCGCTTCAGAACCCGATAGTCCTCCCACCGCCTTCACGTCGCAGCACGGCGACCGGCCATGGGCATGCGCCGAGGGCGGCTGCCAGGCCACCGGCTCGACGCCAACCACCGCGAACGCAAGGGTGCCGAACGCCGGCCCGGCCAAGACACCCCCTAGTCACACTCCGGAAGCGCCGGACGTTCCTTGGTGCGGACGGCGGGGAGCCAGCCCGTGGGGGGCTGGGAGCCGGACGGGAGGCGGACGCGGAACCAGCGGGTGGACCGCTGGTCCTCCTCGTCGATGATGGGCTCCGCGTCGGGCACCTGGCAGTCGGCTGTGAGCACGTCGCCGTGCCAGACCCTGGTCGGTACGACGTTCTCCGCGGTGTAGGGCCGTGCGGGATCGATCGCCAAGCCCAGGCTGCACCGCGGATGCCGATCGGCCCGCTCCCGGCAGTCCCGCTCCGCGTTGTACACCCGGATCGTGCCGGGCGGCGCGGCCGAGCCCACCGGGGCCTCGTCCGACGACAGGGTCGCGCCGGCGATCCCGCACAGCGCGGTGGCCAGGACGGCGGCGCGGGCCCGGTCTCCCCGCCGGGCCGCCCCCGCCTCGGGTGTGTCCTGGTGGGCGACGATGCGGGCGAGCAGGCTCTCGGCGGTGTGCGGGGCGCGGGCCTCGTGGGTCGGGGCGAGGCAGTCGGCGGCCAGCGCGCGCCAGAACGGCGGCACGGCGTGGTCCATGCGCAGCGGCGCGCGCCCCTCGCCGTACTCCTGGACCGCGGCACCACGCGCCACGGGTGTGGCCCCGGCGAACGGTGAGCCGCCGGAGGCGAACACCTCGTGGATGACGATGCCCAGCGCCCAGATGTCCGCGGTCGGCCGGACCCGTACGCCGAGTTCGCCGAGGGGCGCCCGCCAGCGCTCGGGCGGGAAGTAGTCCAGGGTGCCCATGGGAGGCGCGTATCCGTGTGTCCCCGTCAGCTCGGTGGCGAGGCCGAAGTCCGAGAGCTTCACGGAGCGGTCCCCGCCCAGCAGGACGTTCTCCGGCTTGAGGTCCGCGTGGACCCAGCCCGACCGGTGGAGATGGGCGAGCCCCTCGCAGATGCCCGCGATCAGCCGGCCGCGATCGGCCTCGGGCACCCCCGCGTCGAGCAGCTCCCGCAGACTGCCGGCGGCACGTTCCATGACCAGGACGATCGCGCCCTCCAGAGTGGGGCGGTCGGGTGCGGTGAGAACGAACGACTCCAGGAGGCCGATCAGCCGGGGATGCCCGGCCCTGCGCCCGAGTTCGACCTCGCGGCGGGCGGATTCCACCACCCTGCGCGCCTGGCGCGGCGCGAGCCCGGCGGTCGGCATGATCTTGAGCGCGACGTCGGTGGGGCCGGGAGACGCAGCGGTCCCGCCGGCTCCGTCCGGGCGTCCGCCGGCCGGTCGCGCCGCGTACACCGTGGACCAGCCCCCGGAACCGATCAGCCGGGTGACCACCCAGTTCCCGACCTGATAGCCGGGCGGGAGCAGGTCCGTACGGTCGCATTCCGTGGTGTCTTCCAGGCCGTGCCGCGGTCTCATCGGGCGGACTGCCGCTCCCGCCCGCCGACCCCTGACAGGGGTGGCAGCAGCGCGAGATGCTCCTCCCGTACGAGCCCGAACCGCAGCGCCAGCCCGACGATCTCCTCCCGCTTGCCGTTGCGGCGGTCGCCCTTGCCGGGCTCGTGGACGGCCGTGCCGCCGATGCGCAGCTTCTCCTCGGCGAGGTAGTCGATGTGCGAGCTGACCGCCCGCGCGGTCAGCGCCCCACAGGTGAGGTGCCCCCTGAGCCGCTCGACGATCTGGGGAGTCGTGGGGACTGCCACACGCGACTGATCGCGCAGCCGGGGTTCGCAGAGCGCCACGAGGACGAGGAAGTAGGTGGCCGTCTCGTCCAGGGAGTACGCGGTGACCGTGGTGTTCCCCCAGGGAACGCCCATGGCCTCCGGGTCGAGGTAGACGTGGTCGGGAGCGAACACCTGGAAGGAGACCGCGAGGTCACCGCGCGTGGGCAGCACGACGCGCGAGAACTCGAACGGGATCGGCGCCCCGACCCGTCGCGGCTGAACTCTCAGGTACTCGCCCGCGCCCTCCGGGTTCTCCACGAGATAGCTGTGGGTGGTGCTGTGGTTGGTCAGCTGCCAGTGGTCGTCGGTCACGCGGATCTCCCCGGCGAGCCGGGAGATCGCCGGATCGTCGAGACGCAGCTCGACGGGGATCGTCGTGGAGCCCCGGCCGAAGCGGGCGACCTCGCCGGGGCCCAGCCGCAACGTCACCGCGTCACCGTGGGGTTCGGCGCCGTCGGCGCCACCGCTTCTCCTCGGCAGATGGATCACTACGCCGCTCACCGCTCCCCCGTTCCGCGTCGTTTGTCCGACCAGCGGAACGATACTCATCTCTCAGGGGAGTTCACCGGCGTACTTCGGACACATCGCCGGAACCGGCCGCCCGGGGCCGTGGAGGCCTCGTTCCGGGCGGCGCCGATTGGGGCAAGTCACCGTACGGCGGGGCCAGGGGCCTCGGTTGGGGGGAAGCACGGCGCCGGCGCAGCACCACAGCACCGTGCATATGGCGAGATCCGCACACCCCGCTGCACTTCAGAGAGCGGGGCTGCCCGACACGAGGGGCGCGACCGCGCGGTCCCCGAAAGCCGTCCACGGCTGCCACCCGCCGCTCGGCCGGGCCTGGACGCGGGTCCGCATCCGGCCCGCGACGGTGACGGCGAAGACGTGCAGCCGCCCGGTGGCGTCGAGCGCCGCCGAGGGTGTGGCGGCGAGCCGGACGCCGGGCTCGCCGAACTCCCCGCCGGGATGCGTGTCCCCGCCGGGAGCGACCTGCCAGCGGTGACCGAGTCGGGCGCCGCCGGGCGTCAGGGAGAACGCCTCCAGCCGGCCGTCGGCGTTCACGGCGAGCGCCGGGGCCGCGGCGCTCCAGCCGAACAGCGGCAGCCACTCGCCCCAGCCGCCGCTCGGCACGGCCTGCCGCCGGGCGAAGGTACCCACGCCCGACGGGCCGATCGCGGTGACGGTGAGCCGGCCGCTGCCGTCCAGGGCCACCCGGGGCGCGGCGCCGGCCGCGGTACCGAACCGGTGCCATGACGCGGTCCAGGGGCCGCCGGGGGCTTCCTGCCAGCGGTGGTCGATGCCCGAGCCGCCGGGGGCGAGGGAGAACACCTCCAGCCGGCCGTCGGCGTTCGCCGCGACGACCGGTGGCGCGCCCGCCGCCCCGCCGAATCCGGGCTCCCACGGGTCCCAGGCCCGGGACCCGGCCGACCTCTGCCGTCGTCGCGCGAGGGAGGCGCCGCCGGGGCTCAGGGCGAAGACCTCCAGCCGGCCGTGGGCGTCGCGGGCGACGGCGGGGGCGGCACCGGCCGGGCCGCCGAACTCCTCCCAGTCGTACCAGCCGCCGTCCGACCGCTGCACCCGGTGGTGCAAGTTGGCCCCTCCCGGGGCGAGCGAGAACACCTCGAGCCTGCCGTCGGCGTTGCGTCCGAGCGCGGGAACCGCACCGGCCGGACCGCCGAAGGGCTCCCACTCCGACCAGCCGTCCGTGTGCGGGTCGAGCTGGACGCGGCGCAGCATCGCGCGGTCGGCGGCGTCGAGCGCGAACACCGTCAGGCGGCCGTCCACGTCGAGGCCCGCCACCGGGTTGTCGGGGCTCTGCCACGGCGGTGGCGTGTCCGGCCACGACAGCGGCGCCACGTACAGCCCGTTCCGGAACCAGCCCGCAGCACTGGCGTACCAGTTCTCCCCGTCGCGGACCACTTCGACGGCGTGACCGGGCACGTGCCCCGCGTATCCGGCGAGCCCGAAACGGAAGGGGTCGCGCGACGCGAGGACGTCGGTGCCCTCGTAGCCGTTGCGCGGACCGATGAACAGGTAGTACCAGCCGTCTCGTTCGACGACGTACGGGGACTCGGTGACCGAGACGGTCGCGTCCGTGCTCGCGTCGGTGAACGCGACGCCCGGCTCGCTCCAGTGCAGGAGATCGGCGGAACGCCGGTGGGTGACGACGTGGTGGCCGCCCGGGCCGGAGAGTTCGGTGTAGTACATGACCCACTCGCCGCCGACCCGCAGCACCATCGGGTCACGTGCCGCGAGGCCCCGGAACAGCGGGCCGGACGGTTCGCGGGTCCAGGTGAACAGGTCGGTCGACGTGGCGAGGTTGATCGCCGCGCCACCTGCGCCGCCCGCGCCGCCCGCGCCACCCGCGGCGTAGAACATCCAGAACCTGCCGCCCGCCTCGACGACGTGCGGCGCCCACAGGTGTTCCTCACCGAAGTAGGACGGGTCGACGGTGAGCGCGTCGGCGTGGCTGCTCCACGGTCCGCTCGGGCTCGGCGCGGAGGCGTGGGCGAAGGACACCTCCGCCGCGCTGTCCGGGGACTCCCCGCGCGGCGCGCTGTTCCCGACGATGCCGAACAGGTGCCAGCGGCCCTGAGCCTTGATCAGCGTGTGGTCGTTGAGATAGCGCGGACCTGCCGAAGTGGACGGGTCGTAGACGTGCGTGAAGGGTCCCGCGCCGACCCGGCGAGGGGGCGGGGCGTCCTCAAAGGCCGCGGCGACGGCCGGGCCGGCGCCAGGGAACGGGAGGGCGCCCAGGAACGGGAGGGCACCGGCGCCGGCGGCTCCGCGCAACAGGCTGCGTCTGCTGATCGGAAGCATGAGTTCCTTCGGAGGGGTCAGTCGACGGCGGGGCCGGCGGAGTTGTTGAGCCAGGTCCAGTCGGACCAGGTGGTGAAGCCGGTCTGCCAGGTGTGGAAGGTACCGGCGTGGCTGGTACCGAAGACCTCGATGCGGCCGTCGGCGTTGGTGGCGGCGGTGACCTCGGTGCCGCCGGTGCCGAAGGGCGCCCAGTCGCCGAAGGGGGCGTTCACGGCGGTCTGCCAGATGTGCATGGCGGTGGTGCCGTTCATGGCGAAGACTTCGACGCGGCCGTCGGGGGTTCGTTCGCTGGTGAGCTGCGAGTCGGCGGGGCCGCCCACGGGTTCCCACCCGGACCAGCTGGTGGGGCCGGTCTGGTACCTGTGGAAGACGCCGACCGGTCCTGAGGCGAAGACCTCGAGACGGCCGTCGGCGTTGTGGTCGACCGTCAGGTCGTGGCCACCTTCGCCGAATCCCGTCCAGGAGGACCAGCCGCCGCTGGGGGTGGTCTGGTACCGGTGCTGGAAGGTGGTGCCGTTGAGGGCGAAGACCTCCAGGCGCCCGTCGGGTGCCTTCTCCATCTCCACCCGGCTGTCGGCGGGGCCGCCGCCCGCGGACTCCCATTCCGACCAGCCGCCGTTCGGGGCGACCTGGTACCGGTGGAAGAGCCCGGCCGGGCCCGACGCGTAGACCTCGATACGGCCGTCGGCGTTGACACCGGCCGCGGTGTCCCGGCCGCCGGTGCCGAAGGACTCCCATCCCGACCAGCCGCCGGACGGGCTCGACTGCCAGCGGTGCTGGAAGGTACTCCCGTTGAGGGCGAACAGTTCCAGGCGGCCGTCGGCGTTCGGCGCGAGAGCGAGTTCGGCGTTGCGGGGTCCGCCGAGCGATTCCCACTCCGACCAGTTCCCGTTGACCTCGCGCTGCCAGGCGTGGTGGACGCCGTCGGCTCCGGCGGCGAACACCTCCAGGCGCCCGTCCGCCGACCGCGCCGACACGACCCGGCCGGACTCCGCCGGATGCACCAGCGGTGCGGGCCGCGGACCGCTGCCCGGGGTGCAGGGCAGCACCACGCCGCGCTCCCCGAGGTAGAGCTCGGGGTCGACACCGTAGGAGGTGGACCGGTCCCCCCAGATCCGCAGATGGAGGTGGGGGCCGGTGGACTGCCCCTCGGAGCCCATCAGCGCGATCTGCTGGCCGGCCACGACGCGGTCGCCGACGGAGACGTCCCGCCGGGACATGTGCCCGTACTCGGAGATCCTCCCGTCGGGGTGCAGGACCCGGATCCACTGGCCGTAGCCGGCCTCGTACCCGGAGATGGTCACCTCACCGTCGCCCACGGCGTGGATCGGCGTCCCGACCGCGTTGGCGATGTCGACACCGTTGTGGTTGCTGTGGAAGTGCTGGGTCACGATGCCGGCGGCCGGGCAGGCCGCGGTGGCGACGGCAGCGGTCGGGGCGGTAGCGGTCCGGGCGGCCGCGGCCGGAGTCGCGGACAGCGGTGTCGGCAGCAGCAGGGCGGCTGTCACCGCGAGAACCCAGGTCAGTGCGCGTCGGGAACGTCCTGGAAGCACGAGTCCTCCTCCCCTTGGCGGTCTCGGGGTGAGTGGGATGGGACGGTCGGGGCCGTGCGAACGGCGGTACGGAAGCTAGCAACGGCGCGGTCCCGGCGGACCCCGGAAGGTTACGGACTGACAGGCGGGAGCACGTCGGCTAGGGAGTGGCCGCAAAGTAGCGTCGTCCGCCCTTAAGGGCGGGCCTGGCGGCGTCTGGTGCGTGCGATCGCAAGGCGGAGGATGGAGCCACTGCGGAGCATTGGCGACTGACGACAACGCGGCTGGGGGCACCCCCAGGCGCAGCTCTGGGGGAGTGCGTGCCAGACGCCGCCAGGCAGACGGGACTTTGCGGACACGACCTAGGTGTATTGATCACGAGCGTTGTTAACAGGGCCGGGTCTTGATCATGGCGAAGACCTCCGGTGTGGTGGAGGTGTCTAGGCTCCACACCACACACGGAGGTCTTCGTGTCCCACCGTAATGCCCGGCTGACCGTTCACGGCAGGCGGATCCTGGTAGAACGGGTCCTGGCCGGACGGCCGGTCGCGCATGTGGCCGCGGAGATGGGGATATCCCGTCCCACGGCTCACAAATGGGTCCGCCGCTGGCGGGCCGAGGGCGATGCGGGGCTGCGTGACCGTTCCAGCCGGCCCCGCACCACTCCGCACCGGACGCCCGCCTCGGTCGAAGCGCACGTCTGCCACTTGCGAACCGGCCGGAAGCTCGGCCCGGCCCGGATCGGCCCGATCCTGGGCCTGCCGGCCTCGACCGTGCACCGGATCCTGATCCGTCACGGCCTGAACCGCCTGGCCTGGCTCGACCGGCCCACCGGCGAACCGATCCGCCGCTACGAACGCTCCAGGCCGGGCGAGCTGGTCCACGTCGACATCAAAAAGCTCGGCAACATCCCCGACGGCGGCGGCCACAAGGTCATGGACCGCCGCACCGCGATGGACAACAAACTCACCACCACTGACCAGCGCAAGAGCTGCAAGCCGGTCATCGGCTACAGCTACATCCACTCAGCCGTCGACGACCACTCCCGCCTGGCCTACAGCGAAGTCCTATCCGACGAACGCCGGCACACCGCCGTCGCCTTCTGGCAGCGGGCGAACGCGTTCTTCGCCGCCCATGGCATCACCGTCGAACGCGTCCTGACAGACAACGGCTCCTGCTACAAGGCCAAGCTGTTCACCCAGACCCTGACCGCGGACGGAATCGCTCACAAGAAGATCCGCCCCTACCGGCCACAGACGAACGGCAAGGTCGAACGCTTCAACCGCACCCTCCTGGACGAATGGGCCTACCAGCGGCCCTATCGATCGAACGACGAGCGGACAGCGGCCCTGGCAGACTTCCTCCACACCTACAACCACCACCGCTGCCACACCGCACTAGGCGGACACCCACCCATCAGCCGCGTAAAGAACCCTGCGGGTCAATACACCTAGGGAGTGTCCGGTCCGGTCGACCGGACGGGCCCTGGACGTCCGCTGCCGCTGGTCATCGGGATTTCATCGGTCCTCCTCAGCATGGCCGCGTTCGGACGACGGCCCGTACGACTGGGGAAGGACGGCGATGGCACGGAGGAGACACAGAGCGAGGCTGCCGATGGCGGTCGCGGCCGCGGTGGCGGTGATGAGCACGGCGCTGGCCACCGGGACGGCGGTGACGGGAACGGCCGCCGCCCAACCGGCACCGGACAAGCCGACGATCCGCTACACCGAGTACGGAATCCCGCACATCATCGCCTCGAGCTGGGAGGGGCTCGGAACCGGCTACGGATACGCGGCGGCCAAGGACAACATCTGCACCCTGGCCGACACCTATCTGATGGTCAACGCCCAGAGGTCCCGCCACCTGGGGCCCGACGGCAAGGCGAGTCCCGGCCAGAACCAGAACACCACCACCAACCTCAACAGCGACCTGTACTTCCAGCGGATCAAGGACAACCGGGTGGTGGAGCGGCTCCTCGGCAAGCCCGCCCCCGACGGGCCGGAGCCGGAGGTCAGAGAGGCCATCCGCGGCTACGTCCAGGGATACAACAGGTACCTGGCCGAGACCGGCGTGGACGACCTCTCCGACCCCGCCTGCCGCGGTGCGGCCTGGGTGCGGCCCATCACGGAGCTGGACGTCTACCGGCACGCGCATGCCGAGATCATCATGGGCAGCGCCGACGCCCTGCTGGACGGCCAGGTGAACGCCGCACCCCCGGGCGCCCCGGCCGCCGCGCGGCCGGCGTCCTCACCGGCGAGGACCGCGGCGACGACCGCGGCGAAGATCCGCGACGCGATGGCGGTGAGCCGCCGGCAGAGCATGGGCAGCAACGCGTTGGCGGTCGGCTCGCAGGGCGTGTCGGGCGGCACCAGCATGCTGCTGGCCAACCCGCACTTCCCGTGGCAGGGCAAGAACCGCATGTGGCAGAGCCAGCTGACGATCCCGGGCAGGGTCAACGTCTCCGGGGCCAGCCTGCTGGGATTCCCCGCGGTGAACATCGGCCACAACGAAAACGTGGCCTGGAGTCATACGGTCGCCACGGTGGCCCCGTTCGGGCTGTTCGACGTACAAGTGGACCCGCTGAACCCCACCGCGTACCTGGTGGACGGTGTCTGGGAGCAGATGACCTCCCAGAAGGTCGAGGTCGAGGTGCGGAAGCCCGACGGCTCCCTCTCCAAGGTCACCAGGACGCTGTGGTCCACCCGTTACGGCCCGGTCACCACCTCGATGCAGGGCGTCCCGCTGCCCTGGGTGGTCAGCGCGCACGCGGTACGCGACGTGAACATGGACAACCTGCGGGCGCTGAACACCTGGTTCCGCCTCGACCAGGCCAAGGACGTCCATGACGTGGTGAACACCCTGGAGACCACGCAGGGCGTCCCCTTCTTCAACACCGTCGCCTCCGACCGCAAGGGCAACGCGCTGTACGCGGACATCCAGGCCACACCGAACATCACCGATGAGCACGCGCGCGCGTGCCTCACCCAGACCGGTCAGCTGCTGTTCAACCAGTCACTGCGGCTGCCGAACGTGCCGCCGATCTCCATCCTCGACGGCAAGCGCAGCGCGTGCGACTGGCCCGACGACCCGAACGCGGTCGCGCCGGGCCTGTTGGCCCCGCAGAAGCAGCCACGCCTGATCCGCTCCGACTTCGTGGGCAACGCCAACGACAGCGCCTGGCTGGCCAACCCCGAGCAGCCGCTGACCTTTCCCCGGGTGATGGGCGACATGTCGGCGCCCCGTTCGCTGCGTACCCAGGAACTCGTCCTGACCGCGCAGAAGCGGATCAACGGCACCGACGGCCTGCCCGGCAAGGGCTTCACACCGGAGACCATGGGGAAGTTGCTGTTCGCCGACAACAGCAGGGCGGCCGACCTGGCGCTCAACGCCACGGTGTCGATGTGTCAGGGCCTTCCCTTCGGGCTCATCCTGGTGGACGGCAACCTGGTCAACGTGAGCGAGGCATGCCCGATCCTCGCCGCCTGGAAGAGCCACGACTACACGGCGGACAGCCGCGGATCCTGGCTCTTCGCGAACTACTGGTCCTTCCTGCTCAATGGGCAGGGAGTCGAGAAACTGCCCTGGCGGGTTCCCTTCGACCCCAAGGACCCGGTGCACACGCCCAATTCGCTGGACGCCGGCAGCTCCGCCGTCCGTGACGCGTTCGGCCGCGCCGTGCTCGCGCTGCGCAAGGCCGGGATTCCACTGAACGCCCCCCTGTCGGACATCCAGAAGGTCACCCGCGGTGGTGAGCGGATCCCGATCCACGGCTCGCTCGGCCAACTCGGCGTGCTGAACGTGATCACTCCCGGCCAGGTCGACGGGGAACTGGACGTCGTCTTCGGATCCAGCTTCATCCAGCAGGTCCGGTTCACCGCCGATGGTCCGCCGCAGGCGTTCTCCGTCATGGCCTACTCCCAGTCGGCCGACCCGAATTCGCCGCACTACGCCGACCAGACCAAGCTGTTCTCGGCCGGCGAGTGGGTGACCGGGCGATTCACCGAGGAACAGATAGCGGCTTCACCGCACTTGCGGATCAAGGTTCTGGACTGAGCATGCCGACAACCTCAAAGGGGGACGCAGTGATACGGAGAACAGGCTGGCGGCGACTGGCGGTGGCGTGGATGCTCGCCGCCATGGCCGTGGTCGCGCCGGCGGGTCCGGTACAGGCCGCCGACGGACGTACCGCGCCGCCGCCGATGGCGAACGGTTTCGGTCTGACCCAGGTCGGCGCGGCGACAGGAAGTGCCACCAACTTTTACCTCACCGTGACCACGCCCGAGGTGGCGGGCGAGCAGCACATCAAGATCATCCTGCCGAGCGGCTACTACGACGACCCGGGCCGGCGCTACCCGGTGCTGTACTTCCTGCACGGGTCACCCGACGACCCGATCCAGCAGAACTATCCGGCGCTGAGCATGTCGAACGAGATGATCACCGTCATCCCCGACGGCGGTGCCCGGAGCTGGTATGCCAACTGGCTCAACCAGAAGACGGCCCTGGGGGCCCAGAACTGGGAGAACTTCCACCTCAAGCAGGTGATTCCGTTCATCGACGCCAACCTGCGGACCATCGCCGCCAAGAAGGCCAGGGCCATCGCGGGCATCTCCATGGGTG
Organism: Streptomyces sp. NPDC045431; assembly: GCF_040646655.1. Taxonomy (NCBI): domain Bacteria; kingdom Bacillati; phylum Actinomycetota; class Actinomycetes; order Kitasatosporales; family Streptomycetaceae; genus Streptomyces; species Streptomyces sp. NPDC045431. Next base: position 341,997 of record NZ_JBEZAQ010000005.1, read on the forward strand.
GGTTCGGGGCCTTCCACTACGCCCAGGTCCGCCCCGACCTCTTCAGCCAGACCGCGTCCCTGTCGGGAGACATCGACCTGTCGGCCAGGTCCATGGACCTGCGGATGGCCGTCGTCGCCACCGTCACCGACGCGTTGGGCGCGGTGTGCGCCTCGGCCTCCGGATATTGCGATCCCAAGGAATCCCCGTACAAGCCGGGTGTGGACAGCGACGCCCTGTTCGGCTCGCCGTACCCCGTGTTCAACGTCGACTGGCGGTGGAACGAGGTCGACCCGTCCCAGCACATGGACCGGCTCGCCGGAGTCGGGGTCTCCCTCTACACGGGCGACGGCGGCGGCTCACCGCTCAACATGGAGTTCTGGGTCTCGGGTGCGGCCAAGAACGTCAAGGCCGAGATGGACGCCCTCGGCATGCCCTACTACTACGTCAACTACGGCGACGGCTCCGGCTGGGGCACCCAGTGCGACGGCGGCCACAACGCCGGCTGCTGGGAACAGGACCTCCGGGACCTGATCCCCCGGCTGGAGAGGTCCTTCGCCTCCTAACCCCCGACACCCCCGACACCCCCGACACCCCCGGCGTCGAGCGCCCGCCGTCGTCCCGCAGACCGCATCAGCGGCGGGCGGGACGGCGGCGGGCGCGCGCTGCCGGAGCGCTCCTTCCAGACAGCGCCCCGGGCCGTGACGGCTAGGGCCTGTCTTCCGGATCTTGCCGGGCTCGCGACGCCTGGCACCGCGCCTCGCCGCGTTGTCGTCGGTCGCCAATGCTCCGCAGTGGCTCCCTCCTCCGCCTTGCGATCCACGGCACCAGACCCCGCTCCCTAATCCGGCCTGATCCGAAAGACAGGCCCTAGGTGATCGCGGGACCCGAGTCGTTCAACCAGGCCCATGCGGACCAGGAGGCGAAGCCGGTCTGCCACCGGTGATGGACGCCGGCGCGGCTGGTGCCGAAGACCTCGACGCGACCATCGGCGTTGTTGCCCGCACCGATCGACGTGCCGCCGCCGCCGAAGGTCTCCCACGGCGAGAACTCCGCGTTCGGGCCGGTCTGCCAGGCATGGCTCGCGGTGGTGGCGTTGATCGCGAACACCTCGACCCGCCCGTCGACCGACCGCGACGTGGCCAGCTCGGCGTCGGGGATCCCGCCGGTGCCGGTCCACGCCGACCACGAGGTCGGGCCGGTCTGCCAGCGGTGGAACACGCCGTCCGCGTTGGAGGCGAACACCTCCAGCCTGCCGTCCTGATTGTGGCTGGCGGTGACGGCGCGTCCTCCGGTGCCGAAGTTCTCCCAGGCGGACCACCCGCCGTTGACGCCGGTCTGGTACAGGTGCTCGAACGTCGAGTCGGACAGCGCGAAGACCTCGAGTCGCCCGTCGGGCGCGTTCTCCATGGCGAGTCGCGCGTTGGCCGGGCCGCCGCGGGTGCCTTCCCAGCCTGCCCAACCCCCGCTGGGCGCCGTCTGCCAGCGGTGGAACACACCGTCGGCGTTCGAGGCGAACACCTCGATCCGGCCGTCGGCGTTGTTGCCCGCCGCCAGCCGGTACCCACCGGTGCCGAAGTTCTCCCAGGCGGACCACCCGGCACTGGGCCCGGTCTGCCACATGTGGTCGAACGTGCTGTCCGACAGCGCGAACAGCTCCAGCCGGCCGTCCGCGTTGGACGCCACCGCCAGCTGGGCGTTGCGCGGACCACCCGCGAACCGCCACGGCGACCAGGCGCCGTTCACCGCGGTCTGCCACGCGTGGTACACCCCGTCGGCACCGGCGGCGAAAGCCTCGAGGCGTCCGTCGGCGGACCGCCCGGACACCACCCGGCCGGAGGCGTAGGGGTGCTTGGGGCCGCCGCTCGTACCGGCCCACAGCGCGTTGGCGATCAGCGTGGCGTCGCCCGCCTCGATCCCGTACAGGTGGCGCAGGTCCTCTCGCGGTTGCTGCACACGCCAGCACACCTCGCCGATCGGCGCGTTGTTCCACGAGCCGCCCTGATACAGCCGTTCCATCGCGTCGAGGAAGGCGTTGGTGGCGTAGGCCGGGTTGAGACGCTGCTCGCGGGTGCCCCACCAGTCCTGCTGCTGGAACAGGCCGACGCTGGTGTGGTCGACGGCCTGGGAGTAGTTGTTCATGCTGGACTCCACGATGATCGTGGCGATGGCGATCGCCGCGGCTCTCGGGTTGAGCCCCCGGTCCTTCACCGCCTGCGTGACCATCCGCGCGCAGGACATCTTGTACGCGTTCAGATAGCCGGCCATCTTCGCGTCCAGCTGCGGGTTGAGCTGGTCGGCCATGATGCCGTCGGTGGCCGATGGACCGGCCGGATCACACGGCGCGGTCGGAATGGCCATGCCCTGCGGGCCACTGAAGTACCGGGAGACGCCGGACCGGTCGTCGCCCGGCGAAGGAAGGGGTCCGGGTCGGGCGACGGCGACCGACGCGGTCAGCCCCAAGACCAACGCCCAGATGCCGGCCACGAGGGCCAGTCCGGTGAACACGCGGTATAAGCCGCCTCTTGCCATGGTGTGCCTCTCCGTCGGGAAGTCCGGTCGTTGGCGGCCGACAGTGGAGGGCACGGATGAAATACCGATGGAATCGGTCCTCCCCGCGCTTTTCATCGGAGCGCGTTTCATCGGTATGTCATCGGCCGCTGCCACCGTCGTACGCGTAGGCAGACCACATGGGGAGGATCGAATGCGAGCGAAGAGGATGACGGCCGCGTTGGCCGGGCTTCTGCTGACGGCGGGGCTTTCGGTGACACAGGCGTCCACGGCGCAAGCGGCGGCGGGAACGGCAGCGGCTCCGTGCGAGGGCACCTACACGATCGTCGTCGGCGGTACGGGAAGCTCGTGGAACAACGACGGCTTCACCGGCAACATCCAGCAGCACGTCGGGTACCCCACCCAGATCCCCAACGGCGCGAGCGCCCGGGCAGGCGTCAACGAGCTGAACCGGCTGGTGCGCGACCAGCGTGCCGCGTGCCCGGGCCAGCACGTCAAGATGGGCGGGTACTCACTGGGCGCCGCGGTGGTGCACATCTGGGTCACCGAGAACTGGCAGACCTTCGACAACGTCAACGCCATTCTCATCGCGGACCCCAAGCGCCAGGGCGGCCCCGGTGCCAACGGCGGTTCCGTGCCCTTCGGCGGGATCGTCGGCGCTCCGCTCGCCGGCGCCGACAAGTTCTTCGGCAACGTACCGGTCAAGACGATCTGCCACTGGGACTACGTCTGCGACGAGTCCGCCGGCATCTGGACGTACCCGAACAACCACATCAGGAACTACCCCCACGACTTCAACATGGATCACCACAACGACAGCGCCAACGAGCAGTGGTACAACGGCGCCTGGTACCCCGCCTCCTGGTGATCAGCGGCCGGTGGCGGGCCCGGCCGAGGGGGTGAGACCGAGGCCGACTTCGTCACCGCGCAGAATCATCTGGCGCGCCCGCCGCAGCAGCCGGCTCGGAGAAACCCCGAGGTCATCGGCGAGCCGGCGGCGGGCGCGCTCGAACACCGTCAGGGCATCGGCCTGGCGTCCGTTCCGGTACAGCGCCCGCATCAGCATCGCGGCCAGCGGCTCGTTGAGGGGGTGCGCCGCCGACAGGGCGAACAGTTCGGCGATCGCCTCCGCATCCTGGCCGAGGCGCAGCTGCCACTCCACCTTCCGCTGCGCGAGGGCGATCCTGCGTTCGGTGAGCCGCAGCCGCGCCAGTTCGGCGAGCGGCCCCGGCAGACCGGCCAGGGGCTCCCCGCGAAACAACTCCAGCGCCTGGGCGCAGAGGCGGACCACCTCGGACGGTTCACCCGCTCGATCGGCCTTCGCGATACCGGCGACCAGTGCCTCCATGCGTACCACGTCCACGTCGACCGCACCGGAGACGAGCTGGTAACCACGGAGCCCGCGCTCGATGACCGGATCCGGACCGTCCCCGGCGCACAGGGCCTTGCGCAAGCGGTAGATGTACACCGGCACGACGTTCGCGACCGGCGGCTCCATGCCCCATACGTCGTCGAGCAGTTCCTGCCGGCTGAGGGACCGCCCCGCGCCCAGCGCCAGGGCCGCCAGGACGGCCTGCTGGCGCAGATGCCCGAGGTTCAGGGGCCGCCCCTCCCGCCAGGCCTGCAGCGGCCCGAGCAGGGAGAGCCGTACCTTCGGTCCCGCCGCTCGTACGGCGGCGGTCCGTCGAACCGGTCTCACCGACCGCGTGCGGGGGCCACGTCCGGGGACGACCAGACCGCTGTCGAAGGCGTGGACGATGGCGGCGGCCCGGTCCCGCAGACCGAGCTTCGCCAGGATCCGCGCGAGGTGCTCGGCCACGGCGTCCTCGGTGATGGCGAGGGCGGCGGCGATCTCGTCGTCCCGCAGGCCGCAGCCGACCGCGGAGAGCACCTGGCGCTCCTGATTCCTCAGCACGGCGGGGGTGGGGCGGTCGGTGGTGACGGTCGTCGGCATCGCTGCTCCCCGGGCTCCGGACGGGTCGGTCTGGTGGGCGCCGTCGACAAGGTAGTGAGGGGAGCGGCGGGCAGGACATCCGGAACGCTCCGGAGTGACACGCGCACCCGCATGACATCCCGAGCGCGCGCCGGCCGGTGGCGGGTGGTCAGTTGGAGGTGTCGAGCGCCGGCTTGCCGACCGTCCTGCGAGCGCGGAGATCCTCGCCGCGGGGCTCAGGAGGCCTCCAGCGGCGTTCCGCAGCCCTTAGGCGGTCCGCTGGTCGGGGCGCCGGGCAACGAAGCCCGCCATCGGGAACGGATGGACGGACGCCCAGGCCTGCTCGTCGGTCAGCGTGTCCACACAACGGGCAAACCACCCACGGACGCGGTTCAGCACCGGGGCGTCGAGCTCTCGCAGTCCGGCGATCTGACGGTACTGGAGGTACTCCAGCATCAGGAGCTCGATCGATCGTTCGCGGACGAAGTCGGTGCCCTCGTCCAGCCCGTCCTCCCGTACCCTCGCGACCCGGCTTGCCAGCTCCGTCCGCGCGCAGCTGGCCACTTCCACGGCCTCGTATCCGACGGACAGGGGGAAGGGCTGGAAGCGGCCCAGCGCAGACCTCAGGAACACCCAGGGCGTGGGCGAGTGCACCGGGTCGCACAGGAGCCCCGCCAGGCCGATGCCGCGGAAGACGGGGTGGACGATGACCCTTTGCACAAGCGTCAGCGTTTCGTTGACATCGGCGTAGGCAGCGTGCCGCTCCCACGACCGGGGGTATGGGGAGGACATGACCTGGACGCCCACCACCCTGCCCCGCAGTTCCAGCGCCCGCAGCTGGACCCGGTAGGCCTCCGGGGAGACGTCGAGTCCTCCCATGTAGTGGAACCGGGCGAGTTCCGCGTAATCGTCCGCTGTCCCCTCACGGACGACGACCTCGTCCCGAAAGGGAGCCGTGGCCTCACAGGGACGCCGCACCACGGATTTGGAACCGTTGTAGTCGAGCGTGATGAGGAGGTCCGGACCCAGTGCCTCCACCAGATCGTCGTGCGCGGTGGCGACGACGGCCGACACTCCGCGCTTGCGGCAGAACCGCTGAAAGCTGTACGCGACGGCTTTCGCGCTGACGCGATCCAGGTTCGACAGGAACTCGTCCACGACCAGAAGTGTCCCTCCGCGCGCGTACGCGAGGGCCAGCTGAGCACGGGCCTTCTGCCCGTCGGACAACGCCTCGTAAGGAGTCAGGCAGACGAAAGCCTCCCCTAGTCCTACCTGCCCGAGGAGCGAGAGCGCCTCGGGCAGCGGCAGGTCCAGCAGTTCCACGAGCGGTGCGTCGCCCGTCGGCGGATGCGGCACCTGGGCCTCCGGGTGGTCGGCCAGGAACATCCGCAGGAGACGGCTCTTCCCACTACCCGAATACCCCCTCACATACGTGAGACCGGATGCCGGGAGCTCGACCTCATCCAGAACGGGAACGCCCGTGAAGCGCTCTTCCGAGAGCCCGAAGATCTCGCGCACTGTTTCGATCGCCGCCGACGTGTGTTTCAGAGGCGGGCGCGACCAGCTGTATACCGTCATTCCAGTTTCTTTCTGCCTGCGCGTGCGCGTGCGCGTCTTCAGTTTTCCGTTCCCCTGCTGTGCGCCGGATCGGAGACGGCTTCGTATCCGGCCCCACTCGGAACCTCACGCAACGTACGGACGGGACCGAAGAGGGGCCAGAGGGCGGAGAGTGCGATGCCCACCGAAGCGACGATCAGCGTTCCTCGCAGACCCAGCAGGGAAGTCCCCAGGACACCGGCCACGAGGCCACCGACGGGTTCGACTCCCCAGCTGATGAACCTGAAGGACGAACTCACCCTTCCGAGGTAGGCGTCGGGAACGAGTTGCTGCTGCAGGGACATTCCCATGATCAGCAGGATGACGACGAAGAAGGTCCAGACGAAGAGGCCCGTGCCCACCATGACGGCGCCGACCACAGCCCCGCGGTTCTCCGCAAAGGGAACGAGAAGGCCTGCCAGGCCGGGTACCGCATAGCTGATGAGCATGACGCGGCCTAGACCGAAGCGGTTGCCGAGACGAACCGCCGCAGCAGATCCGAGCAGCCCGGCCACCCCGCTGACCGTGGTGATCACGCCGATCAGGAAAACGCTGAACCCCAATACGCGTACGGCGTACAAGGTGAACAGAGCGAAGAAAACGGCCGTGAATATATTGAAGTGCGCGGCCGCCAGGGCGAGGGGCCTGAGAATGGGGCTACCCCACAGCATCTTCAGCCCCGCCCGCACAGCGGCCCCGTGGGAATCGCCACTGTCCGTCTCGCCCTTGAGGGGTGCGGCCTTGGGCAGCCTGCCGAGTATCACGCTGCTGATGAGATAACTCACGGCGTCGACGACGAGCACCACAGGCGCGCTCATGATCTGGACGAGGACACCGCCGACACCGGGCCCGGCGACGTCCCCGACGGACTGAGTTCCCTGCATCCACGAATTTGCGCGGGAAATATCGTCTTTCCCCACCAGTCGAGGCAGGTACGGCACCATGGCACTGTCGAAGAGCAGGCTCATCGCGCCCACGACGAAGGCGACGAGCAGAAGCAGTCCGAGGGAGAGGGAATCGAGCCAGAAGAAGACCGGAACGGAGAGGACAGCAAGTCCCCGCACAGCATTGGCCAGCAGCATGAGGTTGCGCCGCTCGAAGCGGTCCACCCACACTCCTATGGAGAGCCCGAACAACAGAATGGACAGCGAACCCGCCGTGGTCAGAAGGCCCATTTCCCAAGCGCCCGCATCGAGCGTGAGAACGGCCACCAGCGGCAGAGCGAAGAGGGTGATCTGCGACCCGGCCAGCGATACGGATTCAGCGGCCCAAAGGCTGAAGAACCCAGTCTTCGCCAGGCTCGACTTAGCCAATGATCTTACCTTTCAAAGAGTCGGCGAAATGACAGCCGCATTCCCCACCTTCAAGGAAAGAGGTAGCTCCGCCGGAAAAGTTGAAATAACCCCGCCGATTACTGATCGAACAGTGGCCGGTGGCGAGAAAGCATATAACCTCATGGGCCAGGAGAGCAGAGACCACGGTGTTGGCCGGCCCGAACGAGTATGGAGTCGGAGCCGGGCTGTCACGCTCCAGAGCCAGGTCCTCGGGAGTGAGCAGAGAGGTACGGACCCTTTCGAAGCAATGCCAGCAGTGCCCCTTGCCGGGATCGAGTACGGGGCCCCAATAACCTGATCCGAGCCCCACGGCCGCCACGGCGATCGGCACCCCCCGAGGCGCCGCCCAGCGCCACGCGATGCCGACGATATCCGGTGGCGTGTCGGCAGCGACGACCAGGAGGTCGAGTCCTTCCGGCAGAGCGTGGAGGTCCTCCGGCCGTTCCACGAACGCGTCGACGGGACGAATCTCGGCATCCGGAGCCAACCGGCGCAACGCGCGGGAGGCCACGCTGGTCTTGGGCAGGCCGACATCGTCCCACCCCGCCAAGAACTGGCGATTGAGATTGTGCCGCTCCACGCGGTCGTGGTCGACCAGCCACAGGAACCGGACCCCCGATCCGACCAGGTGCTGGGCGACGACCCCGCCGACCGCGCCCGCACCCAGAACCGCGACCCTACTGCGTTCGATGCGCTCCTGCATCGCAACCGCGTCGGAGCCGAACATGGTCAGGTAGCCGAGCTGCCGCTCCACGGCAGTGCCCCGACGCGCTTCGGGATCGTGCTGCGAGAGCCAGCCCAACCGCTCCAGACGGCTGGTCACACGATGGAGCGTCGCCTCGTGAGGAACGCCGGAGAGTCGCACACCCTCCCCCCTCAGGGCGTCGATCACCGGGGCGAGCCGGTCGACGGAACCTCTGATCCGCAGGACCTCCGCGCCGCGGATGAGGCGGACGCTGTCCGGTTCGACGGAGACGACTACGGTCTCGGCGAGGCGCAGGGGAGCCGCTTCGGTGTCCGGCTCAGTCACCTGCGGCGCCCTTCCCCCCGCCCGCAGGCACGAGCATGCCGAGTTCGGCGAACCGCCGGGCCGCGTCCGGGGTGAGGCCGGCGCTCACGGCCGTCCGCTCGGGCACATTGAACGGCTGCCCGGTGAGGTGCGGAGCGAGCAGACGGGACGCGGCACGCGGCAGGGTGAGCCGGTTGCGTGTTCCCATGTGGGTGCACACGAGCTTGTCCCCGAGGTCCAAGAGGTCGAGTTGCTCGACCGGCATGCGGACCAGCTCCCCGGGCCTGGCGATATCGGCGGCGGCGAACTCGGAGGTTTTGGTCCTCGTGGACACCGCCCGCGCGAACTCGCGATAGCGCTGGTACACCTCCTCGCGCTGTTCCCGCGTCATCGCCGGGTCCGTGTTGTGCAGATGGTTCAGCGCGTACTGGGACTGACCGACGACATCCGTCCGGGTCAGCGGCACCAGTCCGAATCGCTCCGGCTCCCGGCCCACGTTCGACGACCGCGTGGCCTCGAAGGGAAAGACGGAGACGGAGTCCACGCAGTCGGCCAGGTCCTCCATGTCCCGCAGGGCGGCGAGAGCTTCCTCGTACGTGGTCGAGGGAAGGTCGGGAATGAGATTGACCTTCAGCCGCATCCCCACGTCACGGGCGTCCCTGAGGAACCTGACATTCTCCTCTCGGTCCGCCGACTTGCGCACGAGCTTGAGCACCCGCGTGACCATGGTCTCCAGGCCGATGACCAGAAACTCGCAGCCCGACTCGACCATGCTCCGGAGCAACTCCCGGTCGAACCTGCGATCGACCATGGCGAAGGAGTTCCACGTGACGTCCAGGCCCCTCCGGATGAATTCCTCGCTCATCCTGCGCGCGAAGGCGGGAGGGATGGACTCGGTGACGAAGTTGAAGCGGCGGACACCGAACTCCTCGGCCAGCCACTGCACCTCGTCGGTGAACTTGTCCGGGTGGCGGCCTCGGAACGGCTGGCTACCACCGTAGAGTTCGACGAAGTCGCAGTAGTCGCACTTACCCCAGTAGCAGCCGCGAGCCTGGGTGATGCTGAGGGTGGGAGTGGCGAGTCTCGCCAATGCGCTACGCGCATACTCCGGACGCGGCAAGGTGTTGAGGTTGGGGCCGACTCCCGGATCCACGTGGACCACGTCTCCGTCGGCAGTCATCGTGGACACGCCGGGCACGGCCTGCGGCCGCCACACCCCGTCACACACCTGGCGGGCCAGTTCAGCCAGGGGGTACTCCCCGTCGAAGCGCACAACGCAGTCCACCCCCGGATTCGCCCGGATGAAGTCCTCCAGGTCGGAAGGCTGCATGAGGCTCAGGGTGGCGCCGCCCAGGACGATCCGAAGGTCGGGTCGCACCGACTTGAGCAGCTCCACCAGCACGAGTGCGGGATACATCTGCGGGCCCATGGCCACGGTGATGCCGACCAGGCCCACCTCCCGCGGGATCTTCTCAGCGATCCCGGACCACGCGTAGAAGTCCTGGTAGAAGGCCGCTTCACGCGGGTAGTCAGAGGCGTTGAAGACCGCGGTGTCCGGGTTGACGGCGAACGGCTGCGCAAGGATCTCCATCACCCAGCCGTACGTGCTGTCGGCGCCGAAGTGATGACACCCCCGCTCGTCGATCAGCAAGGCGCGGTTGCTCTCGGCCCAGCGAGCGGCGGCGGCGCACAGCGAATCCCTCGAGACGCCGGCAACGGCTCCCCTGCCGAGCGGCGCGATGACGTCCGGGCTCAGCAAGAACTCCGCGAAGGCCTCGTTCAGATCCTCCTGCCCTGCGGCCAGCCCCTGTTCCTTCAGGTAGCCGGCGAGGACGGCGGAAGCGGGGTAGATGCTCCCGAAGTTGGTTTCCACCATGGGTGGGAAGACCAGGTGGACGGAAGGCACGGCCTGCTCACCCGGTGGCGTATCGGTGCTTGAGCTCATGTGCTGTACCGCTCCGTCGCTGTGAGGTCCGTCGACTGGGAAGAAAGGGCCAGACCGCTGAAGTCGACGAGGCCCGTGGAGTTCAGGCTCAGTCGCGTCACCCGCTGCGAGTGGACACAGTGCGCCCGCACCTGCACGAGCGGCACCCGCGGCATCCTGTCAAGCCACCGCCGGTCGGCGTCCTGCCAAAAACGCGGAGCCCTGAGCGGATCGGTCTGCACGGACGCCTCGTCGATGAGCCGGTCCAGTACCGGGTCGGCGAATCCGCTGTGCACAGCCGCCGGCCGGTCGGACCGCCACGTCGCCAGCAAGGCGGCCGGGTGGGGGAACTCGGCCGCTGTCAGGGTATAGAGCAGGCCGTAGTCCCTTTTGATTACCGCTTTCACGTAATCCTGGTAGCTGAGCGGCCGGAGGACGGCGTCGATCCCGAAGGTCTCGCGGAGTTGCTCACGCACCAGCCCGACGACCGTCTGGTTCGGGCTGAAGTCGGCATAGGCGAAATCCACCGTCTCGCCGAGCACCCGCCGGACGTCCTCGACCTCACGGCGGGTCGGAGCGTGAGAGGCCGCCGCGAGGTCGGCGGGCAGCTCGTACGCATCACACCACGGAGCAGTCTGCGACCAGTACGGCGCCACCAGGCCCGCACAGCCGTCAACGATGCGATCCCGGTCCACGGCAGCTCCGACGACCCTGCGGACGGCCCCGGTGACAGCGTTCACACGGTCGCCGAATTCGATGCTGCCGAAGATGGAGATGTTCCGCTTCAGCAAGTTCGGATGTCCTGCGAATCGGGTCGCTTCAGGGATTCCGAAACTGGTGGCAGAGGAAATGTCCACCAGGCCTTCGGCATAGGCGTCGAGGGCTTTCTGGAGCGATGGGTAGTGCTGAAACCCGAGTTTTCCGGGACCCTGAGGCCACCGCTCCGACCTATCGCGCCTCCTCGACAAGACAATGCGATCGGGCAAGGCCGAGGTGAAGGTGAAGTCGCCGAGGCTAGGGCCGTTCAGCTTTCCGGAGCCGGGACGCAAGGGCGCCAACTGCGGAAGCGTGAAAAATCCGTCCGCAAAGGAGGTGGGGTGCTCGAACCGGTACTCGACCGTTTCCCTGTCCACCACCGTTACGGGTTCCTCGCCCTCCTTCTTACTCAGGAGAGAGGCAAGCCATGAACCGGGTTTCCGCGCAATACGCCGGACGGCCCGCTCGGCATGGCTCGCTTCGAGCGGTACACCGTCGGACCAGGTCAGCGACGTATCCAACGTCACTCGCCAGCGGCGGCCATCGTCATACGCCCGGGGCGAATGGGCCGCCCCCGACCCGACCGCGCCCTCTGTCAGGAGAGTCCGCACCAGAGCCTCACCGATGAGCCTTCCGTCATAATCGACGGGCCACGAGAAATCGACGCTCAACGGCATGGAGTCGAGCGCGAAAGTAATTTCAGCGGACATGGCACTCCCCGAATATCCCTGACACAGGGATGCGCATCGGAATGCCCGGCCGGTCACCGGCCGGGCATCCCTATTTTCAGCAGCGGTGCACGACGGCAAGAACGTCGCTAAGCGACTCCTGCTCGAACTCGAAGTCGTCACGGTCGTCCTGGGTGGCGACCTCAACAATGTTGTTCGCGTCCATTTTCTGCACCCCCCCTCTTCACTGCTTCTTGCGGAGAACCTACGCAGGCCATTCAACGATCGTCAACAAGAATTCACGTGTGACCTGGATCACTCGATCAATTCAGGACAGTTAATGCGTCATTGTGGCCGGGAATCGCCTGGACTCGTGTGTCAAAACATCCGAGGCCCGCCGAGTGCGCGCCACGCGGCGGCCAATCGGCGTAAGGACGACGTCCAAAGCGCGCCGCCGCAGGACCGGCCGACCGTACAGGTCGGCGAGGAGCGCACGACATCCCGTCGGAGGACCGCGCGGCCGTCACGACCGCCCTCGAACAGGCGGTCACGACGGGCGCGGCCGCACGGAGATCCGTCACTGGCTGGAGGCGTACCGGGAGCTGAACCTGGACCAGGTGGCGATCCAGGGCTGGTCGTACGGCGGTTGCCTCGCCGTCGGCGAAGTCCAGCACCGCCCGGACGTGTTCCACGCGGCGGTCGCGGGCGCGACGCCGACAGGCCGGCGGTGTACGACACGCACGTGGGGGAGCGCTTCCTCGGCCACCCGACGTCCAGCCGGAGAACGACGAGCGCCCCTCCCTGACTCCGTTAGCGCGGTCGGCAACCAGCTCGTGCTCGAACTCGACTTCCGCAAAAGGTCGCTGAGCGGCTGAACGCCCGGCCCGGCCGCCCCGTACCCCTGGGTGACGTTCTCATCATCGTGGAAGGGAAACCGGGATGACCGGATCGCAGGGGACCACCGGCACGGTGGGGCGCCGTACCGTCGTCGCGGCGGCGGGCGGGGCGGGGCTGGCCGCCGTGCTCACCGCGTGCGGGGGCTCGGACAGCCCGGCCCCGTCCGGTGCCGGACAGCCGGCCGCCGGGAGCGGCACCACCGGAGGGTCCGGGGGCGCGGGCGGCTCGGGGCAGGTGCTCGCGAAGACGGCCGACATCCCGGAGGGCGGGGGAAAGGTCTTCGGCGAGGTCGTGGTGACGCAGCCGAGGGCGGGCGAGTTCAAGGCGTTCTCCGCCAAGTGCACCCACGCGGGCTGCGCGGTGAAGGACGTGGCGGACGGGGTCATCAACTGCCCGTGCCACGGCTCGAAGTTCGACGCGACGGACGGCAGCGTCAAGGCGGGCCCGGCCACGTCACCGCTCCCGGCGGCGTCCATCAAGGTCGAAGGCGACTCAATCAAGCTGGCGTGACGGCAGGCGGTCCGAGGCGGGGAAGGCGCGGCCGGGTCATCGCGGGGGTGCACGGAGGGGATCCTCGCGATGACCCACTCGGCCCGGCAGCCGGGCGGGGCCGCTCCCGTGCCTCCACGTCGGGCCGTGGCCGGCCCCGCTCCCCCGCGGTCGACCGCCGCGAGGGACCGGACCGGCGCCAGTACCGGCGCCCGGCCCCGCCCACCGCATCCCCATCCGGAGCCGGAGCGGGATCCCGCGCCGCCGCCGTGCTCGGCCAGGGCACGCCTCCACCCCGCCGGGCGACGCCCGCGCCCCACGCCCTACGCCCCGCGGCAGCGCCGCAGCGCCGTCCTCAGCTGCCGACCGCCCGCCCCACCTCCCGCAGCGCCTCCACCGCCGCCCGGATCGAGGGGCGCCGGTCCGCGTCCGTGCGCCACACCGCGTAGATGTGCCGGCGCACCTGCTGCCGTACGGGCACGAGCGTGACGCCCTCCGGCACGGGACCGCGCCCGAGCCGGGGCGTGACGCACACACCCAGCCCCGCCTGGATGAGGGCGAGCTGGGTGTGGTGCTCCCCGGCCAGGTGGGCGATGCGCGGCTCGATGCCCTTCGACCGCAGCGTGAACATCAGCCACTCGTAACAGAATTCGCCCTGCGGCCACGACACCCAGTCGTCGTCGGCGAAGTCCTCCAGGTCGACCTCCGCCCGCCCCGCCAGCGGATGGCCGGCCGGTACCGCGATGTCGGCGGCGTCGTCCAGCAGCGGTTCGCGCGCCAGCGCGGCGGGCATCGGCATCCGCTTGTTGCTCCAGTCCAGCACCACCGCGAGGTCCATGTCACCGCGCATCACGTGCTCGATGCCACGCTCGGGCTCCAGCTCGCTGGTGCGCACGCACAGGTCGGGGTGATCGCGGCGCAGACGGCTGATCGCCGCCGGGAACAGCCCGCGCGCGGCGGTCGGGAAGCCGGCCACCCGCACCTCGCCCACCACCTGCCCGCGCTGGGCCTCGATGTCCGCCTGCGCGAGCTCGACCTGGGAGAGGATCCGCGCCGCGTGATCGGCCAGCAGCCGGCCCGCGTCGGTGAGCCGCACCCCGCGCCCGTTCTTGGCCACCAGCTGCTGTCCGACCTCGCGTTCCAGCTTGGCGAGCTGCTGGGAGACGGCCGACGTCGTCACGTGCAGTCCGTCGGCCGCGCCGGTCACCGAGCCGTGGCGGGCGACGGCGTCCAGGGTCCGCAGGCGTTCCAGGTTCAACATGTAAGCAATGCTAAGCGAAGCCGTCGACAAGATCTCGCTTGTTCTACGACGTCATAGCGTCCACAGTGGTCGGCATGAGCACCGCAACCTCCTCCGCGCCACGGTCGGCCACCCCGACCCCCGCGGACCCCGCAGCCGTCACCCCCCGCCGCTCCCTGGACTGGCGCATCCGCTTCGCGGTGCTCGCCCTCATCTGGGGCTTCAGCTTCCTCCTCATCAAGGTGGGCACCCAGGCGTACGCCCCGTTCCACGTCACCTTCGGCCGCCTGCTGTTCGGTACGGCGGTGCTCGCGGTCGCGATGGCGGTGAAGCGCACCGCCCTGCCGCGCGGCGCCCGTACATGGGGTCACCTGGCGGTGGCGGGGTTCCTCCTCAACGCGCTGCCGTTCTCGCTCTTCGCGTACGCCGAGCTGACGATCCCCTCGACGCTCGCCGGCATCTGCAACGCCACCTCGCCCCTGTGGGGCATGCTCCTGTCGCTGGTCGCCCTCTCCGAGGACCGGCCCACCCGCCGCCGCGTCGCGGGGCTCGGCATCGGTTTCCTCGGTGTCCTGACCGTCCTCGGCGCCTGGCAGGGCTTCTCCGGACTGGACGTCACCGGCACGGCCATGGCGCTGCTCGCCTCGCTCAGCTACCCCGTCGGCTGGATCTACGTCCGCCGTACGCTCGCGGGCCGCAGCGAGTCGCACCTCTCCCTCACCGGTGCGCAGCTGTTCCTGGCCACGCTGCAACTGGCGGCCGTCACCCCGCTGTTCACCTCGTGGCCGCAGGCGTTCCCGGTCCTTCCGCTGCTCGCGGTGGCCGCGCTGGGCGCCTTGGGGACGGGCCTGGCCGTGCTGCTCCAGTACACGATCGTCACCGAGGTCGGCCCGACCACGGCCCAGATGGTCACCTACTTCATCCCCGTCATCGCCACCGCCGCCGGTGTGACGCTCCTGGACGAGCGGCTCACCTGGAACACCCCGGTCGGCGCCCTCATCGTGCTGGCGGGCGCGGCCCTCACCCAGAGCCGCGCCGGCCGCAGCGGGCGGTCTCAGGCGTAACCGCGCGACGACATCGGCCCGGCGGCCGCCGCCACCGCGTCGGCCAGCGCCTCGATGTCGGCCGCCGCCAGCCCGGAGACGGTGACCCGGATCCCCGGCCCCGCCGCGATGCGGAAGCGCGCGCCGGGGGCGACCGCCCATCCGGCGTGCAACATCCGGGCCACCGCCCCGGTCTCATCGGCCACCGGCACCCACACGTTCATGCCGCTGCGGCCGTGCGCCTCGACACCGCGGCGCGCGAGGGCCCGTACGAGCGCGTCACGCCGCTCGGCGTACGCCCGCGCGACCGCCCGTGTGTCCACCTCGCCCGTCTCCCACAGGTGGACGACCGCGCGCTGGAGCAGCAGGCTCACCCAGCCGGGACCGAGCCCCTGGCGCCCCAGCACCCGGTCGATGGTGACGGCGTCCCCGGTGAGCGTGGCGAGCCGCAGATCGGGCCCGTACGCCTTGGCGACCGACCGCACGAACGCCCAGCGGTCCGTCGCGCCCGCCAGCGGATGCGCCGGCAGGTCGACGAAGCCGTGCCCGTGGTCGTCCTCGACCAGCAGGACGTCGCGGCGCCCGCGGAGCACCTCGCGCAGTTCCGCGGCGCGGGCGGCGCTCACCGCCGCGCCCGTCGGGTTCTGCGCCCGGCAGGTCACGATGAGCGCCCGCGCGCCGTCGCGCAGCGCACCGTCGACCGCGCCGGGCAACGGCCCCTCGTCGTCGACGGCGACGGGCACGGTCCGCAGCCCCAGCGCCGGTACGAGGTCGAGGAGCGAGCCCCAGCCGGGGTCCTCGACGGCGACCGCGTCCCCCGGTTTCAGATGCGCGGCGAGGACCCGCTCGGTGGCGTCCAGCGAACCGGACATCACGGCGATCGGCCCGTCCGGCACCCCGTCGGCGTCCAGCGCGGCGCGCGCGAGCCGCGCGAGGTCCTCGTCCACGGGCGCCCGGCCGTACAGCACGGGCTCCTCGGCGTTGCGCCGCGCCGCGGCCGCCAGCGCCTCCGCGAGCGGTGGCAGCAGCGCCGGATCGGGGTTGCCCTCCCCCACGCCCCGTACGCCCTCGGGGGCGTCGATCCGGAGCGACCCGCGCACCGTGGTGGCGGGACGGGGCCGGACCCGGCTGCCCCGGCGCCCGGCCGTCTCGATCACTCCCCGCTCGCGCAGGGTGCGGTACGCGGCCGCCACCGTATTGGGATTGACCCCCAGTTCTGACGCCAACTCCCGCATGGGAGGCAGCAGTTGCCCGGGCTGCAGCCGGCCCGTACCGACGCCCTGCTCGACGCTCGCGGCGATCTCGGATGCACGGCGCCCTACGATCCGATAGTCTCCTAGCACAAACGACATTATGCACTAGTGCAATGGAGTCCGCCATGCCGGAGACCACCGTCGCCCACGAGCCGACCTCTCACGGGCAGGCCGCGTACGAGCCGACCGACCGTACCGTCCTCACCCGCGCCCGCGAGCGCGCCTCGTACGACCGCGCGCTGGTGCACTCGATCCTCGACGCGGCGTACGTCTGCCACCTCGGCTTCGTCCGCGACGGCAGGCCCGTCGTCCTGCCGACCCTCTACGGCCGCGTCGGCGAGCGCCTGTACGTCCACGGCTCGACCGGATCGCGCCCCCTGCGCATGGCGGGCAAGCCCGACCCGGGCCTTCCGGTCTGCCTGACCGTCACCCACGTCGACGGCCTGGTCCTGGCCCGTTCCGCCTTCCACCACTCCCTCAACTACCGCTCCGTCGTGGTCCACGGCATCGCCCACCAGGTGACCGACCCCGAGGAGAAGACCACCGCGCTCGACGCGCTCGTCGACCACGCCATCCCCGGCCGCTCGCACGACTCCCGCCCCGCCAACACCAAGGAGCTCGCCGCCACCGCCGTCCTGCGCCTCGACCTCACCGAGGTCTCCGCCAAGGTGCGCACCGGCGGCCCGAACGACGACCCCGAGGACCTCGGCCTCCCCCACTGGACCGGCGTCATCCCGCTGAGCACCACCTACGGCGCCCCGATACCGGCCGACGACCTGGACCCGTCCATCGCGCTGCCCGCGTACCTCTCCGCGCTCTGAGCCCGGGGAGCGAGTCCGTACGGGACACGTTCACGTACGCGGCCCCCGCGCCCGCACGGGCACGGGGGCCCGAACGCGGGGGCCCGAACGCGGAGCCTCAGGCCGCCGCCGCGCGCCGCCGCGCCCGTACCACCGACGCGGCCCGTGCCTCCGCGGCCGCCAGCCCGGCGACCGCCGTCAGCAACAGCAGCGTCCCGGTCACCGTGGCCGCCGTCAGCCGCTCACCGAGCACCGCCACCGCGATGACCGCCGCGCTCACCGGCTCCAAGAGCATGATCACCGACACGGTCGCGGCCCGCACGACCGCCGCCCCGGCGAAGTACAGCGCGTACGCCAGCGCGGTCGGCACCGCGGCGATGTACGCCAACAACACCACGACCCGGCCGAATTCGGCCGTGTGCGGCAGCAGCCCCTCCGCCGCCGCCATCGGCAGCAGGCCCACGGTACCGATCGCGAAGGCCCACACCGTCGTGAGGAGCGGGTCCCCGCCGCCGCCGTCCCGGCCGAGCCACCGCGTCAGCAGCGTGATCGCCGCGTACCCGGCCGCCGACAGGACCGCCAGGGCGACCCCCACGGGGTGGACCTGTCCGGTGCCGTCGCCGAGGACCATCACGCACAGCCCGGCGAGCGCCCCCAGGACGGCGACGGACCCGCCGCGGCCGAGGCGCTCGCCCATGGCCAGCCGCGCCCCGAGCGCGATGAGCACGGGGCCGGCGCCGAGCGTGACGACGGTGCCCACGGCGAGCCCGGTCAGCTGGACCGCCGCGAAGTAGGCGCTCTGGAAGACGGTGAGCCCGATCCCCGTGGCGAGGATGCGCAGCACCCGGCGCCGCCGGGGCTCCGCACTGCGGGCCGCGGGCCGACGGCGCAGCGCCAGCGCGCCGAGCAGCAGGAGGAGCCCGCCGGCGCAGCGCCAGAACGACAGGGCGAGAGGCCCGAGATCGCTGACCCGGAACACGAGCGAGGCAGCGGCTCCGGCGGTGCCCCACGCCACTCCGGCGACGATCAGATAAAGGAGGCTCCGCCCGACGGGCAGGGCCATGGAGGGATTCGACACGTGACGTCTCCGTACGAAGAACGGGAAAGGTGGCCGCTTGACTCCGTACGCGGGCAGCGACGAACCGCTCGGGGCCCCTGGGCCCCGAGCCCGGTCCTCGTCAGACGAGGCTGGTGAGAGTCCCGCCCGCGTTTACGCGGCGGGAGGCGGCAGCACGGTCGAATGCATGATCGTCACCTTACGGGGCGGCCCGCCCGGCGGCCACCTGGTTCCCGGCCCCCGCCTCGGGCGGCTCCGACCCCGCCACGGGCTCGGCCGGGGCGGCCTTGGGCGTCGACGACTGCGCGATGAAGGCCCCGACGAGTACGACCGCGCCGCCGAAGATCTGCGGCGCCGACAGGTGCTCCCGCAGCAGCACCCACGCCAGTACGGTCGCGATGACCGCCTCCAGGCACGCCACCACGCCCGCCACCTGCGGCGAGAGCCTGCGCACGGCGACGATCCCGGTGACGTACGCGAGAACCGTCGCGATCAGCACGATCCACCCGAGCAGCATCCAGGCCGGGGCCTCGGTCCCGCCCATGTCGGCGGTGCCGCCGAGCACGGACCACTCCATGCCCCAGGGGCGCGCGACGACGGTGAGCACGAGGGCGCCGATGAGCAGCCCGTACGCGATGACGCCGAGCGGATCGGCGGGCTCGGCCTCGTCGGAGCCCTGGTCGGACAGGACGAAGTAGCCGACCTGGCAGCAGGCGGCGCCGAGCGCCAGCAGCAGCCCCAGCAGGTCGAAGCTCAGCCCGGCCCACACCTCCACCACGCAGGCGAGGCCCCCGACCGCGAGGACCACGCCGACGGCGGCGGCGCGCGTCACGGGCCGGCGCTGGACGAACCGCACCCAGCCGAGGACGAGCGCGGGGGCGAGATACTCGATCAGCAGGGCGACCCCGACGGGGATACGGGAGAGCGCGGCGAAGTAGCAGGCCTGTACGCCGGCCACGGCGAGCAGCCCGAAGCCGGCCAGCAGGAAGGGCTTGCGGCGCAGCAGGTCACGGTGACGCCAGGCGACGGGCAGCATGACGAGCGCGGCGCCCGTCACCCGTAGCCACACCACGTGCAGCGGGTCGAGACCCGCTTCGATGAGCGGCTTGGCCGCGACACCTGATCCACCGAATGCGAAGGCCGAGGCCAGGGCGAGTCCCAGGCCGGCGCTTCTCCCCTGAGACGCGTGCATCGGCACATCATGGCAGCAGCCGGTCAGGAGCGTAAAGGCTATGACACCTGTTGAGACGACTTCGGTAAGTCACCGATCTGCGGCAGCGGTTGACACCGACGGCGGGTCCCGCGAACGGAGCCCGTCGCGGAACCCGCCGTGCCCACGGGGTGGGTCAGTCCTCGTCGGCGAGGATCAGGTAGAGCTTCTTGCGGGCGTCGTTGACGACGGCGAGGGCCTTCTGCCGCTGCTCGGCGTTGCCGGTCTTCCAGACCTGCCCGAACGCCTCGAACAGGCCGGCACCGGCCTGCCGGATCTCGTTCAGCGCCTCCCAGTCGACCCCGCGCCCGGCCTCCTCCCAGGGCGCGTCGGGCCCGGCTTCGGCCTCCGCCCGTCCGGCGTCGCTCAGGGTGAACAGCTTCTTGCCGCCCTCGCTCTCGCTGACGATCAGCCCCTCGTCCTCCAGCAGCTGGAGGGTCGGGTAGACCGAGCCGGGGCTGGGCCGCCAGGCCCCGCCGCTGCGCTCGGCGATCTCCTGGATCATCTCGTAGCCGTGCATCGGGCGGTCCTTCAGCAGCGCCAGGATCGAGGCGCGGACGTCGCCGCGCCGTGCCCTGCCCCGGCCGCCTCCGCGCCCGGGCCCACCACCGAACGGCCCACCGCGGAAGGGGCCGCCGCCGAAGCCCGGCCCGAACGGCCCGAAGGCGGCACGCAGCCTCTCGAAGCCGCCGGGCTCCCCGCCCCAGCCGGGCCCGCGCCCATGGCCATGACCATGCGCGTGTCCGTGCCCGTGTCCATGTCCGTGCTCAGCTGAACGCATCTCTTACACTCCCTCGATCGTTGACTGCTCGCGATGCTTCAACGATATATCGGAACACGTCGCTAGGCAATCGTTCCGACAGCGCACTCGCCTGCGCAGCCGTTCGTGCCTCCCGATCTCCGACGGGACATCGAGTCCAGCGACCCCGGATTGGCCTTGGCCCGCCGCTTCGCCGTCCCCCTACCGTCAGCTCCATGCGGATTCGAATCGTCGACGCCTTCACCGACCGCCCCTTCTCCGGCAACCCGGCAGGGGTACTCCTCCTCGACGCCTTCCCGGACGACCACTGGCTCCAGAAGGTGGCCGCCGAGGTCAACCTCTCCGAGACCGCCTTCGCCCACCCGCTCCCGCCCGGCGGCGATGCGGACTGGGCGCTGCGCTGGTTCACCCCGGTCGCCGAGGTCGACATGTGCGGCCACGCGACCCTCGCCACCGCGCACGTCCTGCACACCACCGGCCGCGCGACCGGCACGGTCCGCTTCGCGGCACGCTGCGGCGTCCTGTCGGCCACGGCCGCGGCGGACGGCTCGGTCACGCTGGACTTCCCGACCTCCACGCTGACGCCGGTGCCCGCGCCGGACGGGCTCGCGAAGGCGCTCGGCGCCGACGTCGTCTCCGTACACGACACCGCCGCGCACATCGGCGACCTGCTGGTGGAGCTGGCGGACGAGCGGGCCGTACGCTCCCTGGCGCCGGACCTGGCGGCGCTGGCCGGCCTGTCGGAGCGGGGCGTCATCGCCACGGCCGCCGCCGCGGAACCGGACGGCGGCTACGACTTCGTCTCCCGCTGCTTCTTCCCGGCGCTCGGCATCGCCGAGGACCCGGTGACGGGCAGCGCGCACACCGCGCTCGCGCCGTTCTGGTCGCGGCGCCTGGGCCGCGACGAGCTGACCGGCTTCCAGGGCGGCGCCCGCACCGGCCTGGTCCGCACCGCACTGCGCGGCACGCGCACCCTGCTCACGGGCCACGCGGTGACGGTCATCGAGGGCGACCTGCTCCCCTGAGACGGCGAAGGGGCGTGCGACGGCACCGCCGTACGCCCCGCCCCTCCACCAGGGGTCCCGTCACTCGACGGGCAACCACCCCACCTGCCCCTTGAGGAGCGCGTACCCGACGAACGCCACGATGTCGAGCAGCGCGTGCGCCACCACCAGCGGGCCGACCCGCCCCCACCGCCGGTACAGCACCACGAAGACGGCGCCCATCACCATGTTGCCCACGAAGCCGCCGATGCCCTGGTACAGGTGGTACGAGCCGCGCAGCACCGCGCTCGCCACCAGCGCCGCCAGTGGCGTCCAGCCGAGCCCGCCGAGCCTGCGGAGCAGGTATCCGACGACGATGACCTCCTCCAGCACGGAGTTCTGCACCGCCGACAGGATCAGTACCGGGTACTTCCACCACACCTCGGGCAGCGACTCGGGGACGACGGTCAGGTTGAACCCGGCTGCCCGCGCCACCAGGTAGAAGGCCAGGCCCGCGCTGCCGATGCCCGCCGCGACCAGCGCCCCGCGGCCCAGGTCGCTCCACGGCCTGCGGCGGTCGAAGCCGATGGCGCGCAGGCCGGCCCCCTCCCTGAGCAGCAGGTGAGCCACGAGCAGGACCGGGACGAGCGCCGTCGCGATGCCGAACAGCTGCCAGGCGAGGTCGAGCCAGGGCCGCCCGGGCGCCGCCGAGCTGTTGAGGTGGGCCGCCTGGTCCTTCAGGCCGCCCGGTTTCGTCAGCGCCCCGACGAAGCTGATCAGCGAGGCGACCGCACTGGCCCCGAGCGAGAGGGCCAGGACGAGCAGCAGCTCGGAACGGACGATCCTTCGAGAGCCCCCCGCCCCCTCCTCGGGAAGGGAATCGGCCACGCGCCCCGCCTCTGCCTGCACACCTGTCTCCACTTCACTGCCCCGGCTTGATCCGGAAGACAGACCCTACGGCGCCGGGAACCCCACCGGCCAGGTGTGCACGGGCTCGCCCCGCCGCATCAGCTCGCAGTAGCGGCGCGTGGTCGCGGCCAGCGCGGCCTCGCGCCCCAGGCCCGCCCCCAGCGCCCGGTGGAACGTCTCCACCTGCCAGGACGCGCCGTTCACCCGCCGCTTGCACCGCTCCTCGATGATCCCCAGGTACCGGTCGCGGTCCGCGCGCTCGATGCCCCACGCGTCGAGCCCCGCCGACGCGAGCGGCAGCAGCTCGTCCCGTACGAGCTTCACCGCCGGTACGGTCGTGATCCCGCCGCCGCGCCCCGGGCGGGGCCAGCGCAGCTCGGCGTCGATGCCGTACCGGCACGCGGTGTCGAAGTTGGCGGCCGCGTCCGCGAACGGCATCCGCCGCCACAGCGGCCGCGCCTCCTCCGCCAGGGCCCGTACGAGCCCGTAGTAGAAGGCGGCGTTGGCCAGTACGTCGTCGACGGTCGGCCCCGCCGGCAGCACCCGGTTCTCCACCCGCAGGTGCGGTACGCCGTCGACCACCCCGTACACCGGCCGGTTCCAGCGGTAGACCGTGCCGTTGTGCAGGACCAGCTCGTGGAGGGACGGTACGGCGCCGCCGTCGAGGACCCGCAGCGGCTCCTCGTCGTCACAGATGGGCAGGAGGGCGGGGAAGTACCGCACGTTCTCCTCGAACAGCTCGTACGCAGAGGAGACCCACCGTTCGCCGAACCACGTCCGCGGCCGTACGCCCTGCGCCTGGAGCTCGGGCGGCCGGGTGTCGGTGGCCTGCGTGAACAGCGGCGGCCGGGACTCCCGCCACACCTCGCGCCCGAAGAGGAACGGCGCGTTGGCGCCGACGGCGACCTGGACGGCGGCGATGGCCTGCGCCGCGTTCCACACGTCCGGGAACCGCGCCGGCGTGACCTGGAGGTGCAGCTGTACGGAGGTGCAGGCGGCCTCGGGCGCTATGGAGCCGGCGGTGGAGCTGAGGTGCTCGACGCCCTCGATGTCGAGCGCGAAGTCCTCGCCCCGCGCGGCCACGATCTGGTCGTTGAGCAGCATGTACCGGTCGACGTCCGACAGGTTCCCGGAGACGAGGTCGCCCTCGGTGAGCGTGGGCAGGATCCCGATCATCACGATCCCGGCGTCGACCTCCTGGGCCTTGCGGTGCGCGTACCCGAGGCCGGTGCGCAGCTCCTCGGCGAGCTGATCGAAAACACGGCCGCCGAGCCGGTGCGGGGCGATGTTCACTTCCAGGTTGAACATTCCGAGTTCCGTTTGGAAATCCCGGCTCGCGATGCGCTCCAGCACCTCGGCATTCATCATCCGCGGCAGGCCGTCCGAGCCCACCAGATTCAACTCGATCTCCAAGCCCATCAGATTCTTGGGGCGGTCGAACCTCTTCTCGGCGAGGAGTCGCTCAAGGGCCGTAAGACACTGCTGGAGCTTGTGGCGATACCTCTGCCGATCGGACAGGTCGAACGCGCCCGCCACGACCTTCTCCCCCATCGAAGCGTCCCTCCTCGTGGGTGGCGCGCGGCGTCGGCCGCCCGCGTCACGGACGATAATGCCCAGCCGGACTGATCTGTAACGCCCCCGCCGACACCGTGTGGCGGGTAGGCTGGATAGGAAGACCGTCCGGCACATTCCGGGGGCAAGCCGCAGCGCGTGGTTACCACGGGCAAGTCCCGCTGACTTCCGATGATAAACACCGGCGAGATTCGGCCGACCGCGCTCTGAGCAGCGGCGCAGGCCGGGGCGGTGGGGTTCACGGGAAATCTACAGAAACTCCGCATAACAAAGTCCCGATCCGGGCTTGTTCGCAATATCGGCGACAGCTAGCGGAAACATCACGTGAACACGCGTCGTATAAACTCCGCGAACGAGGCAGAGAGTCGGCGCCCGGCCATGGCCCGACGGCCCCCGCACCGGCCCGCCCTCTGACCCCGTCGCCGACAGCGCCGTCCGCACCTCCCCCGCATCACCTGTCTCTTGAGTGAGAGGCGACCCAACCATGCCGCTCCATGTCTCCCAGGCACCCGCGCCCGCCCTTCGCAGTGTTCTCATGGCCCTCGGTTCCGCCGCCGTCCGTGAGGCCCACACCCCCGCTCTGCGGTCCGTCCAGGGACCGCTGAGCCCCGAACTCCCGCTGCCCGTCCATGTGTTGGACGTGCTGGACGTACGGGACCAGGTCGTTCCGGCCGCCGGCGCGCCCCGCACGCGCCTGACCGGCTGGCGGTTCCTGATCCGCGGCGGCGGCCGCCCCGTCGCCGCCGCGGACACGAGGCTCACCCCGGACGGGTGGGCCTTCTCGCACTTCTTCGAGGGGCCCTACCTCGCCTCGACCGAGCGCGCCCTGCACCAGGCCGAGACGATGACGACGCACTACCAGCCACGGCTGCTGTCCGTGCCGGAGCTGTACATGCTCACGCTGTGGCTGCACGGCGACCCGGACGCCGACCCGGCCACCGGCAGCCCCGCCCCGACGGACCTGCTGGTGCCGCTGGCGCCCGCGCCGCCCGGGATCGCCGCCCACCTCCCGTACCGGGTCGCGGACCTGCTGCCGGTCCTGACGCTGCGCCTCGGACCGCCGCCGCTGCTGGAGTCAACCGCGTGACGCCGCGGGGTGGCCCGTACGGGCTAGCCCACTGGGGCCACCCCGAACCACCCGAAGGGACAGGGGGTTTGAGTTGAACCATCCGCACGGGTGATACGTCCTTAGGCAGTAGGAAGAGCTGCCGCGAAATCCCTGCGGACGGACGCCCGTGGGGCAACACTGGGACCGGATCGACCGACACTACGGGGGGCGGCCATGAACACCGCATCGAGCCGCAGGACAGACACCACACCGCAGCGAAAGAACCCATCCATGTGCCAGCACCAGCCACCCTGCCCGACCGCCGACTCCGCCGACCGAGAGGCGGCCCGCCTGGTGGCGCACCACCCGGAACAGGGCTGGAGCCTGCTGTGCAACGGCGTCCTCCTCTTCGAGGACACCGGTGAACTCCTGCCGGACGGCCAGATCATCGCGCCGCACCGACCGCTCGGCACCTCACAGGTCATGACGGCCGCCTGAGCCGGCCGACGCACGCGAAGGGCCGGTACGGAGTGATCCGTACCGGCCCTTCGTCATGACCGACGCCGTCAGTGGTCGTACTCGTCCAGCGGCGGGCACGAGCAGACCAGGTTGCGGTCGCCGAACGCGCCGTCGATCCGGCGCACCGGCGGCCAGTACTTGTCCGCGGCGGACACCCCGGCCGGGAAGACCGCCTCCTCACGGCTGTACGCGTGCGACCACTCGCCGCCCAGCGCGGCCGCGGTGTGCGGGGCGTTGCGCAGCGGGTTGTCCTCGGCGGGCCACTGGCCCGAGGCGACCTTCTCGATCTCGCCGCGGATCGCGATCATCGTGTCGCAGAACCGGTCGAGCTCGGCCAGGTCCTCGCTCTCGGTCGGCTCGATCATCAGCGTGCCGGCCACCGGGAACGACATGGTCGGCGCGTGGAAGCCGTAGTCGATCAGGCGCTTGGCGATGTCGTCGACGCTGACGCCGGTCGCCTTGGAGATCGGGCGCAGGTCGACGATGCACTCGTGCGCGACGAGCCCGGCCGGGCCGGTGTACAGCACCGGGTAGTGCGGCTCCAGGCGCTTGGCGATGTAGTTGGCCGCGAGCACCGCCACCTGCGTGGCGCGCTTGAGGCCCTCGCCGCCCATGAGCCGGACGTACGCCCACGAGATCGGCAGGATGCCGGCCGAGCCCCACGGGGCGGCCGAGATCGGGCCGACGCCCGTCTCCGGGCCGGCGCCCGGCTGGAGCGGGTGGTTCGGCAGGTACGGGGCGAGGTGGGCGCGGACGCCGACCGGACCGACGCCGGGGCCACCGCCGCCGTGCGGGATGCAGAAGGTCTTGTGCAGGTTGAGGTGCGAGACGTCGCCGCCGAACTCGCCCGGCTTCGCCAGCCCGACCAGCGCGTTGAGGTTGGCGCCGTCCACGTACACCTGGCCGCCGGCCTCGTGCACCTGGGCGCAGATGTCGGCGACGTGCTCCTCGAAGACGCCGTGCGTCGACGGGTAGGTGATCATCAGGACGGAGAGCTCGTCGCGGTACTGCTCGATCTTGGCGCGCAGGTCCTCGACGTCGATCTCGCCGTCGTCGGCGGTCTTGACGACGACGACCTTCATCCCGGCCATCACGGCGCTGGCGGCGTTGGTGCCGTGCGCGGACGACGGGATCAGACAGACGGTGCGCTGCGTGTCGCCGTTGGCGCGGTGGTACGCGCGCACCGCGAGCAGACCGGCGAGCTCGCCCTGCGAACCGGCGTTGGGCTGGATCGACACCTTGTCGTAGCCGGTGACCTCGGCGAGGCGCTCCTCCAGCTCACGGATGAGGGTGAGGTAGCCCTGCGCCTGGTCGGCCGGCGCGAAGGGGTGCATCTGACCGAACTCGGGCCAGGTCACCGGCTCCATCTCGGTGGTGGCGTTCAGCTTCATCGTGCAGGAGCCGAGCGGGATCATGCCCCGGTCCAGCGCGTAGTCGCGGTCGGCGAGCTTGCGCAGATAGCGCAGCATCGCGGTCTCCGAGCGGTGCGCGTGGAAGACCGGGTGGGTGAGGTACGCGTCCGAGCGCAGCAGCGCCTCGGGCAGCGCCTCCGCGGTCTCGGCGTCCAGCGACTCGATGTCGCCGCGTACGCCGAAGGCCTCCCACACGGCGGCGAGCTGCGCGCGGCCGGTGGTCTCGTCGCAGGCGACCGAGACGTGGTCGGCGTCGACGAGACGGAGGTTGACGCCGTTCTCGCGGGCGGCGGCGACGGCCTCGGCGGCCTTGCCCGGCACCCGGACGGTCACGGTGTCGAAGAAGCTCGAGTGGACGACCTCGACGCCGCCCGCGCGCAGGCCCTCGGCGAGGATCGTGGCGTACCGGTGCACGCGCTGGGCGATCTGCTTCAGCCCGTCGGGGCCGTGGTACACGGCGTACATGCCGGCCATGACGGCGAGCAGCACCTGCGCGGTGCAGATGTTGCTGGTGGCCTTCTCGCGGCGGATGTGCTGCTCGCGGGTCTGCAGCGCCAGGCGGTACGCCCGGTTGCCGTCGGCGTCGACGGAGACGCCGACGAGCCGGCCCGGGAGGGAGCGGGCGAAGGTGTCGCGCACGGCCATGTAGCCGGCGTGCGGACCGCCGAAGCCCATCGGCACGCCGAACCGCTGGGTGGTGCCCACGGCGATGTCGGCACCCAGCTCGCCGGGCGAGGTGAGCAGCGTCAGCGCGAGCAGGTCGGCGGCGACGGTGACGACGGCACCGAGCTCGTGGGCCCGGTCGATGACCGGCTTGATGTCCCGTACGGCACCGGAGGCGCCCGGGTACTGGATCAGCACGCCGAAGACACCGCGCTCGGCCACCTCCGCCGGAATGCCCTCGGCGAGGTCGGCGACGACGACCTCGACACCGGTCGGCTCCGCCCGGGTCTCGATGACGGCGATGGTCTGCGGCAGGGCGTCGGCGTCGACGAGGAAGACACCGCCCTTGACCTTGCCGACGCGGCGGGCCAGCGACATGGCCTCGGCGGCGGCGGTGCCCTCGTCGAGCAGCGAGGCGCCGGAGGTGGGCAGGCCGGTCAGGTCGGCGACCATGGTCTGGAAGTTGAGCAGCGCCTCCAGGCGGCCCTGCGAGATCTCCGGCTGGTAGGGCGTGTACGCCGTGTACCAGGCGGGGTTCTCCATGACGTTGCGCAGGATGACCGGGGGCGTGAAGGTGCCGTAGTAGCCGAGCCCGATCATCGGGGCGAGCACCTGGTTGCGGTCGGCGAGCGAGCGCAGCTCGGCGAGGACCTCGGCCTCGGTGCGCGCGGCCGGCAGGCCGAGCGCCTCGGCGGTCTTGATCACATCCGGCACGGCGGCGGCGGTGAGCTCGTCGAGCGAGCCGTAGCCGACCTGCGCGAGCATCTTGGCGCGGGCCTCGGCGTCGGGGCCGATGTGCCGCTGCTCGAAGGGGATGCCCTGCTCAAGCTCGGAGAGCGGAGTACGGTTGGCGGTCATCTACGGAGGCCTCCTGGTCGTCACGACCTGCGAGGGGCACCATGGCGCGGGTGCCCGGACGGCCTCCCCCTCTGTCATCTCAACCTGAGAGCTTCACCGGGCGCCACGGGGGGCCGCCCGGCTTTCACCGTCGGTGAGAGCGGATGCCGTCCGACGCCCGCCCTGCTTTCCAGAGTGACCTCGTCCATGCGGTACCGGGTGCCTGAGAGATTCCGGGGAGGATTTGCTCCTTCGGCGCCTCCGAAAGGTTTCTCCGAAGGACTCTCCCGCATGGGGTCAACAGCCGTCTGCCAGCCTACCAGCGAGGTCCGGGCCCGATCCCTCGAGTGGCCGACGTCACCGATGTGCACTTTCGTAGTGATGTAGCGCAGTTGCGAGCGGGTGCGACCTGTTGGAGGGACCGTGCAGACCGATATCGATCCGCGGAGCCTGATCGGCCGCAAGGCCTACGACCGCAACGGCCACAAGATCGGGACCGTCGACGAGGTGTATCTGGACGACGCGACGGGCGTCCCCGAGTGGGCCGCCGTCCGTACCGGCCTCTTCGGCCGCGACGCCTTCGTCCCCCTGGCCCCCAGCGACCTCGCCGACGACGGCCTGCACGTCCCGTACGACCGCGCCCTGATCAAGGACGCCCCGGACTTCGGCGTGGGCCGCCACCTCTCCCCCGAGCAGGAGCTCCAGCTCTACCACCACTACGGCCTGGAGCTCCCGTCTCCGCCGGACCCGGACCCCGGCCTCGGCGACCTGGCCGGCCGCGACGGCTGACGCGTCTTCCGGAACTCGCGGTACCGACGGCCGGACACGCCCAGTACGCCAGGCTCCGGTATGGCGGCCCCGCAGGCCGCGGACCCCTGGGGCGTCCGACCCGTCGGGCCCGTCCTTCAGGGCGACGGTGCCCGCTCCACCGCCGCCTCCCCCGCGACCAGCGGCAGCGGGTCCGACAACTCCAGGTCCGGGTCGTCGGTCCGGAAGGTCCGCACCCGGCCCGGGGGCGAGCCCGGCTCCTCGAACCGCACGGTCACGCGCCCCACCCCGCTGCCCTGCACCCACCCCGGCCCGTACTCCGCGTGCCGTACGTCCTGCCCGGCCATCCACCTGCGCTCCCCGCCGGCGTCCTCCGCGGCCCCCGGCTCACCGCCCTCGCCCCCGCCTGCCCCTGCTCCTGCCGCCGGTTCCTGCGGCTCCGGGGCCGCGTCGCCCTGTGCACCCGCCGGAGCCTCCACCAGGGCGGCCTGGGCGAACAGGTCCTCCTGGGTGTAGTCCGCGAGCCCCGTCACGCCCACGCCCAGCAGCCGCACGCCGCCCGTGGTGTCCACGGACTCCAGCAGCCGGGCCGCCGCCTCCCGCACCACCGCGGGGTCGTCCGTCGGGCCGCGCAGGGTCTCGGATCTGGTCAGCGTCGAGAAGTCGTACCGGCGCACCTTGAGCACCACCGTCCGCCCGGAGCGCCCGGCGCCACGCAGCCGCCGCACGCACCGGTCGGCCAGACGCTCCACCTCCAGGCGCACCCGCACGCGGTCGTGCAGGTCCACGTCGAAGGTGTCCTCGACGGAGACGGACTTGGCGTCCCTCTCGGCCACCACGGGCCGGTCGTCGTGCCCCAGGGCCATCCGGTACAGCGAGGCCCCGTGCGCCTTGCCCAGGAGCCGTACGAGCTCGTCCTCGCCCGCCTCCGCCAGGTCGGCCACGGTCGTCATCCCGGCCCGCCGCAGGTGCTCGCCGGTGGCGGGGCCGACTCCCGGCAGGATCCGCACCGACATCGGCCCGAGCAACTCGCGCTCGGTCCCGGGCTCGATGAGCACCAGCCCGTCGGGCTTCGCCTGCTCCGACGCGATCTTCGCCAGCATCTTGGAGCCCGCGAGGCCGACGGAGCCGGTCAGCCCCGTGACCGCCCGGATGTCCGCGCGCAGCCGCTCCCCGGTCGCCCGCGCGGTCGCCGCGTCCCGGGCCGTACCGCCCGCCTCGCCCGCCTCCAGGTCGACGAACGCCTCGTCCAGGCTCAGCGGCTCCACCAGCGGCGACAGCCGCCGCAACAGCTCCATGACCTGGTCGCTCACCGCCCGGTAGAGCGTGAAGCGCGGCACCAGGTACGCGGCGTTCGGCGCCAGCCGCCGCGCCTGGGCCATCGGCATCGCCGAGTGCACCCCGAAGCGCCGCGCCTCGTACGAGGCGGTGGCGACGACCCCGCGCGGCCCGAGGCCGCCCACCACCACGGGCTTTCCGCGCAGGCTCGGCTTCGCCGCCTGCTCGGCGGCGGCGAAGAAGGCATCCATGTCCAGATGCAGAATCGTCGGCGCGGCTCTCACATCACCGATGCTGCCCTACGCCACTGACAATCGCCCGCACGCACGTGCGAGCCCACGCGGGAGCCCACGCGGCAACGCGGCCACGCCGCCGTCACACGGCCCGGTCGCGCCTGCGCCGCGCCAGCTCGTCGGCCGGATTGTGCCCGATGAGCGTCTCGCCGGTGTCGACGCGCTCCCCGTGCAGCTGCGACAGCGCCGCCTCGACATCCCGCCACACGACGCCCACGGCGATCCCGAAGACACCCTGACCGCCCTGGAGGAGGTCGACGACCTCGTCGGGCGACGAGCACTCGTACACCGTGGCGCCGTCGCTCATCAGCGTCATGCGCTCCAGGTCGCGATCGCCCCGGGCGCGCAGGTGCTGGACGGCGGTGCGGATGTTCTGCAGCGCGACCCCGGTGTCCAGGAACCGTTTGACGATCTTGAGGACGACGACGTCGCGGAAGCTGTAGAGCCGCTGCGTCCCCGACCCGTACGCGGGCCGCACGCTGGGCTCGACGAGGCCCGTACGGGCCCAGTAGTCGAGCTGCCGGTAGGTGATGCCGGCCGCCGCGCAGGCGGTCGGGCCCCGGTATCCGATGACGTCGGCCGCCG
Source organism: Streptomyces sp. NPDC045431 (assembly GCF_040646655.1). Taxonomy (NCBI): domain Bacteria; kingdom Bacillati; phylum Actinomycetota; class Actinomycetes; order Kitasatosporales; family Streptomycetaceae; genus Streptomyces; species Streptomyces sp. NPDC045431. Next base: position 373,323 of record NZ_JBEZAQ010000005.1, read on the forward strand.
GATCGGCCGACTCCTGCTGAACCACCCCGTGGACGGACGCGTTTCCGTGAAGCGGATACGGCCCGCTCTGCCCCGGACTTCGTCCGGGGATACCCCCAACCGCACCGTCGCCGCTGCTCATCACGCCGACCCTCCGTCCTTGACCTGCCATCTCGACGGTAGGCAGTCACCCGGGGTGCGTCAACGATCGCCACACTCGGCACGCCGAGTGATAATCACCCTGAGGGTGGTTTGTCGTGTCCCTCTTCCGGGAACACCTCACCGAATGCGCTGAAGGCGGGGCGCGTCACCGCTCGGAGCGGCGAAACCCGGCCGACGCCGCCGCGGACTCACCGCGCGGCGTCACCGAAGGCGGCCGGGTCACTGACTGTTGGTGCCGAAGTCCTCGGGCGAGATCTGGTCGAGGAACTCGCGGAACTTCTCCACTTCGTCCTCCTGCTCGTCCGGGATCGCGATCCCGGCGTCGTCCAGCACCCCGTCACTTCCGTAGATGGGCGTACCGGTCCGCAGGGCCAGCGCTATGGCGTCGGACGGCCTGGCGCTCACCTCGACACCGCTGGCGAAGACCAGCTCCGCGTAGAAGACCCCGTCCCGCAGATCCGTGATCCGGACTTCGGTCAGCTCCTGCCCCACGGCCTCCAGGACGTCCTTGAAGAGGTCATGGGTGAGCGGCCGCGCAGGGGCCATGCCCTGCTGGGCGAAGGCGATCGCCGTCGCCTCCCCGGGACCGATCCAGATGGGGAGGTACCGGTCGCCTCCCACTTCACGCAGGAGCACGATCGGCTGGTTGGACGGCATTTCCACCCGGACACCGACAACATCGAGCTCGTTCACATTGCAACCCTAGGACGTGCTGGACCGGTTTGGGTAGTCGGGGCCCCTCCGGACCCCACGGAGGTCAGTGCAACCGGACACCCAGAGCCGTCTGCAGCAGCGCCGCGTGGAGCCGTACGGACAGGGCCGCGAGCTCCTTCGCGGTCGCCTCCGCATGCGCTCTGGTCTGCGGATTCCGGTGCCGGCGCAGCGGCGCGACGACCTGCTCGACCAGCCCGGCCTCGCGCTCGGCGGCGGCCTTCACGGCCCTCAGATGGCGCGGTTCCAGACCGAATCCGCCCAGCTCCGCGACGAGCTTGGCGATGGTCACCGCCTCGGCGTCGTACGCGCCGTCCGCCACGGGCGTGATCAGCCCGTACGACTCCCACTCGGCGAGCTCGTCCTCGCCGACGCCGGCGGCCGCGAGCAGCTCCGCACGGCCGATCCTGGCCGCCGTCGGCATGTCGAAGTCCGGCTCCCACGGGCCGGCGTCCACCGACTCGCGCGGTCCACCGGGGGTCGGGGCGGGCAGCCGCACCTGTTCCCCGCGCTCCAGGGCGTCGAGGTGCTCGCGGATCACCTTGAGCGGCAGGTAGTGGTCCCGCTGCATGCGCAGGATCCGCGCGAGCCGCTCCACATCCGCGGGACTGAACTTCCGGTATCCGGAAGCCGTCCGCTGCGGCTCGACGAGACCCTCCGCCTCCAGGAAACGGATCTTGGAGATGGTCACTTCGGGAAACTCTTCCCGCAGCCGGGTGAGCACCGTCCCGATGCTCACCAGCTGGTCGGCCGCCCCGGCGGTGCCGTGTCCGGCACCGCCCGTCGGTGGTCGCGGCATGCGCCTCCCCTGCCGGGTCACACGCCCCGCTGGCTCGCGTAGAAGACCAGCCGGTACTTGCCGATCTGCACCTCGTCGCCGTTGGACAGCGCCACCGAGTCGATCCGCTCGCGGTTGACGTACGTGCCGTTGAGGCTGCCGACGTCCGCGACCGTGAAGCTGCCCTCCGGCGACCGGCGGAACTCCACATGACGCCGCGACACCGTCACGTCGTCGAGGAAGATGTCGCTCTGCGGATGACGGCCCGCGGTCGTCAGGTCGGAGTCCAGCAGGAAGCGGCTGCCCGAGTTCGGCCCGCGACGCACCACCAGGAGCGCCGAACCGAGCGGCAGCGCCTCCACGGCCGCCTGCGCCTCGGGCGACAGCGACGGCAGCTGCGTCTGACCGGTGGCCTCGGAGTCGTACGCCTCCAGGCCCGAGATCGAGATCGTCGACGTCGTCTCGGACGCGCGCTCCGCCGGGACACCCGGACGCAGCGGGGCGCCACAGTTGGAGCAGAACCGGCTCGCCTCGGCGTTACGGTGCCCGCACCTCGTACAAACCGGCATGGACGAGTCTCCGCCCGTACTCGAGGTCGATGGTTCCCCGAAACCTATGCGGCCGGAACCAGCAGGGTCAACAGACGCGCCCTGCCCCCCGGGAACACCGCCCGGACCGGCGACCTCATCGCGGAACAGCGGCCGCTCGCCGCCCTGCTCCTCATTCTGGGCGTGGCGCGACGCGCGGTGCTTGGCACTGCTGCCGTCCTCGCGTGCGCTCTTGCCGAACAACTTCGCAAACAACTTCACGGGCGATTCCCCTTGACCGAAACAGACCCGCCCGTGGGGCAGGACGAACCCTGACTGAACACACCTGCCGACCCGGACACCCTCACAACGTCCGTATCCTCCGGACAGTTTCCACCACGCACCATGCGGGTGATGCGCCGACCCCCCGCAACCTCATGCCCTTGTCTCGCGGCCCCCATGCACCCCCGCCTCACTGCGATGACGACCGAGCGTAGTGAGGCCGCTCCGCCGCTCGCAAGGCATCCACGACGATCTTCTCGGACCTGGTCACCGACGCGGTGGCCTGCTCCTTCTCCAGCGTCTGCACGACACCTCCCGGGATGTTCAGCGCGGGCTCCAGGTCCTGGGGCTTCCCGATGACCTTGAAGCGGTACGGTGCGCCGATCTTCCGGCCGTCCACCTCGATGTCCCCGGCCTCACCGGAGATGTACGTGTCGGCGACGACCCGGACGTCGTTGACCTGGATCGCCTCGGCGCCCGCCGCGCGCAGCTCCTGGACGGCGTCCAGCAGCATGTCCGGCTCGACCGCCCCGGCGCCGTCGTCGATGGTGAGTGTGATCCCGGGACCCTGCGCCGCCACCGTACCGGCGAGGATACCCAGCTGACGCTCCTTCTCCTGGGTCTGCTTGCGCGCCTCTTCCGCCTGGTCGGAGCTGTTCACCAGCTCGGTGCGCTGGTCCTCCAGGCGCGCCTTCTCGGCCTCCAGCCGCTGCGTCCGGTCGTCCAGCTCGTCCAGGATGCGCACCAGGTCCTCCTGGCGGGCGCCGCGCAGGGCGCTGTTGTCGCTGGTCGAGCGGACCTGGATGGCGAGACCCAGGCCGAGGACGAAAAGCAGTACGGCCACGATGAGTTGGGCGCGCGTGACGCGCGGCGGCCACAGCCCGGCCGCGAGCCGCTGCCGCCCGGTCATCTCCGGATCGGCGGGCCGGCCGGGGCCGGGCTCGGCGGCGTACGGCTGCGCCGCCGCCGGCGACGGCGGCTCCGGACCGTCCGCCTCCGGGCTCTTCACCTCGGGCGGCAGCTCCTGCGGGGGCACGGCCTGCGGAGCCGGCGGCCCCGGCCGCTGGGGCTCCGGCCGCTGGGGCTCCGGCCGCCGCGGCTCCGGGCTCTGCGGCCCCCGGTCACCCTCCCCCGGAGTCGGCGGGGGAGCCGGCTTCTCGTGCGGAGTCGGTTCGTTCTCGCTCATCGGCCTCACGCCCGGAACACATGCCGCCGGATGGCGGCGGCGTTGGAGAAGATGCGGATGCCCAGCACCACGACCACGCCCGTGGACAGCTGCGCGCCGACGCCGAGCTTGTCGCCCAGGAACACGATCAGCGCCGCCACGACGACGTTGGAGAGGAAGGAGACGACGAAGACCTTGTCGACGAAGATGCCGTCGAGCATGGCCCGCAGCCCTCCGAAGACCGCATCGAGCGCCGCCACGACGGCGATCGGCAGGTAGGGCTCGACGACCGCCGGCACCTCGGGCCGGATGAACAGGCCGACCACGACTCCCACGACGAGGCCCAGTACGGCGATCAAGATGTGCCCTTCCCTGTGTCGGCCGCGCCCCGCCCGGCATCCGTGCCGGCTCCGGCGGGACTCGGCTCTGCTGTGCGTACGATCAGGCTCGACGCGGCCGGCAGGCGCACCTCACCCTGATCCGAAATGCTGGTACGGATACCGAAGTTCTCCTGCAGCGCGTGCAGGTACTGCCCGTCGGGGCTGTCCTGGAACGCGGTGCTCAGCTTCTTCCCGTCCCCCACCGCCAGCACCGTGTACGGCGGCACCAGCGGTTTGTTGTCGACCAGTATGGCGTCGCCCGCCGCGCGGATCGCCGACAGGGCGGTCAGCCGCTGCCCGTTGATCGCGACCGCCTCGGCGCCCGACTGCCACAGCCCGTTGACCACGCGCTGCATGTCGCGGTCGCGCACCCGCCCGGTGTCCGCGAAACCGCTGCTCTCACGCGGCCCGTCGCCGCCCTGCTCGGTGTCCTTGGCGTCGTCGACGACCAGCTTGACGCCGGGGCCGCGTACCTCCGTCGCCCCGGAAAGCAGCGCCACGAGCTCCCCCTGGTCCCCGCCGTGCTCCTGCAGCGCCTTGCGCTGGCGCTCCCCCACCTCGGTGCGGAGCGCCTCGATCCGCTCCTCGAGCTTGTCGGCCGCGGTCGTCTCCGACTCGATCCGGTCGATGAGCTCCTCGCGCTCCTTGGCGACGACCGGGGCCGAGATCTGCGCCTGCGCGGCGCCGAGCGTGACCACCGCGGCGGCCAGTACCAGCCCCGCCGCGAGCCCGAGCTTGGCCCGCAGGGTGCGCGGCAGACCGCCGCCCTCGGCGGTGCGGCGTGCCGAGGCCTCCGCGTACCCGTCGTCGAGCGCGTGGTCCATGACATTGGTCAGCAGCGACATGGACGCGTCGGGACGCGGAGGCGGGGAACCTGTGCTCCGAACGGGGGGCTGCTGCGACATGCCGCACATCGTCGCACGTCGCGGCTGCTACCGCCGAATGGCCCCACCGGTGTGCCGGGGGCGCCCGTGGGCACCTCCCGGCACATCCGTATCAGGATCCCCTCAGGATCCATCCCAGGACGTCAGCGACCGGCGCTCTCCACCACGGCGGCCCACTCGTCGAGCAGTGCCTGCGCGGACGCGTCATCCGGCCCTTCGGCCCAGAGATGGGTGACGGCCTCCGCCGGGTCGGGCAGCACCATCACCCACCGGCCGTCGGCCTCCACCACCCGTACTCCGTCGGTCGTGTCGACGTGCCGGTCCCCGGCCGCCTCCACGACCCGCCGCATCACGAGACCCTTGACCGCCCACGGGGTGGCCAGGTCGCGCCGCAGCACATGAGCGCGGGGTATGCGCGCGTCGATCTGGCTGAGCGTGAGTTGCGTACGGGCCACCAGCCCGATCAGCCGCACGAACGCCGCCGTACCGTCGAAGACGCTGCTGAACTCGGGCACGATGAAGCCGCCGCGCCCGTCACCGCCGAAGATGGTCGACTCCTCGCGGCCGACGCGGGTCAGGTCGTCCGGCGACGTGGTCGTCCACTCCACCTGCGTGCCGTGGTACGCCGCGACCTGCTCGGCGATCCTCGTCGTGGTCACCGGCAGCGCGACCCGTCCGCTGCGCCGTTCGGCGGCCACCAGGTCGAGCAGGACCAGCAGGGCCCGGTCGTCCTCGATGATCCGGCCCCGCTCGTCGACCAGCGAGATGCGCTCGCCGACCGGATCGAACCGCACACCGAAGGCCGCCCGCGCCGAGGCCACGATCTCCCCGAGCCGTACGAGCCCGGCGCGCCGGGACTCGGCCGTCTCCGTGGGCCGGGACTCGTCGAGTCCGGGGTTGATCGTCAGCGAGTCCACCTGGAGCCGCCCGAGGAGGCTCGGCAGAACGAGCCCGGCGCTGCCGTTGGAGGCGTCCACGACCACCTTGAGGCCCGCCTCGGCGATGCCCGTCGTGTCGACGTTGCGCAGCAGGGACCCGGTGTACGAGTCGAAGACGCTGGACGGGAAGGACAGGTCGCCGATCTCGCCGGGGAAGGCCCTCCGGTACTCCTGGCGCGCGTAGACGCGGTCCAGCTTCCGCTGCCCGCCCTGCGACAGGTCCGCGCCCCGCTCGTCGAAGAACATGATGTCCACGGAGTCGGGCACCCCGGGCGACGTCCGGATCATGATGCCGCCGGCGCTGCCACGAGCCGTCTGCTCACGCGCGACGGGCAGCGGTACGTTCTCCAGGTCGCGTACGTCGATGGCGCTGGCCTGCAGCGCCGAGATCACCGCCCGCTTGAGCGCTCTCGCACCCCTGGAGTGGTCTCGCGCCGTGGTGACGGTCGCGCCCTTCTTCAGGGTCGTGGCGTAGGCGCCCGCGAGCCGGACCGCCAGCTCGGGCGTGATCTCCACGTTGAGGATGCCGGAGACGCCGCGGGCCCCGAAGAGGTGCGCCTGTCCGCGCGACTCCCAGATGACGGACGTGTTGACGAAGGCGCCGGCCTCGATCGTCTTGAACGGATAGACCCGTACATTGCCCTGAACGATCGATTCTTCACCGACGAGGCACTCATCGCCGATGACGGCGCCGTCCTCGATGCGGGCGGCCCGCATGATGTCGGTGTTCTTGCCGATCACACAGCCCCGCAGGTTGCTGTGCTGCCCGATGTAGACGTTGTCGTGAACAACCGCCTTGTGGAGGAAGGCGCCGCTCTTCACCACCACGTTCGACCCGACGACGGTGTGCTCGCGGATCTCCACATCGGCCTCGACCTTGGCGTAGTCCCCGATGTACAGGGGCCCGTGCAGAACCGCGTCCGGGTGCACCTCGGCACCCTCGGCGACCCACACGCCGGGCGAGATCTCGAAGCCGTCGAGCTGGACGTCGACCTTGCCCTCAAGGACGTCGGCCTGGGCCTTCACATAGCTCTCGTGCGTGCCGACGTCCTCCCAGTAGCCCTCGGCGACATAGCCGTAGATCGGCTTGCCTTCCTTCATCAGCTGCGGGAAGACATCGCCGGACCAGTCGACGGGGACGTCCGGCTGGACGTAGTCGAAGACTTCCGGCTCCATGACGTAGATGCCGGTGTTCACCGTGTCCGAGAAGACCTGTCCCCAGGTGGGCTTCTCCAGGAATCGCTCCACCTTTCCTTCCTCGTCCACGATGGTGATGCCGAATTCGAGCGGGTTCGGCACCCGGGTCAGGCACACCGTGACGAGGGCGCCCTTTTCCTTGTGGAACCGGATGAGGTCGGTCAGGTCGAAGTCGGTGAGCGCGTCACCGGAGATGACGAGGAAGGCGTCGTCCTTCAGCGCCTCCTCGGCGTTCTTGACACTCCCCGCGGTGCCGAGTGGCTTCTCCTCATTGGCATAGGTGAGCTCCATGCCGAGCTCTTCGCCGTCGCCGAAGTAGTTCTTTACGAGCGAGGCGAGGAACTGCACGGTAACAACGGTCTCAGTGAGCCCATGCCGCTTGAGCAGCCGCAGCACGTGCTCCATGATCGGCCGGTTGGCCACCGGCAGGAGTGGCTTGGGCATGCTCGAGGTCATGGGGCGAAGGCGCGTGCCTTCACCACCAGCCATCACAACGGCTTTCATGTCGGAAGCGTCCTCCTTGCAGAGACGACGGTCTAGCCGACTTCACCCATCCGGTAACTGGCCGTCTTGGTCTTCGGGGCGCGCTCCGTTGCTGCGCCGCACACCAGAGGGACAGGCTCAATCGGCTGTGGCATCCGCCTTGACAAGTCGGCGGACTTGGACCACATAGAGGATCCCTGCCCACCAATAGAGAGTTGTACCCCATCCGGCGAACGCCCACCCGAAAACTTCAGCGAGTGATGCAAGCCACCCGTCCCCGTCACTGAGCAGAAGGAGCGGAAACGCGTACATCAAGTTGAACGTGGCGGCCTTGCCGAGGAAGTTCACCTGAGGCGGGGGATAGCCGTGCCGGCGGAGGATTCCCACCATCACCAGCAGCATCAGCTCACGGGCCAATAGTGCGATCGTCAACCACAGAGGGAGAATCTCGCGCCAGGTGAGCCCGAGGAGCGTCGAAAGGATGTAGAGCCGGTCCGCAGCAGGGTCGAGCAGGCGTCCGAGGCTGCTGATCTGGTTCCATCGACGGGCGAGTTTGCCGTCGAGATAGTCGCTGACACCGCTGAGCATCAGTACCAGGAGAGCCCAGCCATCGCTATTCGGCCCATCGAAGACGGGGCGGAGGATCAGCCACAGGAAGAGCGGTACGCCGACCAGGCGAGCCATGCTCAGGATGTTGGGGATGGTGAGCACCCGGTCCGTCTGAACGCGGGTCTCCTGTACCTCCACCCGGGGCCTCCTGGGGAACGTGCCAACGATGCCCCCTGACTTTACCGTCAGCACGGGTGGGCCCGTACACAGGGGTGCCGGCGCTCGGCCGCTGAACGCAGAAAAGCCCCGGCCCCGCACAAAGTGCGGAGACCGGGGCCCAATATTTGTTCGGCGGCGTCCTACTCTCCCACAGGGTCCCCCCTGCAGTACCATCGGCGCTGAAAGGCTTAGCTTCCGGGTTCGGAATGTAACCGGGCGT
>NZ_JBEZAQ010000006.1:0-342899 GCF_040646655.1 Streptomyces sp. NPDC045431
GCCGCCGCGGGGTGCGGCGGCCCGCCCGGTGGGGGTGGGGTGGTCAGGCGCGGGTGCCGGCGCCGGTGCGGCGGCGCAGGGCGACGAAGCCGAGCCCGGCGGCGGTGACGGCGGCGGCGCCCGCACCGGCGACGACCAGCAGGTGCTCGCCCTCCTCGACCTCGGCGCCGGCGGCGACGCCGCCCCTGGGCACGATGGTGGTCTGGGTGGTGGCGGAGGTCTGCTGCGTGGACGCCTTGCCGGTGGTGCCGCCCTGCGGCTTGGCGCCGCCGGTGGTCTGGGCGGCGCCCTTGCCGAGGAAGACGGGCGCACCCTGCTTGCCGCCCTTGAGGTGGTAGGCCGCGATGCCGCCGTCCTGCTCCAGTACGAGGACGGAGGCGCCGTAGAAGAAGACCCGGCGGGCCTCGCCGTTGGTGTAGGTGAAGCCGCGGCCCTTGCCGTTCTCGACCAGCTGGAGGCCGTACATGCCGTCCTTCTTGCCGAGCTCCAGGACGGTGCCGTCGGCGAGCTGGTACTGGCCGGGCTTGCCGCCGGTGGTGAGGTTGCCGACCCAGTGGTGGGTGGTGCCGTCCGGGTTCAGGACGAAGAAGCTGCCGTTGTTGTTGCCGGCGGCCGAGCGGGCGTTGGCGTCGACGACGCCGATGGAACGGCCGTTGACGAAGGACTCGCCGCGGTAGTGCCGGACGGCCACCTTGTAGATCTTGACGAGGGTGCCGTCGGAGAGGGTCTCGTCGCGGACGAAGGTGCCCTTGGCGGCGTCGCCCTTGCCGTCCTCGCCCTTGCCGCTGTCGCCCTTGCCGCCCTCGTCGAGCAGGCTCCAGGTGAGGGTGCCGTCCCCCTTCAGGGTCACCTTGACGCCGTCGAAGACCTTCCAGTCCTGCGGCATGAGGAAGTCCGCCGTGCCGGCCTTGAGGGCGCCCACGGAGTCGGCGCCCTTGAGGATCTCCGCGGAGTAGACCTCCTCGTTGACCTTGTAGACGTGGGCGACCATCTCCTTGGGGAGGATGTGGGTCTTGATCAGCTCGCCCTGGGAGCCCGGGGTGGTCAGGAAGGCCGGCAGGTGGCCGTTCGGGCTGAGCTCGACGCCCACGTTGGCGAACCGGCCCCTGACGACCTTGTCGCCGCTGGTGAGGCTGCCGAGGAGCTTGCCGTCCTTGAAGAACTCGGCGACGAAGCGGCCGTCGCCCTTCTTGTAGACCTCGGCGACCACACCGGCCAGCAGCGGCTCGGTCCGCACGTGCACGCGGTCGGCGCCGGCGGTCTTGGTGTCACCCGTCTTGGTCTCGGCGGTCTTGGCGCCGGCGGCCGGCCCGGTGCCGTCCGCCGCGAAGGCGGCGCCGGCGGTAACGGCCGGGGTCAGAGCGATGCCGGCGAGGACGGCGGTGGCAAGGGCGGTGCGAAGGGCGGAACGCATAACGACTCCTGTGAACAGGTCGGTTTTCGGAGGGAAGAGCCGCATGCCTGCCTTGCCTCGTCGGTGTGGCCGTTGAGTGTGGGGCGGGGCTGCACGAACAAAGTTATGGATCTTGTGTGGGGGAGTCGTCCGCTCCCCGTCACAGGCGTGTGACAGCACTCACGCTCCCCGTGTCCACCACTGCCACCAGGGGTTTTCCACAGCCCCGGAAACGGGGGCTGTACAGGCCGCTACGCGCGTAGATATGCTCCAGTGGTGACCATGCCCACCACCCTCTCCGCATTCGCTGACGTGACCGCGTCCGACAGCACACTGCGCCGCTTCCTCCACGGGCTGCCCGGTGTGGACCCCGTCGGCCTCGAAGCGCGCGCCGCGTCACTCGGTACCCGTTCGATCAAGACCACGGCCAAGGCGTACGCCATCGACCTGGCCATCTCGATGATCGACCTGACGACGCTCGAAGGCGCGGACACCCCGGGCAAGGTCCGGGCGCTCGCCGCCAAGGCCGTCCACCCCGACCCGACCGACCGCACCACCCCGCGCACCGCCGCGGTGTGCGTGTACCCCGACATGGTGGCCACCGCCAAGGCCGTCCTGACCGGCACGGACGTCAAGGTCGCCTCCGTCGCGACCGCCTTCCCGGCCGGCCGCGCCGCCCTCGACGTCAAGCTCGCGGACACGCGGGACGCCGTCGAGGCCGGGGCGGACGAGATCGACATGGTGATCGACCGCGGCGCGTTCCTCGCGGGCGACTACCTGAAGGTCTACGAGGAGATCCGGGCCGTGAAGGAGGCCTGCGGCGAGCGGGCGCGCCTGAAGGTCATCTTCGAGACCGGCGAGCTGTCGACGTACGACAACATCCGCCGCGCCTCCTGGCTCGGCATGATCGCCGGGGCCGACTTCATCAAGACCTCGACGGGCAAGGTGGGCGTCAACGCCACCCCCGCCAACACGCTGCTCATGCTGGAGGCGGTGCGCGACTTCCGCGCGCAGACCGGGGTCCAGGTCGGGGTGAAGCCCGCGGGCGGCATCCGCACGACCAAGGACGCCATCAAGTTCCTGGTCCTGGTCAACGAGACCGTGGGCGAGGACTGGCTGGACAACCACTGGTTCCGGTTCGGCGCCTCGAGCCTGCTCAACGACCTGCTGATGCAGCGTCAGAAGCTGGCCACCGGACGTTACTCCGGTCCCGACTACGTGACGGTGGACTGATGACCATGACCAAGTTCGAGTACGCACCCGCACCCGAGTCCCGCTCGGTCGTCGACATCGCGCCGTCCTACGGCCTGTTCATCGACGGCGAGTTCACCGAGGCCGCGGACGGCAAGGTCTTCAAGACGATCTCGCCCTCCTCCGAGGAGGTCCTCTCCGAGGTCGCCCAGGCCGGGACCGAGGACGTCGACCGGGCCGTGAAGGCCGCCCGCAAGGCGTTCGAGAAGTGGTCGGCGCTGCCGGGCGCCGAGCGCGCGAAGTACCTCTTCCGCATCGCCCGGATCATCCAGGAGCGCAGCCGCGAGCTCGCCGTCCTGGAGACCCTGGACAACGGCAAGCCGATCAAGGAGACCCGCGACGCGGACCTCCCGCTGGTCGCCGCGCACTTCTTCTACTACGCGGGCTGGGCCGACAAGCTCGACCACGCGGGCTACGGCGCGAACCCGCGCCCCCTCGGCGTCGCGGGCCAGGTCATCCCGTGGAACTTCCCGCTGCTGATGCTCGCGTGGAAGATCGCCCCGGCGCTCGCCGCCGGCAACACGGTCGTCCTCAAGCCGGCCGAGACCACCCCGCTCTCCGCGCTCTTCTTCGCGGACATCTGCCGCCAGGCGGGCCTGCCGAAGGGTGTCGTCAACATCCTGCCGGGTTACGGGGACGCCGGCGCCGCGCTCGTCGAGCACCCGGACGTGAACAAGGTCGCCTTCACCGGCTCCACCGCCGTCGGCAAGGCCATCGCCCGCCAGGTCGCGGGCACCAGCAAGAAGCTCACCCTGGAGCTGGGCGGCAAGGGCGCCAACATCGTCTTCGACGACGCGCCCATCGACCAGGCCGTCGAGGGCATCGTCACCGGCATCTTCTTCAACCAGGGCCAGGTCTGCTGCGCGGGCTCCCGCCTCCTCGTCCAGGAGTCCATCCAGGACGAGCTGCTGGACGCCCTCAAGCGCCGGCTGTCCACGCTGCGCCTCGGCGACCCGCTGGACAAGAACACCGACATCGGCGCGATCAACTCCGCCGAGCAGCTGGCCCGCATCAAGGCCCTCGCCGACACCGGCGAGGCGGAGGGCGCCGAGCGCTGGTCGCCCGCCTGCGAGCTGCCCGCGCACGGCTACTGGTTCGCACCGACGCTCTTCACGGGCGTCACGCAGGCGCACACCATCGCCCGTGACGAGATCTTCGGCCCGGTCCTGTCGGTGCTGACCTTCCGCACCCCCGACGAGGCCGTCGCGAAGGCCAACAACAGCCAGTACGGCCTGTCCGCCGGCATCTGGACGGAGAAGGGCTCCCGCATCCTCGCGGTGGCGAACAAGCTCCGCGCGGGCGTCGTCTGGGCCAACACGTTCAACAAGTTCGACCCGACCTCGCCCTTCGGCGGCTACAAGGAGTCGGGCTTCGGCCGCGAGGGCGGCCGCCACGGCCTGGAGGCGTACCTCGATGTCTGACAAGACCGAACAGAACCGTCTGAGCGTCTTCAAGACCTACAAGCTGTACGTCGGGGGCAAGTTCCCCCGCAGCGAGAGCGGCCGGGTGTACGAAGTGCAGGACCACAAGGGCAAGTGGCTGGCCAACGCGCCGCTCTCCTCCCGCAAGGACGCGCGGGACGCGGTCGTCGCGGCGCGCAAGGCGTTCGGCGGCTGGTCGGGCGCGACGGCGTACAACCGTGGCCAGATCCTCTACCGCGTCGCCGAGATGCTGGAGGGCCGCAAGGGCCAGTTCGTCCGCGAGGTCGCGCACGCGGAGGGCCTGTCGAAGGCGCAGGCGGCCGAGGCCGTCGAGGCGGCCGTCGACCGCTGGGTCTGGTACGCGGGCTGGACGGACAAGATCGCGCAGATCGTGGGCGGGGCGAACCCGGTCGCGGGCCCGTTCTTCAACCTGTCGACGCCGGAGCCGACGGGCGTGGTCGCGGTCGTCGCCCCCCAGGAGTCGTCGTTCCTGGGCCTGGTGTCGGTCGTCGCGCCCGTCATCGCCACCGGGAACACCGCGGTCGTCATCGCCTCCGAGAAGGCCCCGCTGCCCGCCCTGTCGCTGGGCGAGGTCCTGGCCACCTCGGACCTGCCGGGCGGTGTCGTCAACGTCCTGTCGGGCCGTACGGCCGAGATCGCCGGGCCGCTCGCCGCGCACCAGGACGTCAACGCCATGGACCTGACGGGCGCGGACGCGGAGCTGGCGCGGGAGCTGGAGATCGCCGCCGCGGACAACCTCAAGCGGGTGCTGCGCCCCGCGGCCGTGGACGGCGAGGACTTCACGGCCGACCCGGGCACGCGCCGCCTGACCGCGTTCCTGGAGACCAAGACGGTCTGGCACCCCACGGGTTCGCTGGGCGCCTCGGGCTCCTCGTACTGACGGGTCCCCCTGTCCGACGGGTCCCCCTGTGCGAACGGCCCCGCCTCCCCTCCGTCCGGGGGAGCGCGGGGCCGTTCTCGTACGGAGGCGCCGTCCTAGGGGGGCGTCTTTCCGATCATCGGATCGTTGGTCCGGTGGTGAGGGATGGGGAGATTTCTGACGCTGCGTGGGCGGTGATCGAACCGCTGCTGCCGCCTGTGGGCCGTGCTCGTGGCCGGTGGCGGGATCACCGCCAGGTCCTTGAGGGCATCGTGTTCAAGTTCCGCACCGGACTGCGCTGGGGGGACCTGCCCGAGCGGTTCGGCCCGTGGCAGACCGTCCACGGACGTTTCGCCCGCTGGGCCGCCGACGGCACCCGCAATGACTGCACCCAGGCCGAAGTCGTCATGGTCCAGAAACTCCCGAGCGGGCCCGCAGCCCCCACCTGCTGAGCTGTCGAGCGACCACGTACCCGTAAGAGGCGTCTTGACCCATTGATCGGCCTCGTTTCTGCGTACTTGATCTGTTTCACGCCTCGCCAGGTTGGTCTGGATTCATGGGTGTGCGCGGAGCCCGAGCCGCACGGGCACGGTGGCCGGATGTGGCCGGCTGCTGCATGCCTCGGCAGCTCAGGTGATACGCAAGGCCAGGATGGCGAAGTCGTCGCCTGGCGGTGTCGAACCGTAGCCGAGGACTTCCTTCTCGAGCGCGGCGACGGTGGCGGCGGCGGAAGAGTGGCACGTACGGGCGAGAGTGCTGCGGACGCCGTCCTCGCCGAGCATGACGGAGCCCGAACGGCGTTCGGTGACACCATCGGTGTACAGCAGGAGCAGGTCCCCGGGCTGGAGGTCGTCTTCGGTGGTGTGCAGAGGGGGGTCGTTCATGACGCCAAGGAGGGTGCCTGCTCTGCCCAGGCGGGTGATCGTTCCGTCGGCCCGGCGCAGCAGCGGGTGCGGATGCCCACCAAGGGTCAGGCGCAGGCTGGCCGGTGATGCGTTGAGGTCGAGGTCGGCGTAGGCGGCCGTGCAGAAGCGGTGAGCAGGCCGGTCCGCGATGATGGCGCTGTTGACGGCCTTCAGCACCGTGTGCGGACCGGTCTCCAGGCGTCCAGCGGCGCGCGCCGTGTGGCGTACCAGGCCGGTCAGCGCGGCCGCTTCAGGGCCTTTGCCGCACACGTCACCGATGGTGAGGGCCCAGCTGCGGGGTCCCGTCGGGACGATGTCGTAGAAGTCGCCGCCGACCAGGCTGCCCCGGGCTCCGGGGTGATAGCACGCGGCGAGCTCCACCCCGGGAATGTCCGGCAGGCTGGCCGGCATCAGGCTTTTCTGCAGGGCGTTGGCGACCTGGCTCTGTTCCGTAAAGCGCCGTGCGTTGTCAACCGCCTGTGCGGCGCGTTGTGCGAGTTCTTGGGCGAAGGGGATGTCACGTTCGGTGAACAGGCTCTGCGCAGGGGCGGCCTGGATCAGGACCATGGCGCCGATGACGGCCCCGGTCTGCGTCATGGGAACCGCAAGCCAGGACGCCGCCGGTATGAGACCGCGCAGGGCTGATCGATGTTCCGGACTGCGTGCCAGGCGGTCCAGAGTGCGAGCGACATCGGTGATCAGTTCATAGCGGCCGGTACGGGCCACAGCTCCGACTCCGCCTTCGGCGTCCAGCCGCGGAGGGAAATCGCGCAACAGAGCGCGCAGGGATTGCTCTTGCGCGGGGTCGCGGTGGGCCAGAGCGACTAGGGCCGGCTGGCCGGCTTCGTCGATGACATGGATAAGGCATCCGTCGGCGAGTTGTGGCACCACAGTGGCTGCGATGTTGGCGAAGGTTGTCTCCGGGTCCAGGGATGTGGCCAGAACACGGCTGACGTCAGACAGAGCCTGGAGCTGGGCCTGTTTGTCAGCAGACTCGCGCAGCAGCCGGGCACGGTCTATGGCCTGAGCGCACTGCCCTACCAGAGCACGGAGGAAGCCACGCTCGGACTCGGCAAAGAGGTGGCGCACGGAGAAGTGAAAACTGACCGCGCCGAAGAGGCGTTCCTCCACGCGCATGGGCAGTACCGCCGTCGACTGGAATCGGTCAGTGAAGAAATGGGCGGCTTCGGGGAAGGCCTGCGCCCGCTCGGCCGGGTCGGCGAAGAACAGGGCCTGCCCGGTTCGGGCCGTGTGGGCCATGGGGTAGGGCGCGTGGACGCTGAATGGAGCGGGAGGCTTGAGCGTCTGATCGGCGTCATGGAGGTGCCGCACCGTGTAGCAGTCACTGCCCGGCTCGCTCAGGACGGCGCCACCGACCACGGCTCCGACGGCCGGCATGATACGCGTGGTGAGAACGGTCATGACAGCGGCGACGGTATCCGCCGCGGCCAGCGCTGCGGTGACCTCGGCCAGCAGCTCGGCTCTCAGCACACGTTCGCTGTTGTCGCGCAGCACCCACAGCAGATGATCCGGTCCGACCCGCACGGCCTGATACTCGTAGTCCGCCGCCCGATACGCATTCACCTGAGTCCAGGTGAACGCTCCCTGCGCAGGCTCGCCGGTGTCCAGGACGCGCATGCAAGCGGCGAAGGAGCCGTTGTCGACCATCTGCGGCCACAGCTCGCTGCACAATCCCCCGATGGGCGCCGCCTGGCCGGGCTGCCCGGCCCGAGCGGCTGCGTTCATGGATTCCAGCCGCATATCCACCGCACGCCCATCGCCATCCCGCACGGCAACGGAGACAGTGACAGCGTCCGGCAGACACTCGAACACCTCGGGCATGATCCCTGCTGGTAGACCAGTCGGGCGAGCCCCCTCCGAGGCCTCACCCGCTCCAGCGGCTGTCGCGGTCATCGCTGCACATCCCCCACTGTCCCTGCGCCGGCAGGCCAGCGGATACTTTGCCCGTGGTGTCCGCCCGTGAGCAACTTTTGCCTCATGACAAGTGTCGCCGATCCGGCTTGGGTGCCGAAAGAGACACGCGCAGTCTTTGCCCACTCGTGTTACTGGGCGACACAGCACCAAGTGATGGCGGGCTTGCCGTATCGGGTGGCAAGGCCGCGCCACTGCTTGAGCTTGTTGATGCGCCGCTCGACGGTGTTGCGCTGCTTGTATGCCTCGCGGTCGAAGGCAGGCGGGCGGCCGCCGGATCGGCCTCGCTTCTTGCGCTTGGCGACCTGATCGGAAGGCTGGGGGATCACCGCCGGAAGCGTTCGTAGACCGTCTTCCACGGCCCCGTAACGCTCCGGCAGGTCACGCCGGGCAGCCCCGGTGGACAGCTTCCACGAGATCCCGTTGACGACCTGGCGCCGGTCCCGCACGGGCCGGCCCATCCGGCCCGACGCCAGCAACGGAGCGATCAACGCCCACGACTCATCCGTCAGTTCATGTCGACGCACCACGAACAGAGCAACAAGCGATCGACTTTCCGGACACGGCCTAGAGGGGCGTCTTGCCGACCTTGCCGGGCTCGCGACGCCTGGCACCGCTCCCCCAGAGCTTCGCCTGGGAGTGCCCCCCACGCCGCGTTGTCGTCGGTCGCCAAGGGCCCCCGTAGCCCTTCGGGCACGGGGGAGGCTCCCTCCTCCGCCTTGCGATACGCCCCCTCGGCCCCATAGGGGCCTGGGGAGACCCCATGCACCAGACGCCGCTCTCTGATCCGGCCTGATTGACGACACACCCCCTAGCCCGGCAGCGCGCCGCCCAGCAGCGGCCCGGCCACCGGCAGGTTCGGGGCGCTGGTCAGCGAGCCCGTCATGCTGGTGGTGCTCACCGGCTGGAAGTCGCCGACCTGCGTGCCGACACCGTTGTTGAGCGGGTCGACACCGGTCTGGGCGAGCGGGTTGATCTTCAGGTTCTTGGCGGCGCCCACCACGTGCGGGGCGGCCGCCTGCACCCCCTGCATCGCGGACGCCGTGTCGAGCTCGCCCACCGGGGACGGGACCGCGTGCGCCGTGCCCCCACCGGCGCCCAGCGCGGCGCCGAGGGCGGAGAGGGTCAGCCCGGCCTGGAGAAGAGTGTGACGTGCCATGGGAGGGGCTCCTGCCGCGTGTATGTCGAGCGCAACCGAACGACCACGCAGCGTATGCGAGATGTGATGCTCGATACCAACGGGTGCCCGGCGGGGTCCCCCGCACGGGTGCATGCCTCAGACTGGTGTCCCGTGAGTTCCCATCCCCTTCAGGCCCGCGTCGTGCTGCTCGCGGGACCGTCCGGCTCCGGCAAGTCCTCCCTCGCGGCCCGGACCGGCCTTCCGGTGCTGCGCCTCGACGACTTCTACAAGGAGGCCGACGACCCGACGCTCCCGCTCGTCCCGGGCAGCCCCGACATCGACTGGGACTCCCCGTCGTCCTGGGACGCGGACGCCGCGGTGGCGGCGATCACGGAGCTGTGCGCCACCGGCCGTACGGACGTCCCGGTCTACGACATCGCCACCAGCGCGCGCGTCGGCCGCGACGTCCTCGACATCGCGCGCGCACCGCTGTTCGTGGCCGAGGGCATCTTCGCGGCGGACATCGTGGCGCGCTGCCGGGAGCTCGGCGTCCTGGCCGACGCGCTGTGCCTGCGCGGCCGCCCGTCCACGACGTTCCGCCGCCGGCTGGCGCGCGACCTGCGCGAGGGCCGCAAGTCGGTGCCGTTCCTGCTGCGCAGGGGCTGGCGGCTGATGCGCGCCGAGCGCTCCATCGTGGCCCGCCAGACGGCCCTGGGCGCGCACCCCTGCGACCAGCCCGAGGCCCTCGTACGCGTGACCGCCGCAGCGGCGGACCGCGCCCCCACCCCTACGCCCTCGGCGACGGCGTAGACACCGGCACGGGAACGCGCGTGGGGCCGGGCAGGGCTTCCGCCCCGTCCGGCCCCACGCTCCCCCGTACCCCCGTGTCCCCCTGTTGTGGGCACCCCCGTACCCATGACCCGCCGCGGCCTCCCCCGAGGCCGCGCGGCGGGCCCCCCGTTCCCTCAGGCCACGAGCTGGCCGAAGGACTCCTCCTGGTCACGGCCGAAGCCGAGGACGTCGTCCTCGCGCAGCCGGCGCAGGGAGCGCCAGATGCTCGACTTGACCGTGCCGACGCTGATGTCGAGGATCTCCGCGATCTCCGGGTCCGTACGGCCCTCGTAGTAGCGCAGGACCAGCATGGTGCGCTGCAGTTCGGGCAGCCGGGCCAGCGCCTGCCAGAGCACCGCGCGCAGTTCGGTGCCGCGCATCGCGTCGCTGTCGCCGGCGGACTCAGGCAGCTCCTCCGTCGGGTACTCGTCGATCTTCCGCCGCCGCCAGGCGCTGATGTGCAGGT
Organism: Streptomyces sp. NPDC045431; assembly: GCF_040646655.1. NCBI lineage: Bacteria > Bacillati > Actinomycetota > Actinomycetes > Kitasatosporales > Streptomycetaceae > Streptomyces > Streptomyces sp. NPDC045431. The sequence goes on from NZ_JBEZAQ010000006.1 coordinate 10,200, forward strand.
TCGTCATGGTGCGGCGCAGGTAGCCGCCGACCGCCGCCTTGTCCGTGATGCGGTCCCAGGCGCGGTACGTCGAGAACAGCGCGCTCTGCAGCAGGTCCTCGGCCTCGAAACGGTCACCGGTGAGGTGGTAGGCCGTGGCGTACAGGGAGGCGCGGCGCTCGCGTACGTAGGCGGAGAACGCCGCTTCGGCGTCCGCAGCCTCCGTACGGTTCGACCGCTCCCCCGTGGCCTCCCTGTACGACCCTCCCCCGTCAGGCACGGCCGCCATGTACGGCGGCTTGTGCTGACGTCCGGCGCCGCGAACGCACCCCCGCCCGTTCACGGCACCGGACTTCTCGGTGCTCCGCGTGACGTCGTGGAGACGCGTGACAACTGCGTTCGAGGTGGTGCCGGTGCTGAGCACTGCGTTCATCTCACGCCCCCCGTCGGTTGGAGTCTGTTTCGGTCCGGTGCGAAAAAGCTTGCCCGGGCGACTTCATAGCGGTGTCCGTCGACTGTCACAGACGTGTCACAGCGGCCGGGGCCGGCCGCGGGGCGACGGGCGGTCGAACTGCCCCTCCACCATGGGACAGAATGACGGCGTGCCTTTCCTGTTGCTGATCGAGGACGACGACGCCATCCGCACGGCCCTCGAACTCTCGCTGTCACGCCAGGGCCACAAAGTGGCCACCGCGGCGACGGGCGAGGACGGCCTGAAACTGCTGCGCGAGCAGCGGCCGGACCTGATCGTGCTGGATGTGATGCTGCCCGGCATCGACGGCTTCGAGGTGTGCCGGCGCATCCGGCGCACCGACCAGCTGCCGATCATCCTGCTGACGGCGCGCAGCGACGACATCGACGTCGTGGTGGGCCTGGAGTCCGGTGCGGACGACTACGTCGTCAAGCCGGTGCAGGGCCGGGTGCTGGACGCCCGTATCCGGGCGGTGCTGCGGCGCGGTGAGCGCGAGTCGACGGACTCGGCGACGTTCGGGTCGCTGGTGATCGACCGGTCGGCGATGACCGTGACGAAGAACGGCGAGGACCTCCAGCTCACCCCGACCGAGCTGCGGCTGCTGCTGGAACTGAGCCGCCGGCCGGGCCAGGCGCTGTCGCGCCAGCAGCTGCTGCGGCTGGTGTGGGAGCACGACTACCTGGGCGACTCGCGGCTGGTGGACGCGTGTGTGCAGCGGCTGCGGGCGAAGGTCGAGGACGTGCCGTCGTCGCCGACCCTGATCCGCACGGTGCGGGGCGTGGGCTACCGGCTGGACGTACCTTCGTGAGACCTCTTCGCTGGACGAGCCTGCGGCTGCGCATGGTGGTCGTCTTCGCGCTCGTCGCGCTGACCGCCGCCGTGTCCGCGTCCGGCATCGCGTACTGGCTGAACCGCGAGGCCGTGCTGACGCGGACGCAGAACTCGGCGTTGAACGACTTCCGCCAGGAGATGCAGAACCGGGCCGCGTCGCTGCCGCTGCGGCCCACCGAGGAGGAGCTGCGGCGCACCGCCGAGGAGATGTCGTCCAACGGCGTCGGGTACGGCGTGGTGCTGCTGGCCGAGCGGGACGCGGGCAAGCCGATCGTCGGCGTCTCCGACCCGGACCGGTTCACGCTGGAGGACGTACCGCAGGCGCTGCGGGCGGCGGTGGACGAGCGGCACGAGGTCAACGACGGCAATCCGTACGCGTACCACCTGTTCTGGCAGCGCACGGAGCGCGGCCAGACGCCCTACCTGGTGGGCGGTACGCGGATCGTGGGCGGCGGGCCGACCGGGTACATGTTCAAGTCGCTGGATCCGGAGCGGCAGGACCTCAACTCGCTGGCCTGGTCGCTGGGTATAGCCACGCTGCTGGCGCTGCTGGGTTCCGCGCTGCTCGCGCAGGCGGCGGCCACGACCGTGCTGAAGCCGGTGCACCGGCTCGGGGAGGCGGCGCGGCGGCTCGGCGAGGGCAAGCTGGACACGCGGCTGCGGGTGTCGGGCACGGACGAACTGGCGGAGCTGTCGCGGACGTTCAACGCGGCCGCCGAGAGCCTGCAGAAGAAGGTCGCGGACATGAGCGCGCGGGAGGAGTCGAGCCGCCGCTTCGTCGCCGACATGTCGCACGAGCTGCGGACGCCGATGACCGCGCTGACCGCCGTGACCGAGGTCCTGGAGGAGGAGCAGGACGGCCTCGACCCGATGATCGCGCCGGCCGTGGCCCTGGTGGTCAGCGAGACGCGGCGGCTCAACACGCTGGTCGAGAACCTGATGGAGGTCACCCGCTTCGACGCCGGTACGGCCCGGCTCGTGCTGGACGACGTGGACGTGGCCGACCAGGTGACCGCCTGCATCGACACGCGCGCGTGGCTGGACGCGGTCGAGCTGGACGCCGAGCGCGGCCTCATGGCGCGGCTCGACCCGCGCCGCCTGGACGTGATCCTCGCGAACCTCATCGGCAACGCCCTCAAGCACGGCGGTTCGCCGGTGCGGGTGGCGGTGCGGACGGAGGGCGACGACCTCCTCATCGAGGTGCGCGACCACGGCCCCGGCATCCCCGAGGACGTGCTGCCGCACGTCTTCGACCGGTTCTACAAGGCGAGCGCCTCCCGGCCGCGCTCCGAGGGCAGCGGCCTCGGCCTGTCGATCGCGATGGAGAACGCGCTGATCCACGGCGGTGACATCACGGCGGCGAACTCTCCCGACGGCGACGGCGCGGTGTTCGTGCTGCGGCTGCCGCGCGACGCGTCGCGGACCCCCCTCGGCGAGGACGGACAGCAGAAGGGCGGCGGACATGGCGGCGGGCATGAGGACGCGTAAGCGGTGGCGGCGGGGCGCGGGCGTGCTCGCGGGTGCCGCCGCGGTCGCCGCCCTCGCCGCCGGCTGCGGGATCCGGCCGACGGTCCCGGTCGACGCGGGTGCCGCGCCCTCGCGGATGCCGTGCACCCTCTCCGAATCCGACTCCGGCTCCGGCTCCGGCTCCGGCTCCGGTTCCGACGCGGCCGGGGCCGAGGGGCGGCAGGGCCTGCCGGTGACGGTGTACCTGGTGTGCGCGTCCGGCCTGGAGCCGGTGCGGCGCACGGCCGACGAGCCGCCCGTCGTGAAGGGCCGCGACAGCCGTGTGGCGGTGGCCGGGGCGCTGCTGGCCCAGCTGTCGGCCGAGCCGTCGGCGAGCGAGCGGCAGGCGGGCTTCGTCACGTACGTGGAGCCGCCGCTGAGCGTCTCGGCGGGCCGGGAGGGTGATCCGGCGCGGGCGCTGCGGCTGAGCCGGCAGCCCGACGACCTGCCGCCGGCGGCGCTGTCGCAGCTGGTGTGCACGTACGCGGAGAACGCCGCGACCACCGCCGGGGACGACACAGTCGTCCTGGGCGGGCCCGGGGACCGTCCGGCGCGGCGGTACGCGTGTACGAAGGCGGTCAAGGAGCGTCCGGAGTCGGTGGAGCCGACGGCGGAGGCGCCCGCGTCCTGACGCGGCTGCTCGGACGGCTGCTCGGGTACGGCCGGGACGTGAGCGGAACCGATCCTGCCGGTGGGCGCGTCTTGGGGGGCGTGCAGCGTCAAGGTTCGGGCGGCAGTGCCGCCATCCGGTTCCGCATCGGCTTCCGCGCGGTGGGGTTCGTCCTGCTTCTCGCGCACCTGGTGCTGGTGGGATGGCTGACGCTCCGGCCACTGGACGTGATGTGGGTGAACGCCGACAACCTCGAGCCGTTCGCGGGCATCAAGGCGGACCTGGCGCTCGGAGCCGCCGAGGCCGCGCGCCGGATCGGCGAGGGCCTGCTGCTTCTCGCCCCGCTGGGTGTGCTGCTGCCGGTGGCGGGCGGCCGGCTGGACGTCTCGCCGTGGGCCTCGCTGGCCCGTACCGTCGCGGCGGGCGCGCTGGTGTCGCTGGCCATCGAGCTGCTGCAGACCGTGGTGCCGGGGCGGGTGGTGGACGTGGACGCACTGCTGCTGAACACGGTGGGGGTGGCGCTGGCGCACCTGGCCGTGGTGCCGGCCGCGCGGGCGCGGCTGCGGCGGGGGGCGGGCCGGGGGCGTCCGGTCCGCCGGGAGGAGACCTCTCAGGGTGCGACCCCGACGATTCCCAGGGTCGGAATCGCCCCGTAGTCCGACGCTTCGCCCCGCTTGGACGGGAGAGGATGGATCCGAGGACGACGACCCACCCCGTCACCAAGGAGCCCACCATGGCCGCACTTGTCCGCCCCAGCCAAGGCCGCATGATCGGCGGAGTGTGCGCTGCGCTGGCCCGGCGCTTCGGCACCTCCGCGACGACGATGCGGGTGATCTTCCTCGTGTCGTGCCTGCTGCCCGGCCCGCAGTTCCTGCTGTACCTGGCGCTGTGGATACTGCTGCCGTCGGAGAAGGCCGCCAAGCCGGCCTGGTGATCCGCCGCGGCGTACGGCGTGCGTACGGCGACGGGCGCGCACCCTCGTGGGGTGCGCGCCCGTTGGCGTGGGTGTGTCAGGCGTGGACGTGTCGGGCGTCCGTGTGTCAGGCGCCGACGCCGTTGCTGCCGAGCACGGTGCCGACCGGCAGGCCGCCGACGAGGCTGGTGACCGCGCCGAGCGTGCTGGGGTCGACGGGCAGGCCCTGGACGGCGCCGGTGAGGCCCTGGGCGGTGCCCACCGCCTCCGTGGCCTGGCCGGGGAGCTGCTCGATGGCGGCGCCCGCGAGGGGCATGGCCATCGGCAGCACCTTGTTCGTGGCCTCGAGGCCGGCGGAGGTGGGGCCGACGACCGCGGACGCGCTTCCGGCGGCGGTGGCGGCGAAAGCGGCACCGAGAGCGGCGACACCGAGGGTCTTGGCGGCGGACTGCTTCATCGAAAATCGTCCTCGGGGGAATTCGGGGGAAGATGAGCGGCTCTGCAAGCTAGTCAGCCGACGCCGATCTCCGCAAACACCGGAAACGGCCGGGTCGTGCGTTTCCCGACCGTTTCCGGTATCTCCCGTGAGGGTGCTCAGGACATGGAACCGCTGGTCGCAGCGGTTTGCGTGAACAGCCATTCGGACTTGAGCTCGGCGTAACCGGGCTTGATCACCTCATTGATCATGGCCAGGCGTTCGTCGAAAGGAATGAATGCTGATTTCATCGCATTGACTGTGAACCACTGCATGTCGTCGAGCGTGTAGCCGAACGTCTCGACCAGCCGCTCGAATTCCCGACTCATGCTCGTGCCGGACATGAGGCGGTTGTCCGTATTGACGGTCACCCGGAAATGCAGCCGGCGCAGCAGGCCGATCGGGTGCTCGGCGTACGAGGCGGCGGCGCCGGTCTGGAGGTTGGACGTCGGGCACATCTCCAGCGGGATGCGCTTGTCGCGCACGTACGCGGCGAGGCGCCCGAGCACGACGGTGCCGTCGTCGGCGACCTCGATGTCGTCGATGATCCGCACCCCGTGGCCGAGGCGGTCGGCGCCGCACCACTGGAGCGCCTGCCAGATGGACGGCAGGCCGAACGCCTCGCCCGCGTGGATGGTGAAGTGGTTGTTCTCGCGCTTGAGGTACTCGAAGGCGTCGAGGTGGCGGGTGGGCGGGAAGCCCGCCTCGGCGCCCGCGATGTCGAAGCCGACGACGCCGCGGTCGCGGTAGCGGTTGGCCAGCTCGGCGATCTCCAGGGCCCGGGCGGCGTGCCGCATGGCGGTCAGCAGGGCGCCGACGCGGATGCGGTGTCCGGCCGCCCGGGCGCGCTGCTCGCCGAGGCGGAAGCCCTCGTTGACGGCTTCGACGACCTGCTCCAGGCTCAGGCCCTGGTCCAGGTGCTGCTCGGGCGCGTACCGCACCTCGGCGTAGACGACGCCGTCCGCGGCGAGGTCCTCGGCGCACTCGGCGGCGACGCGGACGAGGGCCTCGCGGGTCTGCATGACGGCGCAGGTGTGCGCGAAGGTCTCCAGGTAGCGCTCCAGGGAGCCGGAGTCGGCGGCTTCGCGGAACCAGACGCCGAGCCTGTCGGCGTCGGTCTCGGGAAGCGCGCCGTACCCGGCGTCCCGGGCCAGTTCGACGACGGTGCCGGGCCGCAGTCCGCCGTCGAGGTGGTCGTGGAGGAGCACCTTGGGCGCGCGGCGGATCTGGTCGGTGGTCGGGAGGTTGGGGATGGAGCTCGTCATTTTCGAACTCTAGCCCCTACGCGCGTAGAAGGAGGGTTCTTCGGCGTCGATACGCAACAGTGACCGCCCGTACGGATGGAGTACATCTCGACTTCTGAGACTGTTCTGCCATGGCGAACCACGCACTCGTAGGAACGAGCGGCGCGCGTGCTCCTCGGTTGGGCCGGCCCGTCGGGGCCGGGGTACCGGCGGTGGGGGGTGTGGTGCTGCTCCTGCCGGACGGTGCGCCCGCGTCAGGGCGCGGGCCCTCGGCACTGGCGCGCGCGGCGTGTCTGCCGCTGGCGCGGCGGCTGGCGCGCGAGGGCCGGGCGGAGGGGCTGGTGGCGCATGTGGTGCGCTACCGGGGCCGCGGGTGGAACGGCGCCGACGCGCTGTTCGCGGCGGATGCCGCGTGGGCGGCCTCGGAGGTGGTGCGGCGGTACGGCGACGTGCCGGTCTGTCTGGTCGGCCACGGCATGGGCGGCCGGGCGGCGCTGCGCGCGGCGGGGCACACGGCCGTCAACTCCGTGCTGGCGCTGGCGCCGTGGCTGCCGGAGCAGGACGTGGCGGCCAGCCCCGAACCGGTGAAGCAGCTCGCGGGGCGGCACGTGATGATCGTGCACGGCACGAACGACGCGCGTACGGACCCCGAGTCGTCCTACCGCCTCGCCGACCGCGCGAAGAAGGTCAACCGCGACACGTGCCGCTTCGAGGTCCACTCGGACGGCCACGCCCTGCGCGAGCACCGCGGTGAGGTCCTCGCCCTGGCGGCCGACTTCGTCCTGGGCGCGCTGTTCTCGCGCCCGTACGCGCGCCCGGTCGCCGACGCGCTGGCGGCCCCGCCGCCGCTGGGGCTGCGGATGCCGCTGGCGTCGGGGTTCGGGCACGCGCTGAGGCGGTAGGCCCTTCGGGGTGCCGCTCCGCCGGGCTGCGGGTCGCCGGCCGCGCGCGCCCGCTCACGCCGATTCGTCGATCAAGCGGCCCCGCCGGGAGAGCAGGAAGCGCTTGAAGGCCGCCACCGGCGGGGTGTCCGGGTGGCCGTCGAGCCAGGCGACGCCGATCTCGCGGGCCGCGCGCGGGGCCGTCACCGTCAGTTCGACGACACCGGGGCGCGGGACCGCCGGGGGCGGCAGGAGGGCGACGCCGAGCCCGGCCGCGACCAGGCCGCGCAGGGTCTCGGCCTCCTCGCCCTCGAAGGCGACGCGCGGCGAGAAGCCCGCTTCGGCGCAGAGCGCGTCGGTGATGCGGCGCAGGCCGTAGCCGGGCTCCAGGGTGACGAAGGTTTCGTCGGCGGCCTCGGCGAGCCGGACGCGCTTGCGGCCGGCGAGGCGGTGGTCGTCGGGGACGACGAGCCGCAGCCGCTGCTCGTCGAGGCGCCGGGTGACCAGGTCCGGGGCGTCGGGGACGGGGGAGGTCAGGCACAGGTCCAGCTCCCCGGAGCGCAGGCGCTCGATCATGGCCTCGCCGTAGTTCTGGACGAGGGTGAACCGCACCTTGGGGTGGTCCACGCGGAAGGCACGGATCAGCTCGGGTACGGTCTCCGAACCCATGGTGTGCAGGAATCCGAAGGCGACCCGCCCGGCGGCGGGGTCCGCGTCGGCGCGTACGGTGTCGGCGGCCCGCTCCACCTCGGCCAGCGCGCGCTCGGCGGAGGCGAGGAAGGTGCGCCCGGCGGGGGTCAGCGAGACGGTGCGGCCCTTGCGCGCGAACAGCGTCACGCCCAGGTCCTCTTCGAGGCGGACCACGGCCCGCGACAACGTCGACTGCGGGACGCCGAGTTCGTGCGCGGCGCGCGTCACGTGCTCGTGGCGGGCGACCGCCGCGAAGTACGCGAGGCGCGGCGCGAGCAGCAGCCCCATGTCTTCTTCGTTACTGTTCGGTGACAGCCACTCCCGTGAGCTGTGTTGATGCGCCATGGGAACGATTAAAGCCGTTCCATGCATTGGACGCATGAAACGGGTGTGCCTACCGTCGTCGTATGCCTTCCGCCAGTACCAAGGCGGCCGCCACCGACGCGGTCGCCGACACTCGCCTTGCCCCCGGCCGCCCCGGTTACCGCCGGATGAGCTTCGCGCTCTTCGCCGCCGGAGTCGCCGCCTTCGCCCTCCTCTACTCGACCCAGGCCCTGCTCCCCGCCGTCTCCGCCGACTTCGGCGTGAGCGCCTCGGCGGCCAGCTGGACCGTCTCCGCCGCGACCGGCGCGCTCGCGCTGTGCGTGCTGCCGCTGAGCGCCCTGTCGGAGCGCTTCGGGCGCCGGACCCTGATGACCGCCTCCCTCGCGGTCGCGGTCGCCGTCGGCCTCCTCGTACCGTTCGCGCCGAGCCTGTCCTGGCTGGTGGCGCTGCGCGCCGTCCAGGGCGCCGCGCTCGCGGGGCTGCCCGCGTCGGCGATGGCGTACCTGGCGGAGGAGGTGCGGCCCAAGGCGCTGGTCGCCGCGATCGGCCTGTTCGTGGCGGGCAACTCCATCGGCGGCATGAGCGGCCGGATCGTCACCGGCTGGGCGGCCCAGCTGTGGGGCTGGCGCGCCGCGCTGGCCGCGGTCGGCGTGATGGCGCTGGTGTGCGCGGTGGTGTTCCGGCTGATGCTGCCGAAGGCGCGCCACTTCGCGCCGGGGTCGCTGCGCCCGCGTGCGCTGGCGAAGGCCGTGCGCGTCCACCTGGCGGACCCGCTGCTGATGCGCCTGTACGCGATCGGCGCCCTGTTCATGACGGTCTTCGGCGCCGTCTACACGGTGATCGGCTACCGGCTGGTCGAGGCGCCGTTCTCGCTCCCGCAGGGCGTGATCGGCTCGATCTTCCTGATCTACCTGGTGGGTACGGTGTCGTCGGCCGCGGCCGGCAAGCTGGTGGGACGGCTCGGGCGGCGCGGCGCGCTGTACCTGGCGGTGACCACGACCGCGGCGGGCCTGCTGCTCTCCCTGTCGGACGCGCTGGCCGCCGTCCTGGCCGGCCTGGTCCTCATCACGGCGGGCTTCTTCGCGGGCCACGCGGTCGCCTCGTCCTCCGTGAGCCGTACGGCGAAGACGGGCCGCGCGCAGGCGTCGGCGCTCTACCAGTCGGCGTACTACCTGGGCAGCAGCGCGGGCGGCACGCTCGGCGCGGTCGCCTTCCACGCGGGCGGCTGGGCGGGCACGGTCCTGCTGGGGCTCGTCGCCGTCCTCGGCGTCGTGTCCGTCACCCTGTACGGCACGCACAGCGCGCGCGTACAGGAGCGTGAATCGCGGCGTACGTACAACCGCACGGCTTCCCGGAGCGTCCTAAGGGCATAACAACCGCACCGAACCGGATGGGGGTTGGTGTACGTGGGTGGGAAGCGCATACGCAGAGGGGTGGGGGTCACCCTCGGACTCGCCGGGCTGGTCCTGCCGTTGACGGTCGCACTGGCCGCTCCCGCGCAGGCGGCGGCGTCCTGTACGACGCAGACGGGGCCGTACCAGAAGCAGGTGGAGAAGTTCCTCGGGCGGCCGGTGGACGGCAAGCAGTCGCCGGCCGACTGCAAGGCCATCCAGTCGTTCCAGAAGGCGCACGGGATAACGCCGTCGGTGGGGTACGCCGGGCCCCTGACGTGGCAGACCATGAACACGATGCTGGCGCAGCGGGCGGCCGGCAAGACGCCCAACAAGGCGGGCGCGTGCCCGACGAACAAGGGCCGGATCGCGTGCGTGGACCTCACGCGGCAGCTGAGCTGGATCCAGGACGGCGCGAAGCTGACGTACGGTCCGGTGCCGGTGCGCACGGGGCGGGACGGCGCGGAGACCCGGACCGGCGCCAAGCGGGTCTACCACCGCAACATCAAGCACTGGTCGACGATCTACAAGGTGTGGATGCCGTACGCGCAGTTCTTCGACGGCGGGCAGGCCTTCCACTCGGTCGAGAAGTCCATGTACAACCCGCCGGGTTCGGGCGGCTGCGTCAACCTGCGGCCGGCGGACGCGAAGGCGTACTGGAACCTGCTGCGCAACGGGGACGACGTGTACGTCTACGGGCGGAAGCCGGGAACCTGACCCCGGGTGTCAGTGGCCTCCTGTAGCTTCCGTGAGAGAGGCAGGGAAGCGCGACAGGGGTGGACGTCATGGGCGATGCGGCCGTGCAGGACCGGCTGGAGGAGTACCGGACCGAGCTGACCGGGTACTGCTACCGCATGCTGGGGTCGGCCTTCGAGGCCGAGGACGCGGTGCAGGACACGATGGTCCGGGCGTGGCGCTCCATCGACTCGTTCGAGGGGCGCTCGTCCCTGCGGTCGTGGCTGTACCGCATCGCGACGAACGTGTGCCTGGACGCGCTGAACGCCGGGAACCGCCGGGCCCGACCGATGGACCTGACGGCCCCGACGCCGGTGGCGCAGGCGCAGCTCAACGCCCGTCCGGAGCTCACCTGGCTGGAGCCGGTGCCGGACGGGCGGGTGCTGCCGTCGGTGGCGGACCCGGCGGAGACGGCCGTGTCGCGCGAGACCGTGCGGCTGGCGTTCGTGGCCGCGCTGCAGCACCTGCCGCCCAAGCAGCGGGCGGTGCTGATCCTGCGCGAGGTGCTGGCGTGGAAGGCGAGCGAGGTGGCGGAACTCCTCGGTACGTCGGTCGCCTCGGTCAACAGCGCGCTGCAGCGGGCGCGGGCGACGCTGGCGGAGTCGCCCCCGGCCGACACGGACCCGGCCGACCCGCTCGACGAGGAGCAGAAGCAGCTCCTCGAGCGCTACGTCGCGGCCTTCGAGGGGTACGACATGGAGGCCCTGACCGCCCTCCTCCACGAGGACGCGACGCTCTCCATGCCGCCCTACGACCTGTGGCTGCGGGGCCACGACGACATCGTGGGCTGGATGCTCGGCGTCGGCGAGGTCTGCCGCGGCTCGCGTCTGGTGCCGATCGTGGCGAACGGCACGCCGGCGTTCGCGCACTACCACCCGGACCCGGAGGGCGGTTTCAGCCCGTGGGCGCTCATGGTCATCGAGATCGTGGACGGGAAGGTCTCGGGCATCACGTCGTTCCTGGACGTGAAGCGCTGGTTCCCGTTGTTCGACCTCCCGGACCGCCTGGAGGCGTGAGGAGCGCCTCCAGCCCGACGAGCCGGAGCAGCGCCCGCAGCCCGGGCGCCGCTCCCCGGACGGTCAGGGGGTGGCCGAGCCGCTGCGCGGTGAGCCGCAGCCGCGCGAGTGCCTCGACGGCGTCAAGGCCGGGCCGGATGACCCCGACGACGTCGCAGTCGACGGGCACCCCGGCCCCCGCGCCGTCGAGCAGCTCGGCGAGCTCGGCGCAGAGCCGGGGCACGTCGTCGGGGCCGAGGGGGCCGGTGACGCGGAAGACGAGGGGCTCGGTGGTGTCCACATGGGGGGAGACCCGTTCCGCGCCGGGAACTCATCGGTGCCCCGTACGCTGCGGCGCATGACTCATGATCACGTACACCCCGTCGAACTGGTGATCTTCGACTGCGACGGGGTCCTGGTGGACAGCGAGCGGATCTGCGTGCGCGTCGACGCGGAGATCTTCGCCGATCTCGGGGTCTCGTTCACGGAGGAGGAGATCGTCGAGTACTTCGTGGGCTCGTCGTCGGAGACGTACCGGGCGATCGTGGAGGAGCGCCTGGGCAGGTCGCTGGAGCGGGGCTGGTTCGACACGTACAAGCACCTCTACCAGGAGGCGCTGGACGCGGAGCTGACGGTGGTCGACGGGATAACGGACGTGCTGGACGCCCTGTCGGTGCCGTACTGCCTGGCCTCCAACGGCGGCCACGCGTCCATCCGCCGCAACCTCACCACCACGGGCCTGCTCCCCCGCTTCGAGGGCCGCGTCTTCAGCGCGGCCGACGTCCCGCGCGGCAAGCCCGCCCCGGACCTCTTCCTCCACGCGGCGGCCACGATGGGCGTCCCGCCGTCCCGCTGCGCGGTCGTCGAGGACAGCCCGTACGGCGTCGCCGCCGCCCGCGCGGCGGGCATGCGCGCCTTCGGCTACTGCGGCGGCCTGACGCGGGCGGACCGGCTGGCGGGCGACGGGGTGGTGGTCTTCGACGACATGCGGGAGCTGGTGGGGTTGCTGGGGCGCTAGGCGGTGGGAAACGCACTCATGTCGATGGTGAGGTCGGAGAGGACGGGGAGGCGGTGGTGGCCGCCCTCCCTCCAGTTTCCGTCAGGCGTCGCGCTGGACCCTCATGGCAGCGAGTTCACGGGCGACGGTTTCGAGCCCGAGGGCGTTGGCCCCCTTGACGAGGACGACGTCGCCCGGCTGGAGATGGGTGTCGATCTGGTGTGCGAGGTCGTTGGCGGGATCGACGCCCGTGGCGTCGAGACCACTGTCGCGGATAGTGACGATCACCTGCTGTGTGTGGGGGCCGCCAATGCCAATGGTGTGGTGGACGCGGTGACTGATCACAGCGCGCGCAACCTTGTCATGCCACAGAGCAGCCTCGCCGCCCAGCTCGGCCATCTCGCCGAGGACGGCGATGCGGCGCCGGGTGGGACCGCTACGGCACGTGCGCGGGCTTGGTGAACGCGGTGTCCAACACGTGCACGATCAGCTCCTCGTAGGGCAATGTCAGCCGCCTTGGCCATGGTGGCAAGGTTGCCCAGCTCGGACAGTCCCGGCACGGTGTTGATCTCCAGCACCGGTGTCCGGCCGCCGGGCGCGATGAGGAAGTCGACACGGGAGACGCCGTGTGCGCCGACGAGCCGGTGCACCCGCAGCGCGACCTGGCTCATCCGCGTCACGACGTGTACGAGTGGGAGTCGCTCGCGCAGGTACCCCTCGGCTAACGCCTCGCGCTCGCCTTCCCCGACGCCGACGCCAGCGGCCGTCGGCTTCCGGGTGGAGTTCCGGCTGGACGAGGAGTGGCTGGCGAAGGGCGCCGGGGCGGTCAACTGACGGGGAACTCTCCCGTGTCGATGGTGAGGTCGAAGGGGGCGGGAAGGTGGATCGGGGCGCCGTACTCCACGATGCCGAGCACGCGGTACATCCCACTGTGGGGCTCTCCGTAGAGCGTGGCTGCAGGGCGGCCGGAGTGCCAGCTGTCCAGCAGGAGGTACAGCGGCACTCCCGCCGCCGCATAGCCGTGCAGCTTCTCGACCCGGTCGTGGTTTGCGTCGAACCTTGATGTGATCTCGATGGCCAACTCGGCAGCTGAGGCGGGGATGTAGGTTCCCGGTTGTTTCAAGGCCGGCTCAGGTGCCACGAGCAGGTCCGGCGTGTACATCCCGCAACGGGCCGGAACGGCGACAGCAAGGGTCTGGTAGATGCCCCGGTCTTCGGGGATGACGCGGTACAAGCCCCGGCACAGGGAGTCGGCGATGGACTGGTGGCTGCTGGCTCGCCTTCTCGACACAGTGATGACGCCCGCAACGATCTCCACCCTGCAGTCCTTGGGCGCCTCACCTGCTCCCAGAGGCTGACCAGGTCCTCCCACTCGGCATCCGGCTCACCCGGGGCCCGACGTTCGCTCATGGAGGGGATCCCAGCATGCCGAACGGGACCGACGGAGGTCCATCGGTCCCGTTCGGCCGTACGAGTGTCAGGCGATGCGCTCCAGCACCACCGGGCTCGGCTCGTACGCCGTGCCCTCGGCCGCGATGTCGTACGTGCCGGCCAGGGACTGCAGGGCGTAGTCGAACTTCTCCGGGGTGTCCGTGTGGAGGGTCAGCAGGGGCCGGCCCGCCGTGACGGTGTCGCCCGGCTTGGCGTGCAGCTCGATGCCCGCGCCCGCCTGGACCGGGTCCTCCTTGCGGGCGCGGCCCGCGCCGAGGCGCCAGGCGGCGACGCCGACGCCGTACGCGTCGAGGCGGGTGAGGACGCCCGAGGCGGGGGCCGTGACGACGTGCTGTTCGCGGGCGACCGGGAGCGGGGCGTCCGGGTCGCCGCCCTGGGCGGCGATCATGCGGCGCCAGACGTCCATCGCGGAGCCGTCCGCGAGGGCCTTCGCCGGGTCGGCGTCCTTGAGGCCGGCCGCGTCGAGCATCTCGCGGGCGAGCGCGAGGGTGAGCTCGACGACGTCGGCGGGGCCGCCGCCCGCGAGGACCTCCACGGACTCGCGGACCTCCAGGGCGTTGCCCGCCGTCAGGCCGAGCGGCGTCGCCATGTCGGTGAGGAGGGCGACCGTCTTCACACCGTGGTCGGTACCCAGGCCCACCATGGTGGAGGCCAGCTCGCGGGCGTCGTCGATGTTCTTCATGAAGGCGCCGGAGCCGACCTTGACGTCCAGGACCAGCGAGCCGGTGCCCTCGGCGATCTTCTTGGACATGATCGAGGAGGCGATCAGCGGAATCGCCTCGACCGTGCCCGTCACGTCGCGCAGCGCGTACAGCTTCTTGTCGGCGGGGGCGAGCCCGTCGCCGGCCGCGCAGATGACCGCGCCCGTGGTGTCGAGGACGTGGAGCATCTCCTCGTTGGAGAGCAGCGCCCACCAGCCGGGGATGGACTCCAGCTTGTCGAGCGTGCCGCCGGTGTGGCCGAGGCCCCGGCCGGAGAGCTGCGGCACGGCCGCGCCGCACGCGGCGACCAGCGGGGCGAGCGGCAGCGTGATCTTGTCGCCGACGCCGCCCGTGGAGTGCTTGTCGGCGGTCGGGCGGGAGAGGGACGAGAAGTCCATGCGCTCGCCGCTGGCGATCATCGCGGCGGTCCAGCGGGCGATCTCCGTACGGTTCATGCCGTTGAGCAGGATCGCCATCGCCAGCGCCGACATCTGCTCGTCCGCGACGACGCCGCGCGTGTACGCGTCGATGACCCAGTCGATCTGCTCGGGGCTCAGCTCGCCCCCGTCCCGCTTGGTGCGGATGACGGAAATCGCGTCCATGGGGTGGGTGTTTCCTTCCAGTGGCTTCTGCGGGGTGTCGTGTCGATCAGGCCGGCCCGGCATGACCGGCGAGACACCCCCTAGGCGAGGTGCTGGGGGCCGAAGGCCTGGGGGAGCATCTCGGCGAGGGTGAGGACCCCGGCGGGGGTGTCCAGCAGCAGCTCGTCGCCGCCGAACTCGTACAGCAGCTGACGGCACCGGCCGCACGGCACCAGCACCTGGCCGCGGCCGTCCACGCACACGAAGTGCGTGAGCCGGCCGCCGCCCGTGGCCTGGAGCTGCGAGACCAGGCCGCACTCGGCGCACAGGCCGATGCCGTACGAGGCGTTCTCCACGTTGCAGCCGGTGACCGTGCGGCCGTCGTCCGCGAGGGCGGCCGCGCCGACCGCGTATCCCGAGTAGGGGGCGTACGCGTGTGCCATGGCCTCCCTCGCGGCGTCGCGCAGGGACTCCCAGAGGCCGTCGGGCGTCACTTGCCCTGGCCCCTCTTGTACGGCATGCCGTCCGCCTTCGGCATGCGCAGCCGCTGTGCGGACAGGGCCAGCACCAGCAGGGTGGTGACGTAGGGCGCGGCGTCCACGAACTGGCTGGGCAGCTTGTCGGTGCCCGCGTACCAGACGAACAGCAGCGCGGCGACGACGGCCGAGATGGCGGCGGAGACGTACTTCTTCTTGTACAGCTGCCAGATGACCAGCGCGACGAGCAGGATCGCCAGCAGCAGGAGCATCGCGTGGACGTTCTCGGCGCCGCCGCGCAGCTTGAGGCTGTCGGTGAAGCCGAAGAGGCCGGCGCCGAGCGCGAGGCCGCCGGGCATCCAGTTGCCGAAGATCATCGCGGCGAGGCCGATGTAGCCGCGGCCGCCGGTCTGGCCCTCCTGGTAGATGCCGGTGGAGACGATGGCGAGGAAGGCGCCGCCGAGGCCCGCGAGGGCGCCGGAGACGATCACTGCGATGTACTTGTACTTGTAGACGTTGACGCCGAGGGACTCGGCGGCCACCGGGTTCTCACCGCAGGAGCGCAGCCGCAGGCCGAAGCCGGTGCGCCACAGGATCCACCAGCTGGCGGGGACGAGCAGCAGCGCGACGACGGTGAGCAGCGACAGGTTGGTGACCAGACCGCCGAGCAGGCCCGCGAGGTCGGAGACGAAGAACCAGTGCTTGGCCTGGAGGTCGGCCAGCCCGTCCGACAGCCCGGGGATGGTGATGTCGGTGACGCGGTCGATGCGCGGGGACTGCTTGGAGGAGCCGCCCGGGGTCTCGGCGAAGGTGAAGTTCGACAGGTAGCGGGTGGCGCCGGTGGCCAGGATGGTGATGGCCACGCCGGAGACGATGTGGTTGACGTTGAAGGTGACCGTCATGACCGCGTGCAGGACGCCGCCGAGCGCGCCGCCCAGGATGCCGAGGGCGACACCGGTCCACGGGCCCCACTGGTAGCCGGCCCAGGCGCCGAACCAGGTACCCATGATCATCATGCCTTCGAGGCCGATGTTGACCACGCCGGCCCGCTCGGACCACAGGCCGCCGAGGCCGGCCAGACCGATGGGGACGGCCAGCTGGAGGGCGCCGGAGATCTGGCCCACGGACGTGAGGTCGTCGGCGCCGCTGATGACGCGGACCAGCGAGAACAGCGCGAGGCCGCCCGCGATGATCAGCAGGATGACGGGAAGGGACAGCTTGCGGCGTCCGCCGCCCTTCTTGGGCGCCGCGGCAACGGCCGTGACAGTGCTCGTGGACTCGCTCATGCTGCCACGTCCTCCTTCTTCAGTCGGGCCTGGGCGGCGAGCTCCTCGCCCACCTTCTGCTGCTGTCGGCGCAGGCCGTACTGCCGGACCAGCTCGTACGCGACGACGACCGAGATCACGATCAGGCCCTGCATGATCATGGCGATCTCCTTCTCGAAGCCGTACTGGTCGAGGGAGGCCGACGCCTTGTCGAGGAAGGCGATGAGCAGTGCGGCGAAGAAGATGCCGACGGGGCTGTTGCGGCCCAGCAGCGCGATCGTGATGCCCGTGAAGCCGACACCGACCGGGAAGCTCAGGCTGTACGTGTGGGTCTGGCCGAGCAGCATCGGCATGCCGGCCAGGCCGGCGACCGCGCCGGAGATCAGCATGGCGGTGAGGACCATCCGCTTGGCGTCGACACCGCTCGCCTGGGCGGCGGAACCGCTCGCGCCGGTGGCGCGCAGGTCGAAGCCGAAGCGGGTGCGGCTGAGGACGAACCAGTAGACGACACCCAGCGCGAAGGCGACGAAGGTGAAGCCGTAGATGGTGCCGCCGTCCACGTCGAGGCCGGGCATCCAGCCGGACTCGGCGATCTCACCGGTGGTGAGGTCGTTGGAGCCGGGCGGCTGCACGCCGAGGTTGGCGGGCAGGATCAGCCAGGCGATCAGGCTGGTGGCGATGGCGTTCAGCATGATCGTGGAGACGACCTCGCTGACGCCGCGCGTGGTCTTCAGCACGCCCGCGATGCCGGCCCACAGCGCGCCGACGAGCATGGCGACGACCACGATCATCAGCACGTGCAGCGGCCCGGGCAGCTCCACGGCCGCACCGACGACGGCGGCGAGCATCACCGCGAGGCGGTACTGGCCGTCGACACCGATGTTGAACAGGTTCATCCGGAAGCCGATGGCGACCGCCAGCGCGGCGAGGTAGTACGTGCCGGTCTGGTTGAGGATCAGGACCTGGATGTCGGTGAACTCCAGGCTCTGGAACATGATCCGGTACGGCTCGATCGGGTCACGGTCCGAGACCAGCAGCACCACGGAGGTGAGCAGGAAGGCCACGACCAGCGCGAGCGCCGGGCCGGCCAGGCCCAGGATCAGCCGGTCCTTCTGGAACTTCTTCATCGGCCCTCACCGTTCGGGGTCTCGTCGTGGTGCTCCAGGTGGCCGGTCGCGGCGCCGGTCATGGCCGAGCCCAGCTCCTCCGGGGTGATCGTGGCGGGGTCGGCGTCCGCGACCAGCCGGCCGCGGTACATCACCCGCAGGGTGTCGGAGAGCCCGATGAGCTCGTCCAGGTCGGCGGAGATCAGCAGCACCGCCAGGCCCTCGCGGCGCGCCGCGCGGATCTGGTCCCAGATCTGCGCCTGGGCGCCGACGTCCACACCGCGGGTGGGGTGGGCGGCGATGAGGAACTTGGGGTTGTGGCTCATCTCGCGGCCGACGATCAGCTTCTGCTGGTTGCCGCCGGAGAGGGAGGCCGCGGTGACCTCGATGCCGGGGGTGCGGACGTCGTACTCGCGCACGATCCGCTCGGTGTCCTTGCGGGCGGCCTTGAGGTCGAGGATGCCGCGCTTGCTGTTGGGCTCCTCGGTGACGTGGCCGAGGATGCGGTTCTCCCACAGCGGGGACTCCAGCAGCAGGCCGTGGCGGTGGCGGTCCTCGGGGATGTACCCGATGCCGTCCTCGCGGCGCTTGCGGGTCGGCGCGTGGGAGATGTCGGTGCCGTCGAGCGTGATGACGCCGCCGTCGGGGTCGCGCAGGCCGATCAGGGCCTCGATGAGCTCGGTCTGGCCGTTGCCCTCGACGCCGGCGATGCCCATGACCTCGCCCTTGTGGATGGTGAAGTCGATGCCCGCCAGGACCTCGCGGACGATGCCGTCCGGGTCGGTCTCCGCCAGCCGCAGGTCCTGCACGCGCAGCATCGGCACGTCCGTGACCGTCGACTCGCGGGTCTCCGGCGACGGCAGCTCGGCGCCGACCATCAGCTCGGCGAGCTGCTTGGTGGTGGCGGTGCGCGGGTCGGCCGTGCCCACCGTCGTACCGCGCCGGATGACGGTGATGTCGTCGGCGACGGAGAGTACCTCGCCCAGCTTGTGCGAGATGAAGATGACGGTGAGGCCCTCCGCCTTGAGCTCCCGCAGGTTGGCGAAGAGCGCGTCGACCTCCTGCGGGACGAGCACGGCGGTCGGCTCGTCGAGGATGAGGGTGCGGGCGCCGCGGTAGAGGACCTTCAGGATCTCCACGCGCTGGCGGTCGGCGACGCCCAGCTGCTCGACGAGCACGTCCGGGCGGATGTTCAGCCCGTACGCCTCCGAGATCTCCATGATCTTCTTACGGGCCTTGCCCCCGATGCCGTACAGCTTCTCGCTGCCGAGGACGACGTTCTCCAGCACCGTGAGGTTGTCGGCCAGCATGAAGTGCTGGTGGACCATGCCGATGCCGATGGCGATGGCGTCGGCGGGGCTGGAGAAGGAGACCCGCTTGCCGTCGATGGTGATGGTGCCCTCGTCCGGCTTCTGCATGCCGTAGAGGATCTTCATCAGGGTCGACTTGCCGGCCCCGTTCTCACCGATCAGGGCGTGGACGGTGCCCTTGCGGATGGTGATGTCGATGTCGTGGTTGGCCACGACGCCGGGGAAGCGCTTGGTGATGCCGCGCAGCTCTACGGCGGCGGCCGACGCAGCCGGCGGCGATGACGGACTGGACGCGTTGATGACGCACTCTCCTTGGCGGGAAAGGAGCGGAGGGCAGGGGGGATGGCCTTCGAAGCTATCGCGACACGCGGGGCTCTACGCGCGTAGCGATCCCGAATGGAAAAAACCGGGGGCGGGACATGGCCCGGGTCCGGAGAGGCGGCTCGCGCCGCACTCTCCGGACCCGCGGAACCAGGCTGTTCCGGCCGCGCCGTTACGGGGCGGTCTTGACCGTGATCTTCTTGGCGATGATGTCGGCCTTGGCCTTGTCCACCGCGGCGACCACGTCGGTCATCTTGGTGTAGGCCGGGTTCGACGTGGACAGGCCGACGCCGTCCTTGTCCAGGCCGTAGCGGATCTCACCGGACTGCGGCTTGCCGTCCTTGACCGACTTGATCAGGTTGAAGACGGAGTCGGAGACGTCCTTGGTCACCGAGGTGAGGATGTACTCCTTGTAGGCGGCGAGGCCCTTCTGGTTGTACTGGTCGGAGTCGACGCCGATGGCCCACTTCTTGGCCTTGGCGGCGGCCTCGATGGAGCCCGAACCGGCGAGACCCGCGGCGGCGTACACCACGTCGGCGCCCGCGTCGATCTGGCCCTGCGCGGCGGCCTTGCCGAGGTCCGGCTTCGAGAAGCCACCGAAGTCCGGCGGCTGCGTCAGGTACTGGACCTTGACGTTGACGTCCTTGTTGGTGTCCTTGACGCCCTGGACGAAGCCCGCCTCGAACTTCTTGATCAGCGGGGTCTCGACACCGCCGATGAAGCCGACCGTCTTGGACTTGGTCACCTTGGCGGCGGCGACGCCGGCCAGGTAGGAGCCCTGCTCCTCGTTGAAGACCAGGTTGGCGATGTTCTTGCCGGTCTTGGACGTGTCGTCGATGAGGCCGAAGGTGGTCTTCGGGAACTTCGGCGCGACCTCGGCGATGGCCGGCGCGTAGGCGAAGCCGACGCCGATGACCGGGTTGTTGCCGGCGCGGGCCAGCTCGGTGAGGCGCTGGACCTTGTCCGGGTCACCCTCGCCCTCGCTGGGCTCCGCCTCGGTGCCCTTGATGCCGAGGTCCTTCTCGGCCCGCTCCAGGCCGGCGAAGGCTGCGTCGTTGAAGGACTGGTCACCGCGGCCGCCGACGTCGTACGCGATGGCCGCCTTCGGGTCGCCGCCGGAAGCGGTGTCCGACGACTTTCCGCCACACGCGGTGGCGCTGAGCGCGAGTGCCGCGGAGGCAACACTGACTGTTGCGATCCTGGTGATCCGGCGCAAGGGGGGCTCCTTCGACCTGACCGAAGCGCCACTTCCGGCGCTGGTTTCGCGGCGATCGTAACGCGCGTAGATGTCAGGTAAAGGCCTGTTCGGTAGCCGTTACCAGATCGACGCGAACAGCCCACGTCGTTGGCGTAGCGGCGGGCGGTACGGCGCCTTTCGGCCGCGCGGCGCGGCGTAGTGACGCGACGACACCCCGTATCGAAGCGGCCGCCCCTCCGGGGGTGTTCAGCCGCGCCCGGAGGGGCCCGCCCGCGCCCCGAAGGGCTGCCCTAGGCCAAGCGCTCGGCGTCGAGCAGCGCCGCCGCCGTGAAGAGTTCGACGCCCACCTTGATGGCGGACTCGTCCACGTCGAAGTCGCCGCGGTGGAGGTCGTGCTTGGCGGGGTCGCCGGGGCGGCGGACGCCCAGGCGGGCCATGGCGCCCGGGACGTGTTCGAGGTACCAGGAGAAGTCCTCGCCGCCGAGGCTCTGCTCGGTGTCCTCGATGGTGTACGCGCCGTAGCGCCGGGTCATCGCGTCCTGCAGCAGGCCCGCCACGGTCGCGTCGTTGACGACCGGCGGGACGCCGCGCACGTACTCGATCTGGCACTTCGCGCCGTGCAGCGTCGCCACCTCGTCGATCGCGGCGTACACCTGGTCCGGGGCGTCGCGCCAGGCCGCCAGGTCCAGGCAGCGCACGGTGCCGCCGAGCTCGGCGTGTTGCGGGATGACGTTCGGCGCGTGGCCGCACTCGATGCGGCCCCACGTGAGGGCCAGCCCGGCACGGGCGTCGATGCGGCGGGCGAGGACGGCGGGCGCGTCGGTCGCCACGCGGGCGGCCGCGGTGACGAGGTCCGTCGTCAGGTGGGGGCGCGCGGTGTGGCCGCCGGGACCCCCGAGGGTCACCTCCAGACGGTCGCACGCCGAGGTGATGGCCCCGGTGCGCAGTCCGATGCGCCCGGCGTCGACGCGCGGGTCGCAGTGCACGGCGATGATCCGGCCCACGCCGTCCAGCGCGCCGGCGTCGATCGCCTCGACCGCGCCGCCGGGCAGCACCTCCTCGGCGGGCTGGAAGATCAGCCGCACGGGCTGGGGCAGCAGCCCCTGCCGGTCGAGGTCCGCCAGGACGAGCCCGGCGCCCAGGACCACCGTCGTGTGGACGTCGTGGCCGCAGGCGTGCGCACGGTCCGGCACGGTGGAGCGGTACGGCACGTCCGTCTTGGTGTCGGGGATGGGCAGCGCGTCGATGTCCGCGCGGATGGCGAGCATGGGACGTGCGCCGTCCCCTCTGCCGATGTCACACGTCAGCCCCGTACCGCCGGGCAGCACCCGCGGGCGCAGCCCGGCCGCCTCCAGGCGGGTCTTGAGCGCGGCCGTCGTACGGAATTCCTGGAAACCGAGCTCGGGGTGCATGTGCACATCCCGGCGGAAGGCGATCAGCTCGGCGCGCAGCGCGTCGGGCAGCGCTCCGAGCAGAGGTGTTTCGCCGGGAACGTCGGTTTCGAGGTCGCGGGACATCAACTTGTTCACCCATGACAGGGTAGGCGCGTTCCCCCCTCAACTAACGTGTGATCTACAAAACTTCAGCCCGTTAGGGGAAAGAAACCTGGTTGGGCGGGCTTGAGCGGCGAGCGAAGTGGGTAAGCTCACGCGTTTTCGACCTTGTTTCGATCGCCGCTCGATCGCCGCTCACGCGACCGTGAGGCCCGGTCCGTGTGCCGTGCGTGCCGACTCCGTCACCGCCGCAAGGAACCCGCGCGCCCGCGGCGACGCGCCCGCCCGCAGCCACTCCGGCGCCACCTCGCACACCGCGATCCGGACCCCGGTGCCGGCCAGCGCCAGCGGGAGGGTGTGGACGACCGTGGAGGGGAAGCTCAGCACGGTACGGCCGATCGGGCCGCGCCGGGCGATCAGCTCCAGCGGGAGCTCCGGGCGCACGATCTCCAGGCCGGTCCCGGCGGCGATGCGGTGCAGCTTCTCGACGCTCTCGCGGCGGTGCGCGAAGTACCGGGTCGCGCCGTGCGCCGCGGCGAGGGAGGCGACGGCCGCCACGTACGGCTCCGGCTCCACCACGCCCGTCTCGACGAGCGAGGTGCCGACCAGGTCCGCGCCCCCGCTCACCCGCGGCGGCCCGAAGCGCTCGCGGGTCCAGGCGAAGCGGTTCGGCGTGACGGTGGCGCCCGGCGGCGCCTCGACCGGCAGGGCGGTGAAGACCTCCACGGCCCGCCGCCGCCCGGGGGCGAGCCTGCGGCGGGCGAGGGCGGTCACCGGCGCCAGGGCCAGCTCGCGCGGGGTGAGGCCGTGGCCGCGCCGGTGCCAGCGGACGAGCCGTTCGCCGCGCGCCAGCCGCTCCGCGAACTCCATCGTCGCCGTGCCGTCGTCCACGACGGTGACGGCGCGCGGCCCGAAGAGCGTCAGCAGCAGCTGCACGTACCGCGAGAACGGGTCGCCGACGAGCACGCGCTCCGCGCCGCGCAGCAGCGGTGCCAGCTCCCGCAGGGTGCGCGGCAGGGCGCCGCGCCCGAGGCGGGCCTCCTGCCAGCGGACGGTGACGCCCTCGTCCCGGGCGAGGCCGGCCATGCGGCGCAGCTGGCCGCGTGACATGGGGTCGGTGGGCGGCAGGACGACGATGGTGAGGCGCGGCCGCCCGGTGTGGTGGGCCCACTCCAGGACGTTGAGCAGCTGGACCGGGCTCTCCACGAAAGCCAGGCAGGGGGCCGGGTGTTCGGCGGTCATACCGTGGCCGGGACGCGGCGGAGCTTCTTCATGGGGGCGAGCTCGGACTCGTAGACCTTCTTGATCCCGTCGCCGAGGGCGGCCTCGATGGTGCGGATGTCGCGGACGAGGCGGGTGAGGCCGCCGGGCTCGACGGAGGCGGCCTGGTCGGAGCCCCACATGGCGCGGTCCAGGGTGATGTGGCGCTCGACGAAGCAGGCGCCGAGGGCGACGGCGGCGAGGGTGGTCTGGAGGCCGGTCTCGTGGCCGCTGTAGCCGATGGGGATGTTGGGGTAGTCGCGCATGAGGGACCGGATCACGCGCAGGTTCAGCTCCTCGGCCTTCGCGGGGTACGTGGAGGTGGCGTGGCACAGCAGGATGGTGTCGCTGCCGAGGACCTCCACGGCGTGGCGTATCTGGCGCGGGGTGGACATGCCGGTGGAGAGGATGACGGTCCGGCCGGTGGCGCGCAGGGCGCGCAGCAGCTCGTCGTCGGTGAGGGACGCGGAGGCGACCTTGTGGGCGGGCGGGTCGAACTTCTCCAGGAACGCGACGGCCTCGGTGTCCCACGGGGAGGCGAACCAGTCGATGTCGCGCGCGCGGCAGTGCTCGTCGATGGCGCGGTACTCGTCCTCGCCGAACTCGACGCGGTGGCGGTAGTCGATGTACGTCATGCGGCCCCAGGGCGTGTCGCGCTCGACGTCCCACTGGTCGCGGGGGGTGCAGATCTCGGGGGTGCGCTTCTGGAACTTCACGGCGTCGCAGCCCGCGTCGGCGGCGGCGTCGATGAGGGCGAGCGCCTTGTCGAGGTCGCCGTTGTGGTTGATGCCGATCTCGCCGGTGACGTAGACGGGCTGGTCGGGGCCGACGGTCGTGCGTCCGATGGTGCGCAGGCGGGAGGTCACGTTCGTGGTTCCTTTACGTGGCGGGGAGGGCGTGCAGGGTGGGGCCGAGGAGCCAGGCGGCGATCTCGCGGACCGCGCCGGCGCCGCCGGGGGTCTCGGTGACGGCACGGGCGGCGGCCCGCACGGCGTCGTGGGCGCTCGCGACGGCGACGGGCCAGCCGACGAGCCCGAAGCAGGGCAGGTCGTTGACGTCGTTGCCGGCGTAGAGCACCCGTCGGGGGTCGAGGGCGTGGTCGTCGCACCACTGCTTCAGCGCGAGGTCCTTGCGGTCGACGCCGTGCAGGACGGGGACGCCGAGCTTGCGGGCGCGGGCGGCGACGACGGGGTTGCGCTCGGTGGACAGGATCAGCAGCCGGATGCCCGAGCGGCGCAGGGCGGCGACGCCGAGCCCGTCGCCCCGGTGGACGGCGACGAGCTCGCGGCCGTCGGAGTCGATGAGCACCCGGTCGTCGGTCTGGGTGCCGTCGAAGTCGAGGACCACGGCGTCGACGTCGTCGGCGGTCGGCCTGACCGGTTCGTCGAGGAGCGGGGCGAGGGCGCGGGCGCGGGCGAGGTCGTGCGGGTCGTCGACCTCCAGTACGCGTGCGGGGTCGGTGACGACGAGCGCGGTCCGCCCGAAGAACCGGTGCCGGTGCGCGCGGAACCCGCGCGCGTCCATGCCGTACGCGGCGCCCGTCTCCAGGTACTCGGGCTCGCGGTCCTGGCGCCGGGGGCGGTGGGCCTTGTCGTGGTTGACGCCGTGGGCGGTGCCCTCGGCCGCCTTCCACAGGAAGCCGTGCGTCGGGGCGACGGTCAGGGCGGTGTCGGCGCCGCGCTCCTGGATCTCGGCGGCCACGCCGTCGACGTCGTACGCCGTGAGGAAGGGGCTCGTGCACTGGACCAGGAGCACCACGTCGACGCGGCGGCCGTGCAGCTCCTCGAAGGCGTCCAGCGCGTGGAGGACCGCCGCCTCGCTGGTGGCGGTGTCGCCGGAGAGGGCGGCCGGGCGCTCGACGGCCCGGGCGCCGGCCGCGCGGGCCGCGGCGGCGATGGCGGGGTCGTCGGTGGAGACGACGACGTCGGTCACCCGGGGGGCGGCGAGGCAGGCGCGTACCGCGCGGGCGACCAGCGGGACGCCGCCCACCGGGGCGAGGTTCTTGCCGGGGACGCCCCGGGAGCCGCCCCGGGCGGGGATGACGGCCAGCACCGTGGCCGGACGCGCGGTCACAGCTCCCCCAGGCGGCGGATCACCGGGGCCACCCGCTGCACCCCGTGGCGGTACAGCCCGCGCGCCGCGTCCCGCAGCACGCGCCGGACGGCGGACGCCGCCGGTGCCGCCGCCTCGGCGTCGAGGCGGTGGCGGCCGAGGACGCCGGGCAGGTAGCCGGGGGCGGTCCGTTGCGTGTAGTACGGCGCGAGGGGCGGCGGCACCGGCCGGTCCAGCAGCTCCCGCACGCGGGCGCGGGCGGCGTCGAAGGCCGTGGCGTACGAGCCGTCCGGGGCGACTCCCTGCGCGGCGAGCCAGGACGGGTCGGGCGTGGGGCGGTGGCCGGCGTCGAGGGCGTCCCAGGAGGTGAGCAGGCCGGAGCCGAGGAAGTGGTGGTTGCCGAGCGCCTCGCGCACGCCCAGGTCGGTCAGGACGGCCGTCGGGACACGCCGGTGCAGGGCCTCCAGCGCGGCCGTGGACGAGACCGTGACCAACAGGTCGGTACGGTCGAGCACCTCGCCCATGTGGCCGTGGACCAGGCGGAGGTTGGGCGGCAGCGGGCCGCGCGCCAGCTTCTGGTACGGGTGCTCCTCCAGGTGCGTGGTGTGCTCGCCCGGCTTGGAGCGCAGCTTCAGCAGCACCTCGCGGTCCGGGTGCAGCCGGGCGTGCTCGGCCAGCCGGCGCAGCAGGTACGCGCGCTCCTCGCGGGTCGCGGGCACGGACGGCTGCGCGGCGAAGACCACCGTGTCGCGGCCGGGCTCCGGCGCGTACGGCGCCCCGCCGAGGAACGGCAGCGCGGCCTCCACCACCGCCGACGCGTCCGCGCCGACGCCTTCGTACACCGCGCGGAAGCGCTCGGCGTCGTGGCGCGAGTTGGCGAGGACGACGTCGGCGCCGTGCCGCAGCAGCAGCCCGTCGGCGAGCTTCTCGTACACGACGCCGACGTAGCCGGTGACGACGACCGGGCGGCGGGGCAGCACCATCCCGGCCAGGCCGTGCAGCAGCGCCTGGACCGTGCCGCCGACGAGCGCGAGGACGACGACGTCGTACGCCTCCTCCCGTATCGCGCGCAGGAATTCGGCGCCGGTCACCTCGCGGGGTACGCCGATGCCGGCGCCGACCTCGGCGAGCTGACGGGCGGTCGGGGTGGCCCGGCCGCGCAGCACGTAGCCGCTGATCTCGGGAGCCGGTCCGGGCGGGGTGAGGCGGCGCGCGGTGAGGGCGCCCCACTTCCAGCGGGTGTCGGAATCCGCGAGGACCGCGATCCGCACCGCTGCGCTGCTGCTGCCGGTACGTGTGGAAGGCACGCCGAGGACGTTAGGAAGGCATTCCGCTTCGCGGCCCAACAGGGCCGCAACAAAGGGTGAACAGCACTGGGCGGCATTCGGCCGGCGATCCGGTTAAGGAGCGCGCCGCTCAGCGTTCACCGCGCATCCCTTCACCCGTCAGGGCGAATGCCGGGGCCGCGCCTAGCGTCGGGCGGGTGGTCAAGCTCTCCGTCGTCGTGCCGTTCTACAACGTGCAGACATACGCCCCGGAAACCCTGGAAAGTCTGCGGGCCAACGCCCGCGACGACTTCGAATTCCTGCTCGTCGACGACTGTTCGACGGACGCGACGCACGACATCCTGCGGCGGGCCGCCCGCACGCTCCCGGGGGCGGTGCTGCTGCGGCACGAGCGCAACGCCGGACTCGCCACCGCCCGCAACACCGGCATCGACGCGGCGCGCGGCGAGTACCTCGCCTTCCTCGACGGCGACGACTGGCTGGCGCCCGGCCAGCTGGCCCGACTCCTGGCCGCGATCGAGGAGTTGGGGTGCGACTTCGTCCGTACGGACCACGTGCAGTGCAAGGGGAAGGCGCGGACGGTGCACCGCGTACCGGTGGGGCGGCGCGGGGAGGTGCTGCGGCCGCGCGACGCGATCCTGCCGGCCGAGCGGTCCACGTCGGTGGACTATCCGTACGCGTGGGCCGGCATGTACCACCGGCGGCTCGTCGACCGGGGGCTGCTGCATTTCACCGACGGCCTGCGCACCGCCGAGGACCGGCCGTGGATTTGGCGGCTGCACCGGGAGGCGGATTCCTTCGCGGCGGTGAGCACACTCGGTGTTTTCTACCGGCGGGGAGTTTCCTCCTCCCTCACCCAGATCGGCGACGCGCGGCAGCTGGATTTCCTCCGGGCTTTCGACCTCGTCATCGAGGAAACGGCCGCTGATCCGGATTCCGCTCGGCTCCTGCCGAAAGCGGTGCGCACGTACTGCGCGATCATCGCGCACCATGTGGGTTCGATCGACCGCTTCGAACGGCCGGTCGCGCGCGCCCTGCGCGGCCGGAGCGCGGCGGCGCTGCGCCGCCTGCCGCAGGACGTGCTGAGGGACGCCCTCGACACGATGGACGACGAGCGGGCGTCGTTGCTGCGCAGGCTCCGCCGGCGCCCGGCCGGCCTCCGGGCGGGGGTGGCGGCGTGACCACGCGCATCTTCCTCGCGTCGACGCTGTACGGGGCCGTGACGCTCGCCGCCGGGCTCGACAGCGGCTGCTTCGCGGGGGCGCCGGCGGACCGGCGGCTGCTGCTGGTCGCCAACAACGCGGCCGCGCCCGAGACGGCCGTCCCGCTCGACCGGATGCCCGGCTTCGAGCGGCTGCGCCCCCGCTTCGACGCCGTCCTGTCGTGGAACGAGGCCATCGCGCCCTTCCACCCGGGCGGCTGGTCGCCGCGCCCCGACGACGTACCGCTGTGGGAGCGGTACCTGCGGCTGCTGTGGGGGCTCGGGGAGGGCGAGCGGGTGGAGCTGGTCGTCGAGTCCCTCCAGGTCGCGCCCGCGCTCACGCTCGCGCAGCTGTTCCCGGACGCCCCTGTCGACGTGTACGCGGACGGGCTGATGAGCTACGGCCCGACCCGTGTGAAGCTGGACCCCCTGGTCGGCGAGCGGGTGCGGCGGCTGCTGCACCTGGAGCTGGTGGAGGGCCTGCGGCCGCTGCTGCTGGCGGAGTTCGGGGCCGTGCCCGAGGCCATACCGGCGGAGGCGTTCCGCAAGGTGGTCGACGAGCTGACGGCGGAGGAGCTCGCGGGCGGGGGGCTTCCGGAGGGCGGGGCGTTGCTGCTCGGGCAGTACCTGTCGGCGCTCGGGATCCTCTCCCCCGCCGAGGAGGAGGCCCTGCACCTGCGGATGGTGCGCGGCGCGGTGGCGCGCGGGCACCGCAGGCTCGTCTTCAAGCCGCACCCCGTGGCGCCCGCCTCCTGGCTGCAGGCCCTGGAGCGGGAGGCGGCGGCGCTGGGCGCCCAACTGACCGTCTGCGACCGGCCCGTCCTCGCGGAGGTGCTCTTCCGGCTGCGGCCCGCGCTGGTGGTGGCCTGCTTCTCGACCGCGCTGTTCACGGCGGACCGCTTCTACGGCATCCCGGTCGCCCGCCTGGGCACGGAGCCGCTGCTGGACCGGCTCACCCCGTACCAGAACAGCAACCGGGTGCCCGTGACGCTGGCGGACGCGCTGCTGCCGGACCTGGAGACCGGCGAGACCCACGACGTGGACGACCTCACCGGCCTCGTCCACGCCGTGGGCTTCGCGATGCGCCCCCAGGTCCGCCCGGACCTCCGCCCGGCGGCGGAGCGGTACCTCGCCGCCCACCTGGACACCCGGACCCGCCGCTACTTCAAGCGCCGCCGCCTGACCGTCCTCGGCCTCCCCGGCGGCGTACCGGGCGGCCTGCGCGTGCCGCGCAACGCACTGACCCGGCGCCTGGCCCGACGGGCGCGGCGGCTCCGGCGCGCGCTCGTCAGGACGCCCTGACGACCGGCTCCTGGATCTCCGTCACCCACGCGGTCTGTCACCCGCCGGCGGCGCTGCGGTGCCGGGGCGCCCGTTGGCGGGGTGGCCGCGTCAGGGTGATCTGGCGGACCAGCTGCTGGAAGCAGGCGAGCGCGGCGACCGACGGCAGGGCGGCCGTCGCGATGTCCGGCACGGTTCTGGGGGCCTGGGCGACGCACAGCAGTATGGCGATGGTCGAGAAGAGCAGGACCACGCACCAGGAGTGGGCCGCGCGGCGCCGGTGGAGGGCGGTGCGCAGGATGCACAGGGAGGCGACCATCCAGGGCCCGTAGACCAGCAGCGGCCACCAGCCCACCGCCCCGTGCGCCGCGTGGGGTTCGGCGATGTGACGCAGGGGGTCGTAGGCGACCATTCCGCTGTAGACGCTGACCATCGCCACGATGACGGCCGCGAGCGCGGCGGTGAGGATGCTGGCGGTCCGCACCAGGGTGACCGTGCGCCGCTTCGCGGGGACGCGGCGGTGGCTCGCCTGGGGAGGCCGCACCGGTGGCAACTCGGCGGTGATCTGCTCCAGGCGCTCCATGGGCCGGTCGGCGGCGCCGGGGACGGGAGCGGGCCCGGAAACCGGGGGGGAAGCCGGGCCCGGGGCCGGGCCGGGAAACGGGGTGGGGCCCGGAGCGGTCCGGGGGTCCGGTGCCGCGGACTCCTGGAGGAGGCAGGCGAGTTCCTCCGCCGGGTCCCATGCCAGGTCCGCCATGTCGAGCGTGCCGAGCGGCGCAAGGGGCCGACGTGCGTCCCGACCGTAATGCTCATACATGACGGCCCTGGCCCGTCCGTTCCCGAGCGGGGACCGTGAACTCGTCACGGCCCTGCGCCAGACGGTCGAACTCCGCCTGGATTCCGCTCATCGTCCGCAGGAATTCCTCCAGTACCGCCGAGGAATACCGCAGGTCGATACATCGGCTCCCGTCGTGCAAAGTGGCGCTTTCCCGACCGGTGGAGGGGGTGAAGTGAGGCGTGTACGTCCACTTGCCCGCACGAGTGGGTCGAACGGTTCCGCGCCCGGAGAACGGGGCGGACACATGCGCTGTTGTCATATTCGCCCTAACGCCATGGATCTTGATCCAGGTGCGCGGCGGCTGGGTGACACCCCTAGGGCATATGGGTGTTTCTGCGGTGCTTTTATCGCCCCTGTGGCGGGTCTCGGACAGACCGGTGACCCAAGGCGGTCTCACTCGTGCACGCCTCGGAACGGAAAGCGCGGAAAGGGAATCCGGAAGGAAAACAATTTCATTCACACGACCGGATCACACGACCGGATCACACGACCGGATCACATGACCGGCTCACATGACCGGCTCACTCGGCCGGGCCGGGCCGCCTGCTATTCCCTTTCCGCGCGGCAGCGCGTCGGGCGGGCTCAGAAGGCGTCGGACGGGACGTACGTCCCCCACACCTCGCGCAGCGCGTTGCACACCTCGCCCACCGTCGCCCGCGCCTTCAGCGCGTCCTTCATCGGGTAGAGGACGTTGTCCGTGCCCTCGGCCGCCTTCTTCAGCTCGGCGAGCGCCGCGTCGACGGCCGCCTGGTCGCGCTCGGCGCGGAGCTTGGCGAGACGTTCCGCCTGCTGGGCCTCGATGGCCGGGTCGACGCGGAGGGGCTCGTACGGCTCCTCCTCGTCGAGCTGGAAGCGGTTCACGCCGACCACGACCCGCTCGCCGGAGTCGGTCTCCTGGGCGATGCGGTACGCCGAACGCTCGATCTCGTTCTTCTGGAAGCCGTGCTCGATGGCGCTGACCGCGCCGCCGAGGTCCTCGACCTTCCGCATCAGCTCCAGCGTCGCCGCCTCGACCTCGTCGGTCATCTTCTCGATGACGTACGACCCGGCGAAGGGGTCGACGGTGGCGGTCACATCGGTCTCGTACGCCAGGACCTGCTGCGTCCGCAGCGCGAGGCGGGCCGACTTGTCCGTCGGCAGGGCGATCGCCTCGTCGAAGGAGTTGGTGTGCAGCGACTGCGTACCGCCGAGGACCGCCGCCAGGCCCTGCACCGCCACGCGGACCAGGTTCACCTCCGGCTGCTGCGCGGTCAGCTGCACCCCGGCCGTCTGCGTGTGGAAGCGCAGCATCATCGACTTGGGGTTCTTCGCGCCGAACTCCTCGCGCATCACCCGCGCCCAGATCCGGCGGGCGGCGCGGAACTTCGCCACCTCTTCGAGGATGGTCGTCCGCGCGACGAAGAAGAACGACAGGCGCGGCGCGAAGTCGTCCACGTCCATCCCGGCGGCGACGGCGGTACGGACGTACTCGATGCCGTCGGCGAGGGTGAAGGCGATCTCCTGCGCGGGCGAGGCACCCGCCTCCGCCATGTGGTAGCCGGAGATCGAGATCGTGTTCCACTTCGGGATCTCGGCCTTGCAGTACTTGAAGATGTCCGCGATCAGCCGCAGCGACGGCTTCGGCGGGAAGATGTACGTGCCCCGGGCGATGTATTCCTTGAGCACGTCGTTCTGGATCGTGCCCGTCAGCTTGTCCGCCGGAACACCCTGCTCCTCACCGACGAGTTGGTAGAGGAGCAGCAGCAGGGCGGCCGGGGCGTTGATCGTCATCGACGTGGACACCTTGTCCAGCGGGATCCCGCCGAACAGCACCCGCATGTCGTCGATCGAGTCGATCGCCACGCCCACCTTGCCGACCTCGCCGTGCGCGATCGCCGCGTCCGAGTCGTGCCCCATCTGCGTCGGCAGGTCGAACGCCACCGACAGCCCCATGGTGCCGTTGGCGATCAGCTGCTTGTACCGGGCGTTGGACTCGACCGCCGTACCGAAACCCGCGTACTGCCGCATCGTCCACGGCCGGCCCGTGTACATCGTCGGATACACACCGCGCGTGAAGGGGTACGACCCCGGCTCCCCCAGCTTCTCCGCCGGGTCCCAGCCCTCCAGCGCATCCGGCCCGTACACCGGCTCGATGGGCAGTCCCGACTCCGACTCGCGCGCCATGTGCTGTGCCTTCCGATAGACCTACTCGCAGGTAAACCGACCCTCGCGACGGACTGTAGCGGCGGGCGTGCGGCCGGTGGAGAGCCCCACGCTGGGACCTTGCTCACAGCATGCGCCGCGGTGCACAACCAAGCACGCCCGGGAAGCATCAAGTAGGTGCCACGTCTGTTCTTCCCGGGGGGCTTTCATGCACCGTACGTCCGTCATACGCAGAGTGCTGCCGTCTCTGGCCGCCGTCGCCGCCGTCACGCTGGCCGCCGCGGGGTGCACGGCGCAGGCGGTGGGGGCCGCCGCGCCGTCGTCCTCGCCGTCGCCCACAGCGCCGTCCGCACCGTCCACACCGTCCGCGAGCTCCACGCCCTCGCCGTCCACGCCGTCCACGCCGGCGTCACCGTCCGCCTCACCGGCGACACAGGCACCGAAGCCCAAGGTGATCATGGCGAAGGGGGCGGAGAGCGAGCAGGTCCGCGAGCTCCAGGCGCGTCTGCGCCAGGCCGGGCACTTCGACCGGAGCCCCACCTCCTTCTACGGCTCGATGACCGTCAAGGCGGTCTCGTCGTTCCAGCACAAGCGCGGTCTGCCCGCCACCGGCTCGGTCGACGAGGCGACCTGGAACAAGCTGGTCGCCCAGACCCACAAGCCGACGGCCGACGAGCTGCGCCCGCCGACCACGAACGAGCTGGACACGCCGGACGCGCGCTGCATGACCGGCCGGGTGCTGTGCATCAGCAAGGAGAGCCGGACCCTCGCCTGGATGATCGACGGCAAGGTCGTCTCGGCGATGGACGTCCGCTTCGGCTCGGAGAACACGCCGACCCGCGAGGGCACCTTCAGCGTCGGCTGGAAGGCGAAGGACTGGGAGTCGACGATCTACCACACGCCGATGCCGTACGCGATGTTCTTCAGCGGCGGCCAGGCGGTGCACTACTCCTCGGATTTCGCGGCGCGCGGCTACAACGGGGCCTCGCACGGCTGCGTCAACGTCCGGGACAAGGGGAAGATCGCGGCGCTCTTCGACCAGGTGAAGGTCGGCGACAAGGTCGTCGTCCACTGGTGAGCGGGACCGGGCCCGGGAGGGTCTGAGGGAGAGAGGGCGCGGGCGGGACCGGGGGAACGTGTCCCGCCCGCGCCATATGCGCTGAGCCGTAGGTACGGGGGGAACCCCGGCTCTTCTAGCGCTGCCGATGACCAGTCGGCTCACTTAGTACTGCGCCGGGCGGCTCGAAAACGTCACACCCTCGCCGAAATTTTTTTAAAGCGCAGGTCAGAGCGTGGAAGTCGGCGCCGCTACGGGGATGAGCGGGACCGCCGGGAGGGGCGTGCCGGGTGCGGCCGCGCGGCCCTTGCCACCACCCTTGCCGGCGCCTTTGCCGCCGCCCTTGCCGACACCGTCACCCTTGCCGGCACCGCCCTTGCCACCACCGTGACCGCCGCTGCCCTTGCCACCGCCGTGACCGCCGCCGGTCCCGCCGTCGCCGGCGTCCTCGTCGCCGCCGCCCGCCGTCCCGCCCTCGCGGCCGCGCGTGTCGGTGCCCAGCACCTTGTCGCAGAACGTCTTGACGCTCTCGCCCTTGGCCGCGAGCTCCAGATACCGGCGCTTGTCGTTGTCGAGCCGGCCCTGGCGGTAGTCGTGGCACGCCTCTGCGGTGCGCGCGTACCAGGTGCCCTTCTCGCCGGTACCGGCCGTACCGCCGACGTCGGGGACGCCGGTGCCCGGCCCGGCGCCGCCGGTGCCGGACGCGTCGCCGCTGCCCGCGGAAACGTTGTCGCCGCCCGCGCCGGGCCCCTCCGGTGCCGGAGACCCCGGCAGGGACGGCGGGGGCGTCTCGCCCGTGGACGGCGGCATTGCGCCCTCATCGCCGGGTGCGCTGGGTGAGGCCGAGCCCGGCCCCGCGCTCGTACCGCCGTCCTCCGACGCGTCGGAGGGGGTCAGCGGCCCGGGCGTCGCCGCCGAGGCGGACGACGAGGCGGGCAGCGGCTTGCGGTCGTCGCCGAGGACGGGCAGGACGCCGGTGCTCGCGGCGACGGCCACACCGCCGACGGCCAGCCCGGCCACCGACGCGGCCAGCCCCCAGCGCAGCGGCCGCGTCCAGCGGCCCCGCACCTGGTTGCGCGGCGCCGGCGCCCTGAGCCGTACGGCCCCGAGGTCGGCGCCGGCGGCCCTGGCGGACGGGGAGGACGGGGAGGACGGGGAGGACGGGGAGGAGAACGCGGCGGACGTGCCGGCGGACTTCGCCATCCGCTCCACCCGGGCCTCTCGGAAGGCGGCGAGCGCCGCCTCCTCCCCCGGGATCGGCGCCGGGGGCGCCGGAGCCACCGTCTCGGCCCGTATCGCTTCCAGTGCCTCGGTCAGCCGTCGGACCTGCTCGCGCGCGTGATCGTCGACAGGGTCGACCGGTTCGCCACGCAGCAGCCGCTCCGCCGCATCCTGATCGAGCCACTCATCCCGCTCGTCGGCCATCACATGTCCTTCTGCGTCCACGAGCGCCAATGCGTCACACCCGTACGCGCCACCGACCCGCGGTGCGGCCCCGGTTGGGGCGGTACGGCCCCCAGCGGCGC
This sequence comes from Streptomyces sp. NPDC045431, assembly GCF_040646655.1. NCBI lineage: Bacteria > Bacillati > Actinomycetota > Actinomycetes > Kitasatosporales > Streptomycetaceae > Streptomyces > Streptomyces sp. NPDC045431. The sequence continues at coordinate 44,789 of NZ_JBEZAQ010000006.1, forward strand.
AGCCGCGTCCGCGTCCGCGCCCATCAGCTCCGCCAGTCGCTTGAGCCCGCGGTGGGCGGCGGTGCGGACGGCGCCGGGGCGCTTGCCGAGGGTCTTGGCCGCGCTCTTGGCGTCCAGTCCGACGACGACACGCAGGATGACGGCCTCGGCCTGGTCCTGCGGGAGTTGGGAGATCAGGTTCATGGTGTGGCCCGTGGCCAGGGATTCCATGGCCTCATCCGCCGTGTCGGACTCGGCCGGTTTGTCGGTGAGTTCCGTTTCGTCGCCGCCGACGGCGGGGCGCCGCCCCCGCATCCGCAGGTGGTCGAGCGCGCGGTTGCGGGCGATACGCGCCGCCCAGCCGCGGAAGCGGTCGGCGTCGCCGCTGAACCGGTCGAGGTCACGCGCGATCTGGAGCCAGGACTCGGAGGCCACATCCTCCGCGTCCGCGTCTCCGACCAGCGTGCGTATATAGCCGAGCAGCCGCGGGTGCACGGCGCGGTACACAGTCCGGAAGGCGTCTTCGTCCCCGTCCTGCGCCGCGAGCACCGCGGCGGTCAGCTCCGCGTCGTCCCCCAGCACTCCCACAACCCGTTCGTCTTCGCGGTCGGCCACCACCGCCGCTCCGCCCAGCGCGCAGCAGCACGCTACGTGGTCCTGCGGCTTTACGTCCATGTCTTGTACAGCCTGCAACATCACACTGACAGACCGGGGTGTGACAGAAACCGCACGCGTGGCGCTGATAGGAGTACGGGGCCGTACCGCGGACCCGTGGACGGCGACCGGGGCCTCTCCTGTGGGGGGTGGCGGCCCCGGTCGTCGCTCCGTCTTTCCGGCTCTCAGGCCCTTCCTAGTCCTGCAGGGCGGAGCGCATGTGGCGATGGTCACCGAGAGACCGGCGGCGCATCCAGGGGACCCAGCAGCAGAACGCGATCACGCTGACCGCGAAGACCAGCGGCAACGCCCATGAACCGCCGACCGCGCCGAGAACCAGCAGGCCCACCGCGACCAGCCCCATGAAGCCCAGCCAGTACGGTAGCCACCTGCCCGCGCGCTCCAGCCGTCCGAGTTGCTGGTCGACCAGACGGCGCATGGCCGCCCGCTCCCCGGGGTCGGTCGGCACCTCACGGTGCCTGACCTTGCGGTTGAGCTCGGCGAGTCGGTCCGGGTCGGTGCCGACCGCGCGGGCGGTCTTGCGCCGCTGCGCGGCGATGACCGCGACCGCGACCGCGGTGTACAGCACGCCCTGAACCACCCACCAGACCGGATGCTCTTCCCGGTCGACCGCGGCCCGGACTCCCAGCACCACCAGAAAGATCAATAACGCCTGCGCGATCAGGCTTCGGTCGAGCCAGCGCTTGAAGGCGTGCACGGCACCTACCTCCTCAGGGATGAGCGGCTTACCGCCGCCACTCCCCAATACCCCGGCGAACGCGGCCTATTGGCGGTGCTCGCGTGTGCCGTACGGCCGCGAGAGGGCCCGCGGCCCGCGGCGCGGCGCTCATCCGCCGCACCGCACCCTGCGTGTCCTCCGTCAGGGCCGCTTGTCGCCGCCCGCCGGCTTCCCGCCGCTCCGGCCCTCGCCGCCGGTGTCGCCGCCGCTGTCGCCGCCGGTGGCCGTACCCTCGCCGCCGCTCGCCGCGCCCTTGGCGGGCTTCGCCGCAGGCCCGGTATCGGCTCCGGACCCGGACCCGGCCGCAGCCCCGGACCCGGACCCGGACCCGGAGCCGGATCCGGTCTGCGGCTGCCCCGCCTTCCGCTCGTCGTCGCCCGTCGCCGGCCGGTCCCCGTCCTCCCCGGCCTCCTGGGTCTCGCCGGGGCGCGTCGCCTCCGGCGTACCCATCGACGGTGTGGGCGACGCGCCCGACCGCCCGGGCTCCTGCTCCGTGAGCGGCGGCGCGGGCACCTCGCGCGGGGCCGTCGGCACCGACGAGGGCCGGGGCACCGAGCCGCCACGGCCGCCGTCCCCGTCCCCGTCGCCGAACGGCGTGCGGATCGCACCCGTCTGCGCGGCCACCGCGACCCCGCCCAGCAGCACCGTCGCCGCCAGGCCCATGGCCGCCGCCCGCAGCGAACGGCGGCGCCGCACCTCGGTGCGGCCCGGCCGCCAGTCATCACGCCGCCGGGCCCCGCGGACGCCGTGGGCGTGTGCGTGTGCGTGGCCACCCGCGGCACGCGCGGCACGGAAGGCCGCGAGCGCCTGCTCCTCGCGGACCGGATCGACGGCGTCGTCGCCTCTCATGGCGGCCGCCCACAGCGCTGCCGCCGCCTCCGGCGGCTCGTCCGGTTCCCGTCTCATCGCCTTGCTCCGCCCTGCGCCAGTCGCCCGGCGAGTCTCCGCAGTCCTCGGTACGCGGCGGTGCGCACCGCTCCCGGCCGTTTGCCCAGGACCCGCGCGGTGGCGGGCCCGTCGAGCCCCACGACGACCCGCAGCAGGACCGCTTCGGCCTGGTCGCGCGGCAAGCCGCGGATCAGCGCGAGCGCCTGCTCGGTCGACAGGGTCTCCAGCGCCGAGGCGGCCGTGTCCTGGCCGCCCGGCATGTCCAGTACGTCCTGCTCGATCAGCGTCGTGCGAGGGCTGCGCCGCTGCTTGCGCAGGTGGTCGAGCGCCCGGTGACGGGCGATCGTCGCGGTCCAGCCCCGGAAACCGGCTCCGTCGCCACGGAACCGCCCGAGGTCGCGGGCGATCTCCAGCCACGCCTCGGCGGCCACGTCCTCGGCGTCGTCGCCGACGAGCCCGCGCACGTAACCGAGCAGTCCCGGATGGACCAGCCGGTACGCCCGGGCGAAGGCGTCCTCGTCGCCGCGCTGGGCGCGCTCGACGGCAGCACCGAGCTCCGCGTCGTACGCGTCGTACGCCCCCACACTTCCCTCTTCGTGCCGACCGTTCCCCCTCCTAGCTCTGCGTGCGCGCGCCCGGAAGTGTCACAGCGGCCACCTTCCGGCCCGCCCGGCGGCCGTGCAGCATCAGGTAGAACCGCTGCACGGACTCCTCCGGCCCCGCCTCGAACCGGTTCACCACCTTGCCGAGCGGGTTCCAGACCCGCCCGTCGGGCATGCGGATGCCGAGGGGCTGCCCGAAGTACGCGCGCTGGTGCTCGTCGAAGTCCACCCACCGCGCCCCCGCCCGGCGCACGATGACCTCGCCGGTGTACGCCCCGAGCCCCCGCAGCACCGCCTCGACCCGCTCCCGCTCCGGCCGGTCGCGCCGCAGCCCGTCCACCATGAAGTCGACGAGCCGCAGGCTGGCGACGCTGTAGTCGAGCGGCAGCTGCCGGTTGCGCGCGGTCAACCGCGCGACGAAGCCCGCCACGTGGGCGCGGACGTCCTGGGCGCCGGGCAGTGTGCTGAAGTCTCCCTGCATGTGAGACCAAGCGACGGCGGGGGCGGAAGCGTCACACGGGCAGCACGCAGCACCGCCGCCCACCTGGCGGGTGGACGGCGGTGAATGGCGCTGAACAGCGCTGTGCGGCGGGCCGGACGTCAGCGCGCGGTCGCGTACGAGACGAAGGAGGACCAGGCGCCGGGCGCCAGGGCGAGCTGGGGGCCGGAGGGAACCTTGGAGTCGCGGACGTGGATGGTGGAGGGGCAGGCGGCGACCTCGACGCAGTCGTCGCCGTTACCGCCGCTGTAGCTGGACTTGTGCCAGGAGAGGGCGACCTCGACGCAGCTGTCACCCGATCCGCCGCTGTAGCTGCTCTTGAACCAGACCAGTTCGTTGGTGCTCATAGCGCTCCTCGCAGTCGCGTCAGCAGGCCCCTGGAATCCTCAGGGGTGAGGGCCTGCGACCGCAGTTTCCCATAGCGCATCTGCAGCACGCTGATCGTTTTGGAATCGGCGATGAACTGCCCGTGCTCCTGCCCCTCCAGGTACGCGAGCCACTGGTGATCCGGCGTCTCCGCCATCTGCATCGGCCCATCCAGCCCCGCGTGATGTCCCCGCGCCAGCGGCAGCACCTGCAAGTCCACGTTCCGGAGCTCCGTCACCTCCAGCACATGGTCCAGCAGCCCCCGCGTGACCTCCACGCCGCCCACCTCGTGGCGGAAGAGGTGCTCCTCGATGATGAAGCTGTACGCCGTGTTCGGCCGGTCCCGCAGCAGGGCCTGGCGCTCCTGCCGGGCCGCGAGCTGCGCCTCGATCTGTTCGTCGCTCAGCGGCGGCAACTGCCCGCGGAACAGCACCCGCGCATACGCCTCCGTCTGCAACAGCCCCGGCACGACCCTCGGTTCGTACGTGTCCAGGCTCAGCGCCGACGCCTCCAGCAGCGCCCACTTGCGGAACCAGACCGCGAGGCCCGGCTTCCGGGTGAGGTGCCGGTACGCCTTGCGCAGCGCGCCGAAGGCTTCGAGGACCTCCTCGGCCTTGTCCACGAACTGCCGGGTCGGGAAGCGTCTGCCCTGCTCGACGGAGGCCAGGTAGTGCGCCGAGTAGCCCAGGAGGGGCGCCAGCGACTCCTGGGTGTGGCCCCTGTTCTCGCGGAAGGCCTGGAGTACGGCGCCGAAGGTCTTGAGACTCTCGGACGGTTCGGGTTCGGTGGTGCTCTCTGTCATCCGGTGACCCCCGGGTCGTTCGCGCGGTGTCCACCCCCGTGGCGAGTCACCCATGTTCACAGACCGTGACGCGGACCGTCCACTCTTCGCGCTCGTACAGTCACGGACTGTACGGGTCAGTCGTCGCCCCGTACGGGCTCGGCCCACGCCGCGTACCCCAGCACCGGCTGCTCCCCTTCGGCGAGGTCCACGCGCACCCTCAGCCCGTAGTGGATGCGGTAGGCGAGGCCCTCCACGTCGACGAGGCCGCACTCCGTGCCGCCGTCGTGCGGCTCGCGGAAGCCGGTGGACTCGGCCACGTCCCAGCCGGCTTCGCGGGCGCGGTACACCCACTCCTGGTACGCCTCTTCGTTCCCGCCCGTGTCGGGGTCGGTGTCGCCGACCCGGACGACGATCTCCACGGGGTCCAGCCGCCGCCGCGCCATGCGCGTCGCACCTCCCGCCGTACAGGGCCTGTCCCACCTGTACGACGGGTCCCCCGCATCAGCGGGCCTACGCGGTGCCGCCCTCGGGCAGCTCCTCCGCCGTGAAGCCCTCCTCCGGGAAGTCCTCCTCCGAGAACTCCTCGTCCTGCATCATGGCGCCGGCGAAGCCGCTCATCACCTCGTCGAGGTTCAGCTCGGTGGCTCCGGCCGGGGCGGTCGGCTTCTCGCCCGAGCTCATCTTGAGGACCAGGCCGAACTTCTTGACCTTGGCGTTCTCCGCGAGCTTGGCGAGGTCGACGTACACCTCGGTCAGCTCGCCGTTCTTGAGCGTGAAGTCGGCCGAGGCCTTCTCGTTGGGGAGCTCCTTGAGCTCCTTCTCCGTCGGCAGCTCCTGCATGCCCGGCGGCAGGTCCTTCTCGAACTTGCGGACCTGGTTGATCAGGTCGGTGACCAGCGTGCGGAAGGGCGCCACGGCGGTGATGTGCTCGGTGCCGTCCTTGTCGCCGGCGGTCTTGAAGTCCACGTCGCGGGCGAAGACGCCGCGCAGGGCCTCCAGGAGCTTCTTCTCCGTCTTGGCGTCGAGGGAGGGCTCCGGAGAGGGCTTTCCGGCCGTGTCCGGGTTCAGCTCGGACTGCGCCTCCTCCATCTCCTTGGTGCTGATCTTCACCCACTTCCCTTCGAGCGCCTGCTTGAGCGCCCCGGCCTCCGGGGGCAGCTCGTCAGCGGTCGGCAGGGGCGCGCCGAAGGCCTTCGAGAGGGCCTTCGTGTCGCTGCGGAAGTAGGCGTAATCGCCGACGAGCCGGTACTCGATGAGGTCGCCGTCCGGGTTGCTCACCTTCATGGCCATGCCGACGAGGTCCTTCTCGTCGGCGGATTCGGCCAGCGGCTTCTTCGACTCCACGGTGAAGGAGACCTTCGCGCCGCTGAGCAGGTTCGCCGCCTCGTCGGGCAGGGGCTCCTCGCCGGGCTCGCGGTCGGAGGACTCGTCCAGCGCCTTCAGGGTGGCGGCGTCGGCGTCCAGGTCGAGTTCGAACGAGAGCGACTTCTCCTTGCCGAGCTTCTCGAAGGCCTTGTCGAGCTTCTGTCCGGCGGAGAGCTGCTCCACCGTCCCGCAGGCGGTCACGCCCGCCAGCACGGCGGTGGCGATGGCGGTGGCGGTCAGGGACTTGCGTATGGCTGAAATGATGGTCTCCTCGTCAGTGCGATCACCCTGTGATCACCCAGAAGACTCACCATGCGGCCAAAGAGTTGCCTCCCTCAAGTGATTTCTACGCGGTACGCGCGCGGCGGGAGACGACCGCGCGCAGTACCCGCTGCCCCTCGGCGGAGAGGTCCCGGGCCAGGCGCAGCCCGCCCGGGCCGCCGGTGACGAGGAGCTCCAGAACCCGGATCTGGCGCCGCAGTTCGCCGCTCACCAGGGGCCCGGCGCCGTCGGTCACGCCCGCCCGGTAGCGCTCCGGCGCGCCGGTGGAGGCGGGCTCCAGGTCCTGGTGGAGGGCGAGCGCCGTGCGGGAGCAGGCGTCGGCCCACGCGTGGAGCGGTGTCCGGGCCCACGCCGAGGGCGCGTCGTCGAGCATCGTCCGTACGAGCGCGCCGGTCGCGTCGGTCGGGGTGCCGCCCTCCGCCACGGCCTGCCGGGCCTCGGCGAGCCGGTGGTCCCAGCCGTCCTCACCGCGCGCGACGGCGGCCCACAGGGAGCGGAGGACCTCGGCGGCGGGCGCCGGGGCGAGGAGGGGGAGGCAGCGGTCGAGGCAGGCCAGCGCGGACCCGGCGAGCGCGCGCTCGTCGGCCCGCGCCATCAGCTCCACCAAGGAGGGGGTCGTGCTCGTGCTCGGGTGAGTACTCATGGGGGTCGTCTCCCGTCGCGGTCGCGGTACTCCCCTTACTGCGCCGCCCGTCCAGAAATCGTCACTCGCGGTGTACGCGAAAGATCGTTTCCGCAACCGCGCTCACACGGCGGCCGGCGCGAGCACGGGTCCGTACTGCGCCTTCGCGTCCTGCATCGCCGTCAGGCGGCGTACGACGACGATGGCGAGGACCGCCGCCACGGCGTCCGCGACCTCGGAGACGGCCAGCGCCTCGCACGCGGTCACGAACTCCGACGCCCGGTCGGCGTCGTCGTACGCCCTGGTCGCGAGGGCGTCGACGAACCCCGAGAACAGCCACACCAGCCACCACCCCATGACGAGGGTGGGCCGCTCGCCCTTCCCGTACGCGGCGTACGGGTCGCGACGGCTCGCCCGCCAGGTCTGGCGGGCGATCTTGCAGGGGATGACGACGTTGGCGATGGGGATGAACCAGGCACCGATCGCCCAGCCGGGGCCGCTGCCGAACATGTCCGGCGCGAACACGCCGGCGTTCACCCGCACCCGGTGGAACCAGAGGATGAAGACCACGGCGGTGGCGAGGAAGGACAGCGACTCCAGCACACCGGCCCCGCTCATCAGGACGTCGGCCCCCACGCCTTCCACGGTGGCGCGCGGTTGCCCGGCGGCCACCTGCCCCTGCATCAGGCGGCGCACTTCGAGATCGGCGTAGAGGGCGTAACAGTCGACGGCGATGACGACACCGAGCAGCGCGACCACGGCGCGACTCAGGCCGATGGGCGAACGAAGGACGGACACGCGGACCCCCCGGGGTACGGAACGCGCCCCCGATCCGAGGGCGCACCGCACCTTAAGCGTCCGTCAGCCGAGCCTGCCCGCCAGGGTCCTGAACGCCTCCCAGGTCAGCGGGGGTTTGTCGGGGTCCCAGAGCTTCTGGGCGGTCGCGCGCAGCGGCATGCGGATGCCGGCCGCCACCTGGTCGGCGGTCTGCGCGTTCGCGAGGTCGCACCAGATGGCGAAGCTGCCGCCGAGGATCTGGCCGGCGTAGCGCGCCGGGACGGGGGTGGTGCCGCGGACGACCAGCGGGGTCCACTCCTGGTAGATGCGGCTGCCGGTGGGGTACGTGAACTGGTTCGGCTCGCCGAGGACGTAATAGAGGTACTCGTCGTTGTAGTTGATCAGCCGGCGGCCCTCCTGGAGGTACTCGACCGGCGGGCGTGCGCCGATCTCCTTGCCCGTCCAGTAGGCGACGTCGACGTCCTTGGCGGGCGTCACCACGCCGCCGGGGAAGAACCCGTCGTTCCAGGCGCGCATCCGCTTGCCGGTGGGCCGCACCACCGCCGCCCGGTCGTTGAGCCAGCCGGTGGCGAGGTCCTGCACGCGGGCGTTCGCGCCGTACTTGCGGCGGGCCTCGGCGGCGAGGCCCGGGTACGACGCCTCGGGGTTCCGCGCCATCAGCGCCACGTACTCGTCGGCGCCGAGGTGCCAGTACGCGCCCGGGAACAGCCCCGCGTACTCGCGCAGCAGCTCGTCGACGATGCGGGCGGCGGCCGGGTTGGCGATGTCGACCGCGCCGCGCGGCGTCGAGCCCTGCGCGCTGCGCAGCTGGAGCGAGGGGTGGGCGGCGATGACCGCGCCGAGGTGGCCGGGCGAGTCGATCTCGGGCACGACCTCGATGTGCAGGCTCCGGGCGAGCGAAACGATCCGCCGCACCTCGGCCTTGGTGAGGTGCTCGCGGGCGACCACCTCGGGGTGCGAGGACGACTCGATGCGGAACGCCTGGTCGTCGGAGAAGTGCAGGCCCAACTGGTTCAGCTTGAGGTCGGCCATCTCGCGCAGCCGCGCCTCGATCCACGCGGCGCTGAAGTGCTTGCGGGCGATGTCGACCATGAGGCCGCGCTGCGGCTTGCCGGGCCGGTCGCGGATGACGCCCTCCGGCACGGCGCCGCCGGAACGCAGCGCCTGCTTCAGGGTCCGCGTGCCGTAGAAGACACCCGCCTCGTCGGGTCCGCTGATCCGTACGCGGTCGTCGCGGGCGGTGAGCGTGTACGACTCGGCGCCGCCGCTCTGCCCGGTCCGCAGCGCCAGCTCGACGTCCCCGGCGCGGGCCGCCGCCTCGCCCCGGTACGCCACCTTGAGCTCGCCGGCGAGGAGCCGCGCCTCGTCGGCGAGGACGCCGCTGCCGCGCGCGACGACGACGGCGCTCCCGGCCCGGGGCTTCCAGCCGGGGCCGCGCGCGGGCTCGTGGTCGCGTACGGCGGGGATGGTGCGGGGCTCGGAGGAGAGCGGGTAGCTCCGCGTGGGGGTGGGTGAGGGCGACGGGGTCCTCGACTTCGGGGGTGTCGGGGTCCCGGGCTGCGCCCGGGTGGCCCCGGTGGTGCCGGCGGCCCCGCCGTCGCCGTCCGCGCACCCCCCGAGGGCGAGCGCCACGACGACCACCCCGACCAGCCCCACCCCCCAGCGCGGCACCCGCCCGTTACGGCGCGCGCCACGCCCGAGGGCCGTACCGGGAGTACCGGGACCGCCGGAAGGATCGGAGCGTCGGGACGCGCCCGCGTCGGCGGGCGGGCCGGCGGGCAGAGGCCGGGTCCCGCCCCCGCCGGCGGGGGCCGTCAGGTCAGCGGCCGCACCGCCGCCGGAAGCGTCCGTCGAGGGCCACGTCAGGTGCCGAGTCACGCCGCTCACGCGACCATCTCCTGTCGCATTCGTCCAGCATCTCCACGGAAACTCTCCCGTCCGGGTGAAGTTCTTGCATCTCTCGGACACCTCCCGCTCACCCTGTGTAACGTTGTGACCACCCCTCACACCTGTCCCGTTCGAGGAGCCCACGATGGCCGCCGAATCCACCGCAGGCACCCCGAAACGGCCGCTCGCCATACCCGGCGCACGCCCCGCGGCCGACGGGCTCGCCCGGTTCAACGCCGCCCCGCGCCGGGACGCCGAGGCCGCGCTGCTCGCCTGCTGCGGCAGCCCCCGCTGGGGGCGGCGGGTCGCGGCGCACCGGCCGTACCCCACGCTCGACGCGCTGCTCGCCGCCGCGGACGAGGCGGGGTACGACCTGTCGGCCGCCGACCTGGTCGAGGCGCTCGCCGACGAGGCCCCGCCCGTGCTGCCGCCCGGCACGCCCGCGGCCGCGCACACCGCGCTGGAGGCCGCCCACGCCGCGTACCAGCAGCGTTTCGGGCACGCCTTCGTGATCTGCCTGGACGGCTACCGCCCCGAGGAGCACGTCGACCAGGTGCTGGCCGGAATCCGCTGCCGGCTGGGCCACGCACCCGACGAGGAGCGTGCCGTCGCCGCCGACGAGCTGCGCCGTCTGGCTCGCGCCAGATTGTCCCGCCTTGTGGCGGATTGTGGGCGCCCGGGTAGCCCGTACGTGCTCGTTTGATTGCCTGTTTGATCACACTGGCGGACCCCGCGCGAGCGAACCGACAAAGCGTCGCTACGATGACCGGGGCCGGTGGACCGTACCCGGCCGGGCCAGACCGACAGAGAAGCCGGCCGGCCCCAATCCCGCTCCCGGAGGGTTTTTCCGTGCCGGCTGGAACGCTGTACCGCGGCCGGGAAGGCATGTGGTCGTGGGTGGCTCATCGAGTCACCGGCGTCCTCATCTTCTTCTTCCTGTTCGTACACGTACTGGACACCGCTCTCGTCCGCGTCTCGCCCGAGGCCTACGACGATGTCGTCGCCACGTACAAGACGCCGCTCGTCGCGCTGCTGGAGTACGGCCTCGTCGCGGCCATCCTCTTCCACGCGCTCAATGGTCTCCGTGTCATCGCCGTGGACTTCTGGTCCAAGGGCACCCGCTACCAGAAGCACATGCTCTGGACCGTGATGGTCGTCTGGGTGGTGCTGATGGCGGGCGCCATCTACCCCGTCCTCGGCCACGCCGCACGTGAACTGTTCGGGAGCTGACGCCAGAGATGTCCACTGATCTGACCAAGTCCGCGGTCGGTCCCGTCGAGGGCGTGAGCCTCTACGACGTCGACCACCCCGCCCCGCTGATCGAGCCGCCGCGCAAGCGCACCACGAAGACGCCGAAGTCGACGCGCGGCAACTTCGAGATGGCCGCGTGGCTCTTCATGCGCCTGTCCGGCGTGGTCCTCGTCGTCCTCGTCATCGGCCACCTGCTGATCCAGCTGGTGCTGGACGGCGGCGTCTCCAAGATCGGCTTCGCCTTCGTGGCCGGCCGCTGGGCGTCCCCGTTCTGGCAGGTCTGGGACCTGCTGATGCTGTGGCTGGCGATGCTGCACGGCGCCAACGGCCTGCGTACCGTGATCAACGACTACGCCGAGCGCCCGAACACGCGCCTGTGGCTCAAGGGCCTGCTGTACACCGCCACGGTGTTCACCATCCTTCTGGGCACGCTGGTGATCTTCACCTTCGACCCGAACATCCGCTAGGCACGGGGCTGAGGAAATCCGCATGAAGATCCACAAGTACGACACCGTCATCGTCGGCGCCGGCGGCGCGGGCATGCGCGCCGCCATCGAGGCGACGAAGCGCAGCCGTACCGCCGTGCTGACGAAGCTCTACCCGACCCGCTCCCACACGGGCGCCGCGCAGGGCGGCATGGCCGCCGCGCTGGCGAACGTGGAGGAGGACAACTGGGAGTGGCACACCTTCGACACGGTCAAGGGCGGTGACTACCTGGTCGACCAGGACGCCGCCGAGATCCTGGCGAAGGAGGCCATCGACGCCGTCCTCGACCTGGAGAAGATGGGCCTGCCGTTCAACCGGACCCCGGACGGCACCATCGACCAGCGCCGCTTCGGCGGCCACTCCCGCAACCACGGCGAGGCCCCGGTCCGCCGGTCCTGCTACGCCGCGGACCGCACCGGCCACATGATCCTCCAGACGCTGTACCAGAACTGCGTCAAGGAGGGCGTGGAGTTCTTCAACGAGTTCTACGTCCTGGACCAGCTGATCACCGAGGTCGACGGCGTCAAGAAGTCCGCCGGTGTGGTCGCCTACGAGCTGGCCACCGGCGAGATCCACGTCTTCCAGGCGAAGGCCGTGATCTACGCGTCCGGCGGCACCGGCAAGTTCTTCAAGGTGACGTCGAACGCGCACACCCTGACCGGTGACGGCCAGGCCGCCTGCTACCGCCGTGGCATCCCGCTGGAGGACATGGAGTTCTTCCAGTTCCACCCGACGGGCATCTGGCGCATGGGCATCCTGCTCACGGAGGGCGCCCGCGGTGAGGGTGGCATCCTGCGCAACAAGGACGGCGAGCGCTTCATGGAGAAGTACGCGCCCGTCATGAAGGACCTGGCGTCGCGTGACGTCGTGTCCCGGTCCATCTACACGGAGATCCGCGAGGGCCGCGGCTGCGGCCCCGAGGGCGACCACGTCTACCTGGACCTGACGCACCTGCCGCCGGAGCAGCTGGACGCCAAGCTCCCGGACATCACCGAGTTCGCGCGTACGTACCTCGGCATCGAGCCGTACACGGACCCGATCCCGATCCAGCCCACCGCGCACTACGCCATGGGCGGCATCCCGACCAACGTGATGGGTGAGGTCCTCAGCGACAACACCACCGTCGTGCCGGGCCTGTACGCGGCCGGCGAGGTCGCGTGCGTGTCGGTGCACGGCGCCAACCGCCTGGGCACCAACTCGCTGCTCGACATCAACGTCTTCGGCAAGCGGGCGGGCATCGCCGCCGCCGAGTACTCGGCGAAGGCCGACTACGTCGAGCTGCCGGACGACCCCGCCTCCTTCGTCCAGGAGCAGGTCGAGCGGCTGCGCAACTCCACCGGCACCGAGCGGGTCTCCGTACTCCGCAAGGAGCTCCAGGAGACGATGGACGCCAACGTGATGGTGTTCCGCACCGAGCAGACGATCAAGACCGCGGTCGAGAAGATCGCGGAGCTGCGCGAGCGGTACAGGAACGTGGCGATCCAGGACAAGGGCAAGCGGTACAACACCGACCTGCTGGAGGCCATCGAGCTGGGCAACCTGCTCGACCTGGCCGAGGTCATGGCCGTGTCCGCCCTGGCCCGCAAGGAGTCGCGCGGCGGTCACTACCGCGAGGACTACCCGAACCGCGACGACGTCAACTTCATGCGCCACACCATGGCGTACCGCGAGGTCGGCGACGACGGCACCGAGACCGTCCGCCTCGACTACAAGCCGGTCGTCCAGACCCGCTACCAGCCGATGGAGCGTAAGTACTGATGGCTACCCCCGTCATGGACAAGGACGAGGCGGTGGCCAAGTCGGCCGCCTCGCCGTACATCACGGTCACTTTCCGGATCCGCCGCTTCAACCCGGAGATCTCCGACGAGGCGCAGTGGCAGGACTTCCAGATCGAGATCGACCCGAAGGAGCGCGTGCTCGACGGTCTCCACAAGATCAAGTGGGACGTCGACGGCTCGCTCACCTTCCGGCGCTCCTGCGCGCACGGCATCTGCGGCTCCGACGCGATGCGGATCAACGGCAAGAACAGGCTCGCCTGCAAGACGCTGATCAAGGACATCAACCCGGAGAAGCCCATCACGATCGAGGCCATCAAGGGCCTGACGGTCCTCAAGGACCTGGTCGTGGACATGGAGCCGTTCTTCCAGGCGTACCGCGACGTGATGCCGTTCCTGGTCACCAAGGGCAACGAGCCGACGCGTGAGCGGATCCAGTCCGCCGAGGACCGCGAGCGGTTCGACGACACGACCAAGTGCATCCTGTGCGCCGCGTGCACGTCGTCCTGCCCGGTGTTCTGGAACGACGGCCAGTACTTCGGTCCGGCCGCGATCGTCAACGCGCACCGCTTCATCTTCGACTCGCGTGACGAGGCCGGGGAGCAGCGGCTGGAGATCCTCAACGACAAGGACGGCGTGTGGCGCTGCCGCACCACGTTCAACTGCACGGAGGCCTGCCCGCGCGGTATCGAGATCACCAAGGCGATCCAGGAAGTCAAGCGCGCGCTGATCACGCGTCGCTTCTGACCCTCCGCCACGCCTGACGCACCGTCAGAGGGCCCGTTTCTGTACGCTCTTCCGTACAGGAACGGGCCTTCGTGGTTGTCAGGAACGGGGACAGATGAGCGAGCCGAATCCGTACGCGGGCGGGGAGTACAGGGACGGGGAGTACACGTGGGGCCCGGCGCACCCCCCGGGGGCGCCCGGGTACGGATACCCCGGCGGCGCGCCGGGGTACGGCTACCCGCAGCACCCGTACCCGCCGGTCCCCACCGGCGGTGCGGGGGCGCCCCTGCTGTCCATCGGTGACATCACCGTCCTGCCGGACTCGATCGTGACGCCCGCCGGGACCATGCCGCTCAAGGGCGCGGTGTGGAACGCCACCGACATGTCGCGCACCGAGGAGCGGATCCCGACGCACGCGGTCGTGCTGGCGGTCGTCTTCGCCGTGTTCTGCCTGCTGGGGCTGCTGTTCCTGCTGATGAAGGAGAAGCAGACGGTCGGCTTCATCCAGGTCACGGTCAGCAGTGGCGGGCGGTACCACTCCACGATGATCCCGGCGACGGGCCCCGAGACGTTCCCCCTCGTGATGGGCCAGCTCAACTACGCGCGCTCGCTCAGCGTGTAGCGACCGGCCCCTTCGGCCGTTCCGGTGGATTGGCCGAACTGCGCGTAGACCTATTAGGTGCCTCGGGCATGTAGTGGAGATCGGTACGGAGCACGACCGCTCCGTCGCCGATACACGCTTGTGAGGCCACCATGACGGAAACCGTCTCGTTCCCTCAGGACCGCACCTGCCCCTACCACCCGCCCACCGCCTACGCACCGCTGCGCGAGGCGCGGCCGCTGTCCCGGGTCACGCTCTACGACGGCCGCTCGGTGTGGGTCGTCACCGGACACGCGGCCGCGCGCACGCTGCTGACCGACCAGCGCCTGTCGACCGACACCACGCACAAGGCGTTCCCCCTCCCCTCGGAGCGCTTCGCCGCCGTACGCGACCAGCGCCGTGCCGCACTGCTGGGGTACGACGACCCGGAGCACAACGCCCAGCGGCGCATGCTCATCCCCGGCTTCACGCTCCGGCGGACGGCGGAGCTGCGACCGCGCATCCAGGCGACCGTGGACGAGCTGCTCGACGCGATGGTCGAGCAGGGGCCGCCGGCCGAGCTGGTGTCGGCGTTCGCGCTGCCGGTGCCGTCCATCGTCATATGCGACCTGCTCGGTGTGCCGTACGCCGACCACGACTTCTTCGAGGCGCAGTCGCGCCGGCTGCTGCGGGGCCCGACGGCCGAGGACACCACGGAGGCCCGCGATCTGCTGGAGGGCTACCTCGGCGAGCTGGTTGACCGCAAACGCGCCAATCCCGGGGACGGCGTCATCGACGACCTCGTGGCGCAGCAGCTCGCGGCGGGGCACCTCGACCGGCAGCAGGTCGTGGACCTGGCCGTGATCCTGCTCGTCGCCGGTCACGAGACCACGGCGAACATGATCTCGCTGGGTACGTACACCCTGCTCCGCCACCCGGAGCAGCTGGCCGAGCTGAAGTCCGACCCGGGGCTGATGCCGGCGGCCGTGGAGGAGCTGCTGCGGTTCCTGTCGATCGCGGACGGGATGCTGCGGGTGGCCACGGAGGACATCGATGTCGACGGGGCGACCATCCGGGCGAACGACGGTGTCGTCTTCTCCACGTCGGTCATCAACCGCGACACGGCCGCGTACGCCGACCCCGACACGCTGGACTGGCACCGCTCGGCCCGCCACCACGTCGCCTTCGGCTTCGGCATCCACCAGTGCCTGGGGCAGAACCTGGCGCGCGCGGAGATGGAGATCGCGCTCACCTCCCTCTTCGACCGGCTGCCGGGGCTGCGGCTGGCGGCACCGGCGGAGGAGATCCCGTTCAAGCCGGGCGACACGATCCAGGGGATGCTGGAACTCCCCGTGACCTGGTGAGTTGATGTCCGGTATGCGAATCTCCATCGACAAGGACGTCTGCATCGGAGCGGGCCAGTGCGCGCTGACGGTGCCCCGCGTCTTCACCCAGGACGACGACGGCTTCGGCGAGCTGCTGCCGGGCGCCGAGCACGGCGCCGGCGAACCCCTGGTCCGCGAGGCGGCCCGCGCCTGCCCGGTGCAGGCGATCACCGTCTCGGACTAGTCCGCCCGCGCTCGTCCGTGCTCACCGGCCCGTCGGCCGGGGCCCGTCACCAGGGGCTCCGGCCGACGGGCCGGACGGCCGTGCCCCGCCGTTGTGGTGTCGGTGCGCCGGGCTATCCTTCCCGGACTGCTCACCGACCGTAGGGATGACCAGAGTTGTCCGGCCTCTCCGCCTTTCCGCTGCCCTTTCAAGCCTCGCGTTCCATAGCCTTCGCGACACCCCGGACGCTGCGGGAGCTGCAGATGATGGAGTGCAGCGCCCACATCCGGGCGAAGCCGGGGTGGTTCGACAAGATGCACGACGCCGGCATCGTCGCGCGGTGGACGCGGGAGGCGGTCGCCCAGGGGCTCACCGAAGCGCAGGTCCGGTACGTGCTCGCGGAACTCGGGCACTACGCCGCGCTGCGGGACGGGCGGACCGGCATCGAGGTGTCCGCCGTCGACGGGGTGTGGCAGTCGGACACGCTGGTCGACGACGAGCTCACGTCCCGGCTGCGCGAGGCGGTCCGGGTCCTGGAGGAGGTGCCCGAGGCGGAACGGGACTGGCATCCGGGTTCGGACGGACAGGTGCTGGACCTGGTGCACCCCTCGCTGTTCTGCCTGGTGCGAGAGGTGAGCGGGGGGCCCGAGTGGGCCTGGAAGAACCCGACGGACCGCTACTCGAAGCACGAGTTCTCGGAGAGGTTCCAGTGGCTGCCCACGGACGTCGACGTCAGTGACGAGGGCGGCGCCGCCTTCCGTTCGTACGTCAACAACGTCCACCCCGAGACCCATCACGCACTCGCCGCCGTCTTGCCGGACGTCTTCGCGCGCATGCTGCCGCTGTGGGAGAACGTGCTCACCGACCTGCGCCATCCGCGACCCTTGCGGATCAAGGCCGATCCTTACGGGTGGTACGGCTCGGAACCGGAGTTCCCGGACCCGTCCTCCTCCGGTGACGCCGCGGCCCGTGCGGAAGCCGTACGCGCGTGGGAAAAGGCCCAGGACGGCTGGTGGGAGAACCGCCGCCCGGTCGTGCCGGACGCGCCGGACTTCACCCCGCCCGAGCTGCCCGGCGAAGCCGCCCGGGTCGACCTGCGCGGCCGCCGCCTCCAGGTCATCGTCAAGCTCGCCACCATTCACCTCACCCCGGAGAAGCCCGAGTACGCGGGCGGCTCCTGGCACGTCGAGGGGATGCTGAACGAGCGGATCGTCTCGACCGGCATCTACTACTGGGACAGCGAGAACATCACCGAGAGCCGGCTGAGTTTCCGCGCGGCGCTCAACGACCCGGACTACGAACAGAACGACGACGCGGGGATGCGCGAGGTCTACGGCCTGGAGAACGAGGACGCGCTCAACCAGGTGCTGGGATCGGCGGCGACGCCGGCGGGTCGCTGCCTGGCGTTCCCGAACATCCTGCAACACCGCGTCGGCTCGTTCCGCCTCGCGGACCCCACCCGCCCGGGGCACCGCAAGATCCTCGCGTTCTTCCTGGTCGACCCCTCGACGACGATCGTCTCGACCTCCGACGTCCCGCCGCAGCAACCGTGGTCCGCCACCTCCACGATGACGCTCGAGCAGGCGAAGGCGTACCGCGAAGAGCTCATGCGGGAGCGCAAGTTCTTCGTGGCCGAGCACAACGACCAGGTCTACGAGCGGGAATTCTCCCTCTGCGAACACTGACCGACGGCTTGGGTGAGGGCCCGCTCGGCCCTCACGGGGTCAGGGCCCGGGGAGCTTCGGGCTCCCGGGCCGCCCCTTCGTCCTTCCGGGGGTGGGGCCGCTCGGCGAGCAGCATGATCCGGCGCAGCATGTCGTTGAGGCTTCCCCGTTCGCTCTCGCTGAGCACGCCGAGCAGCCGGTACTCCTCGTGGCCCACCGCGTCCATCGCGCCCCGCCAGGTCGCCCGGCCTTCGGCGGTGAGCTCGGCGATGACGCGTCGGCGGTCTTTGCCGATCACGCCACCCTCTCCACCACCGCCTCATCCCCTGCGCACGCGCCCCTTTCAACTCCTGTTCGCCGGACGGGCCCTGTCCCTCACGGGTGACGCCGTCATCCCGGCCGCGCGCGCCAGATGGGGCTCGGCTTCCTGACGCCGATATGGCAGACCACCGTCCAGCGGGCCGTACCGCCGCACGCGCTGGCCCGCGTCACGTCGTACGACTGGCTGCTCTCGCTCGCCGCCATGCCGCTCGGGTACGCGCTCGCGCCGCCCGCCGCCGTGCTGTGGGGGCCCGAAGTGCCGCTTGTCGCCGCGGCGCCGACCGTGGCGGCCCTGTGCGCCGGCACGGCTCCGGTGCCGGGGGTGCGGCGCGTGACGGGGGTCACCGACCCCCGCGTTGAACGTGTTCAAACAGAGGTCTAGAGTCAGTCCTGCCAGCTTTTGAACGCGTTCAAGGGAGGGTGGGGCATGGACCTCACTGTCGTCGCGTATGTCGTCTACCTGCTGATCAGCGTCGCGCTCACCATCTGGGTGGCGCGCACCCTCAGCCGAAACGGGCGGATCTTCCTCGCTGATGTGCTGAAGGGCGACGAGAAGCTCGCCGAGGCCGTCAATCACCTGCTGGTTGTCGGCTTCTACCTGGTCAACTTCGGCTTCGTCGCCCTCTACCTCAGCCAGGACGAAGCCGTCACCGACGCCCGGCACCTGTTCGAGGCGCTCTCGGTCAAGCTCGGGGTCGTGCTGCTCGTGCTCGGCGTGATGCACCTGGGCAATGTGTACGTGCTCAACAAGATCCGCCGACGCGGGGCCATGGAGCGCCAGGTGGTGCCGCCGGTGCCGCCGCAGGGCTGGACCGCGCCCACTGCGCGCTGGTGAGCCGGCCGTGGCGACCGACCGGGTGGCACCGTCCACCCCCGTGAAGCGGCTGACCGTGCTGTACGACGCGCAGTGCCCGCTCTGCGTCCACCTGCGGCACTGGCTGCTGCGCCAGCCGCAGCTCGTCCCGCTGGACCTGGTGCCCGCCGCCTCCGAGGAGGCGCGGCGCCGGTTCCCGGGGCTGGACCACCGGTCGACCCTGAACGAGATCACCGTCGTCGGGGACGCCGGGCAGGTCTACCGCTCCACCGCCGCCTTCATCGTCTGCCTCTGGGCGCTGGCGGAGCACCGGCCGAAGGCCCACTGGCTCGCCACCCCGGCCGGCCTGCCGTTCGCCCGGGCCACCGTCCTCGCCGCCGCCAAGTGGCGTGCGTCGACGGCCGGGAGCGGCTGCGAGGGCGGGCGGTGCGGGGTGCCGGGGACGCCCGGTTAGGCTCGGTCACCGTGATGGACGAGAAGGACGAGAAGCGCAAGAAGGACGGGACCGACGTGACGGCCGAGGCCAGCGCACCGGAAGCCAGGGGCGCGAAGGCGGGCCAGGCGGGCCAGGCGGCCAAGGCGCCGAAGGCGCCGAAGGCGAAGGCTCCGCGCAGTGAGCAGACGCGCACCCTCATCCTCGAGACCGCGCTCCGGCTCTTCCAGGAGCGCGGTTACGACAAGACGACGATGCGGGCCATCGCCCAGGAGGCCGGCGTCTCCGTCGGCAACGCGTACTACTACTTCTCGTCCAAGGAGCACCTCGTCCAGGGCTTCTACGACCGGCTGGCCGCCGAGCACGAGGTGGCGGTCCAGCCGGTCCTCGCGGGCGACCGGGAGCTGGCCGTCCGCATCCGCGACTCCCTGCTGACCTGGCTGGACGTCGCGGAGCAGTACCACCGCTTCGCCGCCCAGTTCTTCAAGAACGCCGCCGACCCCGAGAGCCCCCTCAGCCCCTTCTCTCCCGAGTCGGTCGCCGCGCGCGAGGCCGTGATCTCCATCCACCGGCGGGTGCTCTCCGGCTCCGACACCAAGACCGCGCCCGAGCTGGAGGAGTTCCTCCCCCACCTGATGTGGCTGATGCACATGGGCCTGGTGCTGTACTGGGTGTACGACCGCTCGGACCGCGCCGAGCGCAGCCGCCGCCTCGTCGAGCGCACCGCGCCCATCGCCGCCCGCGCCATCGCGCTCTCGCGCTTCCGGCTGCTGCGGCCCCTGGTGCGTCAGGCGCACGAGGTGCTGGAGGAGTTCCTGCCGGGCGGTGTCACGCCTGCTTCGAAGCCAGCTCCACCAGCGTGATGTCCGAGGGTGCGCCGACCCGTACCGGCGGCCCCCAGGCCCCGGCGCCGCGCGACACGTACAGCTGCGTGTCGCCGTACTGTTCGAGCCCGGCGAGGGTGGGGTTGGCGAGGTCCGCGAGGACGTTGCCGGGCCAGAGCTGACCGCCGTGCGTGTGGCCGGACAGCTGGAGGTCGACCCCGTGCCGTACGGCGTCGTGGATGACGACCGGCTGGTGCGCCAGCAGCACGGCGGCGCGGGCCCGGTCGCGGTCGCCGAGGGCGCGTACGAAGTCGGGGCCGTCACCGTAGTTCTCGCCGGCCACGTCGTTGACCCCGGCCAGGTCGAAGCCCGCGATCTCGACGCGCTCGTTGCGCAGCGGGCGCAGCCCGAGCTCGCGGACGTGGTCGACCCACTCCTCGGCGCCGGAGAAGTACTCGTGGTTGCCCGTCACGAAGAAGGAGCCGTCGCGGGCGCGGAGCCGCGCCAGCGGCTCGGCGGCGGGGCCCAGGTTCTCCACGCTGCCGTCGACGAGGTCGCCGACGACGGCGACGAGGTCGGGCTGGGTGGCGTTGATGGCGTCGACGATCCGCTGGGTGTGGGCGCGCCCCAGGATGGGCCCGAGGTGGATGTCGCTCACCACCGCGATCCGGTACCCGTGCGCGCTCCGCCCCAGCTTGGCGAGCGGCACCGTCACCCGCTTGACGCGCGGTCCGCGCAGGACGCCGTAGGCGCCGTACCCGACGGTGCCCAGCGCGACGCCGGCCGCCGTGCCGCCGACGACACGCGAGACGAAGAGCCGGCGGGAGAGGGCCGCGGAGGACCCGGGGCCTCCCGCTCCGGACGCGGCGGGCTCGGCAGGCGCGGCGGGCGCGAGGGCTTCGGCGGGCACCGGCGGTGCTGCGGGTGCGGGCGCGAGTGCTTCGGGCGCGGCTGCCGGGGCTCCGGTGGAGTCCGCGGGCCGGGCACCTCCGGCACCGCCCGCGGCCAGAGCGGCTCCGGCGGCCATGGCGGTCCCGCAGACCCGGGGCAGAGCCGCTCCCGCCGCCTCCGCCGGCGCGGGCTCCGGCCGGACCGGGGGCTCGGCGGCCGCGGCACCCCGCGCCTCCAGCCACCGCCGCAGCAGCGGCCGCACCGCCTCGCCCACCACCAGCGCCAGCACCACGTACAGCAGCAGCGCCAGCCACAGGAAGCCCGGCCAGGCCAGCACGCGCTGGAGCCAGAACGGCGCGCCGGCCCGGCCCGCCGTCAGGGCGCCGAGCGACAGCAGCGGCAGCACCACCAGGGCGACCGTGCCCGCACGCCGCGCCAGGCTCCCGGGCAGCGTCACGTCGCGCACCAGGCACCGCCATACGTACCAGTGCACCGCGCCCAGCAGAGAGAGCACCACGACGATCGACACCACGACGAGCAGCACGGACACGGCCCCTACCCCCTAGGCGCGGCGTGAGCCGCGACGCAGTGCGCGGACGCCGCGCAACCCGATGACCCCGACCACCGTCCCCAGAACAAAGGACGTCACGGCGAGCAGCAGATGAACCCAGAAGTACGCCGTCGGGTCGCCCGCGTCGTCGAAGGCGAGTCCGCTCGCGTCCTTCCACAGGTTCTTGATGAAAGTGATCCAGATGACCCAGCTCCACACCCCGAACGCGAGCAGGAACCAGGAGGCGGAGCGGCTGAGCTTCATGGAGCCAGTATCGCCACCCCCGAAGGCGTGCCGTGCGCCGGGTGGGGTGTGGGTGGTAGCGCCAACCGCGAACGTGCCCTGTACGTTCTCGATCGTGTCAGCTCTGAAAAAGACCGCGTTGACGGTCACCGCCGCCGCGCTGCTCCCCGCCCTCACGGCTGTCCCCGCGTCGGCGGACACCAAGGAGGACAAGCAGCCCAAGCCGCCCGCGATCATGTCGACGGTCGGCGGCAAGGCGCTCGGCCGCCCGGGCACCCAGGTCAACCTGGCGCCCGGCGTACCGGTCCTCCCCAAGGAGGTCACGGGGCGCTCCTGGGTCGTCGCGGACGCGGAGAGCGGCGACGTGCTGGCCGCGCACAACGCGCACTGGCGGCTGCCCCCCGCCTCGACGCTCAAGATGCTCTTCGCGGACACGCTGCTCCCCAAGCTCGACAAGACGAAGTCGCACCTGGTGACGCAGCAGGACCTGGCGAAGGTGGGCGAGGGCTCCAGCCTGGTGGGGGTCAAGGAGAAGCAGACGTACACCGTCCACGACCTGTGGCTCGGCGTCTTCCTGCGCTCCGGCAACGACGCCGTCCACGTCCTGTCCGAGATGAACGGCGGCATCGCCCAGACCGTCAAGGACATGAACGCCCGCGCCGACGAGCTCCAGGCGCTCGACACCCACGTCGTCTCGCCGGACGGTTACGACGCCGAGGGCCAGGTCTCGTCCGCGTACGACCTCACCCTCATCGCGCGCAGCGGCATGCAGAAGAAGGACTTCAGGGAGTACTGCTCGACACCGCGCGCTCAGTTCCCCGGGGAGTTGAAGCCCGGGGACAAGAAGCGCGGGACGTTCGAGATCCAGAACACCAACCGGCTGCTCACCGGTGACCTCGGCGTCATGCCGTACAAGGGCATCGCGGGCGTGAAGAACGGCAGTACGACGCACGCCGGCGCGACCTTCACCGGGGTGGCCGAACGCAACGGCAAGGTGTTGCTGGTGACGGTCATGAACCCGTCCGCGAAGGAGAGCCACGCCGTCTACAAGGAGGCGGCACGGCTGCTGGACTGGGGTTTCGCGGCGGCCGGGAAGGTCCGGCCGGTCGGTGAGCTGGTGCCGCCGAAGTCGGCGCGTACG
This sequence comes from Streptomyces sp. NPDC045431, assembly GCF_040646655.1. Lineage (NCBI taxonomy): Bacteria > Bacillati > Actinomycetota > Actinomycetes > Kitasatosporales > Streptomycetaceae > Streptomyces > Streptomyces sp. NPDC045431. Next base: position 67,501 of record NZ_JBEZAQ010000006.1, read on the forward strand.
GGCAGCTCGGACACGCGGCAGATCGAGACGGGCAACGGCGAGGCGGCGACCAAGGCGCCGGTCGCCGCGTCCCAGACCGGCGGCGGCGGTGGCGCCGGGACCGCCCTGGCGGTGGCCGGCGGGGCGCTGGTGCTGCTGGCGGGCGCGGTGTTCCTGGTCAACCGCCGCTGGCCGCTTCCGGAGCTCGTACGCCGTCGTCGTCCGCCTCACTCAGGGAGCCGGTAGCCGTCCAGGCGGCGCAGTACAGCAGCAGCTTGGCGGTGAAGTTGATCCACAGCAGCAGCGCGACCGGCACGCCGAAGGCGCCGTACATCGACTTCGCCGCCACGCCGCTCATGTAGCCGCCGAGCAGCAGCTTCAGCGCCTCGAAGCCGACCGCGCCGATCAGCCCCGCGACGACGAGGCGGCGGCGCGGCGGCTCCACGCCGGGCAGCAGGGTCAGGACGTAGAGCAGGATCAGGAAGTCGGCGAGGACGGCGGCCGCGAGGGCGCCGGCCTGGAGGAGTACGCCGCCGGCGCCGCTCTCGGGGATGCCGAGCCGCTCGGCGGTCCAGCCGACGGCGGTGGAGCCGAAGGCGGAGGCGGCGAGCGAGGCGAGGCCGGTCGCGCCGAGGCCGACGAGGATGACGGCGTCCTTGCCCTTGCGGACGAAGGGGTTGCCCTCGTCGCAGTCGTCGATGCGCCACACCGCGCGCAGGCAGTCGCGCATGGCACCGACCCAGTTGATGCCGGTGAACAGCAGCACGGCGCCGGCGACCAGCCCGACGGTACCGGCGTTCGAGATGAGGGCGTTCAGGTCGAGCTGGTCGGAGATGCCGGGGACCTGCTCGGCGAGCGTGCCCTCCAGGCGGCGCACCTGCTCGTCGCTGAGGAGCGCCGCGCCGACGGTGGCAAAGACGGCGATCAGCGGGAAGAGGGCGACGAAGCTGACGAAGGTGATCGCGGCGGCGAGGCGCGTCCAGTGGACGCGGTCGAGGGTCTCGTACGAACGCCACGCGTGCGTCCGCATGAGACGCGCGGCCCACGGGCCGATGAGGGGAAGGTTGGTCAGCCAGTCCATGGGACCCGCCTACCCCCGTACCCCGAAGACCAGGGTCCTCGTCCCCCAGAAACGCAGGAAGGTGGCGAGAACCATGCCGATGCCGAGGCCGGAGACCGTGTCGGCGAGCGGGGAGGTGAGCCCGAGCCCGTGGCGCGAGACGCCGAGGCAGGCCACCTGCACGGCGGCGCCCGCGAGGTTGACGCCGAAGAAGATGGCGTACCGCCGCAGGTCGAGGGCCCTGCGGCGGTAGGTGCCGAGGGCGTTGCCCAGGTAGGCGACCGTGCAGCCGGCGAGGAAGGAGAGCGCCTTCGCGGCGAGCGGGTCGAGGGCCGTGCGGCGCAGCAGGAGGAAGACGGCGAGGTCGGCCGCGTACGCGACGCCGCCCACGCCGAGGAAGCCCAGAACTTCCCGGCGTCGCGTCCGGATCAAAGGTCGGCGACCGCCATCCCGTACATCGCCGTCCACACGAGGCCGATGACGGCGAGGGGCCGGTCGCGCAGGACGACGTCCTCGGGCGCGCCGGCGGCGCCGCGGTCGGCGAAGACGGCGTAGCGGAGGACCGCGAGGATGAAGGCGATCATCGACAGCTGGCGCCAGGTGCCGCTGTTCTCCAGGGCCCAGAGGCAGTAGCCGAGGACGGCGACCCCGGCGGCGAGCTGCCAGACGAAGCGGAGGTAGCCGGTGGTGTACTCGGTGAGCAGCGCACGCGTGGTGCCGTTCCGGCCGGCCATCTGCACGGCTTCCGAGTACCGCTTGGCCGCCACCATGAACAGGGCGCCGAAGGCGGTGGTGATGAGGAACCAGCGCGAGAGCGGGATGGCGAGCGCGACACCGCCGATCATGGCGCGCAGGACGAAGCCGGTCGTGACGACGGCGAGGTCGACGACGAGGACCTGCTTGAGGCGCAGGCAGTAGGCGAACTGCATGAGCAGGTAGGCGGCGAGGAGGGCGGCCGTCATGGCGTTGCAGAGCACGGCCCCGCCGAGGAGCGCGCCCACCGCGAGCGCGACGCCCGCCGCGTACGCCACGGGTACGGGCACCTCGCCCGCGGCGACGGGGCGGCGGCACTTGGCGGGGTGCGCCCGGTCGGCGTCGGCGTCGCGGGCGTCGTTGACGAGGTAGACGCCCGAGGCGGCGGCCGTGAACAGCAGGAAGACCACGCCGAGCTGGAGCGCGGTGTGCCGCGAGACGAGCTCGCCCGCGGCGGCGGGCGCGGCGACGACGAGCACGTTCTTCACCCACTGGCGCGGGCGCGCCGCCCGCAGCACCCCGAGCCCCACGGTGGGCAGCGCGGGCCGCCGCACCGGGCGGGGGGCCGTCGCGCGCGGTCCGGGCGGGTCGGTGACGCCGGGGGCCGTGCGGGGCGGGGGCGGGGCGGGGGGTGTCAGCCCGCCGCGGGCCTCACGCATCGCGCACCGCCCGCCCGTCCCTCGCCCAGCCCGCGCCCGCGAGGCCGGTCGCGGCGCCGAGCAGCGCGCCCGCCGCCACGTCCGTCGGGTAGTGGACGCCCACCACCAGGCGGGACAGGCACATCGCGGCGGCCAGCGGCGCGGTCACCCGGCCCGCGCGGGGGCGGAGGGCGGCGAAGAGAAGCGCCGCGGCGGTGGCGGAGGTGGCGTGGGAGCTGGGGAAGGAGTGCCGTCCGGCGGTGCGGACCAGCGCGGGCGCGTCGCTCGGGCGCGGCCGGCGCACCACCCGCTTCGCGCCCATGCTCACCCCGTGCGCCGCACCGACGAGCGCGGTGGCGCGCAGCCAGGCCGCGCGCCGTTCCCGGTCGGCCGCCGCGCCCGCGAGCCCCGCGGCCAGCCACAGCGCCGCGTGCTCGCCGCCGGCCGACAGCACCCGCGCGGCCACCGCCACGGCGGGCCTGCGGCGCCCGGCGTCGCGTGCGGCGGCGAGCAGCCGGTGGTCGACGTATCGCATCTGCCACCCCTTTCTGCACCCCTCTGCATCAGAGGCGACTGTCGCCCGCCGGGCGTCTCATCGCACGGACATCTTTCCTGACACTCGTTTAATCACCCATTTCGGGGAGTCAGGCAATAAGTGGCACATCCCGCTTGAAATCATCTGGAAGAGGCATGGAACGGCTTACCGTCGCCCCATGCCCACCGAGCCCGCCACCGAGCCCGTCACGGAGTCCCTCACCGAGCCCGCCACCGGGTCCGTCACGGAGGCCCTCACCGGCTGGGGCCGCACCGCCCCCACCGTCGCCCGCGTCGTACGGCCCCGCACGTACGAGGAGGCAGCCGCCGCCGTCCGCGCGTGCGGTGCCCGGGGGGCCGTCGCCCGCGGCCTCGGCCGGGCCTACGGCGACGCCGCGCAGAACGCGGGCGGCGCCGTCCTCGACATGACCGCCCTCGCCCGCGTCCGCTCCCTCGACGCCGACGCGGGGGTCGTCGTCTGCGACGCGGGGGTCAGCCTCCACCACCTGATGGAGGTGCTGCTCCCGCTCGGCTGGTTCGTCCCCGTCACCCCCGGCACCCGCCACGTCACGGTCGGCGGGGCCGTCGCCGCCGACATCCACGGCAAGAACCACCACGTCTCCGGCTCCTTCACCCACCACGTACGCGCCCTCGAACTCCTCACCGCCGACGGCGAGATCCGCACCGTGGCGCCCGGCACCGAGCTGTTCGACGCCACCGCCGGCGGCATGGGCCTCACCGGCGTGATCCTCGCCGCCACGGTCCGGCTCCTGCCCGTCGAGACGTCCCTGATGTCCGTGGACACCGAACGCGCCGCCGACCTCGACGACCTGATGGCCCGTCTGACCGCGACCGACCACCGCTACCGCTACTCCGTCGCCTGGATCGACCTCCTCGCGCGCGGCGCCGCGACCGGCCGCGCCGTCCTCACGCGCGGCGACCACGCTCCGTACGACGCGCTCCCGGCCCGCGCGCGGCGCCGCCCACTCGCCTTCCGCACCGGGCAGCTGCCCCCGCCGCCCCACCTGCCCTCCCGCGACGGGCTGCTGAGCCGCTCCGGCGTCCGCGCCTTCAACGCGCTCTGGTACCGCAAGGCCCCGCGCCGCCCCCGCACCGGGCAGCTCCAGCCGATCCCGGCGTTCTTCCACCCGCTCGACGGCGTGCCGCACTGGAACCGGGTCTACGGCCGCGCCGGTTTCGTCCAGTACCAGTTCGTCGTCCCGTACGGCCGCGAGGACGCCCTGCGCCGCATCGTGCACCGGATCGCGCGCCGCCGCTGCCCGTCCTTCCTCGCCGTGCTGAAGCGCTTCGGCGAGGCCGGCTCCGGGTGGCTCTCCTTCCCGATGCCGGGCTGGACGCTGGCGCTGGACATCCCGGCCGGGCTGCCGGGCCTCGGCGCGTTCCTGGACGAACTCGACGAGGAGGTGGCGGGGGCGGGCGGCCGGGTCTACCTCGCCAAGGACTCCCGGATGCGCCCGGAGACGCTGCGCGCCATGTACCCCCGGCTGCCCGACTTCCTCGCCCTGCGGGGCCGCCTGGACCCCGGCTCCGTCTTCACCTCGGACCTCGCCCGCCGCCTCGGCCTGTAAGGAGTACGCCGCCATGAAGGACGCCTTCGGCGCCCCCCAGTCCCTCCTGATCCTCGGCGGTACGTCGGAGATCGCCCTGGCCACCGCCCGCCGCCTGATCGCCGGACGCACCCGGACCGTGTGGCTCGCCGGGCGCCCCTCCCCCGCCCTGGACGCGGCCGCCGCGTCGCTGCGGGAGCTCGGGGCCGTGGCGCACACGGTGCCGTTCGACGCCCTCGACACCGCCGCGCACGAGGAGACGCTCGGCAAGGTCTTCGCGGAGGGCGACATCGACATGGTGCTGCTGGCCTTCGGTGTCCTAGGAGACCAGGCCCGGGACGAGGCCGCCCCGGCGGCCGCCGCGCAGGTCGCCCAGACCAACTACACCGGGGGCGTCTCCTCGGCGCTGGCCTGCGCCAACGCCCTGCGCGCACAGGGCCACGGCTCGCTGGTCGTGCTCTCCTCCGTGGCCGCCGAGCGGGCCCGCCGCGCCAACTTCGTCTACGGCTCCAGCAAGGCGGGCCTCGACGCCTTCGCCCAGGGCCTGGGCGACGCGATGCACGGCACGGGCGTGCACGTCATGGTGGTCAGGCCCGGGTTCGTACGGACGAGGATGACGGCCGGGCTCGCCGAGCCGCCGCTCGCGACGACCCCGGAGGCGGTCGCCCACGCCGTCGAGCAGGGTCTGCGGCGGCGCGCGGAGACGGTGTGGGTGCCGGGCGCGCTGCGGCCGGTCATGTCGGTCCTGCGGCACCTGCCGCGCCCGGTCTTCCGCCGGCTGCCGTTCTGAGGGGCCCGCCGGCAGGACGGGTCAGCCGCGCGTCGGGGCCGGCTCGTCCACCGGTGCGCCCTGCGCGGGCACGCCGCCCTTCGTCGGGCGGCCGGCGCCGAACTCGTACGCGTGCAGCTTGCGCCACACCCCGTCCGCGCCCTGTTCGTAGAGCGCGAAGGAGCCGACGGTCCACGCCGCCTCGAAGCCGGCGAGCTCGTCGTACGCCCGGTCCATCGCCTCGTCGGGGATGCCGTGCGCCACGGTGACGTGCGGGTGGTACGGGAACGCCAGCTCGCGCGCCAGCGGCCCGGAGGGGTCGCGGACCTGCTGCTGGAGCCAGGAGCACGCCGACGCGCCCTCGACCACCTGGACGAAGACGACCGGCGACAGCGGCCGGAACGTGCCCGTGCCGCTGAGGCGCATCGGGAAGGAGCGGCCGGCCGCCGCGACGGCGGCGAGGTGCGCCCGGACCTCGGGCAGCCGCGCCACGTCGACCTCGGTCGGGGGCAGGAGCGTGACGTGGGTGGGGATGCCGTGCGCGGCGGGATCCCCGAAGCCCGCGCGCCGCTCCTGGAGCAGGCTGCCGTAGGGCTCCGGGACCGCGATCGAAACGCCGAGCGTTACGGTCCCCACGTCGTTCTCCTCACTCCTCAGTCCAGTCGTCCGGTCGGTGCGGGCGCAGCGCCAGTGTGGCGGCTGCACCCGCCGCGTGGCCAGAGCCGTCGGGCCACCGCGCGAGCGCGCTCCGTGCTCGCCGACTGCTTGCTCAGGCTTGCTCAGTGCTTGCTCAGGCTTGCTCAGTGCCTGCTCAGTGCTTCGCGGGCAGGAAGCCGATCCGGTCGTACGTCCGGGCCAGCGTCTCGCCGGCGACCGTCCGGGCCTTCTCCGCGCCCTTGGCCAGGATCGAGTCCAGCGTCTCCGGGTCGTCCAGGTATTCCTGCGTACGGGTCCGGAAGGGGGTGACGAAGTCCACGACGACCTCGGCGAGGTCGGTCTTCAGGGCTCCGTACAGCTTGCCCTCGTACGACCGCTCCAGGTCGGGGACGGAGGTGCCGGTGAGGGTGGACATGATCGTCAGGAGGTTGCTGACGCCCGGCTTCTCCTCCGGGTCGAAGCGGATCACGGTGTCGGTGTCCGTGACCGCGCTCTTCACCTTCTTCGCCGTCGTCTTCGGTTCGTCGAGCAGGTTGATCAGGCCCTTCGGGGTGGACGCCGACTTGCTCATCTTGGCGGTCGGGTCCTGCAGGTCGTAGATCTTCGCCGTTTCCTTCAGGATGTACGGCGCCGGGATGGTGAACGTCTCACCGAAGCGGGCGTTGAACCGCTCGGCGAGGTCCCGGGTGAGCTCGATGTGCTGGCGCTGGTCCTCGCCGACCGGGACCTGGTGGGCCTGGTAGAGCAGGATGTCCGCGACCTGGAGGATCGGGTACGTGAACAGGCCCACGGTGGCGCGGTCGGCGCCCTGCTTGGCGGCCTTGTCCTTGAACTGCGTCATGCGGCCGGCCTCGCCGAAGCCGGTGAGGCAGTTCATGACCCAGCCGAGCTGGGCGTGCTCGGGCACGTGGCTCTGGACGAAGAGCGTGCAGCGCTCGGGGTCGAGACCGGCCGCGAGCAGCTGGGCGGCGGCGAGCCGGGTGTTGGCGCGCAGCTCGGCCGGGTCCTGCGGAACGGTGATCGCGTGCAGGTCGACGACCATGTAGAAGGCGTCGTGCGACTCCTGCAGCGCGACCCACTGACGGACCGCGCCGAGGTAGTTGCCGAGGTGGAACGAGCCGGCGGTGGGCTGGATTCCGGAGAGCACACGAGGACGACGCTGCATGGCGAAGCCATTCCCCTGAGGGTGGTGGTGGGCGACGGGAGGGCGATCTGAGGCCATGCCCCTCATTCTCGCAGGTGCCACCGACAGCTGGGGAACGGATCCCGCCCGCCCCCTGCGACGAAGGACACAGGGAGCGGGCGGGCAGGCGGGCGGGTACGTGTCAGACGGGCAGGCCCGGCGCCGGGTGGGCGGCCATCAGGTCGGCGACCTCGGCACGGATCTTGGCCAGGGAGTCCTCGTCCCCGGTCCGGGCCGCGGTGACGCCCCGGTCGATCCAGTCGGCGACGGCCGCCATGTGCGCGGTGCCCAGACCGCGCGAGGTCAGCGACGGGGTGCCGATGCGGATGCCGGAGGGGTCGAAGGGCTTGCGGGGGTCGTAGGGGACGGTGTTGTAGTTCACGACGATCCCGGCCCGGTCGAGGGCCTTCGCGGCGACCTTGCCCGGGACGTCCTTGGGCGTGAGGTCCATGAGGATCAGGTGGTTGTCCGTGCCGCCGGAGACGAGGTCGAAGCCGCGGGCGAGCAGCTCGGCCGCGAGGGCCTTGGCGTTGGCGACGACCGCGTGGGCGTAGTCCCGGAAGGAGGGCTGGGCGGCCTCGTGGAGGGCGACGGCGATGGCCGCGGTGGTCTGGTTGTGGGGGCCGCCCTGGAGGCCCGGGAAGACCGCCTTGTCGATGGCCTTGGCGTGCTCCTCGCGCGACATCAGCATCGCGCCGCGCGGCCCGCGCAGGGTCTTGTGCGTGGTCGTGGAGATCACGTCCGCGTGGGGCACGGGTGAGGGGTGGGCGCCGCCCGCGATCAGGCCGGCGATGTGCGCGACGTCGGCGACGAGCACGGAGCCCGCCTCCCGGGCGATCTCCGCGAAGGCGGCGAAGTCGATGGTCCGGGGCAGCGCGGTGCCGCCACAGAAGATGATCTTCGGCCGCTCCTTGAGGGCGAGGTCGCGGACCTGGTCGAAGTCGATGAGCCCGGTGTCTTCGCGTACGCCGTACTGCACCCCGTGGAACCAGGTGCCGGTCGCGGAGACGCCCCACCCGTGGGTGAGGTGGCCGCCCATCGGGAGGGCCATGCCCATCACGGTGTCGCCGGGCTGGGCGAAGGCGAGGTACACGGCGAGGTTGGCCGGGGAGCCGGAGTAGGGCTGGACGTTGGCGTGGTCGACGCCGAAGAGGGCCTTGGCGCGGCCGACGGCGAGCCGCTCGACCTGGTCGATGATCTGCTGGCCCTCGTAGTAACGGCGCCCGGCGTAGCCCTCGCTGTACTTGTTCTGCAGGACGGTGCCGGAGGCCTCCAGCACCGCGTCGGAGACGTAGTTCTCGCTGGGGATCAGGCGCAGGGTCTCGGCCTGCAGCCGCTCCTCGGCACCGACCAGCGCGGCCAGTTCGGGATCGGCGGCGGACAGGGCCGGGTGGTGCGGGGGAAGGGAAACGTCGCTCATGGCGTCCTCCTGGGAGGGTCGGCAGCACTCACATCCAACGAGGTCCCCAGGCGGGCGGCACCTCGAGCGGTCTGCCGCGCACGACTCCCCCGGGGTCGCTTCCCCGTACGCCAGTCGCCGTGCGTACGGCCCACCTTAGCGGGCGCGTCGCACGGAGGTTTCCCGGCCCACATCGCGAGCGACGATAGATGTGGGTGTACCCAGGCCCCCAGCCGCAGGACGAACGGAGACCCCGTGTCGAGAACGCAGGACGCGATCGCTTCCGCGGAGGCGCGCAGCGCGCACAACTACCACCCGTTGCCGGTCGTCATCGCCTCGGCGGAGGGGGCGTGGATGACCGATGTCGAGGGGCGCCGCTTCCTCGACATGCTCGCCGGTTACTCGGCGCTCAACTTCGGCCATGGCAACCGGCGGCTGATCGACGCCGCCAAGGCCCAGCTGGAGCGGGTGACGCTGACCTCCCGCGCCTTCCACCACGACCGGTTCGCGGACTTCTGCGAGCAGCTCGCCGACCTGTGCGGCATGGAGATGGTGCTGCCGATGAACACGGGCGCGGAGGCGGTGGAGACCGCCGTGAAGACCGCCCGCAAGTGGGGCTACCGGGTGAAGGGCGTCCCCGACGGCACCGCGAAGATCATCGTGGCGGCGGACAACTTCCACGGCCGGACGACCACCATCGTCAGCTTCTCGACCGACCCGGAGGCGCGCGCGGACTACGGCCCGTACACGCCGGGGTTCGAGATCGTCCCGTACGGCGACGCCACCGCGCTCGAGGAGGCGATGACCGACAACACCGTGGCCGTGCTCCTGGAGCCGATCCAGGGCGAGGCCGGGGTGCTGGTGCCGCCGCCCGGCTATCTGGCCCGGGTCCGCGAGCTGACCCGCGAGCGGAACGTGCTGTTCATCGCGGACGAGATCCAGTCGGGCCTCGGGCGCACGGGCCGGACCTTCGCGTGCGAGCACGAGGGCGTGGTCCCCGACATGTACGTCCTCGGCAAGGCGCTCGGCGGCGGCGTGGTGCCGGTGTCGGCGGTGGTGTCGAGCGCGGCGGTGCTCGGGGTGCACCGGCCGGGCGAGCACGGCTCGACGTTCGGCGGCAATCCGCTGGCGTGCGCCGTGGCGCTGGAGGTGATCGCGATGCTGCGCACCGGCGAGTACCAGCAGCGGGCGGCCGAGCTGGGCGACCACCTCCACCACGAGCTCGGCCTGCTGGTGGGCGGCGGCGCCGTCGAGGCCGTCCGCGGGCGGGGCCTGTGGGCGGGCGTCGACATCGCGCCGCGGCTCGGCACCGGGCGGGAGATCTCCGAGAAGCTGATGGAGCGCGGGGTCCTGGTGAAGGACACCCACGGGTCGACGATCCGGATCGCCCCGCCGTTGGTGATCGGCAAGGAGGACCTGGACTGGGCGCTGGAGCAGCTGCGCGCGGTGCTGCGCTGACCGCCCTCCCTACAGGATGACGTGCGGCAGGAAGCGGGCGTACTCGTCCGTGACCAGCCCGGACGACTCCCGGATGCCGAGCCCCGCCGCCTCGTCCTCGACGACCCACGCGCCGAGCACCACGCGGTTGCCTCCCCCAGAGCTGTCGCCTGGGGGTGCCCCCAGGTCGGGCAGCGGGGCGAGCTCCTGGTAGCAGCACGGCTCCTCGCGCACCACGGGCTCGGTGCCGGGCCCGTGGAGCGTGACCCCGGCGCCCTCCCGGCCGAGGAGCGGCTTGGCGACGTAACCGGGCCCGGAGGGGGCGGCCAGTTCGCGCGGGCCGTCGAGGTAGGCCGGGAGCAGGTTCGGGTGGCCCGGATACAGCTCCCAGAGGATGGCCAGCAGCGCCTTGTTGGAGAGGAGCATCTTCCAGGCGGGCTCGATCCAGCAGGTGGTGCCGGTGCCGCCGCCGTTGTCGAGGGTGTCGAGGACGTGCCCGCCGAAGGGGTCGGTCGTCAGCCACTCCCACGGGTAGAGCTTGAAGCAGCTGCGGATGAAGCGCAGCCGGTCGTCCACGAAGCGGCCGGAGAGCCGGTCCCAGCCGATCCGCTCGACCGACAGCGCCTCGGTGTCGAGCCCCGCCTGCTGGGCCGTCTCGCGCAGGTACGCGACGGTCATCAGGTCCTCGCCGAGCTCGTCGCCGTCCGAGTGGACGAAGTGGACCGGGCCCGGCGGCAGCAGGGCGGACTGCCGCTTCCAGGCGTCGACGAGCCGTTCGTGGAGGGAGTTCCACTGGTCGGCGCCGGGGAAGCGGTCCTCCATCCAGAACCACTGGGGGCTGGCGGCCTCCACGAGCGAGGTGGGCGTGTCGGCGTTGTACTCCAGCATCTTGGCCGGGCCCGTACCGTCGTAGCGCAGGTCGAACCGGCCGTAGAGGGAGGGGAGTTCGGCGCGTCGGCGCCAGGACTCGGCGACGAGCCCGGCGAGGCGCGGGTCGGTGATGCCGAGGTCGGCGAAGCGGTCGTGGTCCACGATGTGGGCGGCCGCCGCGAGGCACATGGCGTGCAGCTCCTCGACGACCTCCTCCAGCGCCTCCACCTCGGGGAGCGTGAAGACGTAGTAGGCGCTCTCGTCCCAGTACGGGCGCAGGGAGCCGTCGGGGAAGCGGGTGAGGGGGTAGACGAGCCCCTGCTCCTCGACCGTCCGCTGCCAGTCGGGGCGCGGCTCGATGGTGAAACGCTTCATCGGTGACCTCGTGCCCTCGTGCCCCGGGGCTCAGCCGCCGCCGGAGCCCGAGCAGCCGAAGCCGCCGCGCTCGACGGCCGACTTGTCGAAGCTGCCGCCGGAGACCTTGCCGTTGCTGACGGAGCCGCCGTAGTAGTACTGGCCCGTACGGGTGCTGTCCTCGCACTCGTAGCTGGGGAGCTTTTCGCGCGTGACGGGGTCAGCGCAGCGCTTGTCCGGCTCGGAGCCACAGGACGTCAGCGTCGCCGCGAGCACCCCCATGCCGCCGAGCACGACCGTGCTCGACCTCAGCCTGCGCATGCGCCCACCCTCTCGTCGTCCGTTTTCGTCGTCCGTCAACACGACCATGGACGGCACAGATTAGAGGGCGGTTCCCGCGCCGGGGAGGGCGGGTCCGGGAACGGTGCTCACGGCAGCACGCGGCACAGCGCGTCCAGCGCGCCGGCCCACGCGCTGTCGGTCGGCGTCCCGTATCCGACGACCAGCCCGTCCCGGGTGCGCTCGACCCCCGGGTGCCGGAAACCGTCGAGGCCCTGGAGGGCGAGGCCCTGCCAGGCGGCGGCCTGGACGACGGACCGTTCCGTGCCCGGCGGCAGTTCGAGCACGGCGTGGAGCCCGGCGGCGATGCCGCTGACGCGGATGTGCGGGGCCCGTTCGGCGAGCGCCGCCACGAGCTGGTCGCGCCGGCGCCGGTAGCGCAGCCGCATGGACCGCACGTGCCGGTCGTACGCGCCCGAGGAGATGAACTCCGCGAGGGTGAGCTGGTCCAGCGCGCCGGACGCCCAGTCGATGGGGCCCTTCGCCTCCGCCACCTCGCCCACCAGCGCTTCGGGCAGCACCATCCACGCCAGCCGCAGCCCCGGCGTCAGCGACTTGCTCGCCGTGCCGAAGTAGACCACCCGCTCCGGGTCGAGCCCCTGCAGGGCCCCGACCGGTTGCCGGTCGTACCGGAACTCGCCGTCGTAGTCGTCCTCCAGGATCAGCGCGCCGGCGCGCCGCGCCCAGTCGACGGCCGCCGCGCGCCGCGCGGGCGGCAGGGCACCGCCCAGCGGGAACTGGTGGGCAGGCGTGATGAGGACCGCGCCCTGGGTGCCCAAGGTGTCGGTACGGGTGCCCTGTTCGTCGAGGGACAGCACGGAGGTGCGCAGTCCGGCGTCGGTCAGGAGGCTCCAGTGGACGTCGAGGCCGTACGACTCGACCGCGACGCCCCGTACGCGGCGCCCGCGCAGCACCTTGGCCATCAGCATCAGCCCGTGGACGAAGCCGGAGCAGATCACGATCCGGTCCGGGTGGGCGTGAACCCCGCGCGCCCGGGCGAGGTAGTCGGCGAGGACGGTACGGAGCTCGGGCCGGCCGCGCGGGTCGCCGTAGCCGAAGGCTTCGTGCGGGGCGGCCGTCAGCGCGCGGCGCGCCGCCTTGAGCCACTCGCCGCGCGGGAAGGAGCCGAGGTCGGGCGTGCCGGGGTGGAGGCTGTGGAGGGGGCCCCGCCGGGGCCGGGCCGGCGGCCGGGCGGCCGTACGCGGCGCCGGTGCGCGGCCCTGGTTGCCGCCCGCCGGCGCGGGTGCGGGCACGGGCAGCCGGCGCGGGGCGGCGCGGCGGGCGACGCGCGTGCCGGAGCCCTGGCGGGCGGTCAGCCAGCCCTCGGCGACGAGTTCGGCGTACGCGTCGGCGACCGTGTTGCGGGCGATGCCCAGGTCGGCGGCGAGCGAGCGGGACGACGGCAGCCGGGTGCCGGGGGCGAGGCGCCCGGTGCGCACGGCGTCGCGCAGCGCGTCCATGAGTCCGGCGCGCAGCCGGGGGCCGCGCAGCTCCAGGTGCAGGTCGGCGCCGACGGTGACACGGGCGGCTGCCGCCGCATTGGCCCAGGGATCCGTCATGGAAATGGACCATACCCCCGCGCCATCGGGCCCGTACGGTCGCTGTCATGACGACGAACGACGCCAAGGACTACGCCCCCGAACACACCCCGCGCCTGGACTGGGCCACGCACGCGCCCGAGGTCTACAAGGCCATGGTCCGGCTGGACGCGGCGAGCCGCCGGGGCCTCGACGCGGACCTCCTGGAGCTGGTCAAGATCCGCGCCTCGCAGCTCAACCGCTGCGCGCTCTGCCTCGACATGCACGCGAAGGACGCGCTGGCGGCCGGCGAGTCGGTGGAGCGGATCGTCCAGCTCGCCGCCTGGGAGGAGTCGCGGCACTTCTACACCGAGAAGGAACTGGCCGCGCTCGAACTGACCGAGGCGGTCACGGTCCTGACGGACGGCTTCGTGCCGGACGAGGTCTACGAGAAGGCGGCCGAGCACTTCGAGGAGGCCGAACTGGCGCAGCTCATCGCGGCGATCACGGTCATCAACGCCTGGAACCGCTTCGGCGTGGCCACCCGCCAGGTCCCGGGTCACTACACCCCCGGCCAGTTCAGCCACTGAGGACGACGACCCGTGAACCTTTCACAGCCGATGCCGTCGCCGCCGCCGATGCCGTCGCCGCCGTCGCAGGTGTCACCGTCTCCCGTCGCCGCGTTCCGGTCCCTGCACCATGACCGCGCCCCCGGCGACCCGCTGGTCCTGCCGGGCCCCTGGGACGCGGCGAGCGCCCGCGCCTTCGAGGCGGCCGGCTTCCCGGCCCTGGCGACGCCGAGCGCGGGGGTCGCGGCGTCGCTCGGGTACGAGGACGGGGCCACGCCCGCGGACGAGATGTTCGCCGCGGTGTCCCGGATCGCCCGGTCGGTGTCCGTCCCGGTCTCGGCGGACGTCGAGGGCGGCTACGGCCTGCCGCCGAAGCAGCTCGTGGCACGCGTGCTGGAGACGGGCGCGGTCGGCGTGAACCTGGAGGACAGCGAGGCGGGCGCGCTCAAGGACCCGCACCGGCACGCCGAGTGGCTCGCGGAGGTACGGGCGGAGGCGGGCGACGCCCTCTTCCTCAACGCCCGTGTCGACACGTACGTACGCGGCCTGACGGGCGCGGCGGCCCTGGCGGACGCGATCACCCGCAGCCGCCTGTACGCCGAGGCGGGCGCCGACTGCGTCTATCCGATCCTCATCCCGCCCGACCACCTCCCGCCGCTGCGCGCCGAGATCACGGCACCCGTCAACGCCCTGTCCAAGCCCGATGGCCCGCCCCCCGCGGAGCTCGGCCGCCTGGGCGCCACCCGCGTCACCTTCGGTCCGGGCCTGCTGCACCGCACGCTGGCGGAGGTGCGGCGGATCGCGGAGGAGGTAGGGGGTTAGGGAGCCTCACCGGCCGCCCGAGACCCGCAGGACCGTGCCGGTGGTGTACGAGGCGTCCGGCGACAGCAGCCAGGCGATGGCGGCGGCCACCTCGGAGGGTTCGCCGGGGCGGCCGAGGGGGATCGCGGCGGCGGCCTTGGCCGGGCGGTCGGGGTCGCCCATGGCGGCGTGCATGTCGGTGTCGATGATGCCGGGGGCGACCGCGTTGACCCGGATGCCGGCCGGGCCCAGCTCCTTGGACAGGCCGATGGTCAGGGCGTCGGTGGCCGCCTTGGTGGCGGCGTAGTGGACGTAGTCGCCGGGGGCGCCGAGCGTGGCGGCGGCCGACGAGAGGTTGACGATGGCGCCGCCGGACCGCCCGGGCCCCGCCATGTCGCGGGCGGCTCGGCGGCAGCACAGCAGGTAGCCGAGGAGGTTCACCTCGACGACCCGCCGCAGGTCCTCGGTGCGGGCGTCGGCGAGCTTGCCCAGCGGGCCGGTCACGCCCGCGTTGTTCACCAGGCCGGTGACCGGGCCCAGTGCGGCCGCGGCGGTGTCGAACAGCCTCTCCACGTCCGCCTCGACGGAGGTGTCGGCCCGTACGGTGACGCACCGCGCCCCGGCCGCGCGTACGGCGGCCGCGGTCCGTTCGGCGGCGTCGGCGTCGGCGACGTACCCCAGGAGGAGGTCGTGTCCGTCGCGCGCCAGCCGGACGCAGGTGGCCGCGCCGATGCCGCGGCTGCCGCCGGTGACGACGGTGACCGGACGCGGTTGGTTCGTCGGGTGTTCCATGGCTTCCCCCGTGATCATGGCTTTTGGCCCGACGTTAGCACTGCACCATTTGCCCGATTAACCTAGTTTTGTGGACTCGTATCCGACCCGCAGTGGCGGAGTGCGCGCGGAGATCCTCGCCTCCTGGGAGCGCTCGCAGTCGCTGGGCATCGACACCGAGGGCGTGGCGCTGCCCGTCGAGGGCGACCTGGATCCCGACTCGCGGTTGATCAGGGCCGCCACGCCGGTGCTGGAGAGGCTGTGCCGCCGGTTCTCCGGGCTGCCGGTCACCGTCGCGCTGGCCGACGCCCGCGCGAACATCGTGGAGCGGTGGGGCGACCCCGTGGGGCTGGAGCTCATGAACGAGGCCTCCCTGGTCACCGGCGCCAACGTCGACGAGCGCTTCATGGGCACCAGCAGCGTCAGCATGGTGCTGAGCACCCGCTCGCCGTTCGTGGTCGTCGGCCACGAGCACTTTCTGCACAACCTCAAGTCCCTGACCTGCATGGCGGCCCCGGTGTTCGACCCCGTGGGCGGTACGGTCCAGGGCGCCGTCAACCTCTCCGTCCCCGAGTCGCTCGCCGAGCCGGGCATGGCCGTACTGCTCCAGGAGGCCACCGACCGCATCGCCGAGCGGCTGCTGGAACTGAGCTCCGCGAAGGAGCGCGACCTCATGCGCTCCTTCCTCCGGGAGCGGGAGCGCGGCGCGCACGCCCGCCTCGACCTGCACTCCGGCGAGCTGGCCGGACCCGGCGGTGAGGCGCCCCGGCTGGCCCGCCGGGAGCGGCTCGCCCTGCTGGAGGCCGCGGTCCAGCTGATCTCCTCGAACGACGAGTCCTTCGCCGAGGTCACCCTGGCGGGCGGCCGCACCGCCGCGCTGCGCCGCAGGCAGCTGCGCCACGGCGACGCGGAGGGCGCGGCGGTCGAGGTCAGCTTCCTCCCCGACGTACGGCGTACGTCGCTGCCGATGACGACTGCGGCGACGGCGACGGCGACGGGCTCCACCGGTACGACCGCCACGGCCACCCGTACGCCCATGGCGACCGCTCCCGACGGGCGGGAGGTGCCGCTGCTCCCCCGGCCGCCCGCTCCCGCCGGTCCACCGGAACCGCAGGGGCCGCCCCCGCCGCACGAGCCGTCCGGCGCTGCCGCGGGCGGCCGTCCGGACGCGTGGCTCCTGCTCGTGGGCGACCCGGGCGTCGGCCGCCTCGCCGCCGAGGCCCGCCGGCGGCTGGGCCTCCTCAACGAGGCCGGCGTACGCGTCGGCACCACGCTCGACATGCGGCGCACCGCCGAGGAACTGGCCGAGATCGCGGTACCGCGCTTCGCCGACCTGGTCGTGGTGGACCTCGTCGACGGTGTCCTGGCGGGCGAGGAGCCCCCGCCGGGCCCGCTGGCCCCGGGCGCGGGGCTGTCCCGTACCGCCGCCTGGTCGGCCGAGGACGCCGCCGGAGACGCCGGGGACACCGGGGACGCCGGGCGGGCCACCGGCGGGGGCCACGACCCCGCCCGGGGCGTCGGCCGGCCCGTCCACTACGCGCCCGGCACCCCGCAGGCCCGCTGCCTGCGCACCGGGCGGCCGGTCGCCGACTCGGTACCCGCGGCGGCCGCGTCGGCCGCCTCCGTGGGCGGCGCCCACCCCGTCGAGCTCCTCGGCGAGGGCGTGCACTCCTACCTGGGCGCCCCGCTGTGCGCCCGGGGCGCCATCCTCGGGCTGGCGGGCTTCTACCGCCGCGGCCGGGACAGGCCGTACGAGGAGGACGACCTCACCCTGGCGGGCGAGCTCGCGGCCCGCGCCGCGATCAGCGTGGACAACGCCCGCCGCTTCAGCCGCGAGCGCACCGCCTCCCTCACCCTCCAGCGCAGCCTGCTCCCCCGCGACCTGCCCCGGCTGACCGCCGCCGAGCTCGCCTTCCGCTACCTGCCCGCCGACACCGGCACCGGGGTGGGGGTGGGCGGTGACTGGTTCGACGCGATCCCGCTGTCCGGGATGCGGGTGGCGCTGGTCGTCGGCGACGTGGCCGGGCACGGCCTGCAGGCGGCGGCGACCATGGGCCGCCTGCGTACCGCCGTACGCACCCTGGCCGGGCTGGATCTGCCGCCCGAGGAGGTCCTGGCCCACCTGGACGAACTGGTCGGCCGCGCCTCCGGGACGCCGTCGGACACACCAGCGGACCCCGGCTCGGCGGAGGACCCGGAGCCGGACCCCGCCATGGCGGCGACCTGCCTGTACGCGGTGTACGACCCGGTGTCGTGCCGCTGCACGGCCGCCAGGGCCGGGCATCCGCCGCCCGCCGTGGTGACGCCGGACGGCACGGCCCGCCTGATCGACCTGCCGGCCGGCCCGCCGCTCGGACTCGGCGGGCTCCAGCCGTACGAGTCCGCCTCCGTCGACCTCGCGCCGGACAGCCTGCTGGCGCTGTACACCGACGGCCTGCTCAAGGAGGAGCGCGGGTACGAGGTCTCCGACGCGCGGACGGACCGGCTGCTGGCCGCGCTGGGCGACCGGGACGGCTCGCTGGACCGGACCTGCGACCGGATCACGGACACCCTGCTGCCCGACGGGCCCCGCGACGACGTGGCCCTGCTGCTGGCGCGGGTACGCGCGCTCCCCGAGGACCGGGTGGCCTGCTGGGAGCTGCCCGCCGACCCGTCCGTGGTGGCCGAGGCCCGTTCGCTCGTACGCCACAAACTCATCGACTGGGACCTGGCACACCTGGAGTTCACCACGGGACTGGTGGTGAGCGAGCTGGTGACCAACGCCGTGCGGTACGGCGGTGCGGGGCCGGTGGCGCTGCGGCTGCTGCGCGACGGAACGCTGATCTGCGAGGTGTCCGACCACAGCAACTCCTCCCCGCGCATCCGGCGCGCCGCCACCACCGAGGAGGGCGGCCGCGGACTGTTCCTGGTGGCGCAGTTCACCAAGAGCTGGGGCGCCCGCTACATGCCGCAGGGGAAGACGGTGTGGGCGGAGCAGGTCGCGCACACCGAACGCCGGGCGACGCCGGAGGCAGAGGCGGACGAGCATGCGCTGCTGGACATGTTCGACGACCTGGGCTGAGCCCGGGGCAGGCCCGGACAGCGCCGGGAGGACCCCGTGAACGCGGACCCGGCCGCAGACCCAGCCCCTCCCCCCGCCACGGACCCCGCCGCGGACCCCGCCGCGGCGTTGGACTCGGCGCTGGACGCGGCGCTCGGCGAGACCATGCGCCGTACCGGCGCGTCCATCGGCGCCTTCTACCTGCTGCGTCCGCAGGAGCAGGTGCTGCACCTGGTCGTCGTGGGCGGTGTGCCCCGCGAGCTGGCGGAGCCGTGGGCACGGGTCGCGACGGCCGCCCCGGCGCCCGTGGCGGACGCGGTCCGCGAGAACCGCCTCGTCTGGGTCGGCGGGCAGGAGGAGATGGCCCGTACGTATCCGCGGACCGCGGTGGCGCTGCCGTACCCGCTGGCGCTGGCCGCCGTGCCCGTCACCGGCGACCGCTGCTGGGGCGCGCTGCTGCTGATGTGGCCGGGGAACCATCCGCCGCGCACGACGCGGCGCGAACGCGGCCACATCGCCTCCAGCAGCCGCCGGCTGGCCCGGCTGCTGGACGAGGCCGCGGACGCCGGCCGCCCGGTGACGCCACCCGAGCGGCCGCGCGTCCTGGCCGCCCCGGACACCACGTCCCGGCCGACCGCACCGGAACCGGTGGCATCCCAACCCGCCCTCGCCGCCGCCGACTTCGCGGAGCGGCTGCCCGAGGGCTGCTGCGGGCTGGACCTCCAGGGGCGGGTGACGTACCTGAGCACCCGGGGCGCCGAGCTGCTCGGGCGCGGCGCCGAAAGCCTGCTGGGCACCATGCCGTGGCAGTCGCTGCCGTGGCTCGACGACCCGGTGTACGAGGACCGCTACCGCGCGGCGGTCCTGAGCCGCAGGCCCGTGTCGTTCACGGCGTGCCGCCCGCCCGACCGGTGGCTGGACTTCCGGCTGTACCCGGACGCGAGCGGCATCAGCGTACGCATCACCCCGTCGCGCACCGGGCCCCGTCCGGCGGCCGGCCCCACGCCCGACACCACGCCCGAGGCCACGCCGGGCCGGGAGCCCGGCCCGGACCCCGACCAGCCGCTCCCGGCGGCGGCACCGGCGCGGGCGGGGCAGCTGTACCAGCTGATGCACCTGGCGGCCGCGCTCACCGAGGCCGTCGGGGTGCAGGACGTGGTGGACCTGGTCGCCGACCAGATCATGCCGGCCTTCGGGGCGCACGGCCTGGTGCTGTCCACCGCCGACTCCGGGCGCCTGCGGATCACCGGCTCGCGCGGGTATCCGCGGCACGTCATCGAACGCCTCGACGGCCTCCCCCTCGACACGCGCCTCACCCCGGCGGGACGGGCCCTCGCCACCGGGGTGCCGTCGTTCTTCACGCACCCCGACGACATGGCGCGCATCTACCCGCAGGCGCCGCTGATCAGCGGCAAGCAGGCGTGGGCGTTCCTGCCGCTGATCATCTCCGGCCGGCCGGTCGGCATCTGCGTCCTGACGTACGACCACCCGAGGCCCTTCCCCGCCGAGGAGCGCGCCGTCCTCACCTCCCTCGCGGGGCTGATCGCGCAGGCGCTGGACCGGGCGCGGCTGTACGACGCCAAGCACCAGCTCGCCCACGGCCTCCAGCAGGCCCTGCTGCCCCACACACTGCCCGCCGTCACGGGCCTGAGCGTCGCCGCCCGCTACCTGCCCGCCACCCGGGGCATGGACATCGGCGGCGACTTCTACGACCTGATCCGCCTCGGCTCCACCACGGCGGCGGCCGTCATCGGCGACGTCCAGGGCCACAACGTCTCCGCCGCCGCGCTCATGGGCCAGGTCCGTACGGCCGTCCACACCCACGCGACCGCCGGCGCGGCACCCGACGAGGTACTGGCCCGCACCAACCGCCTGCTCCTCGACCTCGACCCGGGGCTCTTCACCACCTGCCTGTACGCCCACCTCGACCTCGGCAACCGCCGCGCCCACCTCGTCAACGCGGGCCACCCGCCGCCGCTGCTGCGCCGGCCGGACGGCCCCGCCCACGCCCTGGACGTGCCGCCGGGCCCGGTCCTCGGCGTCGCGCCGGACGCCGCGTACCCGGTGACGGACATCCCGCTGCACCCCGGCACCCTGCTGGCCCTCTACACCGACGGCCTGGTCGAAACCGCCGGTACGGACATCGAGGAGGCCATCACCGAGATCGCGGCCCACCTCGACGAACAGGCCGCGGAGGAGGACCTCGAGCAGGTCATGGCCGCGCTCCTCCACCACGCCCGGCCCACGCACCACCGCACCGACGACATCGCGCTGATGCTGCTGCGGGCGAGGGGGGCGTGAGCGGCGTGAGCGGTTCGCGCCGCTGCCGGGACGGGGCTCCGGTGGTCGGCCGGAGCCCCTCTCGTGCCTCCGGTCAGCTGATCAGCTGGTCGGGAAGGCGTCGGGGGTGCTGATGCGGCTCTTCAGCAGCGCCCCGGACTCGGTCAGGACGGCACTGCTGCTGTAGTCCGTGCCGTTGCAGGTGCCCGGCTTGAAGGCCGCGCTGCCCTCGTTGGCGTCGGAGTAGGTCCAGTTCGCGTAGCCGATCTTGTGCTGGTCGAGCAGGTCCAGCCAGGCCTTGCTGCTGGCCTGGTCCACCGCTCCGCCGCCGGTGTAGGTGACCGTGCCGAACTCGGTGACGAACAGCGGCAGCTTCGTGGCGGCCCGGCTCACCGCGGCGCGGTAGGCGTCCTGGTGGCTCGCCGCGTAGAAGTGGAACGCGTACATGATGTTGGTGGCGTTGACCGGGTTGTTGACGACCTCGGTCTCGTTGGAGCCGTCCGAGACGCCGAGCGAGGACCAGCCGCGGGTGCCGACGATGACGACGGCGTCGGGGTCGGCGGCCCGGATCACCGGGATGACCTGTTCGGCGTAGCTCTTGATGGCGGCCCAGCTCACGCCGTTGGGCTCGTTGGCGATCTCGTAGATCACGTTCTTCTTGGCGGCGTTGCGGGTGGCGACGGACTTGAAGAACGTCTTGGCGCGCTCGAGGTTGTAGTTCGGGTCACCCGGCGTCAGGGTGTGGAAGTCGATCATGGCGTACATGCCGCGCGCCTCGGCCATGTCGACGAGGCTGTTCACACGGCTGGTGAAGCCCGCCGGGTCGGTCTCGTAACCGCCCTCCTGCACGTACATGGCGACGCGGAACAGGTCCGACTTCCAGTCCTTCGCCAGCGCGTCCAGGGACGCGTTGTTGTAGCACTTGCTGAACCACTGGATGCCGTGCGTGCTCATGCCCCGCAGCTGGATGGGGCGGTTGTACTGGTTGCAGAGGTTCACACCGCACACGTGCAGCTGTCCGTTGATGCCCACGGGGGTGCCGGTGCCCGGGTTCGGGTTCGGGTTGGGATCCGGGTCGGGCGGGGGTTCCTCGCCTCCGACGGAGCCCGTACAGGCCACGCCGTTGAGCGTGAACGCCGTGGGCTTGGGGTTGGCGCCGGTGAACGAGCCCGTGAATCCCAGGTCGGCGGCCGCGCCGGTGGCCAGGGTGCGGTTCCAGTCGACCCCGGCGGCGCTGACGGTGGAACCGGACTGCGACCAGGTGGCGTTCCAGCCCTGGACGACCTTCTGTCCGGCGTCCGGCAGGGTGAACTTGAGCGTCCAGCCGGTGACGGGATCGCCCAGGTTGGTCACCTTCACCCCGGCCTGGAAGCCGCCCTGCCACTGGTTGGTGATCGTGTAGTCGACCTTGCAGCCGGTGGCGGCGGCGGCCGGGGGGCTGGCCAGTGCGGTGAGACCCAGGGCCGTCGCGCAGGTGGCGAGTAAGGCCACAAAGCGTTTCATCGCGTTCCTCCTCGTGCGAAGCGGATACGAGCACGATGGGAGCGCTCCCAAACCCATCGGCCCGGACGGTACACCGGCGCGGCGATGCGCGTACAGGCATGCGACCGGGGAATTCGACGGGAATTCGACGGTGATGCGACGGCGATGCGACGGACGGCCGGTCGCGTTCCGCCCGTTCCGTAGAATCCCGGCCGTGGGCAACTTCTCCTGAGCGACGCGGACTTCGCAGCCAAGCGCCCGGCCCGTGCCGGGCTCCGTCAGCGTGCCCGCACGCTCAGCTCAGGAGAAACCGACTCCATGAAGTCCCCGAAGCCCCTTCGCCCCACCTCCGCCTGCCCCGCCCTGGACGACCGCGTCGCCCGGCTGCGGCGGCTCGCCCACGCCGAGCCGCGCCTGGACGGCGTCCTGCTCTACGGCTCCTGGACCCTGGGCGAGGCCGACGCCCACTCCGACATCGAGGCGTACCTGTACATCCGCGACGAGCACGTCGACACCTTCGACGGCACCGCCTTCCTGGAGCGGCTCGCGCCGCTCAAGCTCGCGTACACCAACATGTACGGCGTCCTCGCGGTCGTCTTCGACGACCTGATGCGCGGCGAGTTCCACCTCACGGCCGCCGGGCCGGGCATCGACGAGGTGCCCACCTGGGAGGGCATGGTGCACCTGCCGTGCCCCGAGGACGCCGTCCTGCTCGACCGGACCGGCCGCCTGACCAAGGCGGCCCGGCACCTGGCCGCGTCCCGTCCTCCCGAGCCCGTCGGCACCGCCCAGCGGCTCACCGACGAACTCGCCAACTGGACGCTGATGCTCGCGCACATCCTGGCCCGTGGCGAAGTCGCCCGCGCCCACGCCCTGCTGCACACGGTGATCGCGCCGCAGCAGCTCCAGCTCTGCCGCCTCCTGCGCGGCAGCACGGCCCACTGGCTCACCCCCAGCCGCGCCCTGGAGCAGGACCTGCCCGCCACGGACCGCGCCCGCTACACCGCCACCACGGCCGTCGCCCTGGAGGAGGACGTACGGGCGGCAGCGCGCGAGACCTGGCGCTGGAGCCGGGACCTGGCCGCGGAGGCGGCGGGCCGCTGGGCGATCCGCTTGCCGCGGGAGCTGCACGAGGAGATCAGCGGCTTGCTCGCCGCGCGCCCCTGAGCCCCCCGGCTGGGGCCGCCCGAACCCCCGGCAGCCCCAGCCGGAGACGGCCCCTCACACCGCCGCGAACGTGGCGACGTACACGTCGAAGGGCTCGATGCCGACCTCGGCGCGGAGTTCGTCCATGCGCTCGGGCTCTTCGCAGGGCCACGGAACCGGGGCCCCGTCCTTCACGCCGGCGATCTGCGTGCCGTAGATCTGCTTGCGGCCCTCGTTGACCAGCGTGCGGTCGCGCAAGAAGGCCAGTTCACGGACCCCTGCGGCGCCCGCCTCCACCGCCCGCTCCATCAACTGGAGGGCGCGTCGCTGCACGTCGAGCTGCCGGTCGGCGTGCTGGGCGATCAGCCATGCCGCGCGTGCGGCGTCCTCGCCGACCCTCTCCGCCGTCGGCCACCCGTACGCGTCCATGATCTCGCGGAGCCGGTCACCGTGCCGTGCGGTCAGCCGGCGCCACGCCAACTGCTCGGCGGGGTCGTCGCTGTTCGCGTGGACGGAGGCCTGGTGATCGGCGGCGGCCATGGCGGTGAGCTCCTCCGCCAGCGCGGCAAGGTCGTGCGCCACTCTCAACTCCCCGGTCGGTTCGATGCGTTGCCCTTCCACCCGCAACCCTAAGGGCGCATACCGGACTTGAAGATCATTCCGTAGAACGGTGACAGGCACCTCGATGCGCCGCGATAATGGAACCTCCGATGGGCTGGCACTCCGACGATCCACACGGCAGACGGCCGCCCACCGCACTGTCCTGGTACGGGGTGGGGCTCTCCTGTACCGCTCGGCTCCTCAAACCGCTCCGAAGGAGCTCAGGTCACGCTTCCCGCGGCCTGGGCTCCTCGCGCTTCACGCGCGGCCTGGCGGGCCGGTTGAGCAGCAGGTCGGCGGCGCGGGCGAGAACCTCGGCCCGGGTGCGCCCGCCATGGTCGGCGGCGAGGAAGTTTTCACCGATCGCCACGCAGAAGGCGAGCAGGCTGCGGGCCTCGACCTCATCCGCGTCGGAGCAAAAGGTGCCGATCATCTGGCGCAGCAGCGCCATGCGCCCGTTGTCGACCCTTCGCAAGCGCTCGGCGACCGCCTCATCGCGCCGAGCCCAATCGCGGATCGCCAGATCGATGGGCAGCAGACGGTCGTTGGAGAAGGTGAGTGCGCCCGCCCGCTGGATCTTGGTTTTAGGGTCGCCGCCCTCGCGCTCGACGCGGTCGAGCACCTCATCGATACTCTCCCGCTCCCAGGCGTCCAGCATCGCCTCGAGCAGCGCACCACGGTCGGCGAAGTACCCGTAGAAACCGCCCTTCGTCACGCCGATCCGCTTGGCCAGCGCCTCGATGCGGACGGCATCCGGGCCGCCTTCGGCCAGGACCTGCAGCCCTTCCTCGATCCACCTGCCACGCGGCGTGCGAGGAGCTCCCACGACGTGTCCCACCTCACCACTCCAGGAATATACGGTGCCGTATAACTCTACTAGGCTCACTTATACGCACCCGTATATGTCCCATGACAGGGAAGGCGGTAGTGGCCATGAGGCTCCCGGAATCAGCCCACACCGATCAGCCGTGGCGGATCCACGAACTCACCCGAGACTTCCGGCTGGAGGACGTGTGGGCCTTCCGCACGCCCGGCGCCGGGCCCGATGACTTCCCCACGATGCTCGCGGCGATGGAGGCGGGCGACGGACCCGCGAGCCAGTCCCCATTGGTCCGGTTCCTCTTCGCGGTGCGCTGGAAGCTCGGCGCCCTCTTTGGCCTGGACAAGCCCGAAGCGGGTATCGCGGCACGGGTTCCGTCGCTGCGCGACCGCCTGCCGCGTGACCTCAGCGAGGTCCCGAGTGGCTCTGCATTCGGCCCGTTCACCCCGGTGTACGGGCTCGACAACGAGTGCGCCCTCGAACTGGCGAACAGAACCGTTCACACGATCATGCACCTCGGCTGGGTGCCGACCGCGAGCGGCGAGCACGAGCTGCGCATGGCGGTCCTCGTGAAGCCCAACGGCCTGATCGGCCGGCTGTACATGGCCGCCATCGCGCCGTTCCGGTACCTCATCGTCTACCCGGCGCTGACCCGGCAATGGGAACGCGCGTGGCAGGAGCGCGGGGGCCCGGATCAGGAAGGCGGCAGCCCGGAAACCATCGAAAGCGCTGTGTGGAAGGACGATGTCCCGGCGTCGGCCCCGGCGTCGGTGCTCGCCCTCGGTTCGTTGCCCGCCGCCGACTACGTCGACATGTTCACCCTCACCACGGACGCCGAGGCGAGCCCGGAGCAGTGGGCCCGGGCGATGTTCGGCGACGTGCCCAGCCTCCCGGCCCGAGTGATCTGGCGTGGCCTGCTCGGTCTGCGGCTCAGCCGGGGGCGATCGCCGGACACCGTGGCCGGCTGGCGGCTCGCCGAACGTGGCGAAGACTGGGTCAGGCTCGAGGCGGCGTCGTGGTTCCTCAGCGGCAACCTCGTCATCCGGGTGGCCGATGGGCGGGTGTCCCTCATTACGGTCCTGCGCTATGAACGGCTCCTCGGCCGGATCATCTGGACGCCGTCTTCCGCCCTCCACCGCCGGCTGACGCCCGGCCTGCTCCGCGATGCGGCGGCAAAGATCCGGGCACGCCGGCCCCGAGCCGGATCACCCTTGTAGGCAGAGGAATCCGCCCCTGCGGCCGATGCCGAAGCCCCCCCTCAGCCCCGGTGGCGAGGCGCCAACGGGGCGGCCACACGGGCGGACTGGCCCGCCGGGACCGTGGGAGCGATGCCGCATGCGTCGCCGAAGTCGCCGGGGGCCCACGGCAGCATCTCCGCGCCGGGGCCGCCCGCGTGGTGGGCGCGGTACGGGTGCGGGCTGCGCCCCGGGGAGTCAGGGCGCCCGCGCGGGGGCGAGGTGCGGGCGAGGGCCGGCGGGGGCGTGCATGGGTGGTGTGGGCGCGCTGCCGGGCACGGGTCGGTGCGCCGGGCGGACCAATGCCCGGGTGCGCAGCCAGGGACCACTCCACACCCCGCGAAGCCCCAAACCAGGCCATTCCGGGCACGGAAGTCCGCAGCGGGCGCTGCCCCTCGTCGCCACCGACCTCGCGGACGCGTACTCGTTCTGCCACCCGCACAACCTGGCAACGACGCGCCAGTCGAGAGCGGATCCCGATCGGCGCGTCGTGGACCTTGAGCGGCCGTATCAGCCGAGGTGCCGTGCAAAGAAGCGCAGCGTGCTGTCCAGCTCGAAAGCCGGGATCTCCCCGTGCTTGCCGGGGTTGGCGTGCAGTGTCTTCTCGGCCGAGGCCAAGGCGTCGAACAGCGCCAAGCTCTGAGCCCGCGGCACCCGCTCATCGTCCCACTGCACCAGGAACTCCACCGGGACGGTGATCCGCGCGGCCGCCTCGGCCGATGCCAGCGCCCCTCCCAGGCCCAGCACCGCCGCGCGGACCCGGGGTTCGTCGGCGACGAACGGAACGCCGAGTCCGCACCCCAACGACACTCCCCAATAGCCCACCGGACCGGCACCGACGTACTCGACTTCCTGGAGCGCGTCCAGGACCGCCCGCCACTCCGGGACCGTCTGGCGGGCTACAAGCGCCTGGAAACCGGCGATCAGCGGAGCCAACTCCTCACCGGCCTCCACGCGAGCCTGGTTCTCCGTCGCGATCCGGTTGTACTTCTCATCCATCGGCCGGTCGCCATGGCCGGGCACGTCGACCGCCGCCACTGCGAAACCGCACTCGGCCACGAAGCGGCGCGCGCGGACCACGATGTCGGGTGCCTTCTTGTGCTGCCCGCCGCCGTGTCCCATCAGGATCAGGGGGCGGGTACCGGCGGCGCCTTCCGGCGTCCACAACACGCCGGGAATCCCACCGAGGGTGAAGAGCTGTTCGGACACGCCCTCGGACGATGTCTGCGAGGTGAAGTGCATAGCGTTTCAAGCCTTTCGGGATGCCTCTGCGGGCACTCCCTAGACCATGCGAGAGAGGGAGCCCCGACCTGTCACAGCGTTGATCGGTCTCACCTCCCCGGTTCGCAATGATGCACAGCGGCGGCGAACGTATCACAAGGGGCGTCACCGCGCCCGGGCAAGAACATCGGCAGGGCGAACGCCGCCTGATGCGGCATTAGAGCAGGGCCGTGCTCAGGGCCAGAGCGGCACCGATCGTCACGGCGGTGGCCGCCCAGCGCCACGCGGTTCGTGGTGCGCCCTTGACGGGACGCCGGAGGCCGCCACACTCGGAGCGAGGGCGGCCCGCACCGCGACCCACCGCAGTCGGCCCGCCCCGAGGGCCAAGCCTCAGCCCTCCGGTGCCGAGACCAGCTCCGCCCATACCGTTTTGCCGACCGTGAGCTCCTCCACACCCCACCGAGCCGCGACCGACTCGACGATCAGCAGCGCGCCCGGACTGCTGCTCCGCGCAGGTCGTTCGCGGCTCGCGCAGGCCGACTCCCGGTCGCTCATCAGGCGCGTCATGGAGGAGAGCTAGACAAGTGAGCCGCTTCGAGTTCGTGAAGTCGTCCTACAGCACCGCCGGTGGCGAGTGCGTCGAGGTCGCCCTCAACGTGACCGGCGCCGTCGCCGTACGGGACTCCAAGGTCCCCGACGGCCCCATACTCGGCGTCGCGCCCACCGCATGGGCTGCGTTCACGGAGGGGCTGGGCTACAGGTCTTCTCCCGTGTCCGGGTAGTGCTGGTCAAGGCCGTCCGGATTCAGCGGGTCGTGGCTGCTCGCGGCAGAACGCCTCCGCACCAAGCGGCCGTTCCCCCGCATGATGGGGACCGTGAACAGGGATGCAGCGGGCGACGCAGTCGTCGAAGCGGGCTGGCAGAAAGTACGGGACGACGGGCGCGTACGGCCCGAACTGTTGGAAGCGGCCTACGCGGAACCCCGCCTCCGCCGGCTGTTCCCCTGGACCGGGATGGGGGAACTGCACTTCAGTCGCTGCACCGAACAACGGTGGACCTGGGACATCCCCTACATTCAGCCCGCCGCCGGAGGCACTTACTGGGTCTCCGGCCCCCTCCGCAGTGAGACGGTGGGTCCCGCCGCTACAGCACAGGAGGCGATCGCCATGGTGGTTGAGCGCCTGCCGGCCGGCTGCGGTCCCGCCTTCGTGGGCACCCCCGAGGAACTCGCGGCCCACGAAGCCGCAACGCAGCAGAGTGACGAAGGCTGAAGGCCCGCTCCACTGGGCCACGCGACGTCCGATTCCCGCCAGCGCCGTGAGGCGGGGCCTCCGATGCTGGCGGCATGACCACGACCTACGAAGTACGCGCCATCCCGCCCGCCGTCCTGCGGGAGTTGCGCGCGCGGGATGACGCCGGGATCACGCGCGAGACCGTCACCGACACGGAGGGCGGGGCCCCGCTGCGCTGCTGTCTGCGGCACAGCGAGGCGGGCGAGCGGCTGCTGCTCGTGGCGTACGCGCCCCTGCGGCGCTGGGCGGCGGAGACCGGGGCCGAGCCGGGGGCGTACGACGAGTGCGGGCCCGTGTTCATCCACGCCGAGGAGTGCGCGGGGCCGCGCCCGGGCGGGGGCTATCCGGTGGAGATGCACGGCGCGCTGCGGGTGCTCCGGGCGTACGACGCGCGCGGGCGCATCCTCGGGGGCACGCTCCTGGAGGTCCCCCAGGAGCGTGCCGGCGAGGTGGGTCACGCGCTGCGCGAGGTGTTCGCCGACCCGGCGGTGGCGCTGGTGCACATCCGCGCCGTGCTGTTCGGCTGCTTCATGGCCGAGGTGCGCCGCCGGTGACCGGCGTTACGGAAGCCACGCCCGCCACGTCGGCTCGTTCGCCTTGACCCACTTCTCGGCGGCCTCCTCCGGCGACAGCTTCTCCTCGGCGATCATCAGCGCGACGTCGTTCTGCGCCTCCGTCGTCCAGCGGAAGTTCTTCAGGAAGGCGGCCGCCTCCCCGCCCTTCCGGGCGAAGTCGGCGTTGAGGAACTTCTGCAGCGGCGTGTGCGGGTACGCGCAGGCGACCTTCTCCGGGTCGGCGTCGCAGCCCTCCTTGTACTCGGGCAGCTTCACCTCCGTCATCGGCACCTTCTCGAAGAGCCACTGCGGCTTGTACCAGTACGTCAGGAAGGGCTTCTTCTCCTTGGCGAACTGCTTGATCTGGGTGATCTGCGCCGCCTCGGAGCCCGCGAAGACGACCTTGTAGTCCAGGTCGAGGTTCTTCACGAGCGCCTTGTCGTTCGTGACGTACGACGGGGAGCCGTCGAGCAGCTGGCCCTTGCCGCCGCTCTCCGCCGTCCGCAGCTGGTCGGCGTACTTGTTCAGATTCTTCCAGTCGGTGACGTCCGGGTGGGCCTCGGCGAAGTACGTGGGGACGTACCAGCCGATGTGGCCGGTCACGCCGAGGTCGCCGCCGCGTACGACGGTCTTCTTGTCGTCGACGTACCGCTTCTCCTCCTCCGGGTGGCCCCAGTCCTCCATGAGGGCGTCCACCCGGCCCTGGCTGAGCGCGTCCCAGGCCGGCACCTCGTCGATCTGGACGGTGTCGACGCGGTAGCCCAGCTCGTGTTCGAGGAGGTACTCGGCGACGGCGACGTTGGCCTGCGCGCCCACCCATGAGGGGACGGAGAGCGTGACCGTCTTCGCGCCCCGGGCGGCGGCGTACGGGGACGCCTGCTTGGTCATGTCCGCCGCGCCGCACGCCGTCAGTGGCAGCAGGGTCAGGGCGGCGATCAGGGGGGCCATCACGCGCTTACGCAGCATGTCCGGCCTCCTTTCCGGTCGGCTGGGTCACCCGGTCGAGCATCAGGCCCAGGCATACGATCGCCGCGCCCGCGACCAGGCCGGTCGCCAGGTCGCCCTGCGCGAGGCCGAAGACGACGTCGTAACCGAGCGCCCCGCCGCCCACCAGGCCGCCGATGATGACGACGGCGAGGACGAGCACGACCGCCTGGTTCACGGCCAGCAGCAGCGCGGGCCGCGCGAGCGGGAGCTGGACCTGGCGCAGCTGCTGCCAGCCCGTCGCGCCCAGCGACCGCGCCGACTCCAGCGCCACCGGGTCGACGCCCCGCAGGCCCTGCGTGGTGATGCGGACGACGGCGGGCAGCGCGTACACCACGGCGGCGGCGACCGCCGGGGCGCGGCCCACGCCGAAGAGGGCCACCACCGGGATGAGGTAGACGAACTGCGGCATCGTCTGGAAGACGTCCAGGACCGGGCGCAGACAGCGTTCGACCCGCGCACTGCGCGCGGCGGCGACCGCGACGGCGAAGCCCAGCACGAGCGTGACCGCCACGGCGGCGAGCACCTGCGACAGCGTGTCGAGGGACGCGTCCCAGACGCCGAGCACCCCGATGGCGGCCATCGCGGTGACGGCCGTCAGCGCCGTGCGCCAGGTGCCGACCAGCAGCGCCAGCACGCCGACGAGCAGCAGGAGGGTCCACCAGGGCAGGGCCTGGAGGCCGTCGCGGACGGGGTCGAGCACCCAGTGGGTGAAGTGGCCCGCCCAGTCGGCCGTGCCACCGACGACGGGGACGCCCGAGTAGAGGTGGGCGGTCATCCAGTCGACGGCCCGGTTGACCGGCCCCGCGATGTCGAGGTGCCACGCCGCGGGCCAGCTGAGCCCGCCGGCCAGCCGGCCGGTCACGGCGGCCGCCACCACGCCCACCGCGCAGGCGGCCCACTCGCGGCGGCCGCCGGCCCCGGAACGCGCGCCCGTCGCCGTACGGTCCATCACGACGGCCAGCAGCACGATCGGGATGCCCGCGGCGAGCGCGGCACCGACGTCGACGGAGGCGAGCGCCTGGTAGACGCGGTCGCCGAGGCCGCCGGCACCGATGACGGAGGCGATGACCGCCATGGACAGCGCCATCATGATCGACTGGTTGACGCCGAGGAGCAGCTCCTTGCGCGCCAGCGGGAGGCGCGCGGTGAGCAGCCGCTGCCGCCCGGTCGCGCCGAGCGAGGCGGAGGCTTCCAGCACCCCCGCGTCGGCGCCGCGCAGGCCCAGCGCGGTGAGGCGGGCCATGGGCGGGGCGGCGTAGACGACGGTCGCGAGGACGGCCGCCGGTACGCCGATGCCGAAGACGAGGACGACGGGGAGCAGGTACGCGAAAGCGGGCAGCACCTGCATGGTGTCGAGCACGGGCCGCAGCGCCCGGTACGTACGGTCCGAAAGACCGGCCGCGAGGCCGAGCAGCGCGCCGAGCGCGACGGACGCGGCCACGGCGACGACCATCAGGGCGAGGGTCTGCATGGTGGGCACCCACATGCCGAGCAGCCCGCACACGGCGAACGCGCCGACGGCGGTGAGCCCGAGGCGCAGGCCCGCGACGCGCCAGGCGATGACGCCCGCGGCGGCGGTGACACCGGCCCATCCGGCGGCGAGCAGCACGAGGTAGACGGCGCGCACGGAGAGGACGACGGCGTTGCTGATGTGCCCGAAGAAGTAGAGGAACAGGGGGTGGCTGTCACGGTGGTCGATGATCCAGTCGCTGGTCGAGCCGAGCGGGCCGGAGAGGTCGACTTCGAGCGCGGCGGGCCAGCTGCCGCCGCCCGCGAGGAGGGCGCCGAGCGGAAGGACGACGAGCGCGGCGGCCAGCGGCCAGTACCCGCGGAGGAGACGCACGGCGGTCGGCAGCCGGGACTGCCGTCCGCGCTCACTCTGATGGACGGGGGTGGTGACGGCTGCGGTCATGCCGCCGCCTTCCGCCCGGCGGCGGGGTCACTCGTGGCTGCCGCCTCGCCGGTGGGGATTCCCGCCACCACCGACAGCAGGTCCTTGTGGTCCACGACCCCCACCCACCGGCCGCCGTCGACGACGCGCACCGGGCCGCCGCTGCGGGCGACCGCCTCGATGGCCTCGGAGACGGTCGCGCCCGGGGTGACGGCCGCCGCCGACTCGGTGGCGCCGTCGGCGTCGCAGGGCGGCCGCATGGCGGTGCGTACCGTCATCACCTGCTCGCGCGGCACGTCGCGCACGAAGTCGCGGACGTACGCGTCGGCGGGCGCG
Source organism: Streptomyces sp. NPDC045431 (assembly GCF_040646655.1). Classification (NCBI taxonomy): domain Bacteria; kingdom Bacillati; phylum Actinomycetota; class Actinomycetes; order Kitasatosporales; family Streptomycetaceae; genus Streptomyces; species Streptomyces sp. NPDC045431. Next base: position 99,583 of record NZ_JBEZAQ010000006.1, read on the forward strand.
CCGACGATCTCCTCGGGCGTGCCGAGCTGCACGATCCGGCCGTCGCGCATCAGGGCGATGCGGTCGCCGAGGCGCAGCGCCTCGTTGAGGTCGTGGGTGATGAAGACCATCGTGCGGCCCTCCTCACGGTGGAGGCGTACGACCTCCTCCTGCATGTCCCGCCGGATGAGCGGGTCCAGCGCGCTGAACGGCTCGTCGAAGAGCAGCACCTCGGGGTCGACGGCGAGGGCGCGGGCGAGGCCCACGCGCTGCTGCTGGCCGCCGGAGAGCTGGGCGGGCGTGCGGTCCTCCATGCCCTCCAGGCCGACCTTGGCGACGACCTCGGCGGCCTTGGCGCGGCGCTCGGCGCGCGCGACGCCCTGGATCTCGAGGCCGTAGGCGACGTTGTCGAGGACCGTGCGGTGCGGCAGCAGGCCGAAGTGCTGGAAGACCATGGCGGCGCGGTGGCGGCGCAGTTCGCGCAGCCGGTTCTTGTCCATGGCCGTGACGTCCTCGCCGTCGATGGCGACGGTGCCGGAGGTCGGCTCGATGAGCCGGGTCAGGCAGCGGACGAGGGTGGACTTGCCGGAGCCGGAGAGGCCCATGACGACGAAGACCTCGCCCTTGCGCACGTCGAAGGAGACGTCGCGGACGGCGGCGGTGCAGCCGGTGCGCTCGCGCAGCTCGGCGGCGGGGAGGGCGGCCAGCTCGGGCGAGCCGGGTATGCGCTCGGCCTTGGGGCCGAAGACCTTCCACAGGCCCTGGACGGAGAAGACGGGGGTACTCGCAGGAGTGCTCATCGGGCGTCACCTCGCAGCAGATCGGCGGCCTTCTCCCCGACCATCAGCACGCCGATCATCGGGTTGACGGCCGGAATGGTCGGGAAGACGGACGCGTCGGCGATCCGGATGCCGTCCAGGCCCCGGACCTTCAGGTCGGGGGCGACGACGGCGAGTTCGTCGCCCTCGGCGCCCATCCGGCAGGTGCCGGCCGGGTGGTAGACGGTGTGCGCGACCTGCCGGGCGTACGCGCTGAGCTCCTCCTCGTCGGTGACCTCCGGCCCGGGGCAGACCTCGCGCTTGAGCCAGCCGGCCAGCGGCTCGGTCTTGGCGATCTCGCGCGCGAGGCGGATGCCGTCGACGAGGGTGCGGCCGTCGTAGTCGTCCTCGTCCGTGAAGTAGCGGAAGTCGAGGGCCGGCTTGACCTCGGGGTCGGCGCTGGTGAGGTAGAGCCGCCCGCGGCTGCGCGGCTTGGGGATGTTCGGCGTCATCGACACGCCGTGCGCGGGGCGTTCGTAGCCGAGGCGCTCGGGGTTGTCGGTGAAGGGGATCTGGTAGAAGTGGAACATCAGGTCCGGCCCCGGCGACTGCGGGTCGCGGCGGACGAAGAGACCCGCGTCGCTGTCCATGGCGGAGTTCTCGGGGATGGGCCCGTGGGTCTCCCAGACGATGACCGACTCGGGGTGGTCGAGGAGGTTCTCGCCGACGCCCGGCAGGTCGTGCACCACCGGGATGCCCAGCTTCTCCAGGTCGGCCTTGGGGCCGATGCCGGAGTGCAGCAGCAGCCGGGGCGTGTCCACGGCACCGGCGCAGACGACGACCTCGCGGCGGGCGGTGACGAGCCGCTCCTCGCCGTCCTTGGTACGGACGTGGACACCGCGTGCCGTCGTGCCGTCGAACTCCAGCCGGTACGCCCAGGTCTCCAGCATCAGCCGGAGGTTGGGCCGCTGGTCCATGATCGGGTGGAGGTACGCGACCGACGCCGACGAGCGCTTGTTGGTCTCGGGGTGGTAGGCGAGGTCGAAGAAGCCGACGCCCTCGTGGAAGGGCTTCTCGTTGAAGCCCTCGACGCGCGGGACGCCGAGCGCGGCCTGGGCGGCGTCGACGAAGTCGCGGGCGATGGCGTTCCGGTCCTTCTCGTCGACCGACACGATGTTGTTGAGGAGCTTGTCGTAGTACGGGTCCATGGCGGCCGCGTGCCAGCCCTCGGCGCCCGCCTCCTCCCACTCGTCCCAGTCGGACGGCAGTGGCTTGAAGGAGATGAGGGTGTTGTGGGAGGAGCAGCCGCCCAGCACGCGGGCGCGGCTGTGCCGGATGTGGGAGTTGCCGCGTGGCTGCGGGGTGGTGGGGTAGTCGTAGTCCAGGTCGCCGCCGAGGAGGCCCATCCAGCGGCGCAGGGTGAGGACGTCGGGGCGGTCGACGTCGCTGGGGCCGCCCTCGATGACGGCGACGGTGACGTCGGGGTCGGCCGTGAGGCGGTGCGCGATGACGGAACCGGCGGTCCCGCCGCCAACGATGACGTAGTCGTACTCGTGCTCGTGGTCGTGGTCGTACGCGTGGGTGTCGCTGTTCACAAGGTTCTCCCGCTGGTCAGCCCGCGAACCAGCGCACGGGGCGCGGGGCCAGGTTCTGGTAGACGTGCTTGGACTCGCGGTACTCGGCGAGCCCGGAGGGGCCGAGCTCGCGCCCGATGCCGCTCTTGCCGAAGCCGCCCCACTCCGCCTGCGGCAGGTAGGGGTGGAAGTCGTTGATCCAGACGGTGCCGTGGCGCAGCCGCCCGGCGACGCGCCGCGCCCGGCCGGGGTCGGCGGTCCAGACGCCGCCCGCGAGGCCGTACTCGGTGTCGTTGGCGAGGGCGACGGCCTCGTCCTCCGTACGGAAGGTCTCGACGGTCAGGACGGGACCGAAGACCTCCTCGCGTACGACGCGCATGGCGCGGTGGCACTGGTCGAGGACGGTCGGGCGGTAGAAGTAGCCGCTCGCGTGCTCGGGGCCGCCGGGGCGTTCGCCGCCCGCGCGCAGGACCGCGCCCTCGGCGAGGGCGGAGGCGACGTACTCCTCGGTGCGGGCGAGCTGCTGGGCGGAGACGAGCGGGCCGCACTCGACGCCCTCGTCGGTGCCGCGGCCGATGCGGATCTTCTCGGCGCGGCGGGCGAGTTCGGCGACGAAGCGCTCGCGCACCGACTCCTCGACGATGAGGCGGGAGCCGGCCGAGCAGACCTGACCACTGTGGATGAAGGCGGCGTTGAGCGCCTGGTCGACGGCGGTGTCGAAGCCCTCGTCGGTCGCGCAGGCGTCGGCGAAGACGACGTTGGGGTTCTTGCCGCCCAGTTCGAGGGCGACCTTCTTGACGGTGTCGGCGGCGGCGCGCATCACCTTCGTACCGCTGACGAGGCCGCCGGTGAACGACACCAGGTCGACGTCGGGGTGTTCGGCGAGGCGGGCGCCGACGGGGTCGCCGGGGCCGGTGACGAGGTTGGCGACACCGGCTGGGAGGCCCGCCTCCACCAGCAGCTCGATGAGGGCGACCGTGGTCAGCGGGGTGATCTCGCTGGGCTTGACGACGAAGGTGTTGCCCGCGGCGAGGGCCGGGGCGATCTTCCAACTGGCCTGGAGCAGCGGGTAGTTCCAGGGCGTGATCAGCGCGCACACGCCGACGGGTTCGTGGACGACGACGCTGTGGACGTCGGGCGAGCCGGCGTCGACGACGCGGCCGCCGCTCTCGGCGGCGACGAGGTCGGCGTAGTAGCGGAAGGCGTCGGCGACGCAGTCGACGTCGATCCGGCCCTCTTCGAGGGTCTTGCCGGCGTCGCGGCTCTCCAGCAGGCCGAGCTTCTCGCGGTCGCGCACGAGCAGGTCGGCGACGCGGCGCAGCAGTGCGGCCCGCTCGGCGACGGGGGTGCGCGGCCAGGCGCCGCGGCCCCCGTCGAACGCCGCGCGGGCGGCGGCGACGGCGGCGTCCGTGTCCTCGGCGCCGCCTTCCGCCACGACCGCGAGGGTCGTGGCGTCGGCCGGGTCGAGGATGTCCCTGGTGGCTCCGGATGCGGCCGAGCGCCACTCTCCGCCCACGTGGATGGTCTGTTGTTCCGCCACGGTCGCGTTCTGCCTTCCGTTGTGCCTGTCCTGCTCGGGTGGTCGTCACCGACGGTGGTCGGCGACCGGTGACCCTGCCCGGGGAGGCGGAAAGCATGCGGAATCAGTTCGCGAAAGTGGGTTTGCTCACTCGGCTACGGGGTCCCCGTACGGGTCGGGCTCGTCCTCCGCGCGCAGTCCGGCCACCCACAGCGGCATCACCCAGTGGATGACGAGCGCGCTGAACAGCACGGCGAACGCGAGCCCCTCGAACCGCACCTCGGCGAACCACGTCACGGCGCCCATGCCGGCGGCGGCGAGGAGCAGGAGCCCGGTGGTGATCCGGTGCGCCAGCGCCCGCACGCGGTCACGCTCGGTGAGCTGGCGCTCGTCGAGCATCCGGCCGCGCAGTTCGAGCAGGCCCCGCGTGGCGGCGTTGATGGCGCCGGTGGCGACGCACCAGGGCAGCACCAGCGCGAGCAGGGCGACGGCGGGCCAGAGGGCGTCGCCGTCCAGCACCATGAGGAGCCACAGGGCGATGGAGGCGAGCGTCATCAGGACGTGCGCCCCCACCACCGCGCGCCTGCGCGCCGCCGTGGCGTACAGCGCGGTGGCCTCGCGCCGGTTCATCAGCGCGTACATCCGCCGGTCGTGGCGCGTGGCGGTCGCCGTCATGGCCGTGCTCATGGGCGTGGTCGTGGTCGTGGACCTGGTCATGGTTACTGGTTCCTCCCGTTTTCCCCGTAGATCTCACTGGTGAGCGGCTGGAACGGCTCCAGCGAGAACAGCGCTTCCACCGGCAGCCGGAAGAAGCGGGCCATCTTCAACGCCAGGTCGAGGCTGGGGTTGTACTGGCCCCGCTCGATGTAGCCGATGGTCTGGTAGTGGACGCCCACGGCCTCCGCGAGGGCCTGTCGCGACACCTTCCGCTCGGCCCGGACCATCGCCAGCCTGTTGTGCACCTGCTCGCTCATGTATAAGAAGTACTACATTCGATCGCACTTACGCAATGATCCGAATGGATGACCGGAAGGAGCGTCGCTCCCCGGCCCCACGACCGGGGCGACCTAGGGTGCGTCCATGCGCAGCAGCGACGACCGCGTCTACCTCGCCCCCGTCGACCACCTGCGGGCCGTCGCCGCTGTGCTCGTGGTGCTCTACCACGGCTGCCAGCTGCTGAGCGCGCGCATCGAGGGGCGGCCGCGCTTCGTCGCCGGGACCGACTGGCTGTACTCGGCGAACCCCGCCGCCACCCTCGTCTTCGAAGGCCACACGGGCGTCGCGCTCTTCATGGTGCTGTCCGGCTTCATCTTCACCGTCGGCGCGCACGGCCGCCCGATCCGCTACGGCCGCTTCCTCACCAACCGGCTGCTGCGCGTCTACCCGCTGTACCTGGTGATCGCCGTCCTCGGCCTGGCGACCCACGTCTCCCTGCCGACCTTCCAGGACCTGCTGCGCATCCTGACGTTCGCGACGCCGAGCCTGCCCTACGGGGGCGTGTTCTGGACGCTCTGCGTGGAGATGCAGTTCTACCTGGTCTTCCCGCTGCTCAACCGGCTCCTGACGGAGCGTGGACCGGGCGCCCTGCTGCGCCTGCTGGCCGCCGTGTCCCTGCTGCGGGCTCTGGTCTGGCTCAGCAGCCCGTCGCCCGCGCCGCACACGGCGGCGCTCTACCTGGGCCTGGCGGGGCGCATCGACCAGTTCCTGCTGGGGATGCTGGCCGCCTGGGCGTACGCGCACCACCGCGAGCGGCTGCGGGCGGCGGCCCGGTGGCTGGCGCCGGGGGCGCTGAGCCTCGCGCTGGGGGCGCTCTGGTCGTACAACCAGCTCCACGGCTACGTCTCCGACAGCCCGCTGAAGCTGGCGTGGAGCGGCGCCGAGGGGGCCGTGTGGGCGCTGGTGGTCGTCGCGTACGTGGCGGCGGCCGGGGAGGGCGGGAAGGACGGGTCCGGCGGCGGGCAGGGCCGGGTGTCACGGTGGCTGGCCCGGCTTGGTGAGGTCAGCTTCTCGGTGTACTTGACGCACTTCATGGTGCTGACGCTGCTGTGCGAGTACGCCTGGTTCCCCGGCGTGCTGCCCCCGGTGGGCGAGGCGTTCCTGCTGACGCTGCTGGTGGCGCTGCCGCTGACGGTGGCGGTGTCGTTCGTGACGTACCACGCCATCGAACTGCCGTTCCTGCGGCTGCGGCGGCCGTACGTGGAGGGCGTCGCGGGCGGGGCAGCCGGGGGCGCGTCGGGCGCCACGGAAACACCGCGCCCCCGGCAGCGGTCGGCTACCGGGGGCGGCGAGGTCCGTACGCGTACGGACTCGTGAGGTCGGATCAGGCCGAGACCGCGAACGGCGACCCATCCTCGATGGCTCCTCTCGCACTGCTCGGCCCTGGCGGGCCTCACAGGCTTCGAGGAGCCGCGCCGGACTCCGTCCGGCGACGGGTCCCTCAGATCAGGCCGAGACCGCGGACCGCGTCGCGCTCCTCCACCAGCTCCTGCACCGACGCGTCGATGCGCGAGCGCGAGAAGTCGTTGATGTCCAGGCCCTGGACGATCTCGTACCGGCCGTCCTTGCAGGTGACCGGGAAGGAGGAGATCAGGCCCTCCGGGACGCCGTAGGAGCCGTCCGACGGGATGGCCATGGAGGTCCAGTCGCCCTCGGCGGTGCCGTTCACCCACGTGTACACGTGGTCGATCGCGGCGTTCGCGGCGGAGGCGGCCGACGAGGCGCCACGGGCCTCGATGATGGCGGCGCCGCGCTTGGCGACGGTCGGGATGAAGTCGTCGGCCAGCCACTTCTCGTCGTTGACGACCTCGGCGGCGTTCTTGCCGCCGATGGTGGCGTGGAAGATGTCCGGGTACTGGGTGGCCGAGTGGTTGCCCCAGATCGTCAGCTTCTTGATGTCGGAGACCTGGGAACCGGTCTTCTTCGCCAGCTGCGACAGCGCGCGGTTGTGGTCCAGGCGGGTCATCGCGGTGAAGCGCTCGGCCGGTACGTCCGGGGCGGCGGCCTGCGCGATGAGCGCGTTGGTGTTGGCCGGGTTGCCGACGACGAGCACCTTGATGTCGTCCGCGGCGTGGTCGTTGATGGCCTTGCCCTGCGGCTTGAAGATGCCGCCGTTGGCCTCCAGCAGGTCGCCGCGCTCCATGCCCTTCGTACGCGGGCGGGCGCCGACGAGCAGCGCGACGTTGGCGCCGTCGAAGGCGACGTTCGGGTCGTCGGTGATGTCGATGCCGCGCAGCAGCGGGAACGCGCAGTCGTCGAGCTCCATCGCGGTGCCCTCGGCGGCCTTGAGGCCCTGCGGGATCTCCAGGAGGCGGAGCTTGACCGGCACGTCCGCGCCGAGCAGATGGCCGGAGGCGATGCGGAAGAGCAGCGCGTAACCGATCTGGCCGGCCGCGCCGGTCACGGTGACATTCACGGGAGTGCGGGTCATGGCGATCTCCGTAAGACAGCTGGCGGTGGGGGTCCCTGCCCCTGGTGCTGGACACCCCTCTCCGTTGAGCCGACCGGCTGAGCGGCCGGTGGATCGACCGGGTGATCGATCGGTGTCTCGACGTGAAGAGATATCCAGCGGTCAGGCTATCCGACCCGGGCCCCCCTCAACCCCCGCCCCCTTGTGTCGCGGCTCACTGAATCACCCGCGGCCCGCCCGCCCCTGGGCGCTCACGCGTGGGAGCCCGCCCCGGGGCGCTCACGCGTGGGCGCTCACTCCTCGGTGGTGCAGCCCTTGGTGCCGGTCGCGAGTGTGGCGCACGCCTTCGCGTCGGCGGCCTCGGCGGCCGCGACCATCGGCGTGTAGGCGTCCGTGTCGATCTTCACGGCGCCGTTCTGGGTCGCGTCGCCGGACGTGATCCGGACGGTGTCGCCCGCCTTCGCCTGGGTGAGCCGGGCCCACGCGGCGCCGCACGTCTTGCTGTAGCGGACCTCGACCTTCGCCGTGCCGACCGTCGCGGAGGCGACCGTCGTGGCGTACTGGCCGCCGCAGCCCATGGCCTCCGGGTCCTGGCCCGTGCAGTCGTCGCCGGTGCACTTGACGCCCTCGGGCACCGGCTCGGACGCGCTGGTGCTGGGCGAGGCGGACGGCGACTTCGCCACGGGTGTGCCGCCCGGGCCGTCCTCGTCGCCGCCGAGGCCCGAGACCAAATAGGCGCCGACGGCCACCAGCAGGACGCCGAGCACGCCCGCGAGGACCATGGGCACCTTGCTCTTGCCGCCCCGCCGCCGCGCCCGCGCGGGTGCGGACTCGGGCGCCCGCTCCGTGGGCGTGGGCGCGGGCCGGGTCGCCGGGCCGCGCCGGGCGGGGCCGTTGGGGCCTCCGTCGGGCGGTATGACGGACGGACGGACGGCGCCCGCGCCGCCGCTCCCAGCACCGCCGTCGGCGCCCGGGGACGCCTGTACGGACGTCGCCGCCTGCGCCGGCTTCGCCCTCTTCGCCGTCTTCGTACGGGACGAGCCGTCGGCACCGGGGCCGGCGTCACCGCCGAACTCACCGAGCGCGGCGCGCGCCTGGGAGATGCGTATCGCTTCCATCGTCATGTCGTGGCGCATCTCGGCGCGGCTCCAGGCCCGCTCCGCCAGCTCCCACATGGTGGTCAGGTGCACCGGATTGGTGCCGGTGACCTCGGCCAGGGCGACGATCGCCCGCTTGGGCGCGAGCAGGCGCCCGTTGAGATAGCGCTCCCACGACGTCTTGCTGTAACCGGTGCGGTCCGAGACCGCGGCGATGCTCAGTCCGCTGCGGTCCACCAGCCGGCGCAGCTGCTGGGTGAACTCCTTGACCTGTGGGTCGAGCTCCTCCGGTAGCGCCTTCCAACGAGGCATTGCCTCCCCCTTGTCCCCCGTACGTGCCTGATGTGCTCCCCGCTCCGCGTGCCCCCTTGCCGCCCCCCGGAACGGGTGTCACCGAGGGGGATGCGCGTAGCCAGGATGTCAGTTCCTCGGGCGGGGGCGCAGGGGCGCGAACGGGACGGGCCGGGTGCCCCCACACGCCGGGTCGTCCTGTCGCCGCCCCAGTTTCGCATCCGTTGCGGGTCGATCACACCATGCCGGAATGGTCACCTCCGCGCTACAGGGACCGGACACACCTTGCCCTCTCTTGGCGCGTCCATGACTCTTTACGCAGGTGACGGCGCCCGTCCTGCTCGGGGGAGGGGACGGTCGCCGTCGCCCCCGCCGTCAGCGGGCCGCCATCTTCTTCTGCAGCCCGGTGTCGAGGGTCTCCAGGAACTGTTCCGTGGTCAGCCACGGCTGGTCCCCGGAGACCAGGGCGGCGAGGTCCTTCGTCAGCTGGCCGCCCTCGACGGTCTCGGCGCAGACCTCCTCCAGCGCCTCGGCGAAGTCGACGACCTCGGGTGTGCCGTCCAGGCGGCCCCGGTGCGCCAGACCCCGGGTCCAGGCGTGGACGCAGGCGACCGGGTTGGTGGACGTCGCCTTGCCCTGCTGGTGGCGGCGGTAGTGGCGGGTGACGGTGCCGTGCGCGGCCTCCGTCACGACGGTCCGGCCGTCGGGGGCCATGAGCACGGAGGTCATCAGCCCGGGCGAACCGGCCCACCGCACCAGGGCGTCGGACTGGACGTCGCCGTCGTAGTTCTTGCACGCCCAGACGTAGCCGCCCTCGCCCGCCGGGGCCGAGGCGGCCATGTCGTCGACGAGGCGGTGCTCGTACGTCAGCCCGGCGGCGTCGAAGTCCTCCGTGAACTCCGTGTCGAAGACCTCCTGGAAGAGGTCCTTGAAGCGGCCGTCGTACTTCTTCAGGACGGTGTTCTTCGTCGAGAGGTACACCGGGTAGCCGCGGGCCAGCCCGTAGCGGAAGGAGGCGCGCGCGAAGTCGCGGATGGACGCGTCGACGTTGTACATCGCGAGCGCGACGCCCGGGCCCTCGAACGCGTACACCTCCAGCTCGACCGGGTCGGCGGCGGGACCGGTGGTGGTGGCAGCGGGGGTGAAGGCGAGGGTGAGCGTGCCGGGGCCGGGGACCCTGAGCTCGGTGGCCCGGTACTGGTCCCCGAAGGGATGGCGGCCGATGACGACCGGTCTGGCCGGGCGCGGCGCGGCGCCCACGAGGACCGGCTCGCGGAAGACCGCGCCGCCGAGCGCCTCCCACAGGGTCGCGCCGGGCGGGCGGTACCTCGCCTTGAGACCGAACTCGGCGACGCGCGCCTCGTCCGGTGTGATCGTGGGGCACTTGACGCCGACGCCGTACTCCTTGACGGCCCGCGCGGCGTCGGCCGTCACCTGGTCGCGGGTGGCGTCGCGGTGCTGGATGCCGAGGTCGAAGGAGCGCAGCTCGACATCCACGTACGGCAGGATCAGCCGCTCCTTGATGAACCGCCAGACGATGCGGGCCATCTCGTCGCCGTCGAGTTCGACGACGGGGGTGGCCACCTTGATCTTGACCATGGGGCGAACGTCCCTCTCGCGCGGGGCTGGGTCGGTCTGTCACCCCATGTGTGCACGGAAGGTACGCGCCTCTAACGCACCGTGAACCGGACGGCTTTCTCCAGGAACGGGATCTCCAGCCACGGGTTGGGCTGCGTCATCAGCGCCAGCAGCACGATCACCACGCCGAGCAGGCCGTACGTGACCATGTCGGTGAAGCGCGACCGTACGGCGAGCATGCCGACGGACGGCACGGCGCGGCGCAGCGCGGCGCCGGTGAGCAGGGCGAGGCCGATGAGGATGGCCCCGATCCGCGGCGCCTGCGGGAAGGGGTCGAGCCCGACGACGACCAGCCCGAGGGTGGCGACCCCGAGCACGGTCAGCAGCGGCCACTGGCGCGCGGGCGCGGGCGCGTCCCCGGGCGCCGCCCGCCCGCCGCCCTCGGGCCGCGCGGTGTCCCGCGTCATGGCGGGCGGCCGCCGCGTGTGCCGCGGCGCGGGCGCGTCCTCCTGCGCGGTACCGGCGCCCGTGCCGTCCTGCGCCTGCGCCTGCGGGGCCTCGGGCGCGGTGCCCGCGTCCGTGCTGTCCTTGTCGGTCCCGGCCTGCGGGGCCTCGGACGCGGCGCCCGCGTCCGTGCTGCCCTTGTCGGTCCCGGCCTGCGGGGCCTCGGGCGCGGTGCCTACGGCGTTGGCGGGCTGGTCCTGCGAGGCCTCCGGCGCGGCGCCTGCGGCGTTGCCGGTCGCATCCTGCAGGGCCTCGGGCGCGGCATCTGCCGACGAGCCGGGCTCGACCTCGGGCGCGGTGCCTGCAGCCGGGGGCTTGCCGCCCGGCTGGGGCTCCTGTGCGGGGCTCGCGGGGCTGTCGGCGCCCGCGTCCGGGGGGACGCCGTCGGCGGCACCGGGCGCGTGGACGCCCTCGCCGGGGCCCGAGGCGCCGGCCGGCGCCTCGTCCTCGGCGGCTTCGTGCCCCGCGGGCCCGGGTGCCGTGGAGCCGCCGGCCGCGGCCGCATCGGTGCCGACCGGCGCCGCCTCGGCGGCAGCGGTCGCGGTCGCGGGGTCCTCGTTCGCCCGTACGCCCATGGGGTCGCCCTCTCCGGTCCGGCTCAGCTCGCGGTGGCGGCGCGCTCCGCCGCCTCGACGACGTTGACCAGCAGCTGCGCCCGGGTCATCGGGCCCACGCCGCCCGGGTTCGGGGCGCGCCACCCGGCCACCTCGGCGACGCCGGGGTGGACGTCACCGACGATCTTGCCGCTCTCGTCCCGGCTGACGCCCACGTCCAGGACGGCGGCGCCCGGCTTGACGTCCTCGGGCTTGATCAGGTGCGGTACGCCCGCCGCGGCCACGATGATGTCGGCGCGGCGCAGGTGCGCGGCGAGGTCGCGCGTACCCGTGTGGCACTGCGTGACCGTGGCGTTCTCGGACTTGCGCGTGAGCAGCAGCGGCATCGGGCGCCCGATGGTCGTGCCGCGGCCGACGACGACGACCTCCGCGCCGCTGATCTCGACGCCGTGCGCGCGCAGCAGCGTGATGATGCCGTTCGGGGTACAGGGCAGCGGGGCGGGCTCGTTCAGCACGAGGCGCCCGAGGTTCATCGGGTGGAGGCCGTCCGCGTCCTTGGACGGGTCCATGAGCTCGAGGATGCGGTTCTCGTCGATGCCCTTGGGGAGCGGCAGCTGCACGATGTACCCGGTGCAGTCGGGGTCCTCGTTCAGTTCGCGTACGACCGCCTCGATCTCCTCCTGCGTGGCGGTGGCGGGCAGTTCCCGCTGGATGGAGGCGATGCCGACCTCGGCGCAGTCGCGGTGCTTGCCCGCGACGTACTTCTGGCTGCCCGGGTCGTCGCCGACCAGGATGGTGCCGAGACCGGGTGTGATGCCCTTGGTCTTCAGGGCCGCCACACGGGCGGCCAGGTCGGACTTGATCGCTGCTGCGGTGGCCTTGCCATCGAGAATCTGGGCGGTCATGGCCCCATCCTCGCGGATGAACCCGCCCGGGTTCCAATTCGCGCACCCCAGTGGAACGCCAGGTTGCACTTGCACAACACGTACAGATTCCGACTGGACAAAAAGGAGATGGTACGACCACGATGATCCGCGCAGTGCCGCGGGCAGTGCCGGGGGGCCAAACCGCTCAATACATGTGAAAGTTCGTTCCTCCGCGCGGGCCGCGCCGTCCCCGCACCCATCAACGGAGGAACACGCCATGAGTTTCGGCGACCCGAACAACCCCTACGGCCAGCCGCAGGGCCAGCCGCAGCAGCCCGGTTACGGCTACCCGCAGCAGGGCCAGCCCCAGCAGCCCGGCTACGGCTACCCGGCCGCCCCGCCGCCGGCCCCGGCGTACGGCGGCGGCTACCCGGGCGTGCCGATGGAAATGCCCGGGGGCGTCAAGGCCGCACGGGTCATGCTCTTCATTCTGGGCGGCCTGCAGGCGGCCGGCGCGGTCTTCGTCCTCATCGCCAGCGCCTGGATCATGGAGATGATCTCCGGCTCGCCGGAGATCAGCAGCGCGGACGCGGACAAGGCCGCCGCCGTCGGCATGGGCGCCATGATCTTCGCGGCGATCCTCATCGCCGGCTTCGCCCTGTGGGCCATTCTCACCGCCGCCAAGTTCTCCAAGGGCCGCGGCGGCATCCGCATCTCGGCGATCATCTACGCCTCGGTCATCACGCTGTTCAGCCTGTTCAGCCTGCTGACCGGGAACATCTTCGCCCTCGTCAGCCTGGTCCTGGGCATCCTGATCATCGTGTTCTGCGCCAAGTCGGACGGCGGCGCCTGGTTCAACCGCCCGCGGTACTGAGCCCTTCGGGCGCGGCGAAGGCCGTAACCCCCCTCCGGGGCGGGTTACGGCCTTCGCCGTTTCAGCTCCCGACGCCCACCGCGCCGGCGGAAGACAGCGGGAGCCTCAGCGGAACGCTCAGTGGGACGCTCAGTGGAAGAAGTGGCGCGTGCCCGTGAAGTACATCGTCACGCCCGCCTTCTTCGCCGCCTCGACGACCTGCTCGTCGCGGACCGAACCGCCCGGCTGGACCACGGCCTTGACGCCCGCCGCGGTGAGGATCTCCAGGCCGTCGGGGAACGGGAAGAACGCGTCCGACGCGGCGTACGAGCCGCGTGCCCGCTCCTCGCCCGCCCGCTCGACGGCGAGCTTCGCGGAGTCGACGCGGTTGACCTGGCCCATGCCCACGCCGACGCTCGCGCCGTCCTTGGCGAGCAGGATGGCGTTGGACTTGACGGCGCGGCAGGCGCGCCAGGCGAAGGCCAGCTCGGCCAGCTCGTCGGCGGAGAGCGCCTCGCCGGTGGCGAGGGTCCAGTTGGCCGGGTCGTCGCCGTCCGCCTGGAGGCGGTCGGTGACCTGGAGCAGCGCGCCGCCGTCGATCGGCTTGACCTCGACCGGGGCGGACGGGGCGCCGGGGGCGCGCAGCACGCGGATGTTCTTCTTGCGGGCGAGCACCTCGACCGCGCCGTCCTCGTAGTCGGGCGCGACGATGACCTCGGTGAAGATCTCGGCGACCTGCTCCGCCATGGCCACGGAGACCGGGCGGTTGACGGCGATCACTCCGCCGAAGGCCGACAGCGGGTCGCACGCGTGCGCCTTGCGGTGCGCCTCGGCGACGTCGGCGCCGACCGCGATGCCGCAGGGGTTCGCGTGCTTGATGATCGCGACGCACGGCTCGGTGTGGTCGTACGCGGCCCGGCGCGCGGCGTCGGTGTCCGTGTAGTTGTTGTACGACATCTCCTTGCCGTGCAGCTGCTCCGCCTCGGCCAGCCCGCCGGTGCCGTCGACGTACAGCGCGGCGCCCTGGTGCGGGTTCTCGCCGTAGCGCAGGACGTTCTCACGGGTGTACGTGGCGCCGAGGAAGTCGGGGAAGCCGCCCGCGGCGGAGCCGCTATCAGACGCAGTGTCGGCGGCGGCGTAGTCGTCGGCGAACCAGGAGGCGACGGCGACGTCGTACGCGGCGGTGTGCTGGAACGCCTCGGCGGCCAGGCGCTTGCGGGCGGCCATGTCGAAGCCGCCCGCCTGGACGGCGGCGAGGACGTCGCCGTAGCGCGCCGGGGAGGTGACGACGGCGACGGAGGGGTGGTTCTTGGCGGCGGCGCGGACCATGGAGGGGCCGCCGATGTCGATCTGCTCGACGCACTCGTCGGCCGTGGCGCCGGAGGCGACCGTCTCCCGGAACGGGTAGAGGTTCACGACGACCAGCTCGAACGGCTCGACGCCCAGCTCGGCGAGCTGCGCGCGGTGCGCGTCCAGGCGCAGGTCGGCGAGGATTCCGGCGTGCACGCGCGGGTGCAGGGTCTTGACGCGGCCGTCCAGGCACTCGGGGAAGCCGGTGAGCTCCTCGACCTTGGTGACCGGGACCCCGGCGGCGGCGATCTTCGCGGCGGTGGAGCCGGTGGAGACCAGCTCGACGCCGTTCTCGTGCAGCCCGCGGGCGAGCTCTTCCAGCCCCGTCTTGTCGTAGACACTGATCAACGCGCGACGGATGGGCTTATTCACCGACATGAACCTTTCGTCCCTCAATGCGGTAGCCGTGCCGGGCCAGACGCCCCACGACCTCGACGAGCAGCGTGCGCTCGACTTCCTTGATGCGCTCGTGGAGAGCGGCTTCGTCGTCCTCGTCCCGGACCTGGACCACACCCTGGGCGATGATCGGGCCGGTGTCGACGCCGTCGTCGACGAAGTGGACGGTGCATCCGGTGACCTTCACGCCGTGCGCGAGCGCGTCCCGCACTCCGTGGGCACCGGGAAAACTGGGCAGCAGGGCCGGGTGCGTGTTGACGATCCGCCCGCCGAACCGGGACAGGAACTCCTTGCCGAGGATCTTCATGAACCCGGCCGAGACGATCAGGTCCGGTGCGTACGCGGCGGTCGCCTCGGTGAGCGCCCGGTCCCAGTCCTCGCGCGAAGCGTGGTCCTTGACCCGGCACACGAAGGCCGGCAGCCCGGCGCGCTCGGCCCGCTCGAGACCGGCGATGCCGTCGCGGTCGGCGCCGACGGCGACGATCTCGGCGCCGTACGCCTCGGGATCGTCACCGATGGCGTCGAGCAGGGCTTGCAGGTTCGTCCCCGACCCGGAGACCAGGACGACGAGGCGGGCGGCAGCCACGGGGGAAACTCCTTGTTTGTGTGGTCGTACGAATGAATCGCGCCCCTCGACACGGGGAACCCTACGAACGAGCCGACCGTCAGCAACGATACCGGCACACCGAGCCGCCCCCACGGGACGGGGGCGGAGCCGGGGGGTAGCGTCTGGGAGGGAGCCGTCCCGAACGGACGGACACGACAACACAAGGCCCTTTGCGCACACCGGGTCTGAGGGGAAGACGTTCACCACATGCCGGACCGCCACCGCCCGTCCACGGAGTCCACGTCCACGCCCGCGTCCACGTCCGGGTCGACGCCCGGGACCTCCGGGACGTCCGGGGACGAGAACAATCCGTTCGCGCCGCCCCCCGAGGGCCGGCCGGACCAGCCGTGGCAGCCGCGCCGCCCCGAGAACGGCGACGACGACTCGGGCGACGACCGGTCCGAGCGGCCCGCCTGGGGCAGCCAGTGGAGCCCGCGGCAGCCCGGCCGCTCCTCCGGCGGCTTCGGCAGCCGCCCGAACGGTGACCAGCAGGGCGGCGGCTCCGGCGGCGGCCCCGGCGGCGGCCAGCAGGGCCCGGCGCTGCGCTGGGACCCGACGGACCCCGCCCAGCGGCGCGCCCGCTACGCGCTCCTGTCGGGCATGTGGGCGTTCTTCTTCGCGCTCTTCGACTTCCCGGAGATCGCCCTGCTGCTCGGCGCGCTGGCCCTCTACTGGGGCATCAGCTCCCTGCGCGCCAAGCCCGCCACGGCACCGGCCGCCTCCACCGAGGGCTCCCCCGCCCCGACGGCTCCCGCGCCCCCCGCCCCGGCTCCGGCCCCGGCTCCGGCCCCGGCTCCGGTCGCCGCTCCGGGAGCCCCGGCCGGCTCCGCAAGCCCGCGCCCCGGGGCCCGCCCCCAGCGCACGGCCGCGCTCAGCGGCCTGGTGACGGCGGCGCTGGCGCTGGCGATCGTGGCGGCGACCTTCACGGTCCAGCTGGTCTACCGCGACTACTACAGCTGCGTGGACGACGCCCTGACGAAGACGGGTCAGCTCTCCTGCAACGAACTGCTCCCGACGCCGCTGCGCGACGTCTTCGGCGTACAGGAGTAGCCGGCTCGGCCCTCACGGGCTGACCGGCGGGTCCTCCTTCGCCAGGACCTCCTCCGCCGGGGCCTGTTCCGGTGAGTCCTCACCCGCCGGGACCTCACCCTCCGGGACCTCACCCTCCGGGACCTCTTCCGGCGGGCCCTTCTCCGTCTCCGGCTCTTCGGTGTCGAGGGCGGCGTCAGGGGCCTGGGCGGTGACAGCCGGCGTCTCCCAGGCCGCCGGGAGCACCCCGTACGGCTCGGCGGAGTCCTCGTCCGCCCGCTCCCGCTCGGCGGGCGCGGACGCCGCCACCAGGGCAGGGGCCTGAGCCGGGGCGGGGAGAGGAACCGCGGGCGGTACGGCGGTGGCGCCCCGCAGGCGCCAGGCGCGTACCGCGAGCGCTCCCGGGACGCCGAGCAGCACCGTCCACGCCAGGGCCGCCGCGCCCACGCGCCACCCCACGGGCCCGAACTCCGCCAGGCGACCCGCCCCCAGCGGCCCGCCCGCCGCCGCGCCGAGTACCGCCGCGCCCGCGCCGCACAGCGCCGCCGCCGCGCACGCCGCGAGCACCGTGTCCCGTACGCTCCGTAGCGACTCCGCCCGCCCCGCGAACCAGGCGACCACCAGGCCCGCCATCGCCGGCACCGCCGCGGCCGCCCAGTGCGGCCAGGTTCCGCGCCCCTCCCCCGGTACCGCGGCGAGGAGGGGGAAGAGCGGCACCGCCGGGTCGCCCGTGAGCGCGAGCGGCGTGGCCACCGCGCCCGTGCCGAGGGCGAAGCCCGCGCCCAGCGCGTACGCCGAGCCCCACACCGCCGCGTTGGGCAGGAGCGCGACGGCCAGCACCAGCACCCCCGTCCGCCCGGCCCACGTGTCGGACAGGCCCACGAACCCGTCCCGCACGGCGCCCAGGTGCCACACCAGCGACACCGCCACCACGAGCGCTCCGCCGCCCACCAGCGTCACCAGGCCGGCCGCGGCGGCGCGTGCCGCGACACCCGTCCGCGAGCGGGCCAGCTCCACGCGCAGCCACTGCGGGAGCCGACGCGGCAGAGGCCCGGCCGGGCGGCCGTTCGCCGTCCACACCCCGGCCGCCGCCGCGAGCGCGACGAGCGGCGGCAGGTGCAGCGCCGCGCTGAGCGGCTGCGGGGCCAGCGGGCCGCCGAGCGCGTACGCCACGGCGCCCGCGCCGACGACCACGTACCCCGCGGTCACCCCGCCGACGACGCTCACCGCCGGTCCGGGCGACACATCGCGCGTGGTGCGGTACGCCAGCCAGCCCGGCAGCGCGAGGAGCAGCAGCGGTACGACGCCGACGGGTGCCGGCGCCCCGGCCGGTGGCGCTCCGGCCTCCCGTACCAGCTCCGTCCCATGGGCCAGCAGCCACACCGCGGCGGCGACGTGCAACGCCCCGTCCGGGCCCCGGTCCGGGTAGGGCGAGCTGATCCACATCACCATCACCAGGACGGTGACGGAGCCGAGCCCGAGCCCCGCGGCGAGCGCGCCGCGCACACCGCTCAAGGTGATCCTGGTCATGGCCGTCACGGCCGTCGCGCGAGTCACGGCGCCATGCTGCCAACGACACGCGCTTTCTCTGCGTAACGGGAGATTGCCCGCTGTGTCGCCCAATATACGGTTATGTACTTTTTCGTCGTGTGCAGCGCCGCGGGGAGTCTCCCATGACCCAGAGCACCACGACCCGCTCCGCGCCGCCGCTCCCGCCCCCCAAGGAGCGGCGACGACTGCGTGAGGCGAGATCGTTGAGCGAGAGCCAGGTCGCCGAGGTCCTCGGGGTCACCAAGGCGACCGTGCGCTCCTGGGAGACGGGACGGTCGAGCCCGCGCGGGCGCAAGCGCGAGGCGTACGTGAAGCTGCTGCGCGCGCACGAGGCCGCCACGGCGGGGGCGAAGCCGGCCAACAAGTCGGCGAAGTCCGCCGCGAAGGGCCAGACCCGGCCGCGCACCTCCCAGCAGGCGCCACGGGCCGAGCGCCGGCGTCCGCAGAGCACCACGGCGCCCGACGCCTCACGCGCGCAGAGGCCGGAACCGGAACCGGAGGCGGAGGAGGCGGAGGAGGCGGAGGAGGCGAAGGAGGCTCGGGCGTCGCAGGAGCCCCAGGAGCCGGAGACTGCGAAGGAAGCCTCGGAAGCAGCCGCGGCGCCGCAGAGCGCGGAGAAGTCCGGTCACGTCGCCCTCGACGCCGCCGACGCCTCCGCGACGTCCGCGACATCCGAGTCGGAGGAGGCGGAGGAGACGGAGGAGGCGTGCGAGACGTCCGAGGCACCCGCCACCGCCTCCGACGCGTTCGACGCGCTGTACGCCTGCGCCGCCCCCGCCGTCCTCCAGCAGGCGTACCTGCTCACGGGGCGGCGCCGGCTGGCGCGCGAGGCCGTCGAGTACGCCTTCCACCTCGCCTGGGAGCGCTGGCCGGAGGTCGCCGTCGACCCTGACCCGGCCGGGTGGGTGCGCGCGGCGGCGCACGCGTACGCCCTCTCCCCCTGGCACCGGCTGCGCCCCACCCACCGGCAACCCGACCCGCCGACCACCGACCGCGCCGCCCGGGCGCTGCGCGGCGCGGTGCTCGACCTGCCGCCGCCGTACCGCCGCGCCCTGCTGCTCTACGACGGCCTCGGCATGGACCTGCCCGAGACAGCCGCCGAGCTGGAGGCGAGCACCCCGGCCGCCGCGCACCGCATCCTGGGTGCGCGGGAAGCCGTCGCCGAGCGGCTGCCCGAGCTGGCCGACCCGGACGCGCTCCACGAACGCCTCGCGGAGCTGCTCGCCAAGGGCCCGACCATGGTGCTGGCCCTGCCCCGCGCCGTCCGTACGGGCAGCGAGCGCCGCGCCAGGACCTGGACACGGGCGGCCATCGGCCTGACCACGCTCATCGTCGGCGCGACCGCGTTCACGCTGGCCACGGCGCCGACCGCGTACGAGCCGCCGCTCGCGCCGGGCGAGGCGATCGCCGGCGTACCGGTGCTGAGCGGGCCGCAGCGGCTGACGCCGGAGGACGAGGAGCTGCGCGACGCGCTGCGCGGCCTGCCGTTCGCCGGCCCGCCGCGGCTCCTCCCGGACCCGCGCTGAACACGCGGATGGGCCCGCCCCCGGAGATCCGGGAGCGGGCCCATCCGCTGTGCGGCGGTGCGGTACAGCCTGTCGAGCCTGTTCAGGCGGTTCAGGCAGGTCAGCCGGCGAGGATGGCGCGCGCCAGCTTGGCCGTCTCGGTCGGGGTCTTGCCGACCTTGACGCCCGCGGCCTCGAGGGCCTCCTTCTTCGCCTGCGCGGTGCCGGACGAGCCGGACACGATCGCACCGGCGTGGCCCATCGTCTTGCCCTCGGGGGCGGTGAAGCCCGCGACGTAGCCGACGACCGGCTTGGTGACGTTGGCCTTGATGAAGTCGGCCGCCCGCTCCTCCGCGTCGCCGCCGATCTCACCGATCATCACGATCAGCTCGGTCTCGGGGTCGGCCTCGAAGGCCGCGAGCGCGTCGATGTGGGTGGTGCCGATGACCGGGTCGCCGCCGATGCCGACGCACGACGTGAAGCCGATGTCGCGCAGCTCGTACATCATCTGGTACGTCAGCGTGCCGGACTTGGACACCAGGCCGATCTTGCCCGGCTTGGTGATGTCGCCGGGGATGATGCCGGCGTTGGACTGGCCCGGCGTGATGAGGCCGGGGCAGTTCGGGCCGATGATCCGGGTCTTGTTGCCCTTCTCGACGGCGTACGCGTAGAAGGCGGCGGAGTCGTGCACCGCGATGCCCTCGGTGATGACGACGGCCAGCGGGATCTCGGCGTCGATGGCCTCGACGACGGCGGACTTGGCGAAGGCCGGCGGGACGAAGAGGACGGAGACGTCGGCCCCGGTCTTCTCCATCGCCTCGGCGACCGTGCCGAAGACGGGTACCTCGGTGCCGTCGAAGTCGACGGTCGTGCCCGCCTTGCGCGGGTTCACGCCACCGACGATGTTGGTGCCGTCACCCAGCATGAGCTTGGTGTGCTTCATGCCCGTGGCACCGGTCATGCCCTGGACGATGACCTTGCTTTCCTTGGTCAGGAAGATAGCCATGGTGTTTCTGACCTCGTCCCTTACTTCGCAGCCGCGAGCTCGGCGGCCTTGTCGGCCGCGCCGTCCATGGTGTCCACGCGCTGCACGAGCGGGTGGTTGGCGTCCGACAGGATCTTGCGACCCAGCTCCGCGTTGTTGCCGTCGAGGCGCACGACCAGCGGCTTGGTGACTTCCTCGCCCTTGTCGGCGAGCAGCTGCAGCGCCTGGACGATGCCGTTGGCGACCTCGTCGCAGGCGGTGATGCCACCGAAGACGTTGACGAAGACGGACTTGACGTCCGGGTCGCCGAGGATGATCTCCAGGCCGTTCGCCATCACCTGGGCGGACGCGCCGCCGCCGATGTCGAGGAAGTTGGCGGGCTTGACGCCGCCGTGCGCCTCACCGGCGTACGCGACGACGTCGAGCGTCGACATGACCAGGCCGGCGCCGTTGCCGATGATGCCGACCTCGCCGTCCAGCTTGACGTAGTTGAGGCCCTTGGCCTTGGCGGCAGCCTCGAGCGGGTTGGCTGCGGCCTTGTCCTCGAGCTCGGCGTGCTCGGGGTGGCGGAAGTCGGCGTTGGCGTCCAGGGACACCTTGCCGTCGAGGGCGATGACCCGGCCGTCGGCGACCTTGGCCAGCGGGTTGACCTCGACGAGGAGCGCGTCCTCGGCGACGAAGGTCTTCCACAGGGTCACGAGGATCTCGGCGACCTGGTCCTTGACCTCGGCCGGGAACTTCGCGGCCTCGACGATCTCGCGGGCCTTGGCCTCGGTGACGCCCTCGTTGGCGTCGACCGGGATCTTCGCCAGGGCCTCGGGCTTGGTGGCCGCGACTTCCTCGATGTCCATGCCGCCCTCGACGGAGGCCATGGCGAGGAAGGTGCGGTTGGTGCGGTCGAGGAGGTACGAGACGTAGTACTCCTCGGCGATCTCGGGTGCCGTCTCGGCGATCATCACCTTGTGGACCGTGTGGCCCTTGATGTCCATGCCGAGAATGTCCGTCGCGCGGGCGACGGCCTCGTCGGGGCTGGCGGCCAGCTTGACGCCGCCGGCCTTGCCGCGGCCGCCGACCTTCACCTGCGCCTTGACGACCGAACGGCCGCCCAGTCGCTCGGTCGCCTCGCGCGCCGCCTCAGGCGTGTCGATGACTTCACCGGCCAGCACCGGTACACCGTGCTTGGCGAAGAGGTCCCTCGCCTGGTACTCGAACAGGTCCACGCGCGTCCGTCCCTTTTCTGGTGATCGCGGTTCGTTGTCTGCGTGGGCGTGCCGCGCGCCCGGACCGGGCGGAGGGCAACGTGACTGCGCTGTCACAAGGGAGGCGTACACGGTGTCCGTGGACGCGGCATGTCCGTCTCGCAGGTTATCCCCGTAGGACCTGGGTCCCTAAATCACAGGTCACACCCGCGCGGTGATACCTGTCACAGGGACAGACCTCAAACGGGCGGCCTCACGGGTTGTGAGACCGCCCGTAGCTACGGATTTCGTAGCGGACCAGACGTGGTGAACCGGCCCGGTGGTCCGGCCCGGTGATCCGGCTCGGCGATCAGCCGCCGTAGGGGAGGTAGTCCGGGGTGACCGACTGGACGGTGGACTGGACGCCGGTGACCGCGTTGGCGGAGAGCGGCTGGACGTCGGCGGTGACGTGCGAGACGACGGACTGCCCGAACGTCTGCGCGTCGCCCGTGACGCCCTGCGTGAACGGCTGCACCTCGCCCGTCACCCCGTACGCCAGACCGGTCGCGCTGCCGCCGACGCCGTCGACCACCGGCTGGACGTGGTCGGAGACGGTGTCGACGACCGCCTGGACGAACGGCTGCACGGCACCCGTCACCCCGTACGCGAACGGCTGGACCTCGCCCGTCACGCCGTACGCCAGCGGCGGCACGTCCGCGACGACACCGCCCGCGAAGGGCTGCACGCCGGAGACGACGCCCTGGGCGAGGGTGCCGGCGTCACCGACGGCCTGGCCCGCGACCGGGACGGCTCCGTCGACGGCGCGGTCGGCGATGGGCGGCAGGACGTCCTGGGCGACGCCGTCGAGGATCGGGGTCGCGGTGCCGACCGGGTCGCCGTGGACCTCGTGGGCGAAGGAGGCGAGGGGGCCGAAGAGGTAGTCGATCTCGCCCGTGGCGGTGTCGACGGTGGTGTCCACGGCCGGGGTGACGGCGCCCTGCACCTGCTGGACATCGGTCTGGACGTCCTGGGTGACGCCCTGGACGTTCTGGACGGTGGGGGTGGTGGCCGACGCGACGGTGTTCACATCGGTCTTGGCGTCCTGCGTGACGTCCCGGGCCGTGTCCTGGGCCGCGTCCTCCACCGCGTCGACGACCTTGTCCGGGGTCGACAGCGGCACGGAGACGTTGACCTCGGCCGCGCTGGCGGCCGCGGTGCCGATGGCCCACATGCCGGTGGCGGTGGCGGCGACGGCTATGGAACGGCGGATGTTCTTGTTCATGGGGTGCGTCGGTTCCTTCGAATTCCGTGTGTGGTGTCACCGATGGGGTGACGGCGGGCAGACCTGTCCCGCCCCCGCGCGGCAGGTCTTGGGCGTCCTGGACGGGGGACGGTCTGCCCTAGCCGGGGAATTCGAGGATGTCGTGCGGTCGGTCGTGGACCGGGGCGACGGTCGCCGGCAGTCCGGCGCCGCGTACGGGCGCGGGGTACGGGACCGACGCCGACTGCGCGGCGTGCTGGTCGGCGCCGCGCGGCGAACCGCCGTCACCGGCGCCGACACCGGCGGTCGGGAGGCACACGCCGCCGGAGCAGGGCTCCGGGGCGGCGGGCGGCGACGCGGGAAGCGCGACGGCGGTGGCGGGTGTGGCGAGTGTGGTGGGTGTGATGGCCCAGTGGTCCTCGCCGTACGCGGGTATGCGCTCGGCGCTCGCCAGGGTGGCGGTGTCCGCGTGCGAGGCGGCCGGGGCCGCGGAGCCCGTACGGGCGCCGGCGCCGGTCGTGGTGGTCGCGGTCCCGGCGACGGTTCGGACGCCGGGGCTTTCGGCCTCCGCGGGTGCCGGGGCCTGCGGCAGCTCGGGCGCCAC
Organism: Streptomyces sp. NPDC045431; assembly: GCF_040646655.1. Classification (NCBI taxonomy): domain Bacteria; kingdom Bacillati; phylum Actinomycetota; class Actinomycetes; order Kitasatosporales; family Streptomycetaceae; genus Streptomyces; species Streptomyces sp. NPDC045431. The sequence continues at coordinate 123,028 of NZ_JBEZAQ010000006.1, forward strand.
CGGCAGGCCGGGCAGGCCGGGCGCCGAGGGGCGCTCGACGGGACCCGCCGGAAGGGCTCTGGTGAGACCCGAGCCGAGGTCCCGCACCGCCCCGGTGGCGACGGCGACGGCCCCGCCGACGGACTCGACGGCTTGGGCCGCGTCGGCGGCTTCGGCGGCGTCAGGGGCTTCGGCGGCTATGGCGGTACGGTCGGCGGCCTCGCGGACGGCTTCCGTGGCGCGGGGCGCGGCGGTCTCCGGCTCGGCGGCGCGGAGCCGCTCGGCAGGGGCCTGCGTGACGTGCGTGGCGTGCGTGGCGTGCGTGACCTGTGTGCCCGGCGCCGCGCCCGGCGTGGGCTCCGCCGCGTACGCCTGGCCGCCGCAGAGGAAGCCCAGTGCGAGCAGGCCGCCGAGGAACAGCGCGGCGGTCAGCGCCCGCGCGCCGAGCGTGTGGTGCCGCGGCGCGTGCCGCCGGGCCGCTCCGCGCACCAGGCGCAGGGCGGCAACCGGCACGGCTGCTGCGGCGGTCACGGCGTTCGGAGTCCTTCCAGGGCGGCGGAAGTCGAGGTTCGGACTCCGCATACGGCGCGCTGATGCTTGCACGAGCCTCGGGGGGTCACGCAAGTCCGGTGTTACTGATGCGTCACCATGTCCGGTATGGGCAGGGGGCGCTTCTCGATCGCGGCGGCCATCACTTCGGGGAAGAGGTCCGGGGTACAGGCGAACGCCGGGGCGCCCAGTGCCGCGAGCGCCGCCGCGTGCTCGCGGTCGTACGCCGGGGTGCCCTCGTCGGAGAGCGCGAGGAGCGCCACGAACTGCACGCCGGACGCCTTCATCGCGGCCACCCGCTTGAGCATCTCGTCGCGGATGCCTCCCTCGTAGAGGTCGCTGATGAGGACCACCACGGTCTCGGCGGGGCGGGTGATCTGCGACTGGCAGTAGGCCAGCGCCCTGTTGATGTCCGTGCCGCCGCCGAGCTGGGTGCCGAAGAGGACGTCGACCGGATCGTCCAGCTGGTCCGTCAGGTCCACGACGGCGGTGTCGAAGACGACGAGCCGGGTGGCGATGGACCGCATGGAGGCCAGCACCGCGCCGAAGACCGAGGCGTAGACGACGGACGCCGCCATCGACCCCGACTGGTCGATGCACAGGACGACGTCCTTCTTGACGGACTGCGAGGCGCGGCCGTAGCCGATGAGCCGCTCGGGCACCACGGTGCGGTGCTCGGGGAGGTAGTTCTTCAGGTTCGCCCGGATCGTCCGGTCCCAGTCGATGTCCCGGTGACGGGGGCGGCTGACGCGCGCGCTGCGGTCGAGCGCGCCGGTGAGCGTGGCACGGGTGCGGGTGGCGAGCCGCTTCTCCAGGTCCTCGACGACCTTGCGGACGACGGCCCGTGCGGTCTCCTTCGTCGTCTCGGGCATCGCCTTGTTGAGGGAGAGGAGCGTGCCGACGAGGTGCACGTCGGCCTCGGCCGCCTCGAGCATCTCCGGCTCCAGCAGCAGCGTCGACAGACCGAGACGGTCGATCGCGTCGCGCTGCATGACCTGGACGACGGAGCTCGGGAAGTACGTGCGGATGTCACCGAGCCAGCGGGCGACGGACGGCGCCGACGCTCCCAGCCCGGCCGAACGGTCCCGCCCGGTCCTGCCCCGGCCGCCGCTCTCGCCGTAGAGGGCGGCCAGGGCGCCGTCCATGGCGGCGTCGGTCCCGGCGAGCGCGCGGCCTGTCCCGTCGGCCGCTCCGCCGCCGAGCACCAGCCGCCAGCGCCGCAGCCGCTCGTCCTCGTCCTTGGCCGTGGCCTCGCTCATCGTCCCGCCCCCACCAGGTCGTCGTCGTCCATGCCGTGCGCGTCCCGCGCGCCGTCGAGCAGCAGCCGCACCAGCGGCACGACGGCGTCCGCGCGCTCCTCGTCCAGGCCCGGGCCGAAGCCCGGTGCGCCGGGCTCGGCGGCGCGGCCCGCCGCCGTTGCGCCGGGCGCCGCCGGGCCGCGCCGCACCAGCTCGCCGAGCGTGCGCCGCACACCCGGTTCATACGCTCCGAACGTGCGCCGCAGCAGCGGCAGTACGTCGGTGAACGCCTCCGTCGGGACCCCCGTCAGCCAGGCGTCGACCAGGCCCAGCAGCCGCTCGTCGTGGACGAGGAGCATGCCCCCGCCGGAGGAACCGGCTCCCGGGCCGCCGCCGACGAACCCCTCGATCCAGGCCGCCGCCTCAGCGGGCGGCGTGCCCGGCGAGAGGGCGAGGGCCATCAGCCGGGCCGCCTCCTCCTCGGCGAGCCGCCCGTCGTCCAGCAGCAGCCGGGCGGCTCGGCCGCGTATCACTCCGGGCACGGTGTCCCGGCCGGCGAGACCGCGCAGGACCGTGCCCCAGCGGGCGGTGACCTCCTCGGCCTCGGCCCCCGGCAGGAGCCGGATGGCGGTGTGGACGCCGTCGAGGTGGCCGCGCATCTCGGCGGCGCCGTCCGCGTCGAGCCCCGCGCAGGCGGGCGGCAGCCCGACGCAGACGCGCAGCGCGAGGCCGGTGGCGACCTCGCCGAGCGCGGCCGTGTCCGTGGCCCGCACGTCGCCGTACCGCAGCGAGCGGGCCAGCGCGGGCAGCGCCTGGGCGAGGTGGCCGACGTCCGCATCGAGCGCGGCCCGGTCGGCGAGCGCCTTCATCACCACGGGCAGCGCGTCGGGCAGCCCGGCCAGGAGGCACCGCTCGGCGAGCGCGGTCACGTCGGCCAGCGCGGTGGCCGACACCGCGAGCGACTCGGCCTTGGCGGTGGCGGCGGCGAGCACCGTGGTGCCCCACACACCCGCCTCCGCCACGCGCACGTGCAGCTCCGGCTGCCAGCGCAGCCGCCAGCCCTCCCGGAACGTGCCGGTGGAGCCGCGCCCGCCGGCCGGGTCGCCCCAGTCGATGCCGAGCAGCCGCAGGCGGTGCAGCAGCCGGCTGCGCTCGGCGTCCGTCTCCTTGCGCAGGTCGAGGTCGAGTTCGCGCTCCAGGGCCTCCGGCTTGAGGCGCAGAGTGCGCTGAAGCCGGGTCAGGTCCCGCTGCAGCGGGACGGCGGGCGCGCTGTCCGGCACCTCGCCGAGCACGTCGCCGACGATCAGCCGGTCCCTGATGAGGTCCAGCGGCACGTCGGAGCCGTCGCACATCACCGCCCGTACGGCGTCCATGGTCTCGGTGAGCCCGGCGAGCGGGCGGCCGCGCAGGACGGCGAGCGTCCCGGCGAGGCGTACGGCCTCGATGACATGGGCCGAGGAGACGATCCGGTCCTCGTCGCGCAGCAGCCCGGCGACCTTCGTCAGCCAGCGCTCGACGGGCCGGTCGGGTGCGCTGAACAGGTGCCCGTACCAGCCGGGGGAGTCGATGCCCGCGCCGTAGCCGGTGTGGCGGGCGAGGCGGCGGTGGGTCCACGGCACCCAGGTGATCTCGGTCTTGACCTTGGGCAGGCCCTTGAGGAGGGCGCGGTCGGCGGTGACGGTGCTCTTCGCCGCGAGCGCCGGCACGTGCCAGGCGCCGCACACGACGGCCACGCCGTCGCCGTACGTCTTGCGCTCGGCGCGCAGCTGGAGCCGCATGTAGGCCTCGCGGATCAGGTCCCGGCGGTGGCCGCCGTGTCCGTACGCCTCGCGCAGTGCGGACATGGCCTCCGCGAGCCCGTCGAAGACGGCGACGGGGTCGGTGCCTCCGTCGTCCGTGCCTTCGTCGTCGCCCGGGGGCCCGTGGCGGGCCCCGACCGGGCCGCGCGGCCCGCGGTGCTCGACGACGTCCTCCCACCAGCGCTCCGGGTCGTCGTATCCGGCGGTCTCGGCGAGCACGGCGAGCGGGTCGACGCGGACGCCGTCGGCCTCCTCCTCGTCCCCGTCGCCCCAGGTGGGGTCCGCGGCCATGGCCAGCGAGTGGGTGGCCGGCAGGTCGATGAAGCGGACGGGCACGCCGTGGTCGAGCGCCCAGCGGACGGCGACCCACTCCGGCGAGAACTCCGCCAGCGGCCAGAACGCCGCCCGGGCCGGGTCGTCCACCGCGTGCGCCAGCAGGGCGACGGGCGGGCGCATCCGCTCGTCGGCGGCGAGCGGGAGCAGCGCGTCGCCCTCGGGCGGGCCCTCGATCAGCACGGCCGGGGGCTTCGCGGCGTCCAGGGCGGCCCGGACCGCGCGGGCGGACCCCGGGCCGTGGTGCCGCACGCCGAGCAGCAGCGGCTTCGTGGCGGTCGCGCGCGCCGTCGCCGTAGCCTTCGCCGTCATGCCGAGACCTCCCGGCAGGCGCGGTAGAAGTCCTTCCAGCCGTCGCGTTCGCGGACGACCGTCTCCAGGTACTCCTGCCAGATGACGCGGTCGGCCGCAGGGTCTCGGACGACCGCGCCGAGGATGCCGGCGGCCACGTCGCCGGGGCGGAGCACGCCGTCGCCGAAGTGCGCGGCGAGCGCGAGGCCGCCGGTGACGACGGAGATCGCCTCGGCCGTGGAGAGCGTCCCCGACGGGGACTTGAGCTTGGTGCGGCCGTCGGTGGTGACGCCGTCGCGCAGCTCGCGGAAGACGGTGACGACCCGGCGGATCTCGTCGACGCCCTCCGGCGTCGCGGGCAGGTCGAGCGAGCGCCCTATCTGGTCGACGCGCCGCGAGACGATCTCGACCTCGGCCTCCGGCGTCGCCGGCAGCGGCAGGACGACGGTGTTGAAGCGGCGGCGCAGGGCGCTGGACAGGTCGTTGACCCCGCGGTCGCGGTCGTTGGCGGTGGCGATCAGGTTGAAACCCCGTACCGCCTGGACCTCTTGGCCCAGCTCCGGGATGGGGAGCGTCTTCTCGGACAGGATGGTGATCAGCGTGTCCTGCACGTCGGCCGGGATGCGGGTGAGCTCCTCCACCCGGGCCGTCATGCCCTCGGCCATGGCGCGCATCACCGGGCTGGGCACCAGCGCGTCCCGGCTGGGGCCGTGGGCCAGCAGCTGCGCGTAGTTCCAGCCGTACCGGATGGCTTCCTCGGGTGTGCCCGCCGTGCCCTGCACGAGGAGCGTGGAGTCGCCGCTGACCGCCGCGGTGAGGTGTTCGGAGACCCAGGTCTTGGCGGTGCCGGGCACGCCGAGCAGCAGCAGGGCGCGGTCGGTGGCGAGTGTGGTGACGGCGACCTCGACGATGCGGCGCGGGCCGACGTACTTCGGTGTGATGACGGTGCCGTCGGGGAGGGTGCCGCCGAGCAGATAGGTGGCGACGGCCCACGGCGAGAGCCGCCAGCGGGCGGGGCGGGGCCGGTCGTCGGCCGCCGCCAGCGCCTTGAGCTCGTGCGCGAACGCGTCCTCGGCGTGCGGCCGCAGAGGCTCGGCGCCGGTGACCGGGGCGGACTCTGCGCCGGTGGGCGCGGTGGGCGGGGTGGCCTCGGCGCCGGTGGGCGCGGTGGCCTCGGTGGTTTCGGGCACGGTCATGGATCCCCCTCCAGATCGTTGCGACCGGGTGTGGGATCCACCGTGCACCATGCCACTGACAATCGATCGTCTGCGCAGGTCAGAGCCGATTGTCAGTGGTGGGGCCTACGGTCGGGGACATGAATCAGCAGGGGGTGCGCTGGACGGCTGAACAGGTGCTGGCTCTGGCTCCTGACGACGCCTCACGCAAAGCGGGAAGCAAACTCGGCACGGCCGGACCGTGGTCCGGCTCGGGCGCCGGCGGCGCGGGGGCCGTCTGGGGTCTGTGCAAGGGCAGCGGGAGCAAGCCGTATCAGACGATCGTGGACACCACCGGCCCGGCGTACAACTGCAGTTGCCCGAGCCGGAAGTTCCCGTGCAAGCACGCGCTGGGGCTGCTGCTGCTCTGGGCGTCGGACGAACGGGCCGTGCCGGACGCCGACGTCGCGCCGGAGTGGGCCGAGCAGTGGCTCGCCGGGCGCAGAGAACGGGCTGCCGGCCGCGACGGAGGGGACGCGGCCGGCTCCCCCACCCCGAGAACCGCCGACCCCGAGGCGGCGCGGCGCCGCGCCGAACGCCGCTCGTCCCGGATCACCGCGGGCGCACGGGAGTTGGAGCAGCGGCTCGCCGACCTCCTGCGCGGCGGGCTCGCCTCCGCCGACCAGGCGGGGTACGGGCTGTGGGAGGAGACGGCCGCCCGCATGGTCGACGCGCAGGCCCCCGGGCTGGCCGGCCGTGTGCGGGAGCTGGGCGCGATACCGGGCTCGGGCCCCGGCTGGCCCGTACGGCTGCTGGAGGAGTGCGCCCTGACGCACCTCCTCGACCAGGCGTGGCTGGGCATCGACCGGCTGCCGGAGCCACTGGCCGCGACCGTACGCACCCGCGTCGGGCTCACCGCGCCCGCCGGCGGCCCGGCCGTGCGCGACCGCTGGACGGTCCTCGCCCAGTACGACACCTCGGACGGCAAGCTGACCACGCGCCGCATCTGGCTGTACGGGCGGGACAGCGGGCGCACGGCCCTGCTCCTGTCCTTCGGCGCCGCGGGGCGGGCGCCGCAGCTGGCCCTGCCCGTCGGCGTGGTCATCGACGCCGAGGTCACCCCGTACGCGGGCGCCGGACAGCTGCGGGCCGAGCTCGGGCCGCAGTTCTCGCCGCCGGTCCCCGCCGAGGCGCCGCCGCCCGGCGGGACGGCCACGGAGGCCCTCGCCGCGTACGGGCGCGCGCTGCGCGAGGATCCCTGGCTGGACGCCTGGCCGGTGACGCTCGCCGACGTCATACCCGTGCCGTCGCAGGACGGCACCTGGCAACTGGCCGCGGCCGACGGCACGTCCGCGCTGCCGGTGGCCCCCGCCGCGCTCGGCCGCGCGGGCCTGTGGCGTCTCGTCGCCCTCTCCGGCGGCGGCCCCGTCACCGTCTTCGGCGAATGCGGGCACTGGGGCTTCACCCCGCTCGCCGCGTGGTCGGCGGAGACGGCCGGGACGCCGGGAGCGGTCGGGAAGCCGGGGACGGTCGGGACGACCGAGCCGTTCGAGCCGCTCCAGCCGTTCGAGCCGCTCGAGACCGTTCCGCTCACCTGACGCCGGGCTACGGAAGGACGACGCCATGACCACCGCCACATCCTGGGAAGACCTCGTGACCTCGGCACTGCTCGGCACCGAGCGGCGGCCGCCCGGCGCCGGTTCGGATGGGAAGGACGCGCCGGTCGCGCTCCTGGACGCCGCCGCCCTGCACACCGTGCGGCGCAGGGCGGGCCTGCTGCCCGCGCCCGCCGCCGCCCCGCCCGAACCGGCGCCGCACGATCCGCGGCCACCCGTCCCCGAAGCGGCCCGCCGCCGGCTCACCCAGCTGCTCGCCGACCGGGCCGGGCCGTCACAGGGCGGCGGCCGGCGCGGGGCGGCACCCGACCTCACCGAGCTGCTGCCCCAGTGGCTCGCGACCGCGAACGCACACGGCTACCGGGCGCCCGCCTCCGTCCTCCCCTCCCTGCTGGACGCCGCCCGCGCCCGCACCGACCTGCGCCCCCAGGCCCTTACCTTCGCCGGGCCGCGCGGGCTGTGGCTCGCCCGGTTCAACCCCGAGTGGCGATTCGCCCTGCGCGGCCCCTCGGGAGTGGCCGCGCTCCCCGCGCCCGACGACACACCGGCGGTGCGGAGCCTGTGGGAGGAGGGACTCTTCGCCGAGCGCGTCGCCCTCCTCGCGGCCGTACGGGCCCACGAGCCGGGCGCCGCACTCGCGCTGCTGCGCTCGACCTGGTCCGCCGAACGGGCCGAGGACCGGCTCATGTTCCTCGACTCCCTGCGCACCGGACTGTCCGACGCGGACGAGCCCTTCCTGGAGGACGCGCTCTCCGACCGCAGCCGCAACGTCCGCGCCACGGCCGCCGAGCTGCTGTCCGCGCTCCCGCACTCGGCGCTGGCCGCGCGCATGGCCGAGCGGGCGGCGACCTGCGTCAGCCTCGACCGCACCGGCGACACGGCCGTGATCTCCGTCGAGGCGCCGCACGAGTGCGACGCCGGCATGCAGCGCGACGGCGTCCTGCCGAACCCGCCCGCCGGACGGGGCGAGCGGTCCTGGTGGCTCGGCCAGCTGGTCGAGGCGACGCCGCTCGCCGCCTGGCCCGCGCGGCTCGGCGGGCGCACGCCCGAGGAGATCGTCGCCCTGCCCGTCGCCGACGACTGGCGGGACGAGCTCCACGCCGCGTGGTGCCGGGCGGCCGTCCGGCAGCGCGACGCGGCCTGGTCGCGCGCCCTGCTGGGCCCGCCCGCGACGCCGCCCGCCTCGCTGGCGGAGCGGTCCAAGCTGCTGTCCACCCTGCCCGCGGACGAACGGGCCCTGTGGGTCGCCGACTTCATCGCCGCGCACGGCCTGTCGGAGGCGTTCCAGCTCCTCGGCGTCTGCGCCGTGCCCTGGGCGGAGCCGCTGGGCCGTGCCGTCGTCGACGCGCTCGACATCGCCCGCGACGCCGGGAGCTACCCGTGGAGTTTCAGCGGCGTGATGGGCCTCGCGGAACGCTGCCTCGACCCCGTCGAAGCGGCCCGGCTCGAGGTCCTCACCGCCGTTCCCGACGAACCGGAGGACGCGTCCCCCGGCGCGGGCGGCTACTGGTCGGAGGCCTTCCAACGCCTGGTGTCCACGCTGAGGCTCCGCGCGACGATGCACGCGGAGCTCACGCGGTAGCACGGCGTGCGCCGGGGGCGGCGGTGCGGTGCTTCTGCCCGGTGGGGCGGCTTTCCGGCGCGCCGTGGCTTGCGCCGGTGGGCGTGGGACGGGTGCCGGGGGTTCCGGTGGGGGGTGGCCGGACTCTCGTTCACCGCGCTTCGCGCGAGTTCAGTCGTTTTACGTCCGACCACCCCCCACGCTCCACCCCCGACCCCCTCACGTAGTCGGTCGGTCCCGCCGCCGGTGCGTGCACCCTCCGGCGGTGCCCCAAGGGCCCGTTCCGTGGCCCCACGTGGCTGTCTGTCCCATGCACCCGGAGCGCCCGCGCCACCGCGCCAACCCGCCGCACTCCAACACCGAAACCTCCGCGGCGCGAAGCTGCCGCGGAGTGGCCCCGGCCGGGGGCTGGGGGCGCAGCCCCCGGTTACGGGGAGTGGGGGTCCCCCCACTCCCGCAGGGCGTAGGGGGAGGGGTGGGGGAAAGACCTCCGGGCCGCACCCCGCAGGGGCCGTGCCGCTACGCGGCGACGCGGACGTTCGCGTTGACCCAGTCGACGATCGACGCCGTCGTCGCGCCCGGCGTGAAGATCTCCGCGACGCCCTTCTCCTTCAGCGGCGGGATGTCCGCCTCCGGAATGATCCCGCCCCCGAAGACCTTGATGTCCTCCGCGTCCCGCTCCTTCAGCAGCTCCAGCACCTTCGCGAACAGCGTGTTGTGCGCGCCCGAGAGGATCGAGAGGCCGATCGCGTCCGCGTCCTCCTGGATCGCGGTGTCCACGATCTGCTCCGGCGTCTGGTGCAGGCCGGTGTAGATGACCTCCATACCGGCGTCACGCAGGGCCCGCGCGATCACCTTGGCCCCGCGATCGTGGCCGTCGAGACCCGGCTTGGCCACCACCACGCGGATCGGACCGGTCACACCCATCACTGCCTCCACATGCGTCCCCCGTAGCTGTATCCCGGGGAGGTGAACGAACGTTATCTACAGCATCCCGCAAGCGGCCGTTTCACGGTGAATACCGAGGGGGAAATCACACGTGGGACATGCTCGCGAGGGAAAACCTCACGTGCGCGGCGTGGCGCGGTGCCTCGTGTGCCGGTGCGGGAGGGCGAGGTCGGCCATGAGGGTCATCGCGCTGTTCAAGGCCACAACCCTGGAGCTGGCCATCCTCGCCTGCCACCTGCTGCTCTACCCCACCGGTGTCGCCCCGGAACGCCGCCGCCGCGTTCCCGTCACGGCCGTCGGCGGGCGGCCGCCCGTCGTGCTGCTGCACGGGTTCATCGACAACCGTTCCGTCTTCGTGCTGCTGCGCCGCTCCCTCGTCCGCTCCGGCCGACCGCCTCAGCACCTGGAGTCGCTCAACTACTCCCCTCTCACCTGCGATCTGCGGACCGCCGCCGCGCTGCTCGGCCGCCATGTCGAGGACCTCTGCTCCCGCACCGGCCACCCCGAGGTGGACGTCGTCGGGCACAGCCTCGGCGGTCTGATCGCCCGCTACTACGTGCAGCGGCTCGGCGGCGACCGGCGCGTACGCACGCTGGTCACGCTCGGCACACCGCACGCGGGCACCACCTTCGCCCCGCTGGCCGGTGCCCACCCGCTCGTCCGCCAGATGCGTCCCGGTTCGTCCGTGCTGCGGGAGTTGAGCGAGCCCGCACCCCAGTGCCGTACGCGGTTCGTGAGCTTCTGGAGCGATCTCGACCAGGCGATGGTCCCCGCCGAGACGGCGTGCCTGCGCCACCCGGACCTGATCGCGGAGAACGTCCGGGTCACCGGGGTCGGCCACCTGGCGCTCCCGGTCCACCCGGCGGTCGCCGCCGCGGTCCGCCGGGTGCTGGAGTCGGAGGAGCCGACCGCCGGAGCGGTGGATTCCATGTCGGTGGCGTGAAGGCAACGCCACAACTGTCGAACGGATTTCGAACGTACGGCCAAGGCTCTGTGTGCACTCCGCCGAAAGGCGGCTGAATGCCCGTTTCCCCCGGGCCCAAAACTCTCGGAAGATTGTCGCTTGCGCGTACCGCCGGGTACAGTCGCGCCCACTGCTTTCCCCTCTGGGGTTCCCCATCCCGGGGGCCGCGCCCAGACCTGGTCCTGCTGCCGAGGCGAGAGAGAAGTTGGTGAACGACCAGCACCCCCACGCCGGGTACGTCGGAGACGACGCCTACACCACGGGCAGCTACAGCACTGGCAGTTACACCACGGGCACGTACGAGACCGGGACCTACGACACCGGCGCCTTCGCGACCGACCCGCTCTTCGGCGCCCTCCCCGGGTCCTACGACGGCGGCTACCAGGCGAGTTACGACACCGCCGGCCATCAGACCGGCTACGACGCCGGGCACAGCGGCCAGTACGACACCACGCAGTGGGACGGCGCCACCACCGGTTACGTCGAGTACTCCGAGTACACCGGCCAGTGGGACGCCGGCGCCTGGAACAACCAGACGCAGTACGACACCGGCGCCTACGACGCCACCGCCTGGCACTCCGCGCCCACCGAGACGTTCGTGCCGGAGCAGTACGACTACGCCTCGGCGGAGGCCCTCCATGCGGAGGCCCCGCACGCCGAAGCCCCTGAGCCGGAGCACGAGCAGGGCCAGGAGCACGAGGAGTCGGATCCGGAGCCCGAGGCGACGCCCGAGGCGGCGCCCGAGGCCGAAGCCGAGCCCGTGGCCGCGGCCGTCGTCCCCCGCCCCGCCCGCCGCTCCGGCGGAGGCGGCAGCCGTGGCCGGCGGCGTACCCCCGCGAAACGTTCCGCGCTTCTGACCGTGGCCGTGCCCTCCGCGTGCGTCATGGGTGTCGCCGGGATCGCGGCGGCCTCCGTCAGCGGCCTCACCGGCGGCGAGGAGAAGGCCGAGGCCAAGCCGGTGACCGCCGAGGACCCGTCCTCCGTCAAGACCGTCGCCGCCGCCAACAGCGCCCTGGACACCCAGCTCGCCGCGCTCAGCGCCGACGCCCGCGACTTCGGCGACCGCGCCAGCCGCACCCAGGAGCGCATCGACCTCAAGGCCCGCCAGGAGGCCGAGCGCAAGAAGCGCGAGGAGGAGGCCGCGCGCCGCGAGGCGCTGCGCCCCAAGTTCGCGCTCCCCGTCAAGCTGCACCAGCTCAGCGCGTACTACGGACAGGCCGGCGTCAACTGGATGTCCCTGCACACCGGGATCGACTTCCCCGTGCAGTACGGCACGCCCGTGATGGCCGCCACCGACGGCACCGTGCGCACCCAGTGGAACAGCGCCTACGGGAACATGGCCATCGTGACCGCCAAGGACGGCACCGAGACCTGGTACTGCCACCTCAGCAGCACCAAGATCCGGTCCGGCGAGGTCAAGGCCGGTGACGTCATCGCGTACTCCGGCAACTCCGGCAACTCCACCGGACCGCACCTGCACTTCGAGGTACGGCCCGGCGGCGGCTCCGCGATCGACCCGCTGCCGTGGCTGCGCAGCCACGGCCTCGACCCGACCGCGTAGCGCTTACAGCTTCTCGACCGGCGCGTACCGCAGCAGCAGCCGCTTCGGCTTCTCGTCCCCGAAGTCGATCGTCGCCTGCGCGTCGGCGCCCGCGCCCGTCACCGCCATCACGGTCCCGAGCCCGAACTGGTCGTGCGTCACCCGGTCCCCGACCGCCAGCGCGATCACCGGCTTGTCGGTCGTACGCCGCGTGGCGAAGCCCGACGGGCCGGAGCGGGAGCGCGAGGACGACAGCGACGCGGTGATCCCGGAGGCCGGGCCGCCGGACGACGGCTTGGCCATCGCGCCCGTGCGCTTCCACTCCAGGTGCTGGGCCGGGATCTCCTCCAGGAACCGCGAGGGCGGGTTGTACGAGGGCTGGCCCCAGGCGCTGCGCATCGACGACCGCGTGAGGTAGAGCCGTTCGCGGGCGCGCGTGATGCCGACGTACGCGAGGCGCCGCTCCTCCTCCAGCTCCTTGGTCTGGCCGAGGGCGCGCATGTGCGGGAAGACGCCGTCCTCCATGCCCGTCAGGAACACCACCGGGAACTCCAGGCCCTTGGCGGTGTGCAGCGTCATCAGCGTGATGACGCCGGAGCCCTCCTCGTCCTCGTCCGGGATCTGGTCGGAGTCGGCGACGAGCGCCACCTGCTCCAGGAACTCGGCGAGCGTGCCGGGGTTCTCGCCGCGCTCCTGCTCGAACTCCAGGGCCACGGCGGCGAGCTCCTGGAGGTTCTCGATGCGGGTCTCGTCCTGCGGGTCGGTGGAGGCCTGCAGTTCGGCGAGGTACCCGGTGCGCTCCAGGACCGCCTCCAGGACCACGGCCGGACCGGCGCCGGATTCGGCGATGGTGCGCAGCTCGTCGAGGAGCGTGTTGAAGCGCTTCACGGCGTTCGCGGAGCGCGCCGCCATGCCGTACGCCTCGTCGACGCGGCGCAGCGCCTGCGGGAAGGTGATCTTCTCGCGGAGGGCCAGCGCCTCGATCATCGCCTCGGCGCGGTCGCCGATGCCCCGCTTGGGCACGTTGAGGATGCGGCGCAGCGGGACGCTGTCCTCCGGGTTCGCCAGCACGCGCAGATACGCCAGGACGTCCCGGACCTCCTTGCGCTCGTAGAAGCGGACGCCGCCGACGACCTTGTACGGCAGGCCGACGCGGATGAAGATCTCCTCGAAGACGCGGGACTGGGCGTTCGTCCGGTAGAAGATCGCGACGTCGCCGGCCTTCGCCTCGCCCGCGTCCGTCAGCCGGTCGATCTCGTCGGCGACGAACTGCGCCTCGTCGTGCTCGGTGTCCGCGACGTACCCGGTGATGCGCGAGCCGGGGCCGGCGTTCGTCCACAGGTTCTTGGGGCGGCGGCTCTCATTGCGCTCGATCACGGCGTTGGCCGCGGAGAGGATGGTCTGGGTGGAGCGGTAGTTCTGCTCCAGCAGGATCGTCGTCGCGTCCGGGTAGTCCTCCTCGAACTGGAGGATGTTGCGGATGGTGGCGCCGCGGAAGGCGTAGATCGACTGGTCGGCGTCACCGACGACGCACAACTCGGCCGGGGCGAGGTCGTCGTAACCCGTCCCCACCAGTTCGCGTACGAGCGTGTACTGGGCGTGGTTGGTGTCCTGGTACTCGTCGACGAGGACGTGGCGGAAGCGGCGGCGGTAGTGCTCGGCGACGTCCGGGAACGCCTGGAGCAGGTGGACCGTCGTCATGATGATGTCGTCGAAGTCCAGGGCGTTGGCCTCGCGCAGCCGCGCCTGGTACATCCGGTACGCCTCGGCGAGCGTCTTCTCGAAACCGTCGGCGGCCTGGTCGGCGAAGGTCTCCTCGTCGATCAGCTCGTTCTTGAGGTTGGAGATCTTGGCGCTGAAGGACTTCGGCGGGAACTTCTTCGGGTCGAGGTCCAGGTCGCGGCAGACCAGCGCCATGAGCCGCTTGGAGTCGGCGGCGTCGTAGATCGAGAAGGACGACGTGAAGCCGAGCCTCTTCGACTCTCGGCGCAGGATGCGGACGCACGCACTGTGGAAGGTCATCACCCACATGGCGTTGGCGCGCGGGCCGACGAGCTGCTCGACGCGCTCCTTCATCTCGCCGGCGGCCTTGTTGGTGAAGGTGATCGCCAGTATCTGGCCCGGGTGGACGTGCCGGGTGGCCAGCAGGTGGGCGATGCGGTGGGTGAGCACCCGGGTCTTGCCGGAGCCCGCACCGGCCACGATGAGCAGCGGCGAGCCGGTGTGGACGACGGCGGCGCGCTGCTGGTCGTTCAGCCCCTCCAGCAGCGCGGCGGGGTCCACGACGGTGCGCGGCGCACCGTCGCGGTGGTACGCGTCCCGGGCCGGGGGCACGTCGAAGCGGTCCCCGAAGAGGTCGTGCGGGACCTCCTCCGGGGCCGGGGCGTGGCCCTCGGCGTCCTCGGGGGGCGGCGGCGGTTCCTCGGAGGTGTGGTTCCGCAGGTCCGCCAGGAAGCTGTCGTCAAAGAGGCTGCTCATCGCCTATCGAGTCTAGGCCGCCCCACTGACAGTCGGGGCCGAACAGACTTCGTCGCAGAGCGCGATGACACATAAGCACCGCGTAAAGGTCACGAAAATGTATCCGGCATATCGAACATCATCCTTCACAGCACCACCACACGTTGGCTAGCGTGCCGCACAAGCGGACCGTTCCCTCATCGGCGAACCACGCCGATCGGACCGCCCACGCCGAATCCACTCTCCCCGCACGGGAGTTGGAACCGGGGACCCACCATGCACCATGGGGTGAATCGGCCGCTTCCGCAGGCCGTAGGGCACCTTCCGTTCGCCCGAACCCGCCGGTTGACCCGGTAGGCGGTCTACGGAAGGAGATGCCGGCCTTGGCGTCGCATCGCAAGCCGCGCAGCAGCACCACCCGCACGTTCGGTTCGTTTGGCACGTTCGGTACGAATTCCCCCGCCGTCGGGGTCACGACGGCCGCCATCGCCTCGGTCACGACCCTGCTGTCCGCCCAGTCGGCCGAGGCCGCGCCGGGCCGGCCGACGGTGGAGGAGGTGCAGAGGAAGATCGACGACCTCTACCGGCAGGCCGGAGGCACGGGTACGCAGGCGCAGCGGTACGCCCAGCCCGTGCGGCCCGCCCCGCCGGCCCAGCCCGTGCGGCCGGCCCAGCCCGTCGAGCCCGCCCCGCCCAGCCCGTACGTCCCGCACATCGAGGCGGAGCCGACCGCGAGGCCCGACAACGATGCCGTCGAGGCCGCCGAGGCGTGGAAGGCGGAGATCCCGGCCCCGCGGGCCGAGCCCGCGAAGACCCCCGAGGCGCTGCGCGCCGGCAAGCGGACGGTGCAGCGCAAGCTCGCGGAGGCGCACGCCCTGCTGGCGCGGGAGGAGACGCGGACGGAGACGCTGAGCGAGACGCCGACCGGGACGCCGACCGGGACGCGGGCGGAGGCCCCGGCGTACGGGCCGGAAGCCCGCGGGACCGAGAACGGAACCGGTCACGGGCCCGACCGCACCGCGGCCGAAGCGGACAAGGTGCTGGCCTTCGCCCGCGCCCAGCTCGGCAAGCCGTACGTCTGGGGCGCGGCCGGCCCGAGCTCGTACGACTGCTCCGGCCTGACCCAGGCGGCCTGGAAGGCGGCGGGCGTCGACCTGCCGCGGACCACCTGGGAGCAGGCCCGCGTCGGCACGCGCGTCTCCATGGACGAGCTGCGCCCCGGCGACCTGGTGTTCTTCTACGACGACATCAGCCACGTCGGCGTCTACCAGGGCGACGGCGTGATGATCCACGCCCCGCGCCCCGGGATGAACGTCCGCGAGGACGCGGTCCACTCCATGCCGCTGTACGGCTGCGTGCGCCCCGCCTGAGGGGCCCGCCTGAGGGGGGCGGCCCGCCCGTGGGAAGCGGGCCGCTCAGGTCACATCAGGTCCAGAGCGTCGCGATGAAGATGTTGGCGACGGTGAGGCCGCCCACGGCGCCGAACAGCGCCTTGTCGACCGTCTCCTCGTCCCGCTTGACGTAGACCAGACCGAGAATGACGACCAGGATCGCCAGCTTCACGCCGATCTTGATGTTGTTCACGGTCTGGTCGTCGGCCTGGTTGAGCCCGACCAGGGCCACACCCGTCACCAGCATGGTCAGCGCGCCGTGCAGCATGCCGGGGCTGAAGCGCGCCGTACCCGCGCCCATCGCCTTCATCTGGGACAGGAAGCCGCCCAGCAGGGCGCCGATACCGATGATGTGCAGCGCGACGAAGACATTGATGAGTACGTCCATGGGCCGGAGCCTAACCGGGGCCATAGCACCGGTCGCCGGTCAGGGTTGCCTCATTCGTCGCCTCGGTCACAGCTGATACGGAATGAGAGATTCCAGGCGCGTCGCCGCCAACGGAAGCCGTTCCCGAACTCTCACCTGCGGGCAATTGCGGTCACTCCCCCTCACCACCGTGACCGGCGGGTTTAGCGTCCTCCCCCAGGTGGCCGGTTCTCCCACCGCCGTCTTCCGACTCCCGGGCGGCGGCCGGCCACCCCACCCACACGCGACAGGGAAGGGAAGTGACCCGCCCTCGTGGCAGCTCACCCAGAACCTTCGAAGCACGGCGATGACGGCGGTCACGGCAAGCACCGCAAGCCCCGGCAGCGCTCCCTGAACGGATCTGCGGCCGGGCGGGTGGCCGGGCGCACCGCCGTCGGCTTCGTCCTCGCCGGGGCGGCGACCGCCACCGCCCTCAGCGGCGCCGGGCACGCGGAGCCCCGCCTGTCCCCCGCCCAGGTCAGGAGCGAGGTGGACCGGCTGCACCGGGAGGCCGAGGAGGCCACCGAGCGGTACAACGGCGCGAAAGAGCAGGCGGACAAGGCCCGCTCCTCCCTGGACGCCCTGCGGGACGAGGCCGCCCGCCGGACGGAGCGGCTCGCCGCCACCCGCCACGCGCTCGGTTCCGTGGCCACCGCCCAGTACCGGCACAGAGGCCTCGACCCCGCCCTCCAGCTCGCCCTCTCCAGTGACCCCGACGCGTACCTGGAGGGCGCCGCCCTCGCCGAGCGCGCCGGGACCCGCCAGGCCGACGCCATCGCCGCCCTGCGCCGCGAACTCGCCGGGCTCGCGCAGCTGCGCGCCGAATCCGGCGGCCACCTGCGGGAGCTGGAGGCCCGCCAGGACGAGCTGCGCCGCCACAAGACCACCATCCGGCAGAAGCTCGCCGCCGCCGAGCGCCTCCTGGGCCGGCTGTCCGCCCCCGAACGCGCCCGGTACGAGAACCCCGGCCCGTCGGCCGGAAGCCTCCCGCCGGCGCGAGCGCCGCAGGCGCCCAACCCGCGCGCCGCGCAGGCCGTCGCGTACGCGTACGGGGCCCTCGGCAAGCCGTACGTATGGGGCGCGACCGGGCCGTCGGCCTTCGACTGCTCGGGCCTCACCCAGGCCGCGTGGCGCTCCGCGGGGGTGTCCCTGCCGCGCACCACGTACACCCAGATCAACGCCGGACAGCGCGTACCGCGCTCCGCGCTCGCCCCCGGTGACCTGGTGTTCTTCTACTCCGGTGTCAGCCACGTCGGGCTCTACGTCGGCGACGGCAAGATGATCCACGCGCCGCGCCCCGGCGCGCCCGTACGGATCGCGCCGATCGACGAAATGCCGTGGGCGGGAGCGACCCGGGTCGCATAGGGTCCGGGATCCATGACCATGGATCGCGACACCCGTGAAGCCGTTCCCGACGGCATCGCCGCCGACCTCCAGGACTGCGTCCGCACCCTGGCGCAGCGGTCCCCCGACCACCGCCGCGTGGGCCCCTTCACCCTGCGCTACAACCCCGCATGGGACATCCCGCCCGCCAACTACGCCGTCCCCGACGCGGGCGCCGCGCCCACGAAGGCGGAGATCGACCAACTGGTGGCGGCCTTCCGCGCGCTGCAACGGTTGCCGCGCCTGGAGTTCCAGCCCGCCTGCGCGCCGGAGCTGGAACCTGCGCTGCTCGCCGCCGGGTTCACCGTCGAGCGGCGGGCGCCGCTGATGGCGTGCGCGCCGGGCGGGCTGCGGGAACCGGGACCCGTCGACGGCATCGCGTTCGGCGAACCGGCGGACGACGCCGCGTACGCGGCCGCCGCCGCGGTGCAGAACCTCGCGTACGGCGGGACCGGCGAGGCGGACGAGGGCGCGATCCGCTGGCTGCGCACGGCGGCGGCCGGCGGCGGCGTCGCCGGCGTCGCCACGGACACCTCCGACGGTACGACGGTGGGGGCGGGCGGCTGCTCGGTACCGGTGGACGGGCTGAGCGAGCTCGCCGGGCTGGCGGTCGCGGCGAGCCACCGGCGGCGTGGCATCGGCGCGGGCCTCTCGGCGTACCTGACGGCGACGGCGTTCGCGCGCGGTTGCCGGCTGGTGTGGCTGGAGCCGGCCGACGCGGCGATCGAGCGGATCTACGCGGGGATCGGTTACCGGCGGGTGGCGGAGAAGGTGGACGTCTCACTGGCTCCGTGACCCCCGGCGGCCCCCGCCCCGGGTCCCGTCCCCATGCGCGCCGTCAGCCACTCGAAGACCGCCGGCACCTCCCGCATCCAGGAGGCCGTGCGGTGGCCGCCCGTGACCTGGCGCACGTCGATCCGGGTCGGCGGCCGGGAGACGGCGCGCAGGTCCAGGCCCTGCTGGAAGCCGTCCTGCCCGTTCCCGGTGAACAGCATCGTGACCCTGGGCGGGGTCGCGGCCGCCTTCAGGAGGGTGAGCGGGTTGTGCCGGTGCCGCAGCTCCGGGTCCCGGCCGGTGAGCGAGGACGGCTCCGCGGCCGGGTCGTTGTAGCCGGACATGCTGATCGCGTACCCGTACCGGTCGGGGTGCGCGACGGTCAGCTTCGCGGCGCAGTGGGCGCCCGCCGAGTACCCGGCGACGGCCCAGCCGTCGGGTGTGTCGAGGGCGCGGAAGTTGTCGGTGACCATCCGGCGTACGTCGATGCTGAGCCACGAGTCGGCGTTCACCTTGCCGGGGATGTTCGCGCAGCCGGTGTCGGTGTCGCCGAGCAGGGTGGTCCGCGGCGACACCAGGATGAACGGCGCGACCTTGCCCTGCCGCATCAGCGGCTCCAGCTGCCTGCTCGCGTACAGGCTGCCGAACCAGGACTTCGGGGAGCCGGGGAAGCCGGAGAGCAGCTCGACCACCGGGAACCTGCGGTCCTTGTACGCCGGGTCGTCGTACTGCGGCGGCAGCCATACGTACACCTCTGCCTTCACCCCGGAGATCCGGCCCTTGAGGGTGGTGCGCCGGATGCCCTCGCCCATGCCCGGGTCGTCGACCGGCTCGAACGTCTGCCGCACCTTCGGCAGGTCGGTGACGCGCTTGCCGCCCGTGCCGTCGGGGCCGAGGTCGATCGCCGCGTCGACGTGGTCGCTGGTGCCGAGGAGGTCGCCCCAGCTGTCGTACAGGCGGTTGGCGTTGTTGACCGCGACGAAGACCACCACGATCGCGGTGAGCTGGGCGAAGGCGACCATGCCGAGCCGGAGTGCGCCCCGCACGACCGCCGGTCCGCGCAGTCGGGTCCACAGCACCAGCGGCAGCAGGACCGCGATCACGGCCAGCACGATCGCGGTCACGAGGAAGGGCGTACCCGTCAGGCTCATCACGGTCTGTAGGAGGGGCCCGGAACCGTGCGGGTTGCCCCGGTTATGTCCCGGTTACGTCCTGAGCGGCCGGGGACGGGTGGCCCTCAGACGAGGCGGCGGGCCGTCGCCCAGCGGGTCAGCTCGTGCCGGTTGGACAGCTGGAGCTTCCGGAGCACCGCCGAGACGTGCGACTCGACCGTCTTGACGGAGATGAACAGCTGCTTGGCGATCTCCTTGTACGCGTATCCGCGGGCGATCAGCCGCAGCACCTCGCGCTCCCGCTGCGTGAGCCGGTCGAGGTCCTCGTCGACGGGCGGGGCGTCGGTCGAGGCGAAGGCGTCCAGCACGAACCCGGCCAGCCGGGGCGAGAACACGGCGTCGCCGTCCTGCACCCGGAAGATCGAGTCGACCAGGTCGCTGCCGGTGATGGTCTTGGTGACGTACCCGCGGGCCCCGCCGCGGATGACGCCGATGACGTCCTCGGCGGCGTCCGAGACCGACAGCGCGAGGAAGCGGACCGGGTTCCGGGCGTCGGCCATCAGCGGCGCGCAGCGGCGCAGCACCTCGACGCCGCCGCCGCCCGGCAGGTGGACGTCGAGGAGGACGACCTCGGGGCGGGTCTCGGTGATCACGGAGACGGCCTCGTCGACGTCGGCGGCCTCGCCGACCACCTCGACGCCGGTCGTCTCGGTCCGGCCGATCTCGGCCCGGACGCCGGTGCGGAACATCCGGTGGTCGTCGACGAGCACCACCCGTACGCGCCGCCCCACGGGCTGCCCGGACTGCTCGGACTGCCCGGACTCCACGGGCCCCACGGACTGCCGCGACTCCCCGGACTGCCGGGACGCCCCGGACTCCCCGGGCCCTACGGAAGCCGTCGTCTCCTCGGTCATGCGTCCGCCCTCTCCATCTCGAGCTCCACTTCGGTGCCGTCCCCCGGCACCGACCGCAGCCGCGCGGTGCCGCCGTTGCGCTGCATCCGGCCGATGATCGATTCTCGTACGCCCATCCGGTCGGCGGGCACCGCGTCCAGGTCGAAGCCGGGCCCCCGGTCCCGTACGGAGACGAAGACGGTACGGCCCTCGACCTCGGCGTACACCTGTACGGCCCCGCCCCCGCCACCGTACTTGGCGGCGTTGACCATCGCCTCGCGCGCGGCCTGCGCCTGCGCGGCCAGTTTCTCGTCCAGCGGGCAGTCGCCGACGACCACGACCTCGATGGGGACGCCGTGGGTGTCCTCGACCTCGGCCGCGGTCCGCTTCACGGCCTCGGCGAGGGTCTCGGGCTCCTCGTCCGCGTCCTTGCCGGTGCCCTCCGGCTTGTACAGCCAGTCGCGCAGCTCGCGCTCCTGGGCGCGGGCGAGGCGGCGGACCTCGCCCGGGTCGTCGGCGTTGCGCTGGATGAGGGTGAGGGTGTGCAGGACGGAGTCGTGGACGTGGGCGGCGACCTCGGCGCGCTCCTGGGCGCGGATGCGCATGGTCCGCTCCTCGGAGAGGTCCTGCGACATCCGCACCAGCCAGGGCCCGGCGAGCAGCGCTATGCCCGCCAGCACCGCTATGGCTGCGGTGAGCGCCGTGCCCAGCTGGGCCGCCGAGCCGCGCACCACCATGAACACGGTCAGGCCCATGCCGACGAGCGCCACCCCGGCCAGACCGCGCGCGAGCTGGAAGAGGCGCTTGCGACGGCCGGAGCGGGACCACTGGGCCCGGCGCGCGTTGTCCGCCTGACGCCACACCAGGACGACACCGACGCCCACGAGCAGGATCGGCCAGACGTACCGCTCGCCGCCCAGGTCGACGCTGCCGACGAATGCAGCTGCGCCGATCAGCAGCGCGATGAGGGCGACGATCTGGCCCTTGTCGGGCTTGCGGAGGCGGCGGCGCCCGTCGGGGGTGGTCTCGAACACGGAACGCGGCTCGGCGGTCCTGGCCCTGCCCCCGACGCCGAGCGGGACGACGATCCAGAAGACGGCGTACAGCAGCACGCCCAGGCCGTCGGCCATGAAGAGGGCGAGGAAGACGAAGCGCACCCAGATGACGGGCAGGCCCAAGTGCCCGGCGAGGCCCCGCGCGACACCGCCGAGCATCCGCCCGTCGGCGCTGCGGTACAGCTTGCGCACGGGCGGTTCGTCGGTCTCGGGCGGACGGGTGGCGACGGGCATGGTCCGATCGTCACACGGCACCCGGCCCGCCCACATCAGGGTCGGTCCCCTACGCGGCCCTGAGACGGCTCCCCGGGGCCCAGGGGCGATATCAGGGACGGGCCAGGGTCGGCCCCGGTGCCGCCGGGGCGCGCGGACCGCCACCATGGACGTATGACCAGCACGACTCCCGCGCCGCCCGAGGAGGTTCCCGAGGGCGCGGCCGGCCCCGCCCTCTCGGGAACGCCCGCGCCCGCCGCCCCTCCGCCGCTGCGCCGCGCGCGCCGGCACAAGGTGCTGGCCGGGGTGTGCGGCGGTCTCGGCCGGCACTACGACCTCGACCCGGTGATCTTCCGGGTGGCGGTCGGCGTGCTCGCCGTCACCGGCGGCCTCGGCCTGCTCTTCTACGGCTTCGCCTGGCTGCTGATCACCGCCGACGGCGAGGAGGAGAACGAGGCGCGCCGACTGCTGTCGGGCCGCGTCGACGGTGCCTCGTTGACCGCCGTGCTGATGGCGCTCGTCGGCTGCGGGCTGTTCCTGTCGATGCTGGGCAACAGCAGCACCAT
This sequence comes from Streptomyces sp. NPDC045431, assembly GCF_040646655.1. Classification (NCBI taxonomy): domain Bacteria; kingdom Bacillati; phylum Actinomycetota; class Actinomycetes; order Kitasatosporales; family Streptomycetaceae; genus Streptomyces; species Streptomyces sp. NPDC045431. The sequence goes on from NZ_JBEZAQ010000006.1 coordinate 145,250, forward strand.
CTCCTTCTCGCTGCTGCTCGTCATAGCGGTGAGCGGCGCGGCCGTCTGGTCGCAGCGGCGCCGGCTGACGGTCGAGGCGGAGGTGCCGCTGGACCCGGCGGCAGCGCACACGGTCGCGGAGGCGCCGCCCGAGACGCAGGCCCCGCCGCCGCCCGCGGCGCCGTCGTGGTGGCGGGACCCGATCGTCAAGGACGGTACGACGGGGCCGCTGGCCCTCGGCTACCTGTGGGGCCCCGAGGACGCGGTGGGCGTCGAGGACGCGATCCGCGTACGCGCCCACAGGCGCGCCTGGGCCCCGTCGCCGCCCGCCGCCCCGGCCCCGCGCGGCCCGCGTTCGATCGGCGGCACGGTCGTCCTGCTCGCGCTGCTGGCGGGAGCGCTCGGCACGGCCCTGCCCTGGGGGTCGCAGCCGCTCGGTACGTGCCTGCAGACGGGGCTCGCGTGCGCGCTGGGCGTCCTCGCCCTCGGCCTGGTGGTCAGCTCGTTCGTGGGCCGCACCGGCTTGGGCACGGTCTTCATGACGGTCGTCATGGCCCTGCTGCTGGCGGGTGCCTCGCTGATACCGCGGCAGATCGGCACCGAGTGGACCCGTACGACATGGCGACCGGCCACCGTCGCGGACGTCCAGCCGCGCTACGCCGTGGGCAGCGGCGTCGGCACGGTGGACCTCTCCAAGGTGGCCGTCCCCCCGGAGCGGACCCTGCGCACCTCGGCGGAGGTGGGCGCCGGCCGCGTGGAAGTGGTCGTCCCCCGGAACGTGACCGTGACGGTGCACGCCCAGGTGGGCCTCGGTGACGTGCGGCTTCCGGCCGACCCGTCCGGTGAGATCGACATCGCGCCGGACCAGGACACGGTCCGTACGATCCCCCCGCCCCGAGGGGTGCCCCCGGCCGGCACCCTGCACCTCACGCTGAACGCCGCGCTCGGACTGGTGGAGGTCACCCGTGCCGCTGCATGAGTTCCGCCCGGGCCGGCTGATCGCGGGCGCCACGGGCATGACGATCGCCGTCCTGTACGGGGGTGATGCCGCCGGTTCCTGGCACACGCCCTGGTACGCGGTGATACCGCTGCTCTGCGGCGGGCTGGGGCTGGCGGGCGCCGCCGCCTGGGCCGCCTACCGGCTGCGCCGCCGCCGCGCGGCAAGGACCGCGTCGACGGAGAGGACGGACGCCCCGGCCAGCACCAGCGGGAGCCACGCCATGAGGTAGGCGAGGTCGTTGCCGTAGTAGTAGGGGTCGGACTGCCAGCTCACGGTCAGCCACAGGCTCAGCGAGATGAGCGCCCCACCGGCGGCGGCGAGCCGCGCGAACAGCCCGAGCAGCGTCCCGACCCCGACGGCCAGCTCGCCGAAGGCGATGGCCTGCCCGAACGCCTCCGGGTTCTTCAGCGCCAGGTCGACCAGCCACGGCACGGCGGAGGAGTCCCGCACGGATCGCATCAGCTCGCCGACCGAGCCCGCTCCGGACGCGGCCAGGAACCGGTCGTCGGTGAGCTTGTCGAGCCCGGCGTAGACGAACGTGACGCCGAGGAAGATCCGCAGCGGCAGCAGCGCGTAGCGCGATGCCGCCGCCCGCAGCCCCCGGGGCGGCGTCCCCGTCGCCCCCGCCGTCCGGTACGTGTGCCCGCCCATCGCCGACCCGCCTCTCCGCCACCGCGTGAACCGATTCTCCGGCCCCACCCCATGGATACGCGACGGAAGGACCGCCGGTTCAGCGCTTCAGCGAGGTACGACGAAGCCGCCGCCCACGAGGGTGAACGGCGGCTTCATCCGGCTACGCCCGGAGTCGGAGTGGGGTCACTCCCACTCGATGGTGCCCGGGGGCTTGCTGGTCACGTCCAGCACGACGCGGTTGACGTCGCGCACCTCGTTGGTGATGCGCGTCGAGATCCGCGCGAGCACGTCGTACGGCATCCGCGTCCAGTCCGCGGTCATCGCGTCCTCGGACGAGACGGGCCGCAGGACGATCGGGTGGCCGTAGGTACGCCCGTCACCCTGGACGCCCACGCTGCGCACGTCGGCCAGGAGCACGACCGGGCACTGCCAGATCTCGCCGTCCAGGCCGGCCGCGGTGAGCTCTTCGCGGGCGATGGCGTCGGCCTCGCGCAGCAGGTCCAGGCGCTCCTTGGTGACCTCGCCGACGATGCGGATGCCGAGGCCGGGGCCCGGGAAGGGCTGGCGCTGGACGATCTCCTCCGGCAGGCCGAGCTCCTGGCCGACCATCCGGACCTCGTCCTTGAACAGCTTGCGCAGCGGCTCGATCAGCTTGAACTCGAGGTCCTCGGGGAGCCCGCCCACGTTGTGGTGCGACTTGATGTTCGCCGTGCCCGTACCGCCGCCGGACTCGACGACGTCGGGGTAGAGGGTGCCCTGGACGAGGAACTCGACCGGCTGGTCGTCCGGCGCCTCGGCCACGATCTCGGCCTGGGCCTGCTCGAAGACCCGGATGAACTCACGGCCGATGATCTTGCGCTTCTCCTCGGGGTCGGAGACCCCGGCGAGCGCGGCGAGGAACCGCTCCTGCGCGTCGACGACCTTGAGCTGGACGCCGGTCGCCGCCACGAAGTCCTTCTCGACCTGCTCCGTCTCGCCCTTGCGCATCAGGCCGTGGTCGACGTACACGCAGGTCAGCTGCGAGCCGATGGCCTTCTGGACGAGCGCGGCCGCGACGGCCGAGTCGACGCCGCCGGAGAGGCCGCAGATGGCGCGCTTGTCGCCGACCTGGGCGCGGATCGCCTCGATCTGCTCCTCGATGACGTTCCCGGTGGTCCAGTCGGGGCGCAGGCCGGCGCCGCGGTAGAGGAAGTGCTCCAGGATCTGCTGGCCGTGCGTGGAGTGCATCACCTCGGGGTGGTACTGCACGCCGTACAGCTTCTTCTCGTCGTTCTCGAAGGCGGCGACCGGCACGACGTCCGTGGACGCGGTGACGGTGAAGCCCTCGGGCGCGGCGGAGCAGGCGTCGCCGTGCGACATCCACACCGGCTGCTCGGCCGGGGTGCCCTCGAAGAGGGTCGAGGAGACCTTGCTGACGTGCAGCGGCGTACGGCCGTACTCGCGTGCGCCGGTGTTGTCGACCGTGCCGCCGAGGGTCGTGGCCATCAGCTGGAAGCCGTAGCACATGCCGAAGACGGGGACGCCGGCCTCGAAAATCTCGCGGTCGAGGGTGGGGGCGCCTTCCTCGTACACGGAGGACGGGCCGCCGGAGAGGATGATCGCCTTGGGGTTCTTGGCCAGCATCTCGGCCACCGGCATGGTGGACGGGACGATCTCGCTGTAGACCCGCGCCTCACGGACGCGTCGGGCGATGAGCTGGGCGTACTGCGCGCCGAAGTCGACGACCAGTACGGCGTCGGGCGCGGCAGCGGGATTCGCTGATGACACTACGGCGGCCTTCCGGCGGTGGGAGGAGGGGCTGTACGCCAATTCTACCGGCGCGCCCGCGCGACCTTTCGTCTCACCATCCGAACCCGAGCTTGCCGTGATGTGCGGATGCACCATACTGGCGCCCATGCACAAGCACCTGACCTACGTCTTTACCTATGGCACCGGGCCCGTCCGGCTGCCATGGTCGTGCTGCTTGAGCCACTGACAAGCGACTTCCCCAGGCGCCCCGGGCCGACAAGGTCCGGGGCGCCTGTCGTTTCCGGGCCATGCCGCTCGGGGCACCGCTCACCGACTGAGGAGCCCCGCCATGACCGCACTCGACTCGCTCGACAAAACCGGCGCCCGCACGGACGACGCCGCGGAGCTGATCACCGACGCGCGCGAGCGCATCGACGCGCTCGACGACCGGATCATCGGCCTGATCCAGGAACGGGTGGCCATCTCGGCCGTCATCCAGGAGGCCCGCATCACCTCCGGCGGCCGCCGCGTGAACCTGGCCCGCGAGATGGAGGTCCTCGCCCACTACCGCTCCGCGCTGGGCAAGCCGGGCACCGCGCTGGCGATGACGATGCTGGAGCTGTGCCGGGGCCGTATCTGAGTTCGGTCCCACCCTCACCCGTACGGCGCGTGACCGCACGGTACCGGCCTTCGTTGGATCGGTTGTCCGTGTCAGCCAGGGGCGGGCCGAAGAAACCACGCGTGGCTCCGCTGGAGCGTGTGGCGTACCCCTCGGGTACGTCGTGGGACCTCGCTCCAGCGTGCGTGACCGGACGGCAGGGGACAGCAGCCCGGTCACCCGAAAAAGCGGTCGGCTCCGGGGACGCCCGGAGCCGACCGCATCCGCCCCGGACCGCAGTCAGTCCCTCTCCCGGTCCCCGCACGTGCACCCATGCAGCACGCCGACGACCAAGGCCCCGCGGTGGGGATGACCGCGGGGCCTTGGCGTGCGCGGATCCCGGACGCCGGACACTAGGCCATTCGTGTGACGCGGGACACATAAACTTTTCGTCAGTTGGCGTGCAACCATCCCCACCCGTCACGGGTCATGCATGCGAAACAACGGCCACACCCGTGACACCCCCACCTCGGGAGGCGGCCCGCCAGACTCCGTGCCGCGTGATGCGGTACGCCAGACCACGAGGTCTTGAATGAAGCTTCGCCGCGCCATGGCGGTCGCCGCCGCGACCGCCGTCATCGCCCCTGCCGCCTTCCTGGCGGCTCCGGCCGCGTACGCGACGGACGGCACCACGAGCACGACCTCTACCGGCGGCGCCGGGGAGCAGGGCGCCACCACGCCCGACACGACGACGCCGGACACGGCGAACGACGACACCACGACGCCGGGCTCGACGACCCCGGACGACGCGGACACCACGGAGGGCGAGAAGCCCGCCGCCGAGGCCGAGAAGCCCGCCGCGGAGGACGAGAAGCCCGCCGCCGAGGGCGAGAAGCCGGCTGAGAAGCCCGCCGCCGAGGGCGAGAAGCCGGCCGAGGGCGAGAAGCCCGCCGAGAAGCCGGCCGAGGACAAGGACTCGTCGGGCAAGCCGGGCAGTGGCGACGAGTGGTCCCCCTACGACTGCACCGAGTTCAACCTCGACGAGAACCTCGAGGTCAGCGTCAACGGCCTGCCCAACAAGATCGTGGCGGGCTCCGGCTGGCACGACTTCAAGTTCACGGTGAAGAACTCCTCGGACGCCGACCTCAAGAACGTCTACGTCGAGACGTTCACCGAGTACGGCGACGACACCCCGGAGACGCTGAACGACGGCCTGGCCGAGCTGCAGTACAAGGACCCCGAGACCGACGAGTGGACCGACTCGTTCCAGGAGTCCTACGAGGACGAGGACGGCAACTACGTCTCGACCGGCAGCTTCGTCGGCGTCATCGACAAGATCGAGAAGGGCGCCACGGTCGACATGGAGCTGCGCGTCCGCGTCGACGCCAAGGCCCCGGCCGGTTCTTCCTTCGCCTTCAGCAGCGCCATCTACGCCGGCAAGGGCTCGGCCTGCAACGGCAACGGTGACGCGTACGAGTTCACGGTCGTCGCCGCCGGCAGCAAGCCGGGCGACGTGGAGGACGCCAAGCCGAGCGGCCAGAAGCCGGAAGGCAAGCCGAGCGGCACCAAGCCGCAGGGTGACGTCAAGCCGCTGCCCGTCACCGGCAACCTCGCCGAGACCGGTTCGTCGTCGATGCTGCCGGTGATCGGTATCGCCGGTGGTATCACCATCGTCGCCGGTGCCGGTGTCGTCTTCGCGATGCGTCGTCGCAACAGCGGCGCCACCGCGTAACCAGCACCACACAGACAAGAGAGGCGCTGCACTCGGAGGGGGGTGCAGCGCCTCTCGTGTGTCCGGGGCCGCTCAGGCCTTCGGCGGGACCGTGGGGATGCCCAGGAACGGGAGCTTCAGGGCCGCGAAGGCGTCCGCCGGGACCGCCGGGGACTTGGGTTCGACCGGGGTGAGGCGTTCGTAGGCGGCGCCTTGGCGGGGGCGGGGGTCCGGTTCGCCCTTGTTGGGCCAGAAGGACATGGCACGCTCCGCCTGGGCCGTGATGGTGAGGGACGGGTTCACACCGAGGTTGGCGGAGACGGCCGCGCCGTCGACGACCGAGATGCCCGGGTGGCCGTAGAGGCGGTGGTACGGGTCGATGACGCCGTCCTCGGCCGTGGCGCCGATCACGCAGCCGCCCAGGAAGTGCGCGGTGAGCGGGGTGCCCATGAGCTCGCCGACGTTCGAGCCGGCGAAGCCGTTGATCTCCTCGGCGAGGAGGGAGGCCGCGCGCGTGCCCTCGGGGATCTGCTTGGGGTTCGGGGCGCCGTGGCCCTGGCGGGCGGTGAGGAGGCCCTTCCCGATGCCGTCGCGCTTGCGGTAGGTGGTGAGGGAGTTGTCCAGGGACTGCATGACGAGCCCGATGATGGTCTTCTCCGACCAGCGGTGGTTGGAGAGCGAGCGCAGTGCCTGCAGCGGGTGGCGGGCGACGTTGCCGAGCCAGGCGGCGACGCGGTGGTCGGCGTACGGCACCTGGAGGATGGACAGGGACCCCATGGCGTTGGAGCCCTTGCCGTAGCGGACGGGCTCGATGTGGGTGTTGGCGTCCGGGTGGATGGAGGACGTGATCGCGACGCCGCGCGTGAAGTCGACGCGGCGGTGGCCGTGGCGCTTGCGGTAGCGGCGGTCCGTGGTCTGGGACCCGACCAGCGCCTCCGAGTTCGTGCGGGTCAGCTCGCCGAGGCGGGAGGAGAGGCGGGGCAGTTTCCCCTCGTCCTTCATGCGGTGCAGCAGGGTCTGCGTGCCGTACGTGCCCGCCGCGACGACGACGTACCGGCAGCGCAGTGTGTGCGGGGTGGCCTTGCGGCGGCGGTGCGTGGGGACGGTGGTGACCAGGTAGCCGTCGCCCGAGGCGGACTCGGTGACGGCGGTGACCGTGGTCATGGGGTGGATGACCGCTCCCGCCTTCTCGGCGAGGTGCAGGTAGTTCTCGGTGAGGGTGTTCTTCGCGCCGTGCCGGCAGCCGGACATGCACGAGCCGCACTCCGTGCAGGCGCTCCGGGCGGGGCCGGCCCCGCCGAAGTACGGGTCGGGCACGGTCGAGCCGGGTGTGGCCTTCGCCGTACCGTCGGCGTCCCGGCCGTCGCCGAAGAAGACACCGACCGGGGCGAGGTGGAAGGTGTCGCCGACCCCCATCGCCTCGGCCGTGGCCTTGAGGTGGACGTCCGAGGGGGTCATGGTCGGGTTGAGGCGTACGCCCAGCATCCGCTTGGCCTGGTCGTAGTACGGCGCCAGCTCCGCCTGCCAGTCCGTGATGGCGGCCCACTGCTTGTCCTGGAAGAAGGGCGCGGGCGGTACGTAGAGGGTGTTGGCGTAGTTGAGGGAGCCCCCGCCGACACCGGCGCCCGCCAGAACCATGACGTTGCCGAGCAGATGGATGCGCTGGATGCCGAACAGGCCGAGGGCGGGGGCCCAGAGGTAGTTCTTCACGTCCCAGGAGCTCTTGGGGAGGGTCTCCCGGGTGAAGCGGCGGCCCGCCTCCAGGACGCCGACCCGATAACCCTTCTCCGTGAGGCGGAGGGCCGAGACCGAGCCGCCGAAGCCGGAGCCGACGACGATGACGTCGTAGTCGTACGCGTCAGCCGGTTCATCCTGATTCTGGGCAGGGGGGACCTGGGGCATGGGCTCTCCTCGTACCGAAAAGGGGACTTCTAGCGGAAGCGGAACGCCTTCATCAGTCGCAGGCTGTGGCTCATGAACGCCGCGTACTTCTCGTCGTCCATGCCGAAGGACGGCGCCAGCGGCATCAGCCGCTGCTGCGCGATCGTCTGGGCCTCGGTGTACTTGAGGATGCCCTCGGAGCCGTGGCGGCGGCCGAGGCCCGAGTCCTTCATGCCGCCCATGGGCGACTGGACGCTGCCGTACGCCGGGGCGAAGCCCTCGTTGATGTTGACCGTGCCGGTACGCAGGCGGGCGGCGACGGCGTGGCCGCGGCGGCCGTCCTTCGTCCAGACGCTGGCGTTGAGGCCGTACGCGGTGGCGTTGGCGCGCTCGACGACCTCGTCCTCGTCCGTGAAGCGGTAGACCGAGACGACCGGGCCGAAGGTCTCCTCGGCGCAGACGGACATCGGTTCCTGGACGCCTTCGAGGATGGTCGGCTCGTAGAAGAGCGGGCCGATGTCGGGGCGGGCGACGCCGCCCGCGAGGAGCGTGGCGCCCTTGGCGACGGCCTCGTCGACGTGCCGGGTCACCGTCTCCAGCTGGCGCTCGCCGACCAGGGAGCCCATGTCGGCGCCGTACGCGAGGGAGTTGCCGAGCCGCATCGCCTTCGTACGGGCGGCGAAGCGCTCGATGAAGTCGTCGGCTATGGACTCGTGGACGTACAGCCGCTCGATGGAGATGCACAGCTGACCGGCGGAGGAGAAGCAGGCGCGGACGGCGCCGGCGGCGGCCTTCTCCACGTCCGCGTCGTGGAGGACCAGCATGGCGTTCTTGCCGCCGAGTTCGAGGGAGACCCCGACGAGCCGGGCGGCGGCGCCCTGGGCGACCTCGCGGCCGGTGCGGGTGGAGCCGGTGAAGGAGACGTAGTCGGCGTGCTTGACGACCTCGGGGCCGACGACCGGGCCGTCCCCGAGGACCACCTGGAAGACCTCGGCCGGCAGACCGGCTTCGATGAGCAGGTCACGGGCCCACAGCGCGGTCAGCGCGGTCTCGGTGTCGGGCTTCATGACGACGGCGTTGCCGGCGACGAAGGCGGGCAGCGCGTCGCCGACGGAGAGTTCGAGGGGGTAGTTCCAGGGCGCGATCTGGCCGACGACACCGCGCGGTTGACGCAGCTCCGTGACCTTGGTGAGCGCCGGTACGACGCCGGCGTGGCGCTTCGGCTTCAGGTACGCGCCCGCGCGGCGGCCGTAGTGGCGGGCCGCGACGGCGACGGCCTGGACCTCTTCGTGGGCGTGCAGGCGCGCCTTGCCGGTCTCCAGCTGGATCAGGTCCAGCACCTCGGCCTGGCGCTGGAGGACCAGGTCGTGGAAGCGGAGGAGTACGGCGGCGCGGGCGCGGACCGGGGTCGCGGCCCAGACCGGCTGGGCGGCGCGGGCGCGCGCGAACGCCTCGGCGACGTCCTCGGGGGTGGACTCCGGCAGGTCCGCCAGCTTCTCGCCGGTGAACGGCGTGTGGTTGGCCGTGCGGCCGGAGCCGACCACGCCGCGCGTGAGCTGGGCGACCACTTCGGGGGTGACCACATCGGCGGCGGTGCGGGCGCCGGCCGGGGCGGGGGCCACGGGGTTCGTCCCGATCCGCTCCGTCGCTGCGGGGGAAGCCGAGGGGGCAGAGGTGGCCCGCGTCTCCGTGGAGTCCGTCGTGTCCGTCGAGTCCGTCGAGTCCGTCATGGGGGCGAGGGTATGCGGAATGCCGGGCGCGCGGTACCCGCCGGTAACAGCTTTTCGCGGGACCCTCACACCACGCCAGCGATCACTGGCAAATAAGCCCTGATCAGGGGCTCGTCAGGCGTGCCGTACACGGAACGAATCCAGAACCGTGTCGAAATGGCGCTTCAGCTCGTCCAGGCGCGTGCGCGGTGCCGAGACCCACACGTTGTACAGGCGGCCGCCCTCGTCCCAGCAGATGTCGTACGTACGCCGGGGGCCCTCGCCGTCCGTGAAACCGTTCCAGGTGAACTCGCGGAGGGCGGCAGGCAGGCCGTTGTGCGTGGTGGGGGTGACCTTGGCGTCGCGGTAACCGGGGTTGCGGTCCGGGCCGTCGGCGTCGGCGCGGCGCATGGCCGCCAAGGGGCCGCCCTCGACGGGCCGGCGGATCCGGATGCCGATCCGGTACGCCTTGTCCGGGGACATGTAGTAGACGCGCTGGCCGTCGGTGCTGCGGAGGTATCCCTCCGGGACGACGAGGGAGAAGCCGCCGGGGTCGGAGACGGCGCGGTATCCGGCGGGTACGGGGGTGGAGCGCGTCGGGGTCGGGGCGGGAGCGGGGGTGGGGCCGTTCTGGTGCCCCGAGGGGGACGCCGTGACGGTGGCCACGGGCGGCGCGGCGCCGCCGTCACCGGTGTCCCCGGGGTCGTCGCGCAGGAGCAGCACGCCCGCGGCGCCCGCCCCGGCGAGTGCCGCGGCGGCGGCCAGCACGGTGGCGGCCACGACGGGGGTGCGGAGGGGGTGGCGCGTGCGGTGGGCGGTGGGCGTGGGGCGCGTGACGGCGGAGTGGGGTGGAGGGATGGGGGCGGCGGGGGCGGACGTGACACTGGGGGGAGGGGAGAGGGCGGAGGTGGCCGTAGCGTCACCGGGGCTGCTGGAGCATGTGGGGTTGGTGGGGCTGGTGGGGTTGGTAGGGGCGCGTGAAGCGCTTGGGTCGCCGGGGCTGTGTGAGGTGGTGGTGTCGCGCGGGGCCGGCGAGCCGCCCGAGGTGTCTGCGCCGACCGGGGCGGGTGACCCGCCGGAGGTGCCGGAGCCCGGTACGGCAGGCGCCCTACCGGAGCCACCGGAGCCGTCGGCGCCGGCCGGGGCAGGGGCCCCTCCCTCACCGTCGGCGCCGTCGGCCCCGCTCGAACCCGGCGAGACGGCGGGGCCGCCCGAGTCACCCGGGCCACCGGCGTCGCCCGAGCCGCCCGGCGTCTGCCGGAAGGGCCGGGGTGGCCAGTGGAGCAGTTCCGACCGCTGAGCCCTCTCGGACCGCCCCTCGGACCGTCCCTCGGACCGTCCCGCCGAACCCTCCGGCCCCTCCGACCCCTCCGACCCCCGGGACCGCTCACGAGCACGCTGCGACCTCTGCGCCCGCTGCGCCCACCTGCTCCGGGTCCGCGCGGTTCCGTCCTCCGCCGCCTCGTCCCGCGCCCGGGCGTGGCCCGGTTCCGGAGGCCGCTCGGCCGGTGGCGGCGGCTCGTACAGCGGGGTCGTCCCCGTCGCCAGGTAGGTCCTCAGCAACCGCTCCGCCTCCGCCACGCCGATCCTGCGCTCCGGGTCGCGCTCCAGCAACCCGCGTACCAGCGGCATCAGCGGCCCGGCCGCCGCCGGGTGCCGGACCTCCTCCTCCACGACCGCGTGCAGCACCCCGCCCAACGAGTCGCGGTGGAAGGGCGACTGGCCGGTCAGCGCCGCGCACAGCAGCGCGCCCAGCGACCACAGGTCCGTCTCGGGGCCCGCCTGCGCGCCCTGCATCCGCTCCGGAGCGGTGTACTCGGGGGAGCCGACGAACATCCCCGCCTCCGTGAGCGTCGTCGCCCCCGCGAGGTGCGCGATGCCGAAGTCGGTGAGGACGACCCGCCCGGTGCCGTCCTCCAGCAGGACGTTGGCGGGCTTGAGGTCCCGGTGCAGCACCCCGAGCGCGTGCGCGGCGCGCAGCGCGCCCAGCAGCGCGAGGCCGATGCGCGCCGCCTCGGGCGGGTCGACGGGGCCGCGTACCGCGAGCAGTTCGGCGAGCGAGAGTCCCTCGACGAGCTCCATCACGATGTACGGGGTGCCGTCCTCCTCGACCACGTCGTGGACGCAGATGACGTTCGGGTGGTGGACGCGGGCGACGGCGCGCGCCTCACGCAGCGAGGAGTGGGGGGTGGCGCCGGCGTCGACGTGGATCTCCTTGACGGCCACCCGGCGGCCGAGGAGTTCGTCGTACGCCCGCCAGACGGTCCCCATGCCACCGCGGCCGAGCCGGGATTCCAAACGGTAACGATCGGCGATCCGCCGCTGCTGCCCCAGTCCGGACACGGCACATCCCCTCTGCTCGCGCCGAGGTCACTCCTCGGCGGGACGCCAGCCGCGCAGCACGATGTCGAACTGCTTCCGAGTGGTCGCCCAGTCCTCGGCCGGGGACGACATGTACAGCGCGTACTCGGTTCCGTCGTCCGCGTAGTACACCTGGTCGATCGCGCGTCGCTCCCCCGCGTGTTCCTTGGTCTCCACCCAGGTGAACTCCCACAGACAGGATTCCAGTTGATCACGGAACGTGTTCGTTTGCAGCTGCTTCCGTGCATACTGTGGCAGCCGTTTCCGCAGGCTCTTCTCGATGTCGCTCATGTGCAGGCACGGCGTCTCGAAGTCCGGCGCCGGGTCCTTGCTGATCCGGATGAGGTGGCGGCCGTTGTCAGGGGTGTAGTCGATCTGGTCCCCCTCCATGCGCCGCTCCCAGCCCTCGGGCACAAAAAGGCTGAAACCTTCCGGGTCCTTGACGCGTTCCCAGCCGTCCGGGACGGCCGTCGGCAGCGCGCGGTCGGGGCGGCTGCCGCCGTCGTCCCCGTACCGCGTCACGGCGAAGCCGGCGGCGCTGCCGACGACGGCGGCGAGGACGACGACGAGGGCGGCCGCACGCCAACGGCGTCCGGCGCCCCTTTCCGCGACCGCGGCGGTGGCGGCTGCGCTTTCCCGGGCGGTCTTCGGGGCGGGCGCGGACGAGGCGGAACCGGCTGACGCAGACGGCCCAGAGGGCCCAGAGGACCCGGAGACCCCAAAGGCCCCAGAGGACCCAGCGGCCCCAGACGACGCGGAGGACCCGGAGGACCCGGAGGTCTCCTCACCCGGCCGCCCGTCCACCCTGGTGGGCGCGTCGTCCCGGTCCGCCGTCGCCGCGGCGCGGTCCGCCTCGTCGACGCGCCGCGTCGGCACGTACGCCTGGGCGGCGGCCGGGGTGCGGCCCTCCATGGCCTCCAGCAGCATCCGTTCGGTCTCGGCGGCGTCGGGGCGGTCCGCCGGGTCCTTGCGCAGCAGCGCGGTGATGACGGGGGCGAGCGGTCCGGCGTGCTCGGCGGGCGGCTGCTCCTCCGTCACGACGGCCTGCATGGTGCTGATGGGGGAAGAGCGGCGGAAGGGCGAGACGCCCTCGACCGCCGCGTACAGCGTGGCGCCCAGCGACCACAGGTCGGAGGCCGGGCCGGGGGAACCGCCCCGTACCCGCTCGGGCGCCAGGTAGTCGATGGAGCCGACGAGTTCCCCGGTACGGGTGATGGTCGCGTCGCCCTCGATGGCGGCGATCCCGAAGTCGGTGAGCAGCACGCGGCCGTCGCGGGCCAGCAGGACGTTGCCGGGCTTGACGTCCCGGTGGAGCACTCCGGCGGCGTGGGCGGCACGCAGCGCATTCACCACGTGCATGCCGATACGGGCCGCCTCACGCGCTTCGATACGGCGGTTTTCGGCCTCCTTGGCGGCGTCGGCGAGGGAGGGCCCGTCGACGTACTGCATCACGATCCAGGGCCGGTCGTCGTGCTCCAGGACGTCGTGGACGGTGACGACGCCGGGGTGGCTGATGCGGGCGGCGGCGCGTGCTTCCTTCTGCGTACGGGCGTGGAGGACGATCCGGTCCGCCTCCGACGCGTAACGGCCCGCCGTCAGTTCCTTGACGGCGACGGTCCTGTGGAGGAGCTCGTCATGGGCCCGCCATACCTTGCCCATGCCACCGCGGCCGATGGATTCGGCCAATCTGTAACGCCCGGCCAATACCAGACCCTTGGCCGTTTCCTCAGAGTGTTCCACTTGCCCCCGCCCATTGCTCAGGAGGCCAAGGTTACGGAGGGTGGCGACCGGCGGGGAACCTCGGGGCCACCACGGAGACCGCACCGTGATGCGTGCGGCCGCCGTGCCGGTCCCCGGTGGGGCTCAGCGGGTGGCGCGGTAGGCGGTGACGGCCTGTTCGTAGACCTCGTTGACCTTGTCGCGCTGGCCGTCCGGGCCGATGACCTGGATGACGTGGTAGCGGTCGCCGACGATGAGGGCGAGGTTGCGGACGTACACCTCACGGTTGTTGACGTCCTGCCAGGTGAACTGGCCCTCCGCCATGACCTGCTGCCCGACGTCGACGCGGCGCATGCCGGTGACGGAGGACCAGGAGGAGTCCCGCCAGGGCTGCAGCTCGCGCTCCTTGGTGCGCTGGTACTCCATCGGGTCGGCCCCGTTGGCCCGCACGGTGTCGCGGCCGGGGACGACGATCAGGGTGTAGTCGCCGTTCGTGTAGCGCACTTGACCGACGTCGTTGATGGGGCTGCGGCGCCAGTCCTTGGGGACGCCTATGCGGAAGCCCTCGGGGTCCTCCCGGAGCGTGTAGCCGGCGGCGAGGGCGGGGGTGGTCGGGGTGACGGCGTTGGGAGAGGGGGCGGGGGTGGTGGGGGTCGGCGTGGGCGTGGGCGCCGGCTGCCCGGTCTGACCGTCCTGCCCGGTCTGCCGGGGCGCGGTGGGCCGGGGCGCCGCACCCTGCCGCTGCCGCTCCTGGGGCTCGGCCTTGGGCATGAACAGCACGGCGTACGCGATGGCGGCCGCGAGCGCGGCCAGGATGAGCAGCAGGAGGGTACGGCCGAGCGCACGCGGGCGCCGGGCGCCGTCCTGGTGCCCCTTGGGCGCTCTCGCCGGGCGCGGCTCGCGGCTCGCCGCCCTGGGCTTCTTGTGGCGGTGGCGGCCGTGGCCCGCCTGCTCGACCGTGCCCGCGCGGCCGCGGCGCCTGCGGACGAGCTCGCCGCGTCGGCGTACGACCGGCAGGCGCGCGCTGTCGACCGGGACGGACGGCATGGGGACGACGCCGACGCCCGCGTCGGGCTCGGGCGCGGAGCGGATGAGCGAGCGCAGCCAGCCGCGCAGCTCCTCGAAGTCGGGGCGCTCGGTGGGGTCCTGGCGCAGCAGCGACTCGACGACCGGGCGCAGCGGGCCGCACTCCTCCGCGTACGCGGGCGGTTCGGCGCACACCAGCTGCACCAGCTCGGCGGCGCTCTCCTCGGGGTACGGGGCATGCCCCTGGACCGCGCGGTAGAGCAGCGCCCCGAGCGCCCACAGGTCGGTGGCGGGGCCGATGGGCGGGGCCAGCTGCCAGGTCCCGTGGACGGGCCCGGCCTGCTCGGGCGCCCACCGCTCGGTCACGGCCCCGACGACGGCGATCCGGGCCTGGCGGGCGCGCTCGGCGGCGAGGGGGGTGGCCGGGCCCCGGTAGGGGGTGTCGGGGCGGCTGCCCGCGACGACGTCGTCCCAGCGGCCGGCGGGCGCGGAGGCGTGCCCGGGCTCGGGCGCGGAGGCGTGCCCGGGCTCGGGCGCGGGTACGGGCTCGGGCCGCACGGGCTCCTGCGAGGACCGGGGCACGGGCACGCGGCCGCCGCCGGCCGGTACGGGTCCGGTGGCGCCGGGGCCGTCGTGCCAGGTGCCCGTCAGCAGGGCGCGCGGCGCCTCGCCGCCGTACGCGTCGTGGTCTTCGAGGTCGTCGAGGTCGTCGAGGTCCTCGTCGTACAGCGCCGCATGGGCCTGGTGGGGCTCGTAGCCGGGCGGCAGCGTGCCGCCGGGGGGCAACGCGACGGCACCGGCCTCGTGGGCGCGGCTCGCGGCGGCCGCCCCGGCCCGGTACGCGGCGATGGCCCCGGCGCGCACGGCGCGCGGGTCCGCCGCGGAGGCGCCGGCCGGGTCCACGCCGTACGGCCGCGTGCCGTACGGCAGCCCGGGCTCGGCGCCCGGAGTCGGCCCGGGGGCTTCCGGGGCGTCCGCGAGCTCCGTTTCGTCGTCGTCCTCGTCGTCCTCGTCGTCCGGTACGGGGACCGGCGCGTACCCGCACAGGGCCTCTTCGGCGGCGCCGGCCGCCAGGCCCGTCAGGATGACACGCCCGTCGTCGCAGACCAGCACCGTACGCGCGGTGATGTTGCGGTGGACCCAGCCGTGCGCGTGCAGGGCGCGCAGCGCGGTGAGCACGTCCGAGGCGATCTCGGCCGCCCGGTACGGACTCAGCGGTTCCTCGGCGAGCAGCGCGGCCAGCGGGCGGGCCGGCACGAGCTCGCTCACTATCCACAGGGAGCCGGCCTCCGTGAACACGTCGAAGACCTGGTCCAGGCGCGGGTGATCCGGGATCTGCGCCGCGGCCTGGGCGGCCTCGACGGCCCGCCGTACGGCAGGATCACCGGGCCGCCGGGTGGCCCGGCCGGGCGCCCCACGCCGCGGCGCCGCCGCGTACCCCGGCGGTGTGCCGTCGGCGTCGAGCACCTCGGCCTCGACGACCTCCGGCAACGGCAGTTGCCGGACCAGCACCTCCTGGCCGCTGTAGGTGTCGAAGGCGCGGGTCTCGACGAGGTCGTACTCGTCCGAGGGCGGCAAGGGCAGGCGGTAGCGGTCGGCGAGCACCCTCCCCGCGTAGTCCTCCACGACGCCTCCCCACGAGCGCGCTGTCCCCCCGGTCCGCCAGGCCGTGCGGAACCGTCAAAACCGGTCAGTACCCGTACCGTTAACTACCCAATCGGCTTCGTACGGTCCTCGCGCTCTCACGATACGTGGCCCCGGTCAGTCCTTGGGGCGGAACGTCGCGAACGCCGTCTTGCGCAGCGTGGTGCACTCCGCTCCGTTCCACTCGCTGGACTTGCAGGTGATCATGATCGAGTAGCCGTGCTTGGCGTCGACCTTGAAGCCCCTGTTGAGCACCCATACCCGCTCACCGCCCTGATTGCGCTCGAACTGCCAGTCGGCGGCGGTGGGGTAGCCGTTGTAGTCGACCTTCTCGATGCCGTGGTGCTTGTAGCCGTTGCTGGTGGCCGAGACGGCGCCCACGGCCGCGGCCCAGGCGCTGGCGGCGTCGTCCTTGGGGCTGGCGTTGAAGTCGACCTGGACGCGCGGGAACCCGCCGTTCGCGCTGAATATCCCGCCGGAGTTCTGCCCGGCTATGCCCGTCATGCGGAAGGTGGAGGGCATGGCCATGGAGAAGTGGAAGCGGTCGTTCGTGACCATGGTGTAGCCGGGCGGGAGGGCCGCGCCGTTGCCGGTCCCGCCGGTGGACTGGCCGGTGCCGGTGCTGGTGCCGGTTCCCGTGCTCGTACCGGTGCCGGTGCTCGTGCCGGTGTTCGTGCCGGTGCCCCCGCCCTGGGCGCCCTGGGTGGCGTCCTGGCCACCGGTGGCCGGCTGCTGTCCGCCCTGCCCCTTGCCGCCGTCCTCGCCCTGGTCCCCGCCGGTGGCCCCCGCGGACGCGGTCGTACCGCCCTGCGGCTTGCCCTGCCCGCCGGTGCCCTTCCCGTCGTCGCCGCCGAGCGCGAAGGCCAGCACGACGGCCACCACCGCGAGCACGACCACGACCGCGATGACCACGAGCGTGCGGCGCGGCACCACGTCGGTGAGCGGCGCCCGCACCGGTGCCTGCGGCTTCTGCTCCGCCGCCGGCCCGGGCCGGGGCGCGGGCTCCGGCTTGGTCGCCGCGTTGCGTACGGAGCGCAGCGCCCCGCGCATCCGCTCGGCCGCCGCGTCGGCCGCCTCCTTGCCCTTCGCCGCGGCCGAGGGCGCGGGCGGCAGCGGCACCACGCGGGTGGCCTCCGGCGACGGCTCCGGGGCCGGAGGCGCCACCGACGGCTCGGGTGTGTGGATCACGTCGTTGAGCAGCACCCGCGCGCCCGCGTCGTCGAGCCGCTTCTCGGGGTCCTTGTGCAGGAGGCCGTAGATGACCTCCTCCAGCCGGCCCGCGTTCTGCGGCGGGTCGAGCTGCTCGGTCATCACGGCGGTCAGCGTCGCGATGGCGGAGCCCTTGTCGTACGGCGGGCAGCCCTCCACGCACGCGTACAGCAGGCCGCCGAGCGACCACATGTCCGCCGCGGGGCCCGGCTTGTGGCCACGGGCGCGCTCGGGCGAGATGTACGAGGGGGCGCCGACGAGCATGCCCGTCGAGGTGATGGACGGGTCCCCTTCGACCTGGGCGATGCCGAAGTCGGTGAGGACGACGCGCCCGTCGTCGGCGATGAGCACGTTGGACGGCTTCACGTCGCGGTGGAGGATGCCCTCGCGGTGCGCGGAGCGCAGGACGTCGAGGATGGCGAGGCCGACCTCGGCCGCGCGCTTCGGCGTGAGCACGCCGTCCTCGCGGATGACGTCGGCGAGCGACTTGCCCTCGATGAGCTCCATGACGATCCAGGGGCGGTCGTCCTCGTCGACGACGTCGTAGACCGTCACCGCGCCGTTGTTGCGGATCCGCGCGATGGCCTTGGCCTCGCGCAGGGTGCGCGTGATGAGGCGGCGCTTCTCCTCCTCGTCGATGCTGTTGGGGAAACGCAGCTCCTTGACGGCGACGGTCCGGCCGAGGGTCTCGTCGACGGCCCGCCAGACGGTGCCCATGCCGCCGCGGCCGAGCACGGCACCGAGCCGGTACCGGCCGGCCAGGAGGCGGCCCTCGGCCGTCTTGGCGACCGTACCCGCCGAGCGTCCGGCCGCCGCACCGGTCGTGCGGCCTGCCGCCTCGCCGGAGGCGGAGGTGCCCTTCTTGTCCGCGTCACCGGGCTGCCGGGCTCCCGGCACCGACGGCTTGCGTGCGGCGGCCGCGGACGCCGGGGGCTCGGCCGCGGACGCGGACGCTCCGCCCGGTTCCGCCGGCTTGTCGGCCCGCGAGGGCTCCGAGCCCTCCGAGCGCTCCGAGGACCGCGCGGGCCGGGAAGGCCCGGTGGGCTTGGCGTCGTCGTCCGCCGCGCCCGACCGTGCGGCGGGGACCGCCGCACGGGCCTCGGGCGTGGTACCGCTCTTCACCCGCGCCGCTCCGGCTTCCGCTTCCGCTTCCGCTTCGGCTCCGGCTTCCGCTTGGGCGGTTCCATTCCGCTTCACGTCCTGTCCGACGCCCGACTCCACGGCCGCACCCTTGCCCGTCTCGACACCCGGCTTCACGTCCGGCCCGTCCTCCGCTCCGGCCTCCGGACCGGCCTCCCGACCGGCCTCCCGGCCGTCATCCGACCCGCCGCTCCGGCTCTTTCCCGCACCGTCGTCGACCGCGCCGCCTTCGGCCACACCGTCGTCGACCGCGCCGTCGGCCCGGCCGTCGACGGTGCCTCCGGCCTGCCCGTCATCCGGCTTGACGTCCGCTTCGGCGCCCGGCTTCGCTTCGTCCCGCTGAGGTTTCCGCGCCGCGCCCCGCGACTGCTCCGCTTCCGACATGCGTCCCCTCTGCGATCCCTGATCCTCGCCCGCGCCTGCCGCTTCCCGCGCGATGCGGTAACCCGCCCTGGAAGAGCGTCCATTGTCCCTCACTCCGGGACCGGCGGTTCTTCCGGGTCCGCCGTGCGTCAGGATGGCCCCGGAGGAAGGGACCCGGACCATGCCAACGCCCTGGAAGCGAAGCGCCGTCGTCGTGGCGGCGGTCCTGCTCGCGCTGGGCGCGCGGCCCCTCTCCCCGGAGCCGGACCCCGTGCCCGACTCCCTCGTCCTCCAGCGGTTCGTGTCGGAAGGTCACGCGCCCGCCGCCGCCCTGTTGTCCGCTTCACCACGCTCCTCCCGTTTCCAGGCCACTGGTCCGGACATCGACCGTGCGGACCACTTCCGCGCGGGCAGCATCACCAAGACGTTCATCGCGACGGTGGTCCTCCAGCTCGGCGCCGAACGGCGGTTGCGCCTGGACGACCCGGTGGCACGCCATCTGCCCGGACTGCTGCCCGGCCCTCTGGGCCGCCGCGTCACCCTGCGCGCCCTGCTGACGCACACCAGCGGCATCCCGGACTACGCCACCGCCGCGGGCCCCGCACCGGCCCGCCCGGCGGACGCCGTCCGCAGCGCCCTGGCCCGCCCACCACGACCACCGGGCTCGTACGCGTACTCGAACACCAACTACGCCCTGCTGGGCATGGTGGTCGAGCGGGTCACCGGCCGCTCCTACGCGGACGAGACCCGGCGCCGCATCATCAACCCCCTTCGCCTCACAGGCACCTCGTTCCCCGGCGCCCGGACCGCACTCCCCGCCCCGCACGGCCGCGCGTACGACGCGCGGGGCCATGACGTGACCGCCCTCGACGCGCGCCACGCGGGCGCGGCCGGCGAGCTGATCAGCACGCTCGACGACCTGAACCGCTTCTACGCCGCCCTCCTCGGCGGCCGCCTGCTCCCCTCGCCCCAGCTGCGCGAACTGCTCGACACCCGCCCGTCCCACGGGGCGTACGGCATGGGCGTCTACCCGGTCACCCTGTCCTGCGGCATCACCGTGTGGGGACACAACGGGCACATCACCGGGAGTTACGTCCGTACCGCCGCGACCACAGACGGCCGACGCACCCTCACCTTCCGGGTCAACACGGACACTCTCGCGGCCGGGACGCTCCCCGCCCTGGAACCGGCGCTCCTGGAGGCCGAGTTCTGCGCGCGCCCGCCGGTCGACCGCCCGCCGGTCGACCGCCCACCGGGCTAGATCGGCACGATGTCCGGTGCGCCGAGCCGTGCCGCGTCCGCCGTCAGGTCGTCCGGCTGCCGCTGCGACTCGCGCTCCGCCTCGACCCGCTTGTCGTAGTGCTCCACCTCCTTGTCGACGTGGTCCCGGTCCCAGCCGAGCACCGGCGCCATCAGCTCCGCGCACTCCCGCGCGCTGCGCGTGCCCCGGTCGAAGGTCTCGATGGAGATCCGGGTCCGCCGGGTCAGCACGTCGTCCAGGTGCCGCGCCCCCTCGTGCGACGCCGCGTAGACGATCTCGGCACGCAGGTAGTCGTCGGCCGCCGCCAGCGGCGCTCCGAGCGAGGGATCGGCGGCTATCAGCTCCAGCACCTCCTCCACCAGGGAGCCGTACCGGTTCAACAGGTGCTCCACGCGCGCCACGTGAAGGCCCGTCCGGGCCGCGATGCGCGCCCGCGCGTTCCACAGCGCGCGGTAGCCCTCGGCGCCGAGCAGTGGCACATCCTCGGTGACGCAGGCCGCCACCCGCGTGTCGAGCGCGTGCACCGCCTCGTCGACGGCGTCCTTGGCCATCACCCGGTACGTCGTGTACTTGCCGCCCGCCACGACGACCAGGCCCGGCACCGGGTGCGCCACCGTGTGCTCGCGCGACAGCTTGCTCGTGGCGTCCGACTCGCCGGCCAGCAGCGGCCGCAGCCCGGCGTACACGCCCTCCACGTCGTCCCGGGTGAGCGGCACCGCCAGCACGCTGTTGACGTGCTCCAGCAGGTAGTCGATGTCGGCGCTGGAGGCCGCGGGGTGCGCCTTGTCGAGGTCCCAGCCGGTGTCGGTGGTGCCGATGATCCAGTGGCGGCCCCAGGGGATCACGAAGAGCACGGACTTCTCCGTGCGCAGGATCAGCCCGGTGCTCGAGTGGATCCGGTCCTTGGGCACGACGAGGTGGATGCCCTTCGACGCCCGTACGTGGAACTGCCCCCTCTCCCCGATCAGCGCCTGGGTGTCGTCCGTCCACACGCCCGTCGCGTTGACGATCTGCTTGGCGCGGACCTCGTACTCCCCGCCCGATTCCACGTCCTGCACCCGGGCACCGACGACGCGCTCCCCCTCGCGCAGGAACCCGACGACCCGGGCCCGGCTGGCGACCCGGGCGCCGTAGCTCGCGGCCGTCCGCACCAGGGTGGTGACGAAGCGGGCGTCGTCCATCTGGGCGTCGTAGTACTGCAACGCGCCCACCAGGGCGTCCTTGCGCAGCGCCGGCGCCACCCGCAGCGCGTGCCGCCGCGTCAGATGCCGGTGTACGGGCAGCCCGCGCCCGTGCCCGGAGGAGACCGACATCGCGTCGTACAGCGCGACGCCCGACCCGGCATAGAGCCGCTCCCAGCCCTTGTGCTTCAGCGGGTAGAGGAAGGGCACCGGCTTGACCAGGTGCGGTGCGAGCCGCTCCAGCAGCAGCCCGCGCTCCTTCAGCGCCTCGCGGACGAGCGCGAAGTCCAGCATCTCGAGATAGCGCAGCCCGCCGTGGATGAGCTTGCTGGAGCGGCTCGACGTGCCGGACGCCCAGTCGCGCGCCTCCACCAGCCCGGTCGCGAGCCCGCGGGTCGCCGCGTCGAGGGCGGTCCCGGCGCCGACCACTCCGCCGCCGACCACCAGCACGTCCAGCTCACCCTCGGCCATGCCCGCCAGCGCCTCGGCGCGCTCCGCGGGTCCCAGTGTCGCTGTCCTCACCGCTGCCTCCCGTCGTCCCCCCGTGTGGTCGGGCCCACAGCTTCGATTCTGTCCCCGCGCTCCGACTTCAGCCACCGCCTGTGGACAACACTCGGACGTCCAAACGCTGGCAATGCCACATAACGGTCATATTTACGCCTAGTCTGACATTGCTCCCGCTCGTTCTGTCCACAGGACTTGCACAACGCGTCCACTCCGGCTACGGGAAAGGACGGCATCACCCATGCCCGCAGACCTCGCCGTCATCGGCCTCGGCCACCTCGGACTGCCCCTCGCCCAAGCCGCCACAGCAGCCGGTATCGGCACCATCGGCTTCGACACCGATCCCCGCCCCGTCGCGGAGCTCGCCGCCGGCCGCCCCCCGGTCGACGGCTCGCTGACCGCGTCCGAGATCCGCCGGATGCTCTCGGGGGGCTTCCGGCCCACCACGAACCCCACCGAGCTCGGCCGGGTCCGCACCGCCGTCATCTGCGCGCCCACCCCGCTCGGCGCCGACCAGGCCCTGGACCTGACCGCCGTCACCGGCGCCGCCCGCGCCCTGGCCGCCCGGCTGCGCCCGCACACCACCGTCCTGCTGGAATCCCCGGTGCACCCCGGCACCACCGAGGACGTCCTGCGCCCGCTGCTCGAAGAGGGCTCCGGGCTGCGAGCCGGCCGCGACTTCCACCTGGCGTACTCGCCCGGCCGCCTCGACCCCGGCAACCGCGCGCACGACTACGCCCACATCCCCAAGGTCATCGGTGGCCTCACCCCCGCCTGCACCGAGTCGGCCGCCGCCTTCTACGGCCGCCTCACCGACAAGGTCGTCCGCGCCCGCGGGCCGCGCGAGGCGGAGACCGTCAAGCTGCTGGAGACCAACTTCCGCCACGTCAACATCGCCCTGGTCAACGAGATGGCCGTCCTCTGCCACGACCTCGGCGTCGACCTGTGGGACGTCATCCGGTGCGCCGAGACCAAGCCCTTCGGCTTCCAGGCCTTCCGCCCGGGCCCCGGAGTCGGCGGCCACGGCACACCCGTCGACACCATCGGCCCCCACCGGCCGCTGCGCCTGGTCGAACTGGCGACGCGCATCAACGAACGGATGCCGCAGTACGTCATCCAGCGCTGCGCCACCCTCCTCAACGAGCACGGCAAGTCGGCGCGCGGCGCGCGCGTGCTGCTGCTCGGCATCACGTACAAGCCGGACCTGGCCGACCAGGAGGGCTCCCCCGCCACCGAGATCGCCCGCCGCCTGATGGACATGGGGGCGGTGGTCAGCTATCACGACCCGTACGTGGCCGACTGGCGCGTCCGCGACCTGC
This sequence comes from Streptomyces sp. NPDC045431, assembly GCF_040646655.1. Taxonomy (NCBI): domain Bacteria; kingdom Bacillati; phylum Actinomycetota; class Actinomycetes; order Kitasatosporales; family Streptomycetaceae; genus Streptomyces; species Streptomyces sp. NPDC045431. The sequence goes on from NZ_JBEZAQ010000006.1 coordinate 168,216, forward strand.
CGGTGCCCCGCGCGGACTCGCTCTACGAGGCGGCCGCCGCCGCGGACCTGACGATCCTGCTCCAGCACCACCGTACGTACGACCTCCAGGGGCTGGCGGTGAAGGCCCAGCTCCTCCTGGACACCCGCGGGGTCACCCCGGTTGGGGCGGCACACCGCCTCTGAGCGGTGCCTGTTGGGCCGGACGGGTGACGGTCGAGCAGGGCCCGCCCCACCTGACACCCCGCGTAACGAAGACCTCACGGCCAATCCGTACAACTTTTCCCCAACGTGGTCCGTCTGAGTGCAAGATGCGGGAAAGGCTTGCGCGCATACCGGAGGGGGGTCCTCGCACATGAAACGCCGTACCGTGCTCGTCGGCGGCGCCGGCGCCGCCGGCACGCTCGCCGGAGTGGCGGCCTTCAGCACCTCCCGGGCCCCCGCGGCGAAGGACTTACGGCCGCAGAGCGACCTGACGGGCAGGGACCCGGCGGCCACCCCCGCCGCCCGCGCCGTCTACGGCTTATTAGCCGCCCTGGAGGCCGACGCGCGGGCAGGCCGCCCCAGGGGCACGGTCATCGGCCAGCACGTCGAGCTCCACAACGAGCGGTACAACCCGCGCTACGGCGACCACCAGGGCGTCAAACCCGCCGGGTACTACTACCGCAAGCCCCGCGACATCACCGGCGAACTGCCCGGCTTCGTCGAAGTGGACCTCGGACCGGGCTATCAGGAGGCCGACTGGGGCGTCGGCGAGCCCCGCTCCTACTCACGCGCCGCCTGGCCCGCGCGCCGCGCCCACTGGACGTACACGAACGACGCCGTCGACCTCGCCATGGGCGTCTGGCACGGCCTCCCCCGCACCCCCGACGGCTCCTACAACCGGGACGGCAGGGAGCGCCGGTGGGACGGCACCCGCGGCGCCCTGCCCCACAACGGCGGAGCACCCGCCGGACTGGTCGGGATGTCCTTCCACCAGCCGTGGCCCGGCAGCCCGGTCAAGAGCTTCGACCACACCATGCGGCGCGCCTCCCCGGCCGCCCGCGACGCGGGCTGGATCGACCGGGTGATCACCCCCGGCACCGCCGAACACCGGGCCCTGCTGCTCGACCTCTCCTTCCTCGCGGACCACCTCGGCTACCTCGCCGCCCATGACGTCCCCGTACTGCTGCGCCCGTACCACGAGATGAACGCGCTCGGCGGGGACCGCGGCTTCTGGTGGTCGGGGTTGCGCCCGGAGCAGTACGCCGCGCTGTGGCGCACGCTCCACGACTACCTGGTGGGCTCCCGCGGCCTGCACAACCTGATCTTCGTCTGGGCACCGTCCGCGTGGGACGGGGTCCACGGCAGCGAGCCGTGGGACCACTTCCCCGGGGCCGAGTACGTCGACGTGGTGGGCGTCGACGACTACAGCGGCACCCCGGACCAGCCCTTCGGCCCGGACTCCTGGACCAGCAGGTGGCACCGGGACCTCGCCCGATACGGCAAGCCGCGCGTGCTCGCGGAGTCCTTCCACGTGCCCCTGGGCGTGCGCCGGCGCGACACGTTGCGGGACGCGCCCTGGGTGCTGTGGACGGTCTGGGGGGACGGACTGACCGCCCGGAACGCGCCGGAGGACGTCAAGGCGACGTACGGCGCACCGTCGGTGCTCACCGGCGGCAGCGGCGGCCCCGTCGACTGGGGGGCGCTGCACCGCCGCTGACCGTACGGCACGACACGACGCCACACGAGACCGCACGAGACCGCACGGCACAGCACGACACGTCAGGACACACGAGTTCGGCCGGGGTGACCACTCCGGACCGGGGGACGAACGGGAGTCACGTGACCGCCTCACTGTTACGGGAACAGCGGCAACAGCCCCTGCCGCGCGCGTACCGCGCGGCCGCCTGGACGGCCCTCGCCTGGGCGGGCGTCCTGCTGGTCTGGGCCGCCTACAACTGCTTCTGGCAGGTGGGACCCGCGGAGTTCCTGCAGGGCGTCTTCTACTACGGATTCAACGACGGTTCCGGCCGCGCCGAGACGTTCAACCTCAACTGGGCGGTCGTCTACCTGGCGGCGGGGCTGCTGATCCTGAAGGGCAACGCCCTGGGGCGCGGACTGGCCGTCGGGGTGGCCCTGGTGGAGGGCTACAACCGGCTGCGCAGCCTCACCGGTGCGCTCCTGGACGACCAGCAGAGCGACTGGTTCACGGGCACCCTCCAGGGCCAGCTGAAGCTGGTCACGTTCGCGGCGGGCTTCCTGGTCACCGCGGCACTCACCGTCCTCCTCGTCCGGGGGCGGGAGGCGCACCAGCCGTGGCAGCCGCCCGCCAACCCGTGGACCCGGCAGGCCCAGGCCGCCCAGCAGTCGGCTCAGCAGTCGGTTCCGCACTCGGTTCAGCAGTCCGCCCAGGCGTACCCGCAGCAGGGCCCTCCGCCGGCCGCGCCGCAGCCGTACCACCCCGGGCCCCAGGCCGCGCCGCACACCCCGCAGCCGTACGGGAACGCCGTACCGCCCGTACCACCGGGCTGGCCGCAGCAGGACGCGCGGCAGGGGCCGCCACAGGGCCCGCCCTACGGCGCACCGCGCCCGCCGCAGCCGCCGCAGGGGTGACTCCGTAGCGAGCCCGTAGCGCCCCCGTCCCGTCACGCATGCAACGCACCGGAGAGAGACCCTTCCTCATGTCTTCGACCGCCGTACGCAGCGCGGTGACCCCGTCCCGCCTCGACGCCAGGATGGCGAAGCGGCATGCCAAGTGGAAACCGAGCGTCCTGGCATTCCTGCTTCCCTTCCTCTGCCTGCTCGCCTTCGGCCTGTGGGTCTTCGAACCGAACCCCTCCCCGCTCGGCTGGACCCTCTCGGTCATCTGGTCGCTGCCGGCCATCGGCGTGATGGTCGGCTTCCAGGGCGTCCTGCTCATCCGCCGCCGGGTGCGCCGCGCCCATGAGATGACCCCGCCGGCGCCCGTGGAGCAGGACTCCCTGATCGTGCTGGTCCCGACCATCGGCCGCCACGACACCTACCCGGCCCTGGAGAGGTCGGTCCTCAGCTACGTCGAGCACCTCCCGGCGTACTTCCCGCACCTGCGGGTCGACGTGCTGACCGAGGAGGGCTGCGAGGCCGCCGCCCGCATCGACGCGCTCGCCGCCTCCCACCCGCTCATCCGGGTCGTCGCCGTCCCCAAGGCGTACGAGACGCCCAACGGCACCCGCTTCAAGGCACGGGCCAACCACTACGCGCACGAGCTGCGGATCGGCGAGGGCGAGGCGCTCGACGACGTGTGGGTCCTGCACATGGACGACGACACCGGGGTCGGTCCGGACACGGCGGCGGCCCTCGCCCAGTTCGTCAACCGCCAGCGGCGCGCCGGCGACCAGGCCAAGCACATGGCGCAGGGCATCCTGGCGTACCCGCGGGAGAACGCCGTCAACCGGTTCACCTGGCTCGCCGACGCCGTCCGCCCCGCCGACGACATCGCACGGTTCCGGGCCTTCACCGGTCTCGGCACCCCCGTCGCCGGCGTCCACGGGGAGCTGCTGCTGTTACGCGCCTCCATAGAGGCGACCATCGGCTGGGACTTCGGCCCCAAGGCGATCGTGGAGGACGCGCAGCTGGCGCTGACCTTCTGCCGTACGTACCCCGGCCGCAGCGACTGGTTCAACGGCCGCTGCTACGGCGCTTCGCCCGCCACCACGCGGGACTTCGTCAAGCAGCGGGAGCGGTGGGCGTGGGGGCTGGTGGCGCTCTGCTTCAACCGGACCATACCGCTGCGCTACCGCTGGTTCCTGATGCTGTGCATGGTCAGCTGGGTCCTCGGCCCGCTCCAGCACGTGGCGACGGTGCTCTTCGTGGCCTGGCTGGTCGGGGACTTCAACACCTCTCCGGTCACCCAGTCCGTGGTGGTGATGTGGTCGCTGAGCTTCGCCTATGTGATCTGGACGTACTGGGAGGGGCTGCGGCTCAACGCCCTGGTCTCGTTCAACGGCAAGCGCGCCTGGTGGGAGCCGTTCGCGGTGCTTGCGCTCATCCCGGTCTTCTCGGTGATGGAGGGGCTCGGCGGCCTGCGCGGGCTCATCAAGTTCCTCCGTCGCGAGGAGAACAAGTTCGTCGTCATCGCCAAGCCCGCATAGCGTTCGGAAACCCAGATGAGCCCCATGAGACCCATGAGTCGCATGAATCCCGTGAGTTCCTCGAGCCCCGCAACACGGAAGCAGCGTTCCAGGATCCCCCTCCTCGCCGTGTTCCCGGTGACGGTGACCGTTCTGGTCGTCGGCGCGCCCCTCGTGGTGGGTGACCACCCGGTGCGCTGGGAGGCCGGCGACCCGGTCCCCAGGATCGTGGTCGGCGACGACTCCGCACCACCGTCCGTACGGCCCGAACCGCCCTCCTCCCGGGAGGGGTCCCGGAAGAACGCCTCCCCCGCGCGCGTGGCCCGGCCGTGGCGGCCCGGCATGCCGCAGTGGGGCGTCCAGGTCTACTGGGAGGACAAGGCGTCCCACAGCGACGCGTACATCGCCGCGAAGGCCGCCGAACAGGCCGACTACCTCGTGGGCCTGAAGGCCAACTCGGTGGCCGTCTCCTTCCCGCTCTACACGGAGGGGCGTACGTCCAGCGTGCTGAAGGCGGGCGTCCACACGCCGAGCCCGGGGCATCTGGCCATCGTCCTGGAGACCTTCCGCAAGGCGGGTCTGCGCACCACGGTCCGCCCCCTCCTGGACGAGAAGTCGCTGGACCCGCCCGAGGGCTGGCGGGGCAACATCGCCCCGTCGAGCCGCTCGGCCTGGTTCGCCTCCTACGAACGCTTCCTGGGCCCCTACCTGGACGTGGCGGAGGGCGAGAAGGCGGCGACGTTCGTCATCGGCACGGAGCTGAACTCCATGGAGGGCGCGCAGGGCTGGAAGGCCCTGGTGGAGTCGGCCGAGAAGCGGTTCTCGGGGGAGATCTCGTACGACGCCAACTGGGACAGTTACGTGGCCGGGCGGGTCGACGTGCCGGTCACCCACCTCGGCGTCGACGCGTACTTCCCCGTGAAGGTGTCCGACGACGCGTCCGTCGAGCAGCTGGCCGCCGGCTGGAACACCTGGCTGGACAAGAAGGCCGAGGGCCCCCTGCCCCGCGTGGTGCTGACCGAGGCGGGCATCGCCGCGATGGACGGCGCGTACCACGCCCCCGGCGACTTCTACACCACGCGCGAGGTCAACACGGCCGTCCAGGCCAACTGGTACACGGCCGTCTGCCGGGTGGTCCAGGAGCGCCGGATGGGCGGCGTCTACTGGTGGTCGGTCTACTTCGACGACGACCCGAGGACCCCGCCCACGGACGAGGAGTCCCGGCTGAACTTCGCCGGCCGCGCGAAGACGGAGGAAGCCATCCGTTCGTGCTTCGGCTCCGCCTATCCAGGCCCAGGCCCAGGGACCGGGACGGGGACCGGCACCGGGACCGGGACCGGGACCGGAAGCCGTTCCGGTCCGGACACCACCCCCGCACCATGACCCTTCGGAACAGCAGAAAGGGGTGAGCCCGCGATGAGTGAGGCCATCCTCCTGGTCGGCGGCAAGGGCACGCGATTACGGCCCCTGACCACCCACACCCCCAAGCCCCTCCTGAGGGTCGCGGGCGTCCCCCTCCTCACCCACCAGCTGGCCCGCGCGGCGGCGGCCGGAGTGACCCGGCTCGTCCTCGCCACGTCGTACCTCGCCGAGCTGTTCGAGGCGGAGTACGGCGACGGCTCCGCGCTCGGCCTGGAGCTGGTGTACGCGACGGAACCGGAGCCCCTGGGCACGGGCGGCGCCATCCGCAACGCCGCCGCGCTCCTGACGAGCGGCCCCCGGGAGCCGGTCTTCGTCTTCAACGGCGACATCCTCTCCGGCGTGGACCTCGCCGCCCTGCGCACCGCCCACCTGGCCTCGGGGGCGGCCGTCACACTGCACCTGACCCGGGTCGCGGACCCGCGCGCGTTCGGGCTCGTACCGACCGACGCGGAGGGGCGGGTGACGGCCTTCCTGGAGAAGCCCGGCCCGGCGGAGCGGATCACCACGGACCAGATCAACGCGGGCTGCTACGTCTTCACCCGCGCGGTGATCGACACGATCCCCACCGGGCGGGAGGTGTCGGTGGAACAGGAGACGTTTCCCGGCCTGCTCGCCGCCGGTGTCCCCCTGCACGGCGTGGTCGACTCCGGCTACTGGCTGGACCTGGGCACGCCGCAGGCCTTCGTACGCGGCTCCGCCGACCTGGTCACCGGCGCGGTCGCCTCACCCGCGCTCCCGGGCCCGGCCGGTGACGCGCTCGTCCTGCCGGGCGCCCTGGTGGACCCGGCCGCGGTGCTCAGCGGCGGCACCGTGGTGTGCGAGGGGGCCGTCCTGGCGGCCGAGGCGGTCGTGGAGGGCAGCGTGCTGCTGCCGGGCGCCCGGATAGCCGGCGGCGCCCTGGTGCACCGCTCCGTGGTCGGCGAAGGCGCCTCGATCGGCGCGGACACCACCCTGCGGGACACGGTCGTCGGCGCCCGCGCGGCCGTCGGCCCGGACAACGAGCTCGTCCCCGGGCTGCGGATCGGCTGCGGCGTCACGCTCCCGCCGGCCGCCATCCGCACCTCCGCGGCGCCGTCGCTCCTCTCCTAGGACCGCGCGGACAGGACCGTATGGACAAGCCGTCCGCGGAGAGGACCGTACGCGGACAGGACCGTACGCGGACGGGACCGTTACGCGGACGGGGCCCGCACCGGCGCTCGGTGCGGGCCCCGTCGCGCGAAGGCGCGGGGGAAGCGGTCAGCGGCTGTGCTGGGCGTCCGCGACCGTCACCTCGACACGCTGGAACTCCTTGAGCTCGCTGTAGCCGGTCGTGGCCATCGCGCGGCGCAGGGCGCCGAAGAAGTTCATCGACCCGTCCGGCGAGTGCGAGGGACCGGTGAGGATCTCCTCCGTCGAGCCGACCGCACCGAGGTCCACCAGCTTGCCGCGCGGCACGTCCTCGTGGACGGCCTCCATGCCCCAGTGGCGGCCCTTGCCCGGCGCGTCCGTCGCGCGGGCCAGCGGGGAGCCCACCATCACCGCGTCGGCGCCGCACGCGATCGCCTTGGGCAGGTCGCCGGACCAGCCGACGCCGCCGTCCGCGATGACGTGGACGTACCGGCCGCCGGACTCGTCCATGTAGTCGCGGCGGGCGGCCGCGACGTCCGCGACGGCGGTCGCCATCGGGACCTGGATGCCCAGGACGTTGCGCGTGGTGTGCGCGGCGCCGCCGCCGAAGCCCACCAGGACGCCCGCCGCGCCCGTGCGCATCAGGTGCAGGGCGGCGGTGTACGTGGCGCAGCCGCCGACGATGACCGGGACGTCCAGCTCGTAGATGAACTGCTTCAGGTTCAGCGGCTCGGCCGCGCCGGAGACGTGCTCGGCGGAGACGGTGGTGCCGCGGATGACGAAGAGGTCGACACCGGCGTCCACCACGGCCTTGGAGAACTGCGCCGTGCGCTGCGGGGAGAGCGCGGCCGCGGTGACCACGCCCGCGTCGCGCACCTCCTTGATGCGCCGCCCGATCAGCTCCTCCTGGATCGGGGCCGCGTAGATCTCCTGCAGACGGCGGGTCGCGGTCTCGGCCGGCAGCTCGGCGATCTCGTCGAGCAGCGGCTGCGGGTCCTCGTAGCGGGTCCACAGGCCCTCGAGGTTCAGGACGCCGAGGCCGCCGAGCCGCCCGATGCGGATGGCGGTCTCGGGCGAGACCACCGAGTCCATGGGGGCGGCCAGGAACGGCAGCTCGAAACGGTAGGCATCGATCTGCCAGGCGATCGAGACCTCCTTCGGGTCCCGGGTGCGCCGGCTCGGTACGACGGCGATGTCGTCGAACGCGTACGCCCTGCGGCCGCGCTTGCCGCGCCCGATCTCGATCTCAGTCACGATGTGTGGCCTTTCCCTCTACGTCTGCGCCTACCAGTATCCCCGACACACGCGGGAGGGGCGGTTCCGGCCGTATCCCGGAACCGCCCCTCACGCGCGTACGCCTGATTCCCGCTGCTACTTCCTGCTGTAGTTCGGCGCCTCGACGGTCATCTGGATGTCGTGCGGGTGGCTCTCCTTGAGGCCCGCCGACGTGATCCGGACGAACTTGCCGCGCTCCTGGAGCTCGGGGACCGTGCGCCCGCCGACGTAGAACATCGACTGGCGCAGGCCGCCGACCAGCTGGTGGACGACCGCGGAGAGCGGGCCGCGGAAGGGCACCTGACCCTCGATGCCCTCGGGGACCAGCTTCTCGTCGGAGGCGACGCCCTCCTGGAAGTACCGGTCCTTGGAGAAGGACCGCTGCTCGCCACGGGACTGCATGGCGCCGAGCGAGCCCATGCCGCGGTACGACTTGAACTGCTTGCCGTTGATGAACATCAGCTCGCCCGGCGACTCCTCGCAGCCCGCGAGCAGCGAGCCGAGCATCACCGTGTCGGCGCCGGCGACCAGGGCCTTGGCGATGTCGCCCGAGTACTGCAGGCCGCCGTCGCCGATGACCGGGACACCGGCCGCGCGGGCGGCCAGGGAGGCCTCGTAGATGGCGGTGACCTGCGGGACGCCGATGCCGGCGACGACGCGGGTGGTGCAGATGGAGCCGGGGCCGACGCCGACCTTGATGCCGTCGACACCGGCGTCGACGAGCGCCTGGGCGCCGTCGCGGGTGGCGACGTTGCCGCCGATGACGTCCACCGAGGAGTTCGACTTGATCTTGGCGACCATGTCGCCGACCAGCCGGGAGTGACCGTGGGCGGTGTCGACGACGATGAAGTCGACGCCCGCCTCGATCAGCGCCTGGGCGCGCTCGTACGCGTCGCCCGCGACACCGACGGCGGCGCCGACGATCAGCCGGCCTTCCTTGTCCTTCGCGGCGTTCGGGTACTTCTCCGCCTTGACGAAGTCCTTGACCGTGATGAGGCCCTTGAGGATGCCGGAATCGTCGACGAGCGGCAGCTTCTCGATCTTGTGGCGGCGCAGCAGCTCCATGGCGTCGACGCCGGAGATGCCGACCTTGCCGGTGACCAGCGGCATGGGGGTCATGACGTCGCGCACCTGCTGGTGGCGGTCGGTCTCGAAGGCCATGTCGCGGTTGGTGACGATGCCGAGGAGCTTGCCCGCCGGGTCGGTGACCGGGACGCCGCTGATGCGGAACTTCGCACAGATCGCGTCGGCCTCGGCGAGGGTGGCCTCCGGGCGGACCGTGATCGGGTCGGTGACCATGCCGGACTCGGAGCGCTTCACCAGGTCGACCTGGTTGGCCTGGTCGGCGATGGAGAGGTTGCGGTGGAGGACACCGACGCCGCCCTGACGGGCCATGGCGATGGCCATGCGGGACTCGGTGACCTTGTCCATCGCCGCGGACAGCAGCGGGATGTTCACCCGTACGTTCTTGGAGATGTACGAGGAAGTGTCGATCTGGTCGGGCGCCATGTCCGACGCGCCCGGCAGCAGCAGCACGTCGTCGTAGGTCAGCCCGAGTGTCGCGAATTTCTCGGGCACTCCGTCGACGTTGGCAGTCATGACACCTTCCCCAAATGGCCTTGATCGGTGCGGATGTCCATGCTAACGGGCTGAGCGCGTGTCTCATTCCACGAGCAAGATCACCCGGAAGGTTTGTACGTTCACACGGACGGACGCGGCCGTACGGGGCCGCTCGGAGCGGCCGCGCGGGGTGCGCGCGGGGGTCGTACGGGCCGTACGGACGGGCCGCTCACTGTTCGGCGAGGGCGCGCAGGCGGCTGAGGGCGCGGTGCTGGGCGACCCGCACGGCGCCCGGGGACATGCCGAGCATCTGGCCGGTCTCCTCGGCGGTGAGGCCGACGGCGACGCGCAGCACCAGCAGCTCGCGCTGGTTCTCCGGGAGGTTGGCGAGAAGCTTCTTGGCCCACTCGGCGTCGTCGCTGAGCAGGGCCCGCTCCTCCGGTCCGAGCGAGTCGTCCGGGCGCTCGGGCATCTCGTCGGACGGTACGGCGGTGGATCCGGGGTGCCGCATCGCGGCCCGCTGCAGGTCGGCCACCTTGTGGCCCGCGATGGCGAAGACGAACGCCTCGAAGGGGCGCCCGGTGTCCTTGTAGCGCGGCAGCGCCATCAGGACGGCGACGCAGACCTCCTGGGCCAGGTCCTCGACGAAGTGGCGCGCGTCACCGGGGAGCCTGCTCAGCCGCGTACGGCAGTACCGCAGGGCCAGGGGGTGGACGTGCGCCAGGAGGTCGTGGGTGGCTTGCTCGTCGCCTTCGACGGCACGGTGGACCAGCGCTCCGATCGCCCCCGCTCCCGCGGACATGGCAGACACCTGCGTCTCGTCATCGCGCATCGGTCCATCGTGCCTTGACGTCTGCCGCTCGGTGGCACCGCGTGCGTACTTGTGCACCGAAGCGTTATGAGCAGGTGCGCCGGACGTCATCTCCTGCGCCCTCCCCTCCCGCTCGATCGACTCGTCCCCGAGGAACTCCACATCTCAAGGATGCGGCATCGAGCCGGAAACAGACATCGGGCCTCCGCCGCCCCGTCCGCCGGGCGGCGGACGGGGATCCGACCGGTCACGTGCTAGCGCACCAGACCCCAGCGGAATCCGAGCGCGACGGCGTGCGCCCGGTCCGAGGCGCCCAGCTTCTTGAACAGCCGCCGGGCGTGGGTCTTGACCGTGTCCTCGGAGAGGAACAGCTCGCGGCCGATCTCGGCGTTGGAGCGGCCGTGGCTCATGCCCTCGAGGACCTGGATCTCGCGCGCGGTGAGCGTGGGCGCGGCGCCCATCTCGGCCGAGCGCAGCCGGCGCGGGGCGAGGCGCCAGGTCGGGTCGGCGAGCGCCTGGGTGACGGTGGCGCGCAGCTCGGCGCGCGAGGCGTCCTTGTGCAGATAGCCCCGGGCACCCGCGGCGACGGCGAGCGCGACGCCGTCGAGGTCCTCGGCGACGGTGAGCATGATGATGCGGGCGCCGGGGTCCGCGGAGAGCAGCCGGCGGACGGTCTCCACGCCGCCCAGACCGGGCATGCGTACGTCCATCAGAATCAGGTCCGAGCGGTCCGCGCCCCAGCGGCGGAGGACTTCCTCGCCGTTGGCCGCGGTCGTCACGCGCTCGACGCCGGGCACGGTGGCGACGGCGCGGCGGAGCGCTTCTCGGGCAAGCGGGGAGTCGTCGCAGACGAGGACGGATGTCATGGCCGTCCTCCGCAGCTGATGCGCGTCACCTTGGGCCTCCAGGCTGGTTACGTATCGTCACCTGTGCGGTTGACGCGCCCGGACGTCTGCCCGAGCGCTTGTTCTCTCAACCGCCTCCGCACTCTCAACGACGGTCACTCGAAAGAGTTACGGGTCCGCCCTCCCCCTTCGGCACTCTACGTGAGTGAGCGCGTACGGAGCAGAGCGACGCAGGTCACCGTTGCTTCACCCAGAGCTATGCCCCATTTAGCGGCTTTTCCTTCACTTTGTCGGTGTCTGTAGCTAGATTCGCAATGAGTCATATTTACATCTACTTAGACAGTAGTTGTACGGTCGTGGCTGTATCAGCCCAGGCATCAGCCCAGCTATCCGCTCAGCACCGGTTTCAAGGGGACATGCGCTATGGCAGATTTCTCCCGCCTTCCCGGACCCAACGCCGACCTGTGGGACTGGCAGCTCCTCGCGGCCTGCCGGGGGGTCGACAGTTCGCTCTTCTTCCACCCGGAGGGGGAGCGCGGCGCGGCGCGGAGTGCGCGCGAGAACTCGGCGAAAGAGGTCTGCATGCGGTGCCCGGTCCGCGCGGAGTGCGCGGCCCACGCGCTGGCCGTGCGGGAGCCCTACGGCGTATGGGGCGGCCTCACCGAGGACGAGCGCGAGGAGCTCATGGGGCGGGCCCGCAATCGTCTGGTCACGACGTCGGCGGCAGGGGGCCCGGGAGCATCGGCGGGATCGGCGGCACGCAGCTGAAGGAACGTTTCTTCACCAGGTCTTCACCCGACAGGACTCAGGGCGGCCCAACGGGGCCGCCCTTCTGAATGTTCAGGCCCTTCCGATGTCCGGGCCCTTCCGGTGTTCAGGCCCTTCAGGTGTTCAGGTCCGGGCCGCCGTGCGCGCCAGGTGGTCGAGGGTGGCCGCGACGGCCGGGACGTTGGCCAGGTCCGGCAGGGTGAGGGCGACGATCTCCCGCTCCAGGGCGGGTTCCACGGCGACCGTGCGGGCGCCCCGGGGGCGTACGGACTCGATGGCCAGCTCCGGCAGTACGGCGACGCCCAGGCCGGCGCCGACCAGGCCCACCACCGCCGGGTAGTCGTCGGTCGCGAAGTCGATGCGCGGGGTGAAACCGGCGCTCTCGCACACGCTGACCAGCTGGCGGCGGCAGCGTGGGCAGCCGGCGATCCAGGACTCGTCGGCCAGGTCACCGATGGAGACGGAACCGGCGTCCGCGAGGCGGTGCCCCTCGGGGACCAGGCCGACCAGGCGGTCGGCGAGCAGGGGCCGGACGACCAGGTCGTCCCACTCCGCGACGGCCGGGCGGTAGCGGAAGGCGAGGGCCACGTCGCAGTCGCCCTCGCGGAGCATCTCCACCGAGCGCGGCGGCTCGGCCTCGACCAGGGAGACGCGGGTGCCGGGGTGGGCGGCGCGCAGGGCGGCGAGGGCGCCGGGCACCAGGCTGGAGCTGCCGCTGGGGAAGGACACCAGCCGGACCCGGCCCGCCCGCAGGCCCGCGATGGCGGCGATCTCCTCCTCCGCGGCGGTGAGCCCGGCGAGGATGCCGGAGGCATGGCGTACGAGCGCCTCGCCGGCCTGGGTGAGGCGCATCTCGCGGCCCGTGCGGATCAGCAGCGGGGTACCCGCGGACGCTTCGAGCGCCTTCATCTGCTGGCTCACGGCGGGCTGCGTACAGCCCAGTTCGCGGGCGGCCGCGGAGAAGGAGCCGGTGGCGGCCACGGCACGCAGGACGCGGAGATGGCGGGCTTCGATCACCCTTCGAATATAAGACTTGCTTGGGTGTTCAGCGAAATATCCATTGGTCACTTTGGGTCACGCGGGCTAGCCTGCCGGGCCATGAGGATTCTGACCGTGAACGTGGGGCGGCCGAAGGCCGTCGAGTACACCGACGCGCCGAGCGGCACCACCGGGATCGACAAGCGGCCCGCCGAGGGCGCGGTGCGGGTGGCGGAACCCGGCCCCAGGGGCGAGGGCGCGAGCGGCGTGGCCGGGGACGCGGTGTGCGACCTGCGCCACCACGGCGGTACGCACCAGGCGGTGTACGCGTACGCGCGCGAGGACCTCGACCACTGGGAGGAGGCGCTGGGCCGGCCCATAGCCAACGGCGCGTTCGGCGAGAACCTGACCACGTCGGGCCTCGACGTGAACGGCGCGCGGATCGGGGAGCGCTGGCGGATCGGTTCCGAGCTCGTCCTGGAGGTGGCGTCGGCGCGGATCCCGTGCCGTACGTTCGCGAGCTGGCTGGAGGAGAAGGGCTGGGTCAAGCGGTTCACGGAGCAGGGGGCTCCGGGCGCGTACCTCCGGGTCGTCGAGCCGGGCGAGATCCGGGCCGGCGACCCGGTGGAGGTGGTGCACCGGCCGGACCACGACGTCACCGTGGCGCTCGCCTTCCAGGCCTTCACCGTGCGGCGCGAGTTGCTGCCGGGGGTGCTGGCGGCGGGGGACGCGCTCGACCCGGAGCTCCGCGAGACGGCACTCAAGTACGCGCGTACGAACGCTTCACCGACGGGCACTAACGTGCCCGTATGACGACTGCACTGATTACGGGCGCGACGGCGGGAATCGGGGCCGCCTTCGCGCGGCGGCTGGCGGCGGAGGGCCGCGACGTGGTGCTGGTGGCGCGCGATGTGAAGCGGCTTCGGGAGCAGGCGACCGAGCTGCACGACCGCCACGGTGTCGAGGCGGAGGTACTGGCCGCGGACCTGTCGCGGGAGGAGGGCATCGCGGCCGTGGAGGCGCGGCTCTCCGACCCGAAGCGGCCGGTGGACCTACTGGTCAACAACGCCGGGTTCGGCAACAAGGGCCGGTTCCTCGAAGTGTCCATGGCGGACGAGCTGAAGATGCTCACGGTCCACTGCGAGGCGGTGCTCCGCCTCACGGCGGCGGCGACCCGGTCGATGCGCGAGCGTGGCCGGGGCGGTGTGGTGAACGTCGCGTCGGTGGCCGCGTTCGTGCCGCGGGGCACGTACGGGGCGTCGAAGGCGTGGGTCGTGCAGTTCACCCAGGGAGCGGCGCGCGATCTGGCGGGCAGCGGGGTGCGGCTGATGGCGCTGTGCCCGGGGTTCGTACGGACGGAGTTCCACGAGCGGGCCGGGATGGGGACGGACAACATCCCCGGCTGGATGTGGCTGGACGCCGACAAGCTGGTCCGGGAGGCGCTGGCCGACCTGGCGCGCGGCAAGACGGTGTCGATCCCCGATCCGCGGTACAAGGCGCTGATGGGCGTGGTGAAGCTGGCGCCGCGCGGACTGCTCGGTGGCTTCAGCTCGCGGGCGGGCCGCAAGTACGGGCCGCGGTAGCCGCGACGTGGCCGGCGATCGGATCTCGACGGATGCCGACGGATGCCGTCGGATGCCGTCGGATGCCGTCGGATGCCGTCGGATCCGATCGAATGATCGGAACTTCTCGGGTTTCGATCAACTGGACTAGGGTCTGAAGAGCCACCACACCTCAAGGGGGACTTCCGCGTGCGCGAGAGTGCTGTCGAACGTCATGACCGGCTGCTGGCCCTGGTCCGGGAGCGGGGCACGGCCCGGGTGTCGGAGCTGGCCGCGCAGCTGGGCGTCTCCCCCGTCACGGCGCGCCGGGACGTGGAGGCGCTGGCGGCCCGGGGGCTGCTGGACCGGATGCACGGCCAGGTCTCCTGGCCCGAGCGGCCGTCCGGCGCCGAGGGGCCGGGGCAGGACGGCGGCCCGGTGCTGGGGCTGCTCGCGCCGTCCGCGACGTACTACTTCGCGGAGATCATCCGCGGGGCGCGCGAGGCGGCGGCCGCGGCCGGGGCGCGGCTGATCCTGCGCATCTCGGACTACCGGCCGGAGGACGACCGGGCGCGTACCGAGGGCCTGCTGGCGGCCGGCGCCGAGGGGCTGCTGGTCGCGCCGGGCTGGCGGGCGCCGGGCGACCAGGCCGCGCACAGCGACTGGATCGCCGAGCTGCCCGTCCCGGCGGTGCTGCTGGAGCGGCGGGCCACGCCGGGCTCGCCGCTGGACGCCCTGGACCGGGTGTCGTCGGACCACCGGCACGGGGTGGTCCTCGCCGTGCGCCACCTGGTCGGGCTCGGCCATGGGGCGCCGCTGCTGGTGGCCCGGGCGGACAGCCCGACCGCGCTCGCGGTGCGCGCCGGGTACGCGGAGGCGCTGGGCGCGCTGGGCCTGACCGGGCCGGGCCCGGTGATCGACTCCGTACCGGCGGAGCTGGACCCGGAGGGGTTCGAGGAGGCGGTGCGGGCGCTGTCGGCGGCGGTGGCGTCGGGCGCGGCCACGGCGGCGCTGGTGCACAACGACGTGGACGCCATCCAGATGGTGCAGCGCCTCGCCGAGCTGGGCGTACGGGTGCCGCAGGACCTGGCGCTGATCGCGTACGACGACGAGGTGGCGGCGCTCGCCGATACGCCGCTGACGGCCGTGGCGCCGCCGAAGCGGCACGTGGGGCGGCTCGCCACCGAGCTGCTGCTGGAGCGGCTCGCGGAGGCGGGAGCCGGAGCCGGAGCGGCGGCGGGAGCCGGGGCCGGAGCGGGGGCCGGGACCGCCGACCGGGAGGAGCCGCGCCGGCATGTGACGCTGCTGCCGAGGCTGCGCGTACGGGCCTCGTGCGGCGCTTCCTCGGGTGCTGCGGATCCGAAACCGATCTGATCTTTTTTCGATCAAACAATCTTTCGCTCTTGACTTCGCTCATGAGGGGCTCAAGTATCTCGGCCACGAGGTCCGTTCCTGTCGCCCTTCGTACGAAGCTGGAGCCCGCCATGCGCCGCAGCCGGAGAACGTCCGCCGCCATAGCCCTCACCGCCACCGTCACCGCGTTCGCCGTCCTCACGGCGTGCGGCGGCGGTGACGGTGGCGGTGACGACGCGTCAGCCCCGGGGGCCGACGGCAAGCCCGTGACCCTCACCTTCTGGGGCTGGGCCAAGGGGTCGAAGGAGGTCGTCGACGCGTTCAACGCCTCGCACACGGACATCAAGGTGAGGTTCGAGGAGATCCCCGCCGGCAACGCGGGCGGCTACGCCAAGATCTCCAACGCGGTGAAGGCGGGCAACGCCCCCGACCTGGTCTCCATCGAGTACCCCTCGCTCCCCGAGTTCGTCAGCCAGGGTTCGCTCCAGGACATCGGCGCCCACTTCTCCGAGGAGGAGAAGAAGAAGCTGCTGCCGCAGGCCGTCCAGCTCACGACCCTCGGCGGCAAGACCTGGGCCGTGCCCTTCGACGCCGCGCCGCAGGCCTTCTACTACCGCAAGGACCTCTTCGCGAAGTACGGCGTCGCCGTCCCCCGCACGTGGGACGAGTTCAAGGCGGCGGCCGAGAAGGTCAAGAAGGCCGACGCCAAGGCCAGGATCGCCACCTTCTTCCCCGACGACCCGACCACCTTCGAGGCGATGGCCTGGCAGGCCGGCGCCCAGTGGTTCAAGGCCGAGGGCGACACCTGGAAGATCGAAACCGGCGACGCGGCCACCAACAAGGTCACCGCCTACTGGCAGGGGCTCCTCGACGCCGACCTCGTCCACAACGACGCGTCGTTCACCCCCAAGTGGACCGGCTCCCTGAAGAACGGCACCACCCTCGGCTACCTCGGCGCCTCCTGGGGCGCGGGCGTCCTCAAGGGCACGCTGCCCGAACAGAGCGGCAAGTGGGCCGTCGCCCCGATGCCCAGCTGGGACGGCAAGCCCGCCAGCGGCATGCTCGGCGGCTCGACCTTCGCCGTGACCAAGGACAGCAAGAAGACCGAGGCGGCGGTCGAGTTCGCGAAGTGGATGGCCACCACCGAGGAGGGCGTCACGGCCCGGATCTCCTCCGGCACCTCCAGCGCCTTCCCGGCCGCCACCGCCCTGCGCCCGGTCGCCAAGCGCTCCTTCGACGCCGGTTTCTACGGCGGCCAGGACATCTACCGGCTGTTCGAGCAGGCGGGAGCCTCCATCAACCCGCACTGGGCCTGGGGTCCGGCCACCGGCACCACCAACACCGCCATCAAGGACCGGTTCGGCAAGGTCGCGAGCGGCGGCGTCACCCTCGCCGAGGCCGTGAAGGCCGGGCACGACGCGACCGTCGCCGAGCTGACCAAGCGCGGCCTGAAGGTCGAGGGCTGAACCGATGAAGGCCCGTGTCGCGCGCGCCGCCGGAACAGGAGTCGCCCGCGTCCATGCCGATGCCGGTGCCGGAGCCGGAGCCCGTGCCGGAGCCGGAGCCGGAGCCGGAGCCCGTGCCGGATCCCGTACCCGTGCCGGTGCCGGTGCGCGCAACCGTGCCGCAGCCGTCCTCCTGGCCCCCTTCTTCGCGCTGTTCACCGCCGTGATGGTGGTGCCGGTCGGATACGCGGTCTGGCTCAGCCTGTTCAGCGAGAAGCAGTCGGGGCTGGGCTTCGGCGGCACCGAGACCGTCTTCACCGGACTCGACAACTACGCGGCCGCGCTCGCGGACCGGGCCTTCCTCGAGGGCTTCGGCGTCCTGCTCGGATACTGCCTGTTCTACATCCCGCTGCTGCTCGCCGGGGCCCTCACCCTCGCCCTGCTGCTCGACTCGGCGCTCGCCCGCGCCCGCCGCTTCTTCCAGCTCGCGCTCTTCCTGCCGCACGCCGTGCCCGGCATCATCGCCGCGCTGATCTGGGTCTACCTCTACACGCCCCAGCTCAGCCCGGTCGTGAAGGCCATGGAGTCCGGCGGGATCGGCTTCGACTTCTTCTCCCCCGAAGGCGCCCTCCCCTCCGTCGTCAACATCGCGCTGTGGGAATGGCTCGGCTACAACATGGTGATCTTCTACGCGGCCCTCCAAGCCATCGACCGCTCCGTCCTCGAAGCGGCGACGGTCGACGGCGCCGGTGCCTGGCGCATCGCGTTCGGCATCAAACTCCCGCTGATCCGCGCGTCGCTGACGATGGTCGCGCTCTTCACCCTCATCGGCTCGCTCCAGCTGTTCACCGAGCCGCTGATCCTCAACAAGGGCACGGGCTCCGCCGTCACCTCCTCCTGGACGCCCAACATGTACGCGTACTCCGCGGCCTTCGACCGCAACGACTACGGGCTCGCCGCCGCCGCCTCCGTACTCCTCGCGCTCACCGCCGCGCTGCTGTCCTTCGCCGTCACCCGCCTCACCGGCCGCCGCCAGGAGAAGCACGCATGAGCGCGACCGCCCGCCCCGGGCCGCCCAGCCGCTGGCTGTCCCGCACCGCCGTCAACGGCGTCCTGCTGCTGTCCACCGCCTACATGCTCTTCCCCCTCGTCTGGCTGGTCACGGCCGCCACCAAGGACGCGGGCGGGCTGCTCGGCGGGGACGCCCTCTCCTTCGAGGGCTTCGACCTGTCCGGCAACCTGACCCGGCTCGCCGAGTACGGCGACGGCGTGTACTTCCGCTGGTACCTCAACAGCCTGCTGTACGCGGGCGGCGGCGCCCTCGTCTGCTCGCTGATCTGCGTCGCCGCCGGCTACGCCTTCGACAAGTACGACTTCCGGGGCAAGGAGAAGCTCTTCGGCACCGTCCTGCTGGGCGTGCTCGTCCCCACCACCGCGCTCGCCCTGCCCATGTACCTGCTCGCCAGCAGCACCGGCATCGTCAACACCTACTGGGCCGTGCTGATCCCGGTCCTGGTCAACCCCTTCGGCGTCTACCTCTCCCGCGTCTTCAGCGCCGGCTACATCCCCGGCGAGGCGCTGGAGGCCGCCCGTATCGACGGGGCGGGCGAGCTGCGCACCTTCTGGTCCATCGGGCTGCGCATGGTGATGCCGGGCTTCGTGACCGTCTTCCTCTTCCAGTTCACGGCCATCTGGAACAACTTCTTCCTCCCCCTGGTGATGCTCTCGGACCAGAAGCTCTTCCCGCTGAGCCTCGGCCTGTACGCATGGAACAGCAACGCCCACGCCGAACCGGACTTCTACCCCCTCGTCGTCACCGGCTCCCTGCTCGCCGTCGTCCCCCTGGTCGTTGCGTTCGTCTCCCTCCAACGCCACTGGAAAGCCGGCCTGACCGCCGGCAGCGTCAAGTGAGGAGCTCGGTTTCCACCATGCACCACGCCACCGACAACCGGCCGACGGTCCTCCTGGCGATGGGCCCCGGCATCGCGGACCGCCTGTTCACCGACGCGCACCGCGCCCGTCTCGCCGCCCTGTCGCGTACCGACCCGCACCTCGTCGCCCACGACCTGACCGATCCCACCCCCCGTGTCGCGGCCGCCCTCGCCGAGGCCGAGGTCCTCTTCACGTGCTGGGGCGCCACCCCGCTGACGGCCGCCGTCCTCGACCGGGCCCCGCGCCTGCGCGCCGTCGTCCACGCCGCCGGGTCGGTCAAGCACCACGTCACCGGGGCCTGCTGGGCGCGCGGCATCACCGTCACCTCGGCGGCCGCGGCCAACGCGCTGCCCGTCGCCGAGTACACGCTCGCCGCGATCCTCCTCGCCGGCAAGCACGTCCTGCCCTCGGCCCGGCGGTACGCGCAGCTGCGCGCCGCGCACGACTGGCACGAGGAGCTCGCCGCCGCCGGCAACTACCGCCGTACCGTCGGCATCGTCGGCGCCTCGCGCATCGGCCGCCGCGTGATCGAGCTGCTGCGCCCCTTCGACCTGCGGGTCCTGCTGTACGACCCGTACGTGGACGCCGCCGGGGCGGCGGCGCTCGGCGTGGAGCCGGTGACCCTGGACGAGTTGTGCGCCCGCGCGTCGGTCGTCTCCGTCCACGCGCCGCAGCTGCCGTCGACGTACCGGATGATCGGGCCGCGCCAGCTGGCGGCGATGCCGGACGGGGCGACGCTGGTCAACACCTCGCGCGGCTCGCTCGTCGACGAGGAGGCCCTCCTCGCGCACCTGCGCTCCGGTCGTCTGCACGCCGTCCTGGACGTGACGGACCCGGAGCTGCCGCCGCCGGACTCGCCGCTGTACGAGTTGCCGAACGTGCTGCTCACGCCGCACGTGGCCGGTTCGCTCGGCAACGAGCTGCACCGGATGGCGGACCAGGCGCTGGACGAGCTGGAGCGGTACGCGGCGGGCGTGCCGTTCGCCGACCCCGTGCGGCCCTCGCAGCTGACCAGGTCGGCGTAGCCGCCCGGAGCAGCACCGAGGCCCGGTGCCCCCGCGACGGGGGCACCGGGCCTCTGGCGTAACGCGTACTACCGCGTACTACTGCGTCGGGTGACGTCAGTGGGCGTGGCCGTGGCTGTGGCCGTGGCCCGCGTCCGCCGGCTCCTCTTCCTTCTTCTCGACCACGAGCGTCTCGGTGGTCAGCAGGAGGGAGGCGATCGACGCGGCGTTCTCCAGCGCGGAGCGCGTGACCTTGACCGGGTCGATGACGCCGGCCTTCACCAGGTCGCCGTACTCGCCGGTGGCGGCGTTGAAGCCCTGGCCCTTGTCGAGCTCCGCCACCTTCGAGGTGATGACGTAGCCCTCGAGGCCCGCGTTCTCGGCGATCCAGCGCAGCGGCTCGACCGCGGCGCGGCGGACGACCGCGACACCGGTGGCCTCGTCGCCGGTCTTGCCGAGGTTGCCCTCGAGCACCTTGACGGCGTGGACCAGCGCGGAGCCACCACCGGAGACGATGCCCTCCTCGACCGCGGCGCGGGTCGCGGAGATGGCGTCCTCCAGACGGTGCTTGCGCTCCTTCAGCTCCACCTCGGTGGCGGCGCCGACGCGGATCACGCACACGCCGCCGGCCAGCTTCGCGAGGCGCTCCTGGAGCTTCTCGCGGTCCCAGTCGGAGTCGGTGGACTCGATCTCGCCCTTGATCTGCGCCACGCGGCCGGTGACGTCCTCGGACTTGCCGCCACCGTCGACGATGGTGGTGTCGTCCTTGGTGACCGTCACGCGACGGGCGGTGCCGAGCACGTCCAGGCCGACCTGGTCGAGCTTGAGGCCGACCTCCTCGGCGACGACGGTGGCACCGGTGAGGGCGGCCATGTCGCCGAGCATCGCCTTGCGGCGGTCGCCGAAGCCGGGGGCCTTGACCGCGACCGCGTTGAAGGTGCCGCGGATCTTGTTGACGACCAGGGTGGACAGGGCCTCGCCCTCGACGTCCTCGGCGATGATCAGCAGCGGCTTGGAGGAGCCGGCCTGGATGATCTTCTCGAGGAGCGGGAGCAGGTCGGCGATCGCGGAGATCTTGCCCTGGTGGATCAGGATGTACGGGTCGTCGAGGACGGCCTCCATACGCTCCTGGTCGGTCACCATGTACGGGGACAGGTAGCCCTTGTCGAAGGCCATGCCCTCGGTGAAGTCGAGCTCCAGGCCGAAGGTGTTGGACTCCTCGACGGTGATGACACCGTCCTTGCCGACCTTGTCCATCGCCTCGGCGATGAGCTCGCCGACCTGCTGGTCCTGCGCGGAGAGCGCGGCCACGGCGGCGATGTCGGCCTTGTCGTCGATCGGGCGCGCGGTGGCGAGCAGCTCGTCGGAGACGGCCTTGACCGCGGCGTCGATGCCCTTCTTCAGGGCGGCCGGGGAGGCGCCGGCGGCGACGTTGCGCAGGCCCTCGCGGACCAGCGCCTGGGCCAGCACGGTGGCGGTGGTGGTGCCGTCACCAGCGATGTCGTTGGTCTTGGTGGCCACCTCCTTCACCAGCTGGGCGCCGAGGTTCTCGTACGGGTCGTCGAGCTCGACCTCGCGGGCGATCGTCACACCGTCGTTGGTGATGGTGGGCGCGCCGAACTTCTTGTCGATGACGACGTTGCGGCCCTTGGGGCCGATGGTCACCTTGACGGTGTCGGCGAGCTTGTTGACACCGCGCTCGAGGGCGCGACGGGCGTCCTCGTCGAACTTCAGGATCTTCGCCATGGGGCTGAGTCAGTCCTCTCGAACGAACCGCGCCCCTCGACGCCCGGCGCTGTGGAGAGCGGGGCGGCCAGGGGCGCAGCTCAAAGCATCTCTGCTTCGGGAAAAGCGGGGTGAATTACTTCTCGACGATCGCGAGCACGTCGCGGGCCGAGAGGACGAGGTACTCCTCGTTGTTGTACTTCACCTCGGTGCCGCCGTACTTGCTGTACAGCACGATGTCGCCGGTCTTGACGTCGAGCGGCAGGCGCTCGCCGTTCTCGAAGCGGCCCGGGCCCACGGCGAGGACGACGCCCTCCTGGGGCTTCTCCTTCGCAGTGTCCGGGATGACCAGGCCAGAGGCCGTGGTCTGCTCGGCGTCGAGCGGCTGGACCACGACACGGTCCTCGAGCGGCTTGATGGCAACCTTGGAGCTGGTGGTCGTCACGATCCGACCTCCCCCTTCGGAGATCTCACGGGGTTAACTGTCTGAGGTGGCGACCAGGTGGATCCGTCGTCGCGGGTGCCGGACCTGCCCGTCGCTGTGTTGGCACTCTCCGGTGGGGAGTGCCAGAGCCGAGACTATGACCGCGATTAGCACTCGGTCAAGCGGAGTGCCAATTCACGACGGCGCGGCGTGTTCTCGCCGCCCTCGGCGGGGTCCTCCGCGACGGGGTCCTCAGACGTAGTCCTCGAGCTTCGCGACGGCGTAGCCCTTCGCCGTCACGACGTTCATGACGTACCGGATCATGTCCGCCATGCTGCCCTTCCAGTCCTCCCGGCCCCGGAAGTGCGTGAGGATGATGTCGCCGGGGTGCAGGTCCCGGTCCCACTCGCGCCACTCCATGTGGTCGGGGAACGCCTCGGCCGCCCACAGCGGTACGGCCTTGACGCCGCAGGACCGGGCGGCGCGCAGCGTGTCGCCGTTGTAGTTGCCGTACGGCGGGCGGAAGAGCGGCGGGCGCGTGCCGTAGCGCTTCTCGATGACGTCCTGCTGGCCGCAGATCTCGCGCTTCTGCTCCGCGTAGGAGAGGGCGGGCATGTAGCGGTGGTTGAGGGTGTGGTTGTGCAGGGCGACACCGGTGCGCTGCATCTTCTTGAAGTAGCCGTAGTCCTCCCTGATGAGGTAGTCGCTGAGGAACGCGCTGTAGGGGATGTCGAGTTCGTCCATCATCCGCACCAGCTCGGGGTCCTTCTCGGCGCCGTCGTCGATGGTGAGGAAGACGATCCGCTCCTTGGTGGGGACGGTCGTGAAGACGGGCGGCAGGGTGGGGTCGCCCACGCCGAAGCCCTTACGGAAGGTGATCTTCGGTTTCTCGGCGGCCGTGGGCGGCGGGGGCGCGGCCAGCGGCGTGAGCTTCAGCCCCCACTTGCGGGCGGCGACGGCGCGGGCGGCCTGCGCGCGCTTGACCCTCTCGACGTACGCGGCCAGCGCGCCGGCCGGTCCGGCGGCCGCGGCCCCGCCGCCCTGGCGCGGCTCGGGCTGTCCGCCGGCGGGGGCGACGTCCTCCCGTCCGGAGGCGGGGTCACCGCAGGCGGCGAGTGCGGCGAGGAGGAGAGCGGCGAGCACGGCGGCGGCGCGCCGGGGCCACCACCCCCTCGCGACCGACGGCATTTGTTCCGTTTGTCGTACTAGCTGCATGGCGCCGCATCCTGTCAGCGCCGCGCCCCGCCGCCCGGGCGACACCGCCGCCCCGCGCGCACCATCGCCCACCTGGCCCACAATGGGGCGGGTGACCGATCTCGCCGCCTTCTCCGCGCTCCTCACCGACGAGGGCCAGCTCCTGCTGGCCGCCCTGCGCGACTACGACCCGTCCCAGGAACTCGCCGTCGCCTCCCGGCTGCGCCGGGACCACCCGGCCGAGCTGGTCACGGCGGCGATCGGACAGGCCCGGCTGCGGCAGCGGGCGGTGGCGAAGTTCGGCGCGGAGGACGCGTACCGGATGTACTTCACGCCCAACGGCGTCGAGCAGTCGACCCGGGCCTCCGTCGGCGCCTACCGCGCGGCGCGCTTCAAGGAGCTGGGCGTACGCGGCGTCGCGGACCTCTGCTGCGGCATCGGCGGCGACGCCATCGCGCTGGCCCGCGCGGGGATCCGGGTCCTGGCCGTGGACCGGGACCCGCTGACCGCCGGGGCCGCCCGCGCGAACGCCGAGGCGCTGGGCCTGGCCGACCTGATCGAGGTGCGCTGCGAGGACGTCACGGAGGTCGACACCTCCGGGTACGACGCGGTCTTCGTGGACCCGGCCCGGCGCGGTGGCCGGGGCCGCGTGTTCGACCCCGAGGCGTACTCGCCGCCGCTGTCCTGGGCCGTCGGCACGGCGCTCGGGGCGCCGCACGCCGCGCTGAAGATCGCCCCCGGCATCCCGCACGAGACGGTGCCGCCGGAGGCCGAGGCCGAGTGGATCTCCGACGGCGGCGACGTGAAGGAGGCCGTCCTCTGGTTCGGCACCCGCCCCGGCGCGGTCACCGCCACGCTGCTCCCGGGCCCGCACACCCTCGACGGCCGCGGCCTGCCCAACCCGCCGGTCCGCGAGGTCGGCCGTTTCCTGTACGAGCCCGACGGCGCGGTCATCCGCGCCCACCTGGTCGCCGAGGTCGCCGAGGAGCTCGGCGGCGGGCTGCTCGACGAGACGATCGCCTACATCACGGCGGACGAGCTGCGCCCGACGCCGTACGCCACCGCGTACGAGATCACCGACCGGATCCCCTTCAACGTCAAGAAGCTCAAGTCCCTCATGCGGGAGCGGGAAGTGGGCCATCTGACGGTCAAGAAGCGCGGCTCCGCGGTCGAACCGGAAGAGCTCCGCCGCAAGCTGAAGCCGAAGGGCCCGAACGCGGCGACGGTCTTCCTGACCCGGGTGGCGGGGGCGCCCACGATGCTGATCGGACGCCCGGCGTAAGGGGCTTCACCGCACGGCCTGCGGGCGGCGCGCCCCCAGGCGTACCGCCCAGCGGTAGTGGCCCACCGCCTTGGTCACGGCGATCAGCCCGTGGACCCACAGGATGAGGCCGACGCCCATGAGGGCGGCGACCTCGGCGTACGTCGTGGAGCCGGGGCGGGCGGAGGCGGGGACCGCGAAGCAGAGCCAGAGGCCCGACGCGCACAGTGCGAAGGAGAGCAGGAACCAGATCAGGCCGAGCACCGGCACCCGGAAGGCGGCGTCGCGCGGCGGGTCGCTGTCGAGGGACGCCCACTGGGCGAGCAGTTCGCGCGCCACGCGGTCACGGCGGACGGCGAAGGCCACGGCGAACACGGCCGGGATCACGACGGCGAGGCCCAGGCAGACGCCGAGGGCGCCCGCCATCGCCATGAGCGGGTCCACCAGGCCGTCCTCCAGCGACATCAGCGCTCCGCCGACGGCCAGCCAGCCCGCCTGCAGGCCCGCCAGCGTCAGCAGGAACAGCACCAGCCGCCGCCCGCCCATGATGCGCCAGGTCAGCTCTCCCATGGCCCGGTTCCGGTCGGCGAGCAGCGCCGCACGGTCCGGCCAGGTGCGCAGGTGCGGGGGCGGCGGGGGCGGGGGCGGGGGCAGGAGGCGACGGGGAGACATGCTCCGAGGCTAGCGACCGTGATCACGCGGGGGGAAAGGCGCCCGGGGTCAGAGGTAGTCCTCCAGGCGGGCGACCGTGAAGCCCTGCTCCTGGATGCGGCGCAGCATGTTCGCCGTCATCTCGGTCATGGAGGTGCCCTTGAGGTCCTGCGGGCCGCGGAAGTGGGCCAGGACGATGTCGCCGGGGTGGAGCTTCCGGTCGCCGCGCTGGTACTGCATGTCGGTGATCTGCATCGACTCGCGCCACAGCACGATCGCCTCGACACCGCACTGCGCGGCGGCCGCGCGGGTGTCCTCGTTCCAGTTGCCGTACGGCGGGCGGAAGAGGCGTGGGGCGGTGCCGTAGGTCTGCTTCAGCTTCTCCTGCTGTCCGCAGATCTCGCGCTGCTGGGCGGCGGCGCCGAGGGTGCGGAGGTTGGGGTGGGTGAGCGTGTGGTTGGCGACGCCCGCGCCGCCGCCGAGGTCGCGCAGGCGCGTGAAGTACGCGTAGTCGTCGCGGATGGCGGCGTCCGTCAGGAACATCGTGAAGGGGACCTTCAGCTCCCGCATCATCTCGATGAACTCGGGGTCCTTCTCGGCGCCGTCGTCGAAGGTGAGGAAGACGACCTTGTCGGTGGTCGGTATCTCGCTGATGACGGGCACCGGGCCGCCCGCGCCCGTCTTCACCGGCTTGGCCTTCGGCGGGGCCGGCGGCGCCGGGAAGGGCTTCAGGCCCCATTTCGCGTACGCGGCCGAGGCGTCCGGTGCCTGGCGCGGCGGCGCGGCCGCGGTCGTGCTCGGCGCCGGCTCCGGGACCGTTGCCGAGCCGGAACCGGAACCGGAGCCGGAACCCGACGCCGTACAGCCCGATATGAGCAGTGCCGCGGCCAGCGCCGCCGCACCCGCGATGTACTTCCCCACCCTGCAACCCCATGTTCGAACGTCTGATCAGCCGCGTACTGCTTGACGGCTGAACGACTCCGGGGGTTGCCTCAGGCCGCCGTCCCGTGGGACTCGAACCGCCAGCGGTGGACCGGCCGCGTGACCAGGTCCGCCGGCGGCTCGGGCAGTTCGGGCAGGTCCGCGTCGTACGCGGCGTCCCACCATGTCAGCACGAGGACCCGGTCGCCCGGCGCCGTGAAGGTCTCGCGGCGCTGCGGTACGGCCTGCGGTACGGCGGCGAGCCCGGCCGCCCGCGCCCACGCCAGCAGCTCCGGGCCGCGGCCCTCGGCGGCGCGGGCCTCCCACATCAGGGTGACCACGGTCATGAGTAGAGGTTGTCCTTGCTGATCTCGTGGACGTGGTCGTGGTCGTGACCGTGGTTGCCGGGCACGTGCGGCTCGGTCACCGGCAGGGAGGAGTCCGCGGGCAGCTCCAGGTCCGAGGCCGGCCGGTTGCGGGCGACCATCTCGGCGCCGAGCGCCGCGACCATCGCGCCGTTGTCGGTGCACAGGCCCGGCCGGGGCACGCGCAGCCGGATGCCGGCCCGCTCGCACCGCTCCTCGGCCAGCGCGCGCAGCCGCGAGTTGGCCGCCACACCGCCGCCGATCATCAGGTGGTCGACTCCCTCGTCCTTGCACGCGCGTACGGCCTTGCGGGTCAGGACGTCGACGACCGCCTCCTGGAACGACGCCGCCACGTCCCGGACCGGCACCTCCTCGCCGGCGGCGCGCTTGGCCTCGATCCAGCGGGCCACCGCGGTCTTCAGGCCGGAGAAGGAGAAGTCGTACGCCGGGTCGCGCGGCCCGCTCAGGCCGCGCGGGAACGCGATCGCGGCCGGGTCGCCCTCCTTCGCCAGCCGGTCGATCACCGGCCCGCCCGGGAAGCCGAGGTCCAGCACGCGCGCGATCTTGTCGAACGCCTCGCCCGCCGCGTCGTCGATCGTCGCGCCCATGGGCCGTACGTCGGAGGTGATGTCCGGCGCGAGCAGCAGCGACGAGTGGCCGCCGGAGACGAGCAGCGCCATCGTCGGCTCGGGCAGCGGCCCGTGCTCCAGCTGGTCGACGCAGATGTGCGACGCCAGGTGGTTCACGCCGTACAGCGGCTTGCCCAGCGCGTACGCGTACGCCTTGGCCGCCGAGACGCCGACGAGGAGCGCGCCCGCGAGGCCCGGGCCCGCCGTGACCGCGATGCCGTCGAGGTCGCGCGCGGAGACCCCGGCCTGCTTCAGGGCGCGCTCGATGGTCGGGACCATCGCTTCCAGGTGCGCGCGGGAGGCGATCTCGGGCACCACGCCGCCGTACCGCGCGTGCGCGTCCACGCTCGACGCGACGGCGTCCGCGAGCAGGGTCGTGCCCCGGACGATGCCGACGCCGGTCTCGTCGCAGGAGGTCTCGATGCCGAGGACGAGGGGTTCGTCAGCCATCACTCTCAGTTCCTTGTACGGTCAGGCGCATCACCAGCGCGTCGATGTTGCCCGGCTGGTAGTAAGCGCGGCGGAAGCCGATCGGTTCGAAGCCGAAGCGCTCGTACAGCTTCTGGGCGCGGGTGTTGTCCACGCGCACTTCGAGGAGCACCTCGTCGCACTCGAAGGCGGTGGCGTGCCGCAGCAGTTCGGTCAGGAGCCGCGCCCCGAGGCCGGTCCCCCACTGGTCGCGGGCGACGGCGATGGTCTGTACGTCGCCGAGGCCGCCGGCCGCCGCGAGCCCGGCGTACCCGACGATCCGCCCGTCGGGCGCGGACTCGGCCACGACGTAGCGGCGGGTGGAGTGCGGGCCGCGCGCGTGGGCGAGCTCGGACCAGAACATCCCGGCCGACCAGGCGTCGTCGGGGAACAGCTCCCGCTCCAGCGCCAGCACCGGCTCGATGTCCCACCAGCGCATCTCGCGAAGCGCGGCCGTGGTCACCGTGGTCACTTCGGCGTGACCACCTTGTAGTTCTTCGGCACCTGGGCGTCGGGGCGCCGCAGGTACAGCGGCAGCGGGTCCTCGAACGTCCCGCCGTCCCGCAGCCGTTCGGCGGCGAGCGCGGCGAGGGCCGCGGCCGACTGGTGCTCGGGGTCGCGGGCGTCGGGGAACACCTCGCCGTACAGGCGGGCTCCGGCGCCGACGGCCGGGAGCCCGGCGACCTGGTCGGCGATGTCGGCGGGGCGGTCGACGGCGGGGCCGGTCGCGCGCGTACGGCAGTCGTCGTAGCGCGCCCAGTAGACCTCCTTGCGGCGCGCGTCCGTCGCCACGACGAACGGCTCGTCGATCCCGGAGGCGTAGGCGAGCCCGTCGAGCGTGCACACGCCGTGCACCGGTACGCCGCCGAGCGCCGACGCGAAGGTGGCGGCGGTGACGAGGCCGACCCGCAGCCCGGTGTACGGGCCGGGGCCGACGCCCACGACGATGCCGGTCACGGCGTCCAGCGTGCGGCCGGCCTCCCGGAGCACCCGGTCGACGGTGGGCAGCAGCAGCTCCCCGTGGCGGCGGGCGTCGACCTGGGCGGCCTCGGCGAGGACGGAGTCCCCGTCGTGGAGGGCGACGGTGACGGCGGGTGTGGCGGTATCCATGGCGAGCAAGAGCACGCAAACAGCCTACGGCTCCCGAGGCGGGGGCACGGCCGCCCCGGTCGGTCCGCCCGCCGACTGCTACCGTCACCCCCATTACGTACGCGTACGCGCGAGAGGTGGGCAGCAGGGTGGCAAGGAGCAGCTCGGGATTCGTGGCCGGGCTCACCGTGGCGGCGCTGGCCGCGGTCGGTTTCCTCGCCTATCAGGCGTCGGCCAACGTCCCCGCCGACCTCGCGGCGAAGCCCTCGGCGTCGCCGAGCGGCCCCGCGACGCCGGCGCCCGCGCCCGGCGGCGGCACCAAGGCCGCGGACCCGCTGGCCCTGCCGGAGGAGTCGGGCACGGGGACGCGGGTGGTGTACGCGCTCGGCGCCCGGCGCGTCTGGCTGGTCGACGCGAACGACAAGGTCACGCGGACGTTCGCGGTCATGCCGAGCACCGTCAACCCGAAGCCGGGCACGTACGCCGTGACGACCCGCTCGGGCAGCGTGGCGGGCTCCGACGGCGTACGGGTCGAGCACGTGGTGCGGTTCGCCCGGGTCGACGGGGTGACGATCGGCTTCAGCGCGGCGGTGGACGGCACGATGGCCAGCCCGGACCCGACGCGCAAGACGGGCGGTATCCGGATGACGCGGGCGGACGGCGACGCGCTGTGGACGTTCGCCGCGGTCAACTCGAAGGTCGTCGTCGTCCCGTAAGGCGTGACGCCGGCCGGGCCGTTACGCGGGTCGGACCGTTACGCGGCGCGGGCCGTTACGCGGCGCGGGCCGTTACGCCGCGTCCGACGTCACGGCGTCGTCGCCCGGCACGTCCGCGTCGGCGTCCGCTTCGGCACCGTCGCCGTTCTCGGCCCGGGGCGGGGTGGACACGGCGCTGGCCGCCGCACACGACGCCAGCAGATCACGCATCGAGACATCCTGCTCGGACGTCGGCATCGGTTGCCTCCTGGGGCTCCGGGGGCAGACGTGGTTAGGTGGACCTAACCACGTACGGGTATCCATGGGACCACGCCCCGGACGTACGACGCAACATCGTGCCGACACCTTGTCGGAAACTACGGGGAACGCGGCGCCGCCCGAGGCCGCGAGACACGAGCCGCGAGCCGCGAGGCTCAGGCGAGGTCCGGGTCCGGGTCCGGGTCCGACCCCAGGCCCAGGCCCAGGCCGTCGAGGTCCGCCTCCGCCCAGCGCGCCCCGTACCCGGACAGCGTCACCACGCGCCGCTCGTCGTCCGTCGAGCCGACCACGCGGTGGATCACCACGTGCAGCCGGTCCTCGGACAACTCCTCGACCTTGCCCTCGCCCCACTCCACGACCACCACCGAGTCCGGCAGGGACACGTCGAGGTCGAGGTCCTCCATCTCGTCGAGGCCGCCGCCGAGGCGGTAGGCGTCGACGTGGACGAGCGCGGGGCCGCCGGTCAGCGACGGGTGGACGCGGGCGATGACGAACGTCGGGGACGTGACCGCCCCCCGTACGCCGAGCCCTTCGCCGAGCCCGCGCGTCATGGTCGTCTTGCCCGCGCCCAGTTCGCCGGTCATCAGAACCAGGTCGCCGGGGCGCAGCAGTTTCGCCAGCGCGCGGCCGAGCTCCTGCGTCTGCTCGGGCGCGTGGAGGGTGAACCGGGCGGTGGCGGCGGGGGCTTCTGCGGCTGCGGCCTGGGTGCCGTCAGCCGCCGGGCTGTGCGGTGCTTCCATACCCGCCAACGTTAGCCGCTGCGGACACCGCCCCCACGCGCGCCAGCAGGTCCGCGAGCCGGTCGGTCACCGCCTCCGGGTGCTCCAGCATCACCAGGTGCCCGCCGTCCGGGACGATGACCAGCTCGGCGTCGGGGAGGAGGTCGGCGATCGTCTCGGTGTGCGAGCTGGGCGTGACCAGGTCCTGGTCGCCCGCGAGCGCGAGCACCGGCACCTCGGCGAAGACGCGCAGCGCGTCCGCCTTGTCGTGGTCCGTGAACGCCGGGTAGAACTCCGCGACGACGTCGATCGGCGTGCCCTCGATCATCCGCTCCGCGAACCGGGCGACGGCCGGGTCCACGTCCCGCGACGAGAACGAGTACCGCTTGATGAGCCCCGCGAACAGGTCCGCGGTCGCCCCCCGCGCGCGCTCCACCAGCTCCGCCTGCGAGCCGAGCGCCCGCAGCACGCCCGGCAGGACGCGCCGGACGGCGTTGACGCCCGCGACCGGGAGGCCGTAGTTCACCTCGCCGAGCCGGCCGCACGACGTACCGACGAAGGCGACGCCGACGACCCGCTCGCGGATCAGCTCGGGGTACTGGTCGGCCAGCGCCATCACCGTCATGCCGCCCATCGAGTGCCCGACCAGCACGAGCGGCCCCTCGGGCGCGGCGGCGTCGATGACGGCCTTCAGGTCGCGGCCCAGCTGGTCGATGGAGACCGGCACGGCGTCGGCGTCCGGGCGGCGGCGCTGGGCGACGCCGCGCCCCGAACGGCCGTGGCTACGCTGGTCCCAGTGGACGGTGCGCACCAGGCCGCGCAGGGCGGCGCGCTGGAAGTGCCAGGAGTCCTGGTTGAGGCAGTAGCCGTGGCTGAAGACGACCGTGACGGGCGCGGGCGCCTTGGCGCCGAAGAGGCGGCGCCGGCGCGGGATGCCGCCTCCCGCGTCCGCCTCGTCGGGGTCGGCCACCTCGTCGACCTCGTAGTACAGCTCCGTGCCGTCGTCCGCCGCGGCCTTGCCGGGGGTGCCGCGCAGCGCGCCGTACGGGCCCGCCGCGTCCAGCGCGAGGCGCGCCTTCCTGCGCATGCCGCGCCCGACGGTGAGGCGCTCTATGGCGACACCGGCGGCCGCACCGGCCGCGATCACTCCTATCGCCGCGCCGGCGAAACCGGCGCGGCGCCAATTGCCGGCGGCCGCGGCCTCCACCGCACTGGTCTCACTCACGCGGCAGCTCCTCGTCGGTCAGGTCGCGTCGGTTACGTTCGTATAGACGCGTGGTACCCGCGATCCGATCCGGGTCACGATCTCGTACGCGATCGTGTCCGCCGCCCGCGCCCAGTCCTCGGCGGTCGGCTCACCCCGGTCGCCCGGTCCGAACAGCACGGCCTGCGCGCCCGGCTCCACGGCGTCGCCCTCCAGGTCGACCACGAACTGGTCCATCGCGACCCGGCCGGCCACCGTCCGCACCCGGTCCCCGACCAGCACCGGGCCGCGGCCGGAGGCGTGGCGCGGGATGCCGTCGGCGTACCCGAGGGGGATGAGGCCGAGGGTGGTCGGGCCGTCGGTGACGTAGTGGTGCCCGTAGCTGACGCCGTGCCCGCCCGGCACGTTCTTGACGAGCGCGACGCTCCCCACCAGCCGCATGACGGGCCGCAGCCCGAAGTCGGCCGGTGCGCCCACCTCGGGGATCGGCGAGACGCCGTACATGGCGATCCCGGTCCGTACGAGGTCGAAGTGGGTCTCGGGCAGGGTGAGGGTGGCCGGGGAGTTGGCCAGGTGCCGCACCTCGGGCCGGACGCCCGCCTTCTCGGCGTACTCCAGCATGGTGTGGAACGCGTCCAGCTGGGCGGCGATGGAGGGGTGGCCGGGCTCGTCGGCGCAGGCGAAGTGCGACCAGACGCCGGTGACCCGGAGCAGGCCGTCGGCCTCGGCCCTCAGCGCCTCGCCGACGAGCCGGGGCCAGTCGGCGGGCTGGCAGCCGTTGCGGCCGAGGCCCGTGTCGGCCTTGAGCTGCACGCGCGCCGGCTGTGCGGTCCGGCGCGCCGCCTCGATGACCTCGTCCAGGGCCCACATCCCGCTCACGGCCATGTCCACGTCGGCCCGGATGGCCTCGTCCCAGGGGCCGCCGGGCGTCCACAGCCAGCACAGGACGGGCGCGTCGATCCCGGCCGCCCGCAGTGCGAGCGCCTCGTGCGGCGTGGCGGTCCCGAGCCAGGTGGCTCCCGCCTCCAGCGCCGCCCGGGCACAGGGGACGGCGCCGTGCCCGTACGCGTCGGCCTTCACGACGGCCATGACCTGGACGTCCGTCCCCACGCGCCCGCGCAGGGCACGCACGTTGGCGCGCAACGCCCCGAGATCGATCTCGGCGCGGGCGCGAAGGGTCTGCGGTGTCTCACTCATCGCGCCCAGTCTCTCAGGTGCGCCCGTCGCCCTCGCCGCGCGCTCGTGTCATACCTGTCACGCGACCCCCCGCCACGCCCCCGGCAGCGCCTCCGCCACGTCGTACGCCGTGATCGGCGCCTCCCGCGCCGCCCGCCGCGCCGCGAGGCCGTGGAGGTACGCCGCCACCGACGCGGCGTCCCGGGGCGCGAGGCCGGCCGCGAGCAGGGAGCCGGCGAGGCCCGACAGGACGTCGCCGCTGCCCGCGGTGGCGAGCCACGCCGTACCCGTGGGGTTGACCCGTACCGGCCCCTCCGGGGCGGCGACCAGCGTCGTCGAGCCCTTGAGCAGCACGGTCGCGCCGTACCGGCCCGCGAGCTCCCGCACCGCCTCCAGGCGCCGGGCCTCGACGTCCTCGCGGGCGACGCCCAGCAGCGCGGCGGCCTCCCCCGCGTGCGGGGTCAGGACGGTGGGGGCGGGGCGGGCCCGGACGGCCGCCGGGTCCAGGTGGCGCAGGCCGTCGGCGTCGACCAGGACCGGTACGTCGGAGGCGAGTACGTCGTCGACGCCGGGCGTGTCGCCGAGGCCGGGCCCGATGACCCACGCCTGGACGCGGCCCGCCTTCGCCGGGGGCCCGGCGTGGACGAGCGTCTCCGGGTGGCGCGCGATGACGGCGTCGCCGGCCGGGCCGACGTACCGCACGGCCCCGGCCCCGCCGCGCAGCGCGCCGGAGACCGCGAGCACCGCCGCGCCGGGGTAGCGGGCGGAGCCGGCGACCACGCCGACGACGCCGCGCCGGTACTTGTCGCTCTCGCCGGAGGGGACCGGCAGCAGCCGGGCCACGTCGGCGTGCTGGAGCGCCTCCAGCTCGGGCTCGGCCGGCAGCCGGAGCCCGATGTCGACGAGCCGCACGGCGCCGGCGTACTCCCGCGCCGGGTCGATCAGCAGCCCCGGCTTGTACGCCCCGAAGGTCACCGTCGCGTCCGCGCGCACCGCCTCCCCCGCGACCTCGCCGGTGTCGGCGTCCACGCCGCTGGGCAGGTCCACGGCGACGACGGCCGCCCCGGAGTCGTGGGCCGCGCGCACCACGGGCACGGCGTCGGGCCGCAGCCCGCCGCGCCCGCCGATGCCGGTGATCCCGTCGAGGACGAGGTCGGCGCGGGCGAGGACCGCGTACGGGTCCTCGGCGACGTGCCCGCCCGCGCCGCGCAGCGCCGCCAGCCCGCCCTCATGGGCGCGGGAGCCGAGCAGCACCGCCGAGACGCCGGCCCCGCGCCGGGCCAGGCGGGCGCCCGCGTAGAGCGCGTCGCCGCCGTTGGCGCCGCTGCCGACGAGCAGCACCACGCGCGCGCCGTAGACGCGGCCCAGCAGCCCGGCGCAGGCGGCGGCCAGTCCGGCCGCGGCGCGCTGCATCAGGGCGTCCGGTGGCAGCCGCGCCATCAGTTCGGCCTCGGCGGCCCGTACGGTCTCCACCCGGTAGGCGGTACGCATCCGATCACCCCTCCACGACGACGGCGGCCTTCCGTGATCAACCCTCCGCGACGACGGCGGCCTTCCGTGATCAACCCTCCGCGATCACCACGGCCGACGCCACCCCCGCGTCATGGCTGAGCGACACGTGCCAGTGCCGTACGCCCAGCTCGGCCGCGCGGGCCGCGACCGTGCCGCGCACCCGCAGGCGCGGCCGGCCGCTGTCCTCGACGTACACCTCGGCGTCGGTCCACAGCAGTCCGGCCGGCGCTCCGAGCGCCTTCGCGATCGCCTCCTTGGCCGCGAAGCGGGCGGCGAGCGAGGCCATCCCGCGCCGCTCGCCGCTCGGCAGGAGCAGTTCGCGCTCCAGGAAGAGCCGGTGCGCCAGGTTCGGTGTCCGTTCCATCGACGCCGCGAACCGGTCGATCTCCGCGACGTCGATCCCCACCCCGATGATCATTTCTCTCCCGATCTGTCCCGCTCACTCCACCGTCACGGACTTGGCGAGGTTACGCGGCTGGTCGACCTCGTTGCCGCGCGCGGTCGCCAGTTCGCACGCGAACACCTGGAGCGGCACCGTCGACACCATCGGCTGGAGCAGCACCGGCGTCGCCGGGACGCGGATCAGGTGGTCCGCGTACGGCACGACCGCCTCGTCCCCCTCCTCCGCGATCACGATGGTCCGCGCACCGCGCGCCCGGATCTCCTGGATGTTCGACACGATCTTGTCGTGGAGGACGGAGCGGCCGCGCGGCGACGGCACCACGACCACCACCGGCAGGCCCTTCTCGATCAGCGCGATCGGCCCGTGCTTCAGCTCGCCCGCCGCGAACCCCTCCGCGTGCATGTAGGCGAGCTCCTTGAGCTTCAGCGCGCCTTCGAGCGCCACGGGGAAGCCCACGTGCCGGCCGAGGAACAGCACGGTGTCCGCGTCGGCGAGCGAGCGCGCCAGCTCGCGCACCGGCTCCATGGTCTGCAGGACCCGCTCGACGTCCTCCCCGATCCTCGACAGGTCGCGGACCACGGCCCGGATCTCGTCGCCCCACGTGGTGCCGCGCACCTGCCCCAGGTAGAGCGCCAGCAGGTAGACGGCCACGAGCTGGGTGAGGAACGCCTTGGTGGAGGCGACCGCCACCTCGGGCCCGGCGTGCGTGTACAGCACGGCGTCGGACTCGCGCGGGATGGTCGCGCCGTTGGTGTTGGAGACGGCCAGCACCTTCGCGCCCTGCTCGCGGGCGTGGCGCAGCGCCATGAGGGTGTCCATGGTCTCGCCGGACTGGGAGATGGCCACCACCAGCGTGCGCCGGTCGAGGATCGGGTCCCGGTAGCGGAACTCGCTCGCCAGCTCCACCTCGCACGGGATGCGGGTCCAGTGCTCGATGGCGTACTTGGCGATCAGCGCCGCGTGGAACGCGGTGCCGCAGGCCACGATGACGACCTTGTCCGCCTCGCGCAGCACCTCGTCCGGGATGCGGAGCTCGTCCAGGGTCAGGGAGCCGTTCGCGTCGATGCGGCCGAGCAGGGTGTCGGCGACCGCCTTCGGCTGCTCGGCGATCTCCTTGAGCATGAAGGAGGCGTAGCCGCCCTTCTCGGCCGCCGAGGCGTCCCAGTCGACGTGGTACGCCCGTACCTCGGCCGGCGCCCCGTCGAAGTCGGTCACCGTCACGGCGTCCCGGCGGACCTCGACGACCTGGTCCTGGCCGAGCTCGATCGCGGAGCGGGTGTGCTCGATGAACGCGGCCACGTCCGAGGCGAGGAACGCCTCGCCCTCGCCGACGCCCACCACCAGCGGGG
This sequence comes from Streptomyces sp. NPDC045431, assembly GCF_040646655.1. Classification (NCBI taxonomy): domain Bacteria; kingdom Bacillati; phylum Actinomycetota; class Actinomycetes; order Kitasatosporales; family Streptomycetaceae; genus Streptomyces; species Streptomyces sp. NPDC045431. Next base: position 204,390 of record NZ_JBEZAQ010000006.1, read on the forward strand.
AGTTGCGCCGTGCGCCGACGACCACGTCCGGCTCGTCGGCGTGCACGGCGACCAGCGTGAAGGCGCCGTCGAGCCGCCGGCACACCAGCCGCATCGCCTCGGCGAGGTCGCCGCAGGACGAGAACGTCTCGGCCAGCAGGTGCGCGACGGTCTCGGTGTCGGTCTCCGACTCCAGCGTGTGGCCCCGCTTCGCCAGCTCGGCGCGGAGGGCGGCGAAGTTCTCGATGATGCCGTTGTGGACGACGGCCACGCGCCCGGCGTTGTCGAGGTGCGGGTGGGCGTTGGCGTCGGTGGGGGCACCGTGCGTGGCCCACCGGGTGTGCCCGATGCCCGTCGACCCGGCCGGCAGGGGCCGGGCGTGCAGCTCCTTCTCCAGGTTGACGAGCTTGCCCGCCTTCTTCGCGGCGGCCATCCCGCCGTCGGCGAGCACCGCGACACCGGCCGAGTCGTAGCCCCGGTACTCCAGCCGCTTGAGGCCCGCGATCACCACATCGAGCGCCGACTGCCCGCCGACGTAACCCACGATTCCGCACATGTCGGCAGCCTAGGGGAGGGCGCCCGCGCCGGGCAGTAGACCCGCACGCGTCACGCTTTCGCCCGGTACGCCCGCATGGCCAGCGGATAGAAGACCAGGGCTATGCCCGCCGCCCAGACCAGCGACCACAGCACCGGCCGCCCCACCTCGCCGCCGAGCAGCAGCCCGCGGAAGGCGTCCGACAGATGGGTCACGGGGTTGACCTCCACCCAGGCCTGGAGCCAGCCGGGCATGGTGTCGACGCGGACGAAGGCGCTGCTGGTGAAGGTGACCGGGAAGATGAGCGTGAAGCCGAACGCCTGCACCTTCTCCGCGTCGCCCGCCAGCATGCCGATGAGCACCGCGCACCACGACACGGCCGCCGCGAAGGCGATCACCAGCGCCACGCCCACGAGGAAGCCACCGAGCCCGCCGGTGAGCCGGAAGCCGAGCGCGAGGCCGAGGGCGATCATCAGCAGCACCGCCCACAGGTGCTTGGCCAGGTCGGCGGCGATCCGGCCGATCAGCGGCGCCGAGCGGGCGATCGGCAGGCTCCGCAGCCGGTCGAAGACACCCTTCGTGAGGTCGGTGTTGAGCGCCATCGCGGTGTAGATCGTCATGAACAGCGTGTTCTGGACGATGATCCCCGGCAGGGCGTACCGCAGGTACGCGTCCGGCGAGCCGGCCATCTGGCCGCCCATCACGTACGTGAAGAGGAACACGAACATGATCGGGGTGATGCTGTAGTCCACCAGCTCCAGCGGGTTGTGCTTGACGGCCACCAGGCTCCGCCACGCCATGGTGGCGGTCTGGCGCACGGCGGCCCCCGGCGGGACGCGGCCGCTCGCCGTCACCGGGGCGGTCGCGGTGGTCGCGGTGGCCGCGGTCATGCCGAACTCACCGCCTTCTCGATGTCGCTGTCGTCGGGCTCCGGCGTCCGCCCGCCTTCCTTGCCGGACTCCTTGCCCGGCTCCTTGCCGGGTTCCGGCTCGGCGCGGTGGCCGGTCAGCGCCAGGAACACCTCGTCGAGGGACGAGCGGCGCAGCGTGAGCTCGCCGACCGCGATGCCCGCCCCGTCCAGCCGCCGTACGACGGCGGGCATCAGCTCCGGGTCGTTCACCGGCGCGGTGATCACACCGCCCTCGATCTGGGTCTGCGCCCCGGCCGCCTGCTCCACCAGGGCGTGCGCCGCGGCCAGGTCCGCGTCCCGCACCGGCCGCAGCTGGAGGACCTGGCCGCCCACCTGGGACTTCAGCTCGTCGGGGGTGCCCTCGGCGATCACCCGGCCCCGGTCGATCACCACGATGTCGTCGGCGAGCATGTCCGCCTCGTTGAGGTACTGCGTGGTGAGCAGGGCCGTCACGCCCTCGGCGACCAGGCCGCGCACCATGTCCCACAGCTCGCCGCGGCTGCGCGGGTCGAGGCCGGTCGTCGGCTCGTCGAGGAACAGGATCCGCGGCCGCCCGACCAGGCTCGCCGCCAGGTCCAGCCGGCGCCGCATGCCGCCGGAGTACGTCTTCACCGCGCGCCCGGCCGCGTCGGTGAGGTGGAACCGCCCCAGCAGCTCCGCCGCCCGCGCCCTGGCCTCGCGCCGCGATATGCCCAGCAGCCGCCCGATGAGCAGCAGGTTCTCGGTGCCCGTGAGGTTCTCGTCGACCGCCGCGTACTGCCCGGTCAGGCCCACCAGGGACCGCACGAGGCCCGCCTGCCGCACCACGTCGTGCCCCGCCACGGTCGCCCGGCCCGCGTCGGGCTGGAGCAGCGTGGCGAAGATGCGGACGGCGGTGGTCTTGCCGGCGCCGTTGGGCCCGAGCAGCCCCAGCACCGTCCCGGTCCGCGCGGCGAGGTCCACGCCGTCCAGCGCCCGGGTCTCCTTGAAGTGTTTGGCCAGGCCCTCGGCCTGGATCGCGTACGCGTCGGTCATGGGAGTTTCCCCTCGGATCGGGGTCGTCGCGCTGACGCGGGCGGACGGCGGCCGGCCGACGCCCGCCCTTCCCACAACTGTGACGCACGCCACCGGGATTCCCTGGCGTCGGCCGACACCAAAACGTAATGAGAGAAACTACCTACCGCCGGTAAGATCATTTCGCTCATTCTTCAGCCGCGAGAGACGCCAGGAAAGAACAACATGAGACTGCGTAGGGCCCTCCCGATCGCCGCCGTATTGCCGGCCCTGCTCGCGGTGTCCGCGTGCAGCGGGGAACCGAAGGAATCCGGCGACAAGAAGCCGGATGCGAAGGCGAGCGCCAAGGGCGCACAGAGCGCCGAAGAAAAGGAGGCGGCCGAAGCGAAGCAGCTGGGGGCCCTGGACACCAAAACCCTCGAAAAGGTGGTCCTCACCGGAAAGGCCGCCGGATTCGACGCGAAGAAAATCGCGAAGGCGGAGGTCGAGGCCGGCCGCAACATGGAGGCCGACAACAAGACCTGCCAGCCCCTCGCGAGCCTCATCGGCGGCTTCACCCACATCAAGCCGGTCAGCGCGGCGCACCGCTCGCTCCAGCCCACCGAGGCGACCAACGCCACCGTGGGCTCCATGTGGCTCGTCTCCCATTCCGAGAAGAACGCCGTCCAGGTCATGAAGGACCTCCGCGCGGCCGTCACCGCATGCCCCAAGGGCTTTAAGACGCTGGGCCTCACGTACGGCAAGGTCGACGGCCTCACGGCGCCGAAGCTGGGCGACGAGGCCGTCGCGTACCGGATCACCGGGGACATCGGCAAGCAGAAGGTGCCCATGAGGTACACGGTCGTTCGCAGTGGCGGGGTGATCGCGGCGTTCTACGGTGTGAACATGCTCGACGAGAAGAAGGCCGCCATTCCGGAGGCGGTCGTCAAGGCGCAGCTGGAGAAGATGGCGAGCGGCAAGGGCTGAGGCAGCTCCCGTACAAACGAAGGGGCCTCCCGGTGCTCGACACCGGGAGGCCCCTTCCCGTCGACGGACTCCCGTCGGGAGCCGCTTAGGAGCCGCTCAGGAAGGCCTCCAGGGCCGGTCCCGTCGTCGCCACGACAGCGGCGCTCTCCCGCATATCTGCGGAGAGGTGGGCCCGATCCCCCTCCTCGCGCAGGATCACCGGCCGGTCCGTCGGAATCACGCTCGCTCCCAGGCGCTCCACCAGCTCGGCCAGGATGTCGAAGAACTGGCCGGACGGGAAGCGGTTGACGGCGACACTGACCTCATTGACGTCCACATCGAGCTCATGCCCGTCTGCAGTACGGATCAGCACGCCGTTTGTGAGGTCCTCGTCGGCAGCGACGATGTACGGTCTCAGGACCTCGCGCACGAGGTCCATGTCGAGGGGCTCCGGTTCACCGTTCCTGTAGCGGAGCACGAACAGCATGCGACTCATTCTGTGGTCCTCATCGAAGTCCTTCGGAAATGATCGGGATGAGGCCTTCCCCAGAAAGCAGGCTTCCCAGGGAAGGCCTCACTGGTTCGCCATGCTACGGCATGTAAATCACGTCGATCTTCCCTGCGAGTTCGGGAGTATCCGCGACCATGTGACGGAATGCCGTCGCCGCCTCCGGGGAACTCACGTAATAGACGATCGGCGTGTAAGTGTCATCGACCGCAGACTTGGCCCCCGCGACCTGTGCCTTCGCCTCGGTGATGGGGGCCGTGACGAAGAACTTGAACTTTCCGGTCGCGGGATCGATGACGCCACTGTCGCTCCAATACTTGGCGTCGATCAGCTTGCCGTTCTGGTAACCGTCAAGCTTGACGTACTCGCCCTTCCGGCCGGCGACGGGGTACTTCATCTTCAGCTTGTAGACGAAGCCTTCCGGCACACCGCCCGTCACCCGCTGCTGATAGGCAGCGGCAGCGGCCACCATGCCTTCGTTCTCCGCAGCCCAGAACCCGGGTCCGTTGAGCCCGCCCACCCAGCAACCGGGACCGGTGCCGCCACCGGAACCGGAGCTTGTGGTGGAGTAGGCAGCGACCCTGAAGGTCGCGTTGTCAACCTTGTCGACGCTCTCGCACGCATCGTCGAGCTTCCTGACGATGCGGCTGACCATGCCCTGCACGGCAGCCTCGGTCAGACCGATGGAACGCAGCGCCAGCCAGGCGTCGGTGAAGCCGACACCCGTCTTGAGGGCGGCGTCCATCGCCGTCACCGCGGCCTTCGCCGACTTAAAGAGCGCACCGGCGACGAACCAGCCCGCGGCCCAGGCGCAGTCGCCCCAGCTGCCGGACGCGCCGCCCGGCGTGATCTTCTGGGCACAGCCGATGAAGTCGCCGAGCAGGACGTCGATGGGGTCGATGCCCGAGTTGAACTCGAGCATCGTGAGCGTGTAGCTCAGCCGCTCGGTCCTGGCCTCCGCCACCTCCGGGCCGAGGTAGACGGTGTCCGCGTCCGGGCAGCCACCCGTGTAGGTCTCCGACGCGGCCAGGCACATGAACAGGTCGACGTGCGACTTGTAGGTGATGTCGGCCGTGATCGTGCAGTCGCCGACGTGGATGATCGGGTTGCAGTTGTCCTTGACGACGTTCTTCGGCTCGCCGATGTACTCGATGTGGTCGAGGACCGCCCACACCCCGCCGATCCCGGTGGTGACACCCTCCGAGATCTGCTGGTTGTTGCCGGCCGTCTCCGTACGGTCCGCGGCCTGCTGGGCCTCGTTCGCCGCGTCCCACGCACCCGCGGCGGCCTGTTCCGCCGCCGTCGCGTCGGACTCCGCCTGGGTGGCGGTGGCGCGGGCACTGGCCGCGTCCTCCTCGGCCTTGGTGGCCGCCGCGCGGGCGCTGGCCGCGTCCTTCTCCGCCTCGGTGGCCGCGTTGTCGGCCGCGATGGCGTCCTGTTCGGCGTCGCTCGCCGCCCACGACGCCTTCACCGCGTCCTCGCCCGCCGACTGTGCGTAACCGTCGGCCCGGTTGGCCGAGGCCTGGGCGGCCTGGGCGTCCGCCGCGGCCTGGGTGGCCGAGGTCTGGGCGCGCTGGTACGCCTTGGCGGCCCGGACCGCGTCGGCTGCCGCCGCCGCGGAGGCCTGCGCCGCGAGCTTCATGTCCGCGGCGGCCTGCTCGGCCAGCGCCTTCGCCTCGGCGGAGAAGGCCTCCGCCATGCTCGCGGTGGCGGTGGCCACCGCCGCCTGCTGCTGCGAGATCGTCAGGGATTGCTGGCCGGTCAGCACCGCGAACGCGGCGGAGCTGTCGGTCTCCTGGTACGGGCCACCGAGCGCGATCGCCTCGTTGGCCGGCTTGATCACCGCTGCCGCGGAGTCGCGTGCCGCGAGTGAGGCCTGGACGGCCGCGTAGGCACGGCCGGCCGTGATGGCCGCCCAGGACGCGGTCTGCAGTGCCTCGGTGCGCGCCGCAGCGGCCTCCGTCTTGGCGACCTTGGCTGCCGCGGAAGCCTTCTCCGACTGCTCCTTGGCGCCCTTGGCGTCGGCCGCGGCCGCCTGGGAGGCGTCGATGGCCTCGGCCGCGGCGGCGTGCGCCGCGGCGGCGGAACCGGCCGCTACCAGGTAGGACGCCCAGGTGTCGTCGGCCGCCGCCCTGGCGCGGGCAGCGGAGCCCTGGGCCTGGGTGGCCGCCGTGCGGGCGTTGGTGGCCGCGGTCGTGGCCGCGTTGGCAGCCTTACGGGCGTTGGTTGCCGCCGTGGTCGCCGTGTTGGCGGCGGCACGGGCCTCGGTCGCCGCGGCCCGGGCGGCCTCGGCCGCGTCCGTACCGTCGACGGCGGCGGCGTGGGCCTCCAGGGCCGCCGCCTTCGCGTTCAACGAGTCCCGCCGCTGCTCGGCCTCCAAGGCCTTGTCGCGGGCGGCGACCGCATCGCGTTCCGCCTGCTCGGCGTCGCCCCTGCGGGCTGCCGCCGTGGCCCCCGCCGCCTCGGCCGAGAGGCGGGCGTCACCGGCGATCCGGCCCTGGGCGACCGCGTCGGCCTCGTGGACCTTGGCCTTGTCCCGCTCGCTCTCCGCGGTGGCCCGGTAGGCCGCCGCGTTGGCGCGCTCCAGCTCGGCGACGGCACGGGACGCCTGGGCGTCGGCCGCGGCCTGCCGGGCCTGCTCCTCTTCGGCGAGGGCGGTCTCCTTGGCCTTCTTGGCCGTCGCGGCGTTCGCCGCCGCCGAGGCCGCGTACGCGTCGGCGCTGTCCGCTGCGGCCTTCGCCTGGGCGGCGGCCTCCTGGGCGGCGATCCGGCGGAACTCGGTGTTCAGCGCGTGCGCCTGGGTCTGTGCCAGGGCCAGCAGGGTCTGGGACGTCGCGACCGTGGCGTTCGTCGCGTTCAGCGCCGTCTCGGTCGCCTTCGCGGCGGCCGTGGCGGCCGCGCCCGAAGCTCGGGCGACCTGGACCGACTGCTGGGCGTACATCAGGCCACGGCCGCGCGGCACGCTGGCCGCGTCCGCGATGGCCCAGGCCTCCTGCTGGGCCGTGACCGCGCGCTGGGCGGCGGCGTTGGCCAGACCGGCCTGCGACTTGGCGGTGGTGAGCAGGGCCTGGACCTTGCCTCGGGCCTTCGCCAGGTCCGTATTGGCCCGGTCGAAGAGGGCCTGCTTCGGCTTGAAGATGCTGTCCGGGTCGTTCTTGAGCTGGTCGTGCCAGTACTTCTGCCAGCGCAGGATCTGGTCGGCGAGCCACGCCTGTCCGATGGCCTCGACCATCGTGTCGGCGGCGGAGCGGGTCGCGGCGGCGGCGTCGGCCTCCGCCTGCATGATGACCGCGCGCGGGGCGGCCTGACCGGCGTACTCCGCCTCCCATTCGGCCGAGGCCTGGGAGACGGCCTCGCTCAGGGCGTTGCGCGGGTCGACCGGGTCCTGGTGGTTGCAGGAGGCCCAGGCCTGCTTGAGGTTCTCGACCTCGATGCGGAACGCCGCCGAGCCCTCAGCGACCTTCCCGGCGGGGAAGCCGCCGTGCCGCAGATAGGTGGCGATGTCCGCGGAGGTGGTGCCGCCGGCGAAGCGGGTCTGGTTCAGGTTCCAGTCCCGCAGCATGGAGTCCGCCGCGAAATCGTGCCAGGCGTCCTTGCCCCGGTTCTGCTCGGTGATCTGGCGGGCCTTGGCGATCGCCTCCGGGCTGGCGTTGGTGTGGGCGTCCCAGCCGAGGCGGGAGGCCAGCTTCGCCTGCGTGGAGAGGGTGAAGCCGAGGATGTCGGCGCCGAACTCCGGTGCGTGCAGCGTGATCCCGTCGTCGAACGAGCTCATCGCGTACGGGCGGTTGGCGTCCTCCAGGAGGGCCTTGCGTGCCGCGACGGCGTCCACGTAGGCGTAACCCGCCTCCCGGTCCTGATCGCTGGCCTGCCCCAGGGGCATGAACCCGATCCAGCCCATGTCGCCGACGACGGCGTGCAGCTGGTCGTTGGTGCCGCCCAGGCCCTCGATGGCCTTGGCCTTCATCTTCGCGCCGCCCGCGTGCAGGGCGACACCCGCGACGCAGCGCTCCAGGCGCGGGGTGCTGCGGACGTCACGGATGACGGCGGTCAGCTCGTTGAGCCGGCGCAGGGCGTTGTCGGCGTCGACGAAGATCTGCCGCATGCCGGTGGAGACCTTCTCGATCGCCTGGGCGAGCGCGGGCATACGGCCCACGATCACGGCGGACGACGGGATGTCGACGAGCGCCCAGAGGCACTCCTCGACGTCCGACGCGGCCAGGCACTGCTTGACCTTGGCGGGGTCGAGCTGCTCGAAGAGGATCTGCCCGCCGTTGGCACCGGCCCACTCGACGACGTTCACGGAGACGGCGGCGATGCCGTTGCGGTAGTCGTCGACGCAGGCCTGGCCGCAGGCGTCGAGGAGGATCTTCTCCTCGCGCTCACCCAGCACCGGCCAGTTGTTCGCGCCGCCCTTGATGGGCGTGGTGCCCTCGGCGAGCGCCGTCTTGTGCGCGGCCTCGTTCTTCTCGCGCTGCTCCTGCTCGGCCTTCTTCGCGGCCTCCTCGGCGGCGGTGCTGTGCCCCTCCGCGTTGCCCGCGCTCGTCTCGGCGGTCTTGGCCTCCTGTTCGGCCGTGGACGCCTTGCCTGCCGCGTCCTTGGCCGCTTCGCCGGCCCGGCCGGCCTTCCCGTTGGCCTCCGCGGCGTGCCGCTCGGCGTCGGTGGCCTCGCGGTCCGCCTCGAGGGCGACGCTGTTCGTCTCGTCCGCTACGAGGCGGGCGCTGGCGGCGTTGTTCCCGGCCTGCTGGGCGTGGTCCGCGGCGGTGTCGGCGGCGGCCTTGGCGCCCTGCTGGGCGCCGGCGGCCTCGGCCGCGGACGCCTGGGCGCGGGTCACGGCCTCGACGGCGCGGACCGATTCCGCGGCGGCGCGGGCGGCGGCCTCGGCGGCGAGCTTGGCGTCGCCGGTGGCCTGGGCGGCGGCCTGCTGCGCGGCCTCGGCGGCGGCGGCCGCCTCGACGGCCTTGGCCTCGGCGGCGGCGGCCTGCTGTTCGGCGATCGTCTTCGACGACTGGCCGACGAGCACGGCGAACGCGGCGGCGCTGTCCTTCTCCTGGTACGCGCTGCCGACGACGACGGCCTCACCGGCGGCGGCGACCGCCTCCTTGGCGCTGTCGCGGGCGGCGAGCGCGGCCTGGCCGGCGGCGTAGGCGCGGCCGACCACGGTCGCGGCCGACTTCACCGCCTCCGCGGCCCCGGTCCCGGCGGCGACGGCCTCCTGCTGGGCCTTCTTGGCGAGCTCGGTGGCGTTCGCCGATGCCGTGGCGGCGAGGTCCGCGCGGGTCGCGGCGTCCTGCGACGCGTCCAGGGCGGTGGCCGCGGAGGCGTGCGCGGCGGAGGCGGCGCTGAGGGAGGTGTGGTACGCCGACCACGCGCTACTCGCGTTGGCCTCGGCGCGCTTGGCGGCGCCCTCCGCCGTGGTGGCGGCGGCGCGGGCGGCGACGGCGGCCGTGGTGGCCTCGTCCGCGGCGGTCTGGGCGGCGGTCGCGGCCTCGGCGGCCTGGTTCGCGGCCGTACGGGCGGTGGTGGCCGCCGCGCGGGTCTCGGCGGCGGCGGCGGTGCCCTCGGCGGCGGCGGCCGCGGCTTCGAGGGCGGCGGCGCGGGCCGCTGTGGCCTGCCGCGTCTGGAGGGCGGCGATCGCCTTCTCGCGCGCGGTCTGCGCGGCCTTCGCCTTCTCGTCGGCGACCTTGCGCTTGGCCGTCGCGTCCGTGGTCGCGGTCTTCGCGGCCGTGTCGGCACCCTTGGCCGCCGTCTGCTGAGTGGCGGCCCGCTGCTCGGCTTCCTGGGCCTTGGCACGCTCGGCGGCGGCCTTGGCCCGGGAGGCGACGGCGGTGGCCTGCTCCGCCTGGGCCTTGGCGTGCTCGGCAGCGGCGGTGGCGGCGGCGGTCTTGGCCTTGTCGCGCTTCTGCTCGGCCGTGGTCTGCGCGTTCTTGGCCGTGGTCGCGCTCGCGGCGGCGGCCGTGGCGTTGGCCTCGGCGCTGTCGGCGGCGGCCTTCGCCTGGGCGGCGGCCTCCTCCGCGGCGACGCGGCGGAACTCCGTGCTGATCGCGTGCGACTGGGTCTGAGCCTTGGCGAGCAGCGCGTCCGCGTCGGCGATGGTCGCGTTGGCGGCACCGAGCGCGGTCTCGGTCGCCTTGGCCGCGGCCGCCGCGGCGGCGCTGGAGGCGCGGGCGACCTGGACCGACTGCTGCGCGTACATCAGACCGCGGCCGCGCGGCACGTGGGTGGTGTCGGCGACGGCCCAGGCTTCCTGCTGGGCGGTCGCGGCCTTCTGGGCCGCGGTGGCGGCCGAGGCGGCGTGCCCCTTCGCCGAGGTGACCAGGTCCGCCACGTTGGCGCGGTAGCGGGCGAGGTCGGCCGCGGCCTGGTCGTACATCGCCTGGTCGGGCTTCTCGAAGATGGTGTCGGGATCCTGGGCGAGGTGGTCCTGCCAGTGCTTCTGCCAGGTCAGGATCTGCTCGACGAGCCAGGCCTGGCCGATGGCCTCGACCATGTTGTCGGCGGCGGCCCGCGTCGCGGCGTAGGCGTCGGCCTCCGCCTGGATGATCGTGGCGCGCTGGGCGGCCTGTCCGGCGTACTCCAGCTCCCACTCGACCATCGCGGCCATGACCGGCTCGTTGAGCTTGCGCCGCGGGTCGACCGGGTTCTGGTAGTCGCAGGCCGCCCAGGCCTGCTTCAGGTCCTCGACCTCGACGCGGTACGCGGCGGAGTCCTTGGCCGGCGCCTCGACCGCGAAGCCGCCGCGCCGCAGGTAGGACGCGATGTCGCTGGAGGTCGTCCCGCCCGAGTAGCGGGTGTTGTTGATCTCGCTGTCCATCAGCATGGAGTGCGCGGCGGCGTCGTGCCAGTCGTCCTTGCCGCGGTTCTCCTCGGCGATCGCCTTGGCGCGGGCGACGGCCTCGGGGCTGGGGTTGCTGTGGCCGTCCCAGCCGAGGCGCCAGGCGAGTTCCCTCTGCGTGACGCTGGTGAAGTGGCCGACGTCTTCGCCGAACTCCGGCGCGTGCCACTCCATGCCGTCGTCGGCCCAGGCCGACTCGACATAGGGCTTGTTGGCGGCGTTGAGGCCGTTGGTGCGGGCCGTGGCCGCGTCGATGTAGGCGCTGCCCGCCTCCTCGTCGGCGTCCTTGGCCTGACCGAGGGGGCCGTAGCCGATCCAGCCGATGTTCCCGACGACGTCGCGGAGCTGCTGGTCGGTGCCGGTCAGGCCCTCGATGGCCTTGGCCTTCATCTGGGGGCCGCCGACGTGCAGCGCGACTCCGGCCAGACAGCGGTCGAGCCGCCGCTGCTGGCCGATGGTGTTGCGCTCGTACCCCGTGTCCTCCTCGGGCACCGTCTCGGCCGCGGCGGGCACGGCCTGGATCAGTCCCAGCAGGACCGCGGACGCGGTCGTCAGCGCCGTCGCGCTGATGGCCCCGGTCAGTGTGGACCGGAGGCGACGCCGGCGTCTGCCGACGTCTCGGAACAGTGACATGGTCTGCCCTGCAATCTCGCGATCGTCCGGCAGCCCAGCCATGGGCATGACAGCAGGCCCACCCCGACACAGCGCAGTGCCGGTGTGCTCGCCCCTCCCACGAGTCGGCACTGCCGCTTACGTCGCGACCATGTCACAACGCGCCCCGCAAATGAAGGTCACATAATCTCCACCAAGTGCGCACGGAGTCCTAGCGACGGACAAACGGAACCGCCTCTTGATCATGTTGTTACCCGGCGTAAGGCACCCCACGGCGCCCACCCTGGCGATGCCGGACCTCCCCCGCGCGTGACCGACCCCACCCCCCGCAGCCGCCCCTCAGCGGCCCTCCAGCCCCGACAATGGCGAGGTGATCACCTCGCCGTCCCGAAGTGCCACCGCGCCCCGGAGCGCCTCCGCGCAGCGCCGCGCGGAGGCCACGCCGTACGTCGACCTCACCCGTGAGGAGTGGAGCGCCCTGCGGGACAAGACCCCGCTGCCGCTGACCGCCGAGGAGGTCGAGCGGCTGCGGGGCCTGGGGGACGTCATCGACCTCGACGAGGTGCGCGACATCTACCTGCCGCTCTCGCGGCTGCTCAACCTCTACGTCGGCGCCACGGCCAACCTGCGCGGCGCGCTCAACACCTTCCTCGGCGACGCCGGTGAGCGCGGCTCCCAGCGCGGCACCCCCTTCGTCATAGGCGTCGCTGGCTCCGTCGCCGTCGGCAAGTCGACCGTCGCCCGCCTCCTCCAGGCGCTGCTCGCCCGCTGGCCCGAGCACCCGCGCGTCGAGCTGGTCACCACCGACGGGTTCCTGCTGCCGATGAAGGAGCTCAAGGAGCGGGGCCTGGTGTCGCGGAAGGGCTTCCCCGAGTCGTACGACCGGCGCGCGCTGACCCGCTTCGTCGCCGACATCAAGGCGGGCAAGGACGAGGTGACCGCGCCCGTCTACTCGCACCTCATCTACGACATCGTGCCCGGCGAGCGGCTGACGGTCCGCCGCCCCGACATCCTCATCGTCGAGGGCCTCAACGTCCTCCAGCCCGCCCTGCCGGGCAAGGACGGCCGCACCCGCGTCGCCCTCGCCGACTACTTCGACTTCTCGGTGTACGTCGACGCGCGCACCGAGGACATCGAGGCCTGGTACCTGAATCGTTTCCGCAAGCTGCGCGAGACGGCGTTCCAGAGCCCGTCCTCGTACTTCCGCAAGTACACGCAGGTGACGGAGGAGGAGGCGCTCGCGTACGCCCGGACGACCTGGCGGACCATCAACAAGCCGAACCTGCTGGAGAACGTGGCGCCGACGCGCGGCCGTGCCACCCTCGTCGTACGCAAGGGCCCGGACCACAAGGTCCAGCGGCTCTCCCTCCGCAAGCTCTGAAAGGGACGCGGACCCGTGCTGCACCTACGCCTGATCGTCCCCCCCGACCGTACGGACGACGCCGTCCGCACCATCGAGAAGACGGTCGGTACGACCCACCTCGTCGTCATCCCCGGCGCGGCCCGCGACCCGGCGGGCGACCTGGTCCTGTGCGACGTGGCGCGCGAGGCCGCGGACGAGCTGATCAACGACCTGTGCGCGCTGGGCCTCGACGCGTCGGGCTCGATCGCCGTCGAGAACGTCGACCTGTCGCTGTCGAAGCGGGCGGAGAAGGCGCAGGAGGACGCCCCGGGCGAGGGCTCGGACGCGGTGCTGTGGGACCAGCTGTCGGACGCGACGCACGAGGAGTCGACGCTCTCGGTCACGTACGTGGCGTTCCTGACCCTCGCCACCATGATCGCGGCCTGCGGCGTGGTCCTGGACAACGCCATCCTCATCGTGGGCGCGATGGCCGTCGGCCCGGAGTTCGGGCCGCTGGCCGGTCTCTGTACGGCGCTGGTGCGGCGCCGCCCGAAGCTGGCGGTGCGGGCCCTGGTGGCCCTGGTGGCGGGGTTCGCCGTGGCCATGGCGCTGACGGTGGCGTTCAGCCTCGCGATGGACGCAGTGGGCCTGTTCACCGAGCCCAAGCTGCACGGCCATCGGCCCAACACCGGCTTCATCTACGCGCCCGACTGGTTCTCGTTCGTCGTGGGCCTGCTCGCGGGCGCCGCCGGCACCCTGTCGCTCACCTCGGCCAAGTCCGGCGCCCTGGTGGGCGTGGCCATCTCCGTCACCACCGTCCCGGCGGCGGCGAACGCGGCGGTGGCGCTCGGCTACGGCGACCTCGCCCAGACGAAGGGCTCGGTCGAGCAGCTGCTGCTGAACCTGCTGGCGATCCTGCTCGCCGGGACACTGACGCTGCTGGCGCAGAAGTTCTTCTGGGCACGGCAGCGCGAGCGGCGGGCGAGCAGGCAGACCGTGTGAGCCGGTCCCGGGTACGGCGAAGGGGGGCACCCGACGGGCGCCCCCCTTCGTCACATCCAGCCGGTCATCCCAGCGCGGACTTCACCACGTCCGCCAGCTGCCCCGCGACCGTCCGGGCCTGCTCGATGTCGGCGGCCTCGACCATCACGCGCACCAGCGGCTCGGTGCCCGAGGGGCGCAGCAGGACGCGCCCGGTGGAGCCCAGGGCGCGCTCGGCCTCGGCGACGGCGGAGCCCAGCTCGGCGGAGGTCTTCACGCGCGTCTTGTCGACGTCCTTCACGTTGATCAGGACCTGCGGCAGGCGCTCCATGACGCCGGCCAGCTCGGCCAGCGACCGCCCGGTGGCGGCGACGCGCGCCGCGAGCAGCAGGCCGGTCAGGGTGCCGTCGCCGGTGGTCGCGTGGTCCAGGACGATGACGTGCCCGGACTGCTCGCCGCCGAGCGCGTACCCGTGCTCCTTCATCGACTCCAGGACGTAGCGGTCGCCGACGGCCGTCTGGACCAGCTGCAGGCCCTCGCGCTCCATGGCGAGCTTGAAGCCCAGGTTCGACATGACGGTGGCGACGACGGCGTCGCCGCGCAGCGTTCCGGCCTCGCGCATGGCGAGCGCCAGTACGGCGAGGATCTGGTCGCCGTCGACCTCGGCGCCGGTGTGGTCCACGGCCAGGCAGCGGTCGGCGTCGCCGTCGTGCGCGATGCCGAGGTCGGCGCCGTGCTCGACGACGGCGGCCTTCAGCAGGTCGAGGTGCGTGGAGCCGCAGCCGTCGTTGATGTTGAGGCCGTCCGGCGTGGCGCCGATGGTGATGACCTCGGCACCGGCCTGCGTGAACGCCGCCGGCGAGACGCCGGACGCGGCGCCGTGCGCCTCGTCGAGGACGATCTTGAGCCCGTCGAGGCGGTTGGGCAGGACGGACAGCAGGTGGGCGACGTACTGGTCGAAGCCCTCCGCGTAGTCGGCGACGCGGCCGACGCCCGCGCCGGTCGGCCGGTCCCACGGCTCACCGGTGCGGTGCTGGTCGTACACGGCCTCGATGCGGTCCTCCAGCTCGTCGGCCAGCTTGTGGCCGCCGCGCGCGAAGAACTTGATGCCGTTGTCCGGCATGGCGTTGTGGCTCGCGGAGAGCATCACGCCGAGGTCGGCGCCGAGCGCGCCGGTGAGGTACGCGACGGCCGGGGTCGGCAGCACGCCCACGCGCATGACGTCCACGCCCGCGCTGGCGAGGCCGGCCACCACGGCCGCCTCCAGGAACTCTCCCGACGCACGCGGGTCCCGACCGACCACGGCGGTCGGCCGGTGTCCTTCAAACGTCCCCGCTTCGGCGAGCACGTGCGCCGCCGCGACCGACAGGCCGAGCGCGAGCTCCGCCGTCAGGTCCGCGTTGGCGACACCGCGCACACCGTCCGTGCCGAAGAGTCGTCCCACAGCTGTCCTCCGAGTTACTCCGAAAAAGCAAGGTGAAGCGTAAAGACGTACGCCCCGGCAGCACGGAAAGGTGCCGCCGGGGCGTACGAATGAGCAGACCGAGCAGGCGTGATTAGCGCTTGCTGTACTGCGGGGCCTTACGGGCCTTCTTCAGACCGGCCTTCTTGCGCTCGACGGCACGGTCGTCGCGGCTCAGGAAGCCGGCCTTCTTCAGCGGGCCGCGGTTGTTGTCCACGTCCGCCTCGTTCAGCGCGCGGGCCACGCCGAGGCGCAGGGCGCCGGCCTGGCCGGAGACGCCGCCACCCGAGATGCGGGCGATGACGTCGTAGCGGTTGTCGAGCTCGAGCACCTTGAAGGGCTCGTTGACTTCCTGCTGGTGCACCTTGTTCGGGAAGTAGTCCTCGAGGGTGCGACCGTTGATCTTCCACTTGCCGGTGCCCGGGACGATCCGGACGCGGGCGATGGCGTTCTTGCGACGGCCCAGGCCAGCGGCCGGCTGCGGCTCGCCGAAGCGGGACGCGAGGGACTCGGAGGTGTACTCACCCTCGACGGGGACCTCGGACTCGAAGGTGGTGACCTCCGCGTAGGTCTCCTCGCCCTCGATGGGGTTCTCAACAGTGGTCTCGGCCACGATGCTCCTCAGATTTCTTTCGTTCTTAGGGGGTGTGGCCGGAACTACTGCGCGACCTGGGTGATCTCGAACGGGACCGGCTGCTGAGCAGCGTGCGGGTGGTTCTCGCCCGCGTAGACCTTCAGCTTCGAGAGCATCTGACGGCCGAGGGAGTTCTTGGGGATCATGCCCTTGATGGCCTTCTCGACGGCCTTCTCGGGGTTCTTGTCCAGCAGCTCGTCGTAGCGGACGGAGCGCAGACCACCCGGGTAGCCGGAGTGGCGGTAGGCCATCTTCTGGGTCTTCTTGTTGCCGGACAGGTGGACCTTGTCAGCATTGATGATGATGACGAAGTCGCCCATGTCCATGTGCGGCGCGTAGACGGGCTTGTGCTTGCCTCGCAGGAGGTTCGCAGCCGTCGTCGCCAGACGCCCCAGGACAACGTCCTGCGCGTCGATGATGTGCCACTGGCGAGTGACATCGCCGGGCTTGGGGCTGTACGTACGCACTTCGTAGCCTTCGCTTCTTCAGTGGATGGAGTCCAGACACACCTGAAGCGATCATGCAGCTGGGGCCCACACTGCCGGGACACCGCCCGTATGCGAGCCACTGGTAACTGCTCCAGGGAACCTGCGTAGGGCCCCTTCGCGTGAGAACGACGAAGCCAATACGCATAACGAACCAGAAGAATACTCGTGCGCCCCCGCCGGGGTCAAAACCGCCCCCCACCGCCGGGCCGCTCCCCCCTTACGGAGCCGCAGCCTCCGCCGGCTCCGTAATGAAGCGTACGGACGCCTCCAGCTTCCGGGCCAGGGCCTGCGCCTCCTCCGAGGTGTCCGCGCCGACCGCGATGTGGCCGACGCGGTTGCCGACCGAGCGGTGCTCCGCGATGACGTCGCCCGGGGCGAGGGCCAGCTCCGCGTGGATCAGGTTCGGGTGGGCCAGCACCTCGTCCCAGCCCTCGACCGCCACCAGCCGGCCGGGCGGCGGAGTGAGGAAGCGGATCGCGGAGCCGCGCACCGGCTTCAGGGCCGCGGGGTCGACGGGGTTGCCGAGGACGTCGTCGAACACCAGACCGAACCACTCCAGGCCCGGGATGACGTGCGCCAGCATGCGGTGGATCCAGCCGCCCGCGTTGCGTACGTGGATCTCGCCGAGGACGACGCCGCGCTCGGTCCACCACAGCTCCACGTGGAACTGCCCGTAACGCAGCTCCAGCGCGGTGAGGGCGGCGACGACCTGGCGCTCGATCTCCCCGGCGGTGTCCTCGGGGAGGATCGCCGGGATGACGTACTCGATCTCGAAGAAGTTCGGCGGCGGCAGCAGCTCCTTCGAGGTGAGGGCCAGGACGCGCGGCACCCCGTCCACGAAGACGCCCTCCGCGCTGTACTCGGGCCCTTCCACGAACTCCTCGACGATGAAGGAGCCCCCGCCCTCCGGGCCGCCCGGCAGGAAGTCCAGCGCCGCGGCCAGGTCCTCCGGCCCCTCGATCCGGGTGACGCCCTCGCTGCCCATGGCGTCGCGCGGCTTGACCACCCACGGCCCGGTGGAGCCGTCGAGGAACGCCCGGGCCTCGGCCTCGTCCGCGCAGACCCGGAAGCGCGGCTGGAGGAAGCCTGCCTCGGACAGGGCGGCGCGCGCCTCGTCCTTGGTACGCACCCGGTGCACGGCGTGCGGCGGGTTGCCCGGCCGGCCGAGCGCGTCCGCGGCCTCGGCGACCGCCTCCTGGGCCATCTCCCGTACGCCGAAGACGACGTCGAAGCGGTCGCCGGCCGCGGCCCGCTCGCGCACCCAGGCCGCGGTCGCGCCGGGCACCTCGAAGTCGACGGCCGTCGCGGCGTCGGCGAGGGCCGTGATCGCCGGGGTGGCGGCCAGGGTGGCTTCCTGGTTGGTGACGTGGACGCGCAGTCCGCGCTTGCGGGCCTGGCGTATCGCCGTCTCGACGACGTCGACGGCGAGGGTGGCGTTCCCGGCGCCGCCGACGAAGAGAAGCTGGGGGGAGGCCGGCTCGGCCATCTGTGCTCCCGGAGTGGTGATGCGTACGGACACGGTTACGGAACGGTCGGTGGAAGGTCGGTTCAGAGCGCGAGCAGCAGCTTTCCGGTGGTCGCCCGGCTCTCCAGGAGCCGGTGCGCCTCGGCGGCCTCCCGCAGCGGCAGCGTCGCGTGGAGGTGCGGCGTGAGGACACCGTCCGCGAGGTGACCGAAGACGGCGGCGGCCGCGGCGCGCAGGGTCGCGGCGTCGTACACGTGGTCCTTCATGGTGGGACGGGTGAGGAACGCCGAGCCGGCGCCGCGCAGCAGCTCGATGTCGAAGGGCGGTACGGGGCCGCTGGACAGGCCGCACAGCGCGAGCAGCCCCCGCCGGCCGAGGGCGCCCAGGCTGGTGCGGTACGTCGCCGCGCCGACCGAGTCGTACACGACGCGGGCGCCCCGGCCACCGGTCAGCTCCCGTACGGCGGTGTCGAAGCCGTCGTACCCGAGGACGTGGTGCGCGCCGGCGGCGCGCGCGGCCTTCTCCTTCTCGGGGGTGGAGGTCACCGCGATCACCGTCGCCCCGCGGGCCGCCGCCAGCTGGACGAGGAAGCGCCCGAGCCCGCCGGCCGCCGCCAGCACCACCACCGTGTCGCCCTCGGCCACCGGGTGGGTCTCGTGGGTGAGGTAGTGCGCCGCCAGCCCCTGGAGCATCACGGCGGCCGCCGCGGTCAGGTCGACGCCGTCCGGTACGGGGACGAGCTTGTCCTGGTGCACCACGCTGTACTCGGCGTACGCGCCCAGCTGGGAGGCGTAGGCGACACGGGCGCCCTCCGCGAAGGCGGTGACGCCCTCGCCGACGGCCGTGACCACGCCGGCGCCCTCCTGGCCCGGGGTGAAGGGGGGCTCGGCGGGATAGCTGCCGTTGCGGTAGTAGACGTCGATGAAGTTGACGCCGGCCGCGGTGTTGCGGACCAGCACCTCGCCCCTGCCCGGCACGGGCACCTCGCTCTCCGTGAGGGTGAGTGCGGAGGGTCCGCCGGGGCTGGTCACGATGATGGACTGCATGCTCTTACCCACTCCAGGTCGTGCTGTGGCTGCCGGGTGCCGGCCGCCGCCGGGTCAGGACGGTGCTGCGGGACTCTCGCCGAAGACGTTCAGGAAGTAGTTGATGTCCGACGTCAGCCCCTTCACCATGTCGCCGATGCGGGCGCCGCCTCCCGTGGCGGCGAGGCTCGCCTCGTTGCGTCGGCGCGTACGGTCGGAGAAGGGGAGTGACCCCGGGTCCAGGTAGCGTATGGCACCGTCCGCGGCGCGGCGGGGGATCACTTCGGAACGGGCGTAACGGCTGGCGCTGAAGGGGATGTCCAGCCGTCCGTCCGCGAACGCCGCCTCGATCTCCTTGTGGAGGCAGGCGGTTGCGAGGACCGGCTCCACGATCTCCGCCACCTCTTCGAGGATCCACTCCAGTTCGCGGCCCACCCGGTCCTCGTCGAGCGCGATGAAGTCCAGGAGCGGGGAGTTGGCGCGGGAGGCGAGGAGCAGCCCGTCGATGTTGGCGCGGGTGTCGGGGATGCCGTAGGCCTCCAGGTACGTCTTGGTGATGAGCTTGCTGGCGCCGCCGAGCCGGGCGACCAGCGCGCCGTAGAGGATGAGGTCCTCGGCGTGCGACCGCTCCCTGGGGAAGACGCCCATGAACTCGTGGAGTACGGCGTGGACTTCGACGTCCTCGGGGAGGTAGCGGGCCGCGAGGGCGGGGATCGCCCGCAGCGCGGCCACGTCCTGCTCGACGTGGCCGCCCTGGGGGTACGCCACCGAGATGCACCGCACCCCTTCGCGTGCGGCGGCCACGGCCTCCAGGACGCTGACGGCGAGCGAGACGGACGGGGGGACGAGCACGGCGGTGAGCGTGCCGAACAGTTCCCGGTCGATGACGAGTCCGCGCCGGGCGAGGTCGCCGCAGAGCGCGTCCACCTCGCGCCAGGCGGCCAGCGACTCGCCCAGCGGCACGGCCTTGGAGTAGGGCAGGTTGTACGAGATCCCGCCTCCCTCGAAGGAGGTGATGCCGGACGCCACCGAGGTCTCGAACAGCAGGCGCGCGTCGGGGGAACCGTGGCGCACCTCCAGGGGCGCGGCCACGGCTTCGTTCAGCTCGCGGCCCCGCTGCCAGCCGTGGGTGACCAGGGGGTAGCCGTTGAGCTCGGCCGAGTTGCGCAGCAGCGCGGCCCGGGCGTTGTCGAAACGTTTCAGCCGGGTGTGCGAGTCGATGGTGAGCGTGAGGATGTCCGGCTTGGCGTGCCGTTCCAGGTCCCGCAGCAGGGTCATCATCTGGGCGTGCGAGCCGACGCCGCAGCGCGGCTGCAGCGCGACCCGCCCGGCGGAGCGGGCCGCGTGCAGCACCTCGGCGGCGGTCGGCTTCCCCAGCCGCCGGACGTAGGCGACGGACTCGGCGGGCGTGGGGAGCTCGGGGGGCACCGCCGGTGGTACGGCTTCGTTCATGAGGCGGCGGTCGGCTGCGCGGTACGGAGCCGGAGCTCGTCCAGGGTCGCCGGCAGGAGCTCCGGGTCGGACAGGATGACGTCGACGCCGAGCCCGTAGAACCGGTCGAGGTGGGCCGGGTCCTTGTAGCTGCCCACGGAGAGGTTGCCGCCCAGGATCACCGGGCAGTCCAGGAGCCCCTGGGCGCGGGCGGCGGGCAGGTCCTGGAGGTCCTCGTAGGCGTGCCCGTTGAGACTGCCGATGATGACCGCCTCGGCCTCGGGGTGCTCGGCGTACGCTTCGGCGAACTCCGCGACCGAGGTGCAGGTGCCGACGTTGACGACGTGGAAACCCTGGGCGCGCAGGGCGTGGGCGATGAGCTGGTTGGCCACGACGTGGGCGTCGCTGGCCGCCACACCGAGAATGACGGTGCGGGTTGCATTTTCGTGCCGCATGGAGAACCCCCGGAAGTCTTGTGGACGGAATTTCTTCTCAGGACGGCGGACTCGGAGACCGGTCGCTTACCGACTGATTACCGATTGAATGTCGGTTGCTTGCCGGTTTCTTACCGGTCGGACGTCAGTCGTCGAACGCGGCGAAAAGTTCGCGCTTGCTGACTTCACGAAGCCGGGTGACGCTGTATTCCTCCGGGTCGGCGACGGACAGCGAGTCGAAGACGAGGTTGATCGCGGCCACGAGACCCCAGGCATGGCGGTATTCCGGCCAGCCGGGGCTTCCCTTGTCGGCGTCCGCCTGGCGCTCGAAGATGTAATTCGCCCATTTCGGCGTCGAGGGGTAGCGGTGGTGGAAGTCGTGGACGACGGTGTCACCGGTCAGGACGAGGTAGCGCGCGGGCGCGTGCACGAACAGCATCCGCGTGGCCCATCTCCCCCAGGCGGCGACGCGCCGCACCGGCGGCAGGGCCGGGGAGGGTGCCGCCTCGCCGATGAAGATGGCGTTGGTCAGGCTGCCGAAGTACTCCTTGCCGCGGCGCTCGGTCACGTCCGCCGCGGGGAAGGTGTGCTTCACGCACAGCCGCAGGGTGTTGCTCACCTGGAACAGCGGGAAGAGCGGCACCAGCCAGGCGACGACCAGCATCGGCCAGGTGCCGGTGGCGACGGTGGCGGCCACGGCGCCTCCGTAGAGCGCGACGCTGGTCGCCTTCTCGCTGGTGTCGGAGTCGTGCCAGAAGGAACGGGCGCGCGCCACCGCGAAGTTGAGGTGGAACCAGGGCGAGAAGATCTTGCCGAGAACGCGGCGCCACATCTGCCGGCGCGTCATTCCCGGGTGCAGGTCCAGGCTGACCAGGAACGCCTGGACCGTGGGGTCGCGCAGCGTCATGTGGTGTGCCGCGTGGTGGTCGCTGACGTGCTCGCGGCTGTAGCGGGCGAAGTTCTGGATGATCAGCAGGCTGGAGGTCGCGCGGCCGATCGCGGCGTCCAGACGGCGCTTGCGGTACATGTTCCGGTGCGAGCACTGGTGGTAGATCATCATGCGCAGGTTGCGCATGCCGTGCAGGGTGACGGCCCAGCCGGGCAGCAGGAGCAGCAGCCAGAAGCCGCCCAGGCCCATGCCGGTGCAGCTGATCGCGAGACCGAGCAGCATGGACAGTCCGGCGGTGGTCAGGTGAAATCCGGGGGTCCACCAGGACAGGGGTTTCTGCCCGGCTATCGGCTTTCCCGTGAACAGCGTGAGCGGATACTGAAGGAACCGAGGCAGGGCGCGCATGGTTTCGCGAGGATCCGAGTAATCCGCAATGCCTTCGGTTCGGAAGCCACTTTCGATGGCCGCCATCGCACTCCTCAAGGTCAGGATCAAATTGACACCGGCAGGAGGGGCGCTGTCCAGCGCATCCGCAATCGGTGTCACATAAAGTCTGTGACTGGGTGCGTCGTTGATCTTCGCAGGCACTCGCCGCCAAGGTCAACACGTTAGTGGAAGGTTTGATCACCTCCCCGCCGCCTTGCCATAAACAATTCGGCGCGAATTCACGCCGCCGTGTTATGTGCCTGCTGTTCGGGCAGCTCCCGCCGGGAGCGCACCGGGGAAAGGAAGACCGGCAGGAAGGCGGTGGCCATGAAGACTCCGCCGACCCACAGGGTGGCCTGTACGCCGGCGAGCTCGCCCAGCACGCCGGACACCGCGGCGCCGACGGCGAGCGCGCCGGTGAGAAGGAACCGGAAGGTGGCGTTCATCCGGCCGAGCAGGACGTCGGCGGTCATCCGCTGGCGCAGGCTGACGCCGATGACGTTGTCCATGCCGACCTTGAACATGGCCAGAAACCATCCGGTTCCGGCGAGGAGCAGCCAGAACCCCCGGTCGACCAGGGGCACCAGCAGCCCCGCGGGCGCGAAACACAGCCCGGCGAGACCGAGGGTGCGCCCGTAGCCGAGGCGGCTCGCGACCGGCCGGGCGCAGCGCGCCCCGACCAGCAGCCCCACCCCGCCGGCGGCCCAGAAGAGCCCGAGCGCCCCGGGCGAGAGGTCCAGTTCGCGGACGAACCAGACCGGCAGCATGGTGTTCACGATCGCGGAGCCCAGGTTGCCCAGCGCCGCGGTGAGCGCGAGCGCCCTGAGCTCCGGGTTTCCGAAGACGTGCCGTACGCCCTCCGCGATCTGGGTCCGCAGTCCGGCGGGCTTCCGTGCGGCGGCCTGCTGCCCCGTGGTCTTCTGCCCTGCGGTCGGCTGCCCGGCGGACGACTGCCCGGCGGACGACCGCCCGGGCGAGGTGCCGGCCGGGGCGCCCGCCGCCGGGGTCTGCCGGATGCCGGTGAGCCGTAGCGCCGAGGCCAGGTGCGCCCCGGCGGTGACGAGTACGGCCACGGGCGCCGTGAGCAGGGCGACCAGTCCGCCGCCCGCACCGCGCCCGGCCACGTTGCCCGCCGCGATCAGTGTGTTGATGTCGGCGTTGGCCTGAACCAGACCGTCCCGCCCGACGAGTTGGGGCAGCACGCTCTGCGAACCCACGTCGAAGAAGACGGTGGCGCAGCCGTTGAGCAGGACCACGGCGTAGAGCTGGCCGAGAGTGAGCACATCCAGCCACCAGGCCAGCGGCACGGTGGCGAAGAGCAGCGCCCGGCACAGGTCCGCGGTGATCAGTACCCGCCGGTGGCTGAGCCGGTCCACCCAGGCCCCGGCCGGCAGGCCGATGACCAGGAAGGCGACGGTGCTCAGGGTGGCCAGCGCGCCCACCTGGCCGGGGCGGGCGTCCAGCGCGGCCACGGCGACGAGCGGCATGGCCACGTAGCCGATGTTGGTGCCGAGCTGGCTGAGCGCGGACGCGGTGAAAAGGGTGCGGAAGTCACGTATTCGCCACGGAGAGTTGGGTCGCATGGTCCGTTCATCCGGTGGTTGGTCCGGAACCGCCGTTGTGCGGAGATTCCATCGGAGCGGGGCGGGTGGGCCCCGGTTCGCCAGTCTTTGCGGGTACGGAAAATGGCCAAGAACAGAAGCGGCTGAAAAGAGCGGGCCAATGGCTGAATTCTCGCCACAAGGATTCGGCCACACCCACCCCCTTGCCCGGTACCGACGTTACTCGGACACGTCAGTCGGCAAGGATTGACGATATCTCGGCCTTGCGCAAGGGATCCGCGACACTGGCCCGGCGTTGTTGACTCCTTTACGAACATTGGACGAACGAACCGTCTTGACGCGTTGACATGGGCTGAGGTTGGTGTGATGGTCTGGGAGGTGCCGACCGGGGGGCGGTTTACCCTCCCCTGGCCTGCTGCCATGCGCGGATATCGGGAAGCCTGCATTCCGCCAATGTGATCACCACGGCAAATCGGCCGAACCGGCATGAGGCACTGTTCAACCCCCCACAAAGGGCCCTGCACCGCCCGTTCAGGGTCATGAACCCAGACAAGCCAGGTGAGAAGTAGAGTGACCGCACGTACTGCACTCCTGATCGGTGCCGCCGGTGGAATTCTCTCCGAGACCGCCCGAGGACTGGCCGAGGAAGGGCACTCACTCGTCCTGTTCGACAGGAACGAGGAGGCCGTCAGGCGCCTCGCGGACGAGCTGGCCCCGCGGACCAAGGTCGACGTGGTCGTGGGCGACATCACCGACATCCCCGCCGCCGAGCGCCTGCTGACCTCCGTCGTCGAGCAGCACGCCCCCTCCATCCTGGTCAACGGCGTCGGCGGGGACACCCGCGTCATCGGCTACGCCGACCTGCAGCGCTCCCACTTCGAGGAGACGTACCTGGAGAACGTGGTCAGCACCTGGATCGCGATCAAGGTGTGCGCGCCGCGGATGGTCCAGGACGGCTACGGACGCATCGTCAACTTCGCCTCCGCGGGCGGCCGTACGTACAGCCACTTCAACAACGCCGCCTACGTCGGGGCCAAGGCGGCCGTCATCGGCATGACCAAGCAGATGGGCTACGAACTGGCCGGAACCGGCGTGGTGGTGAACGTGGTGGCCCACGGCCCGATCGCCACCGAGCGCGTGGCGCGGGCCTTCGAGCAGCGCGACGAGGAGTCCAAGAAGGCCGTGCTGTCCCGGCTGCCCATGGGCCGCTACGGCACGGTGTCCGAAGCCGTGGGCAGCGTCCTGCACCTGTGCTCGGAGAGCGCCGGCTACTCCACGGGCTCCGTCATCGACATCAACGGCGGCCTCTACATGTGAGGGCCACCCCCACCCTCGTAAGAAAAAGCGCACAAGGAGCTGGTGTGGCGAAGTTTGTCGTCGAATTCGAGTACAACGTCGACCGGGCCGGCCGCCAGGGCCTGCATCCGGCACATGCCGAGAACCTCTACCGGCTGGCCGACAGCGGAGTCCTGCTGCTCGGCGGCCCGCTCGTGGGAGAGAACGCCGGACTCCTGCTCTATGAGGCGGCCGACCGCGACGAACTCCAGCGGATTCTGGACGACGAGCCGTATGTAAAAGGCGGAATCGTGGCGAGCACTCGTATCCGTGAATGGAACCCGGGTAAAGGCAGCTGGATATCCGCGCTGAACCCGTCGGAAGAAGTCACCAGCGCGGAAGGAAACCGCTGACATGCTCTCGTTCCAGCAGGACGCATTGCACGGGGGAATCGCCGATCCCGAAATGGACTCCATGCGGATCCTCAGCGAGACGGCGCTGCGCTTCCCGGACGCGCTCTCCTTCTCGTCGGGCGCGCCGTACGACGGGAACCACGATCTGGGGAATCTCACCTATTACGTGGACCGCTATATCAAGTACCTGCGGGACAAGGGTGTGCCGGAGCAGCGCATCACCCGGCTCCTCTTCCAGTACGGGCCGGTCAACGGCCTGATCCAGGAGGAGGTCGCCCGCATGCTGAAGCGGGACGAGGACATCGATGTCCCACCCGAGGCGGTCATGATCACGCACGGTTTCCAGGAGGCGGCCCTGGTCGCCCTGCGCGGCCTGTGCGCCTCCCCCGACGACGTACTGCTGTCGGTCTCCCCCGCGTACGTCGGCATCCGGGGCGCCGCGCGCATGCTCGACGTCCCCGTCCGCGGCATCCTGGAGGGCCCCGACGGGCTCGACCCCGAGGCCGTGGCCGAGGCCGCCCGCGCCGTACGGGCCGAGGGCAAGCGCGCGGTCGCGCTCTACCTGGTGCCCGACTTCTCCAACCCGTCCGGCACGGTGCTGCCCCTGCAGGCCCGCAAGCGGCTCCTGGAGGTGGCCGCCGAAGAGGACTTCGTGATCCTGGAGGACAACCCGTACGGCCTCTTCGCCCGCGACGGCGAGTCGATGCCGACGCTGAAGTCGCTGGACACCGAGCGCCGGGTCGCCTACCTCGGCTCGTTCGCCAAGTCGGCCTTCCCGGGCGCCCGCCTCGGCTACCTGGTCGCGGACCAGGAGGTCACCGACGCCACCGGGGCCACCCGCACCCTCGCGCAGAGCCTCTCCAAGGCCAAGGCGATGTTCACGGTCGGGTCCTCCACCCTCTCCCAGGCGGTGATCGGCGGCATCCTCGTCGAGCACGACTACGACCTGCGCTCCGCCACCCGTGAGCTCGCCGCGGTCTACCTGGAGCGGCTGGACGCCACCCTGGAGGCGCTGGCCGAGCACTTCCCGGCCGGCGAGGACCACGGTGTCAGCTGGAACACCCCGCGCGGCGGCTTCTTCCTCACCCTGACCGTCCCCTTCACCGCGGACCTCGCAGCGATGGAACGTTCCGCCAGGGACTACCGGGTGAGCTGGGCGCCCATGAGCATGTTCTACCTCGACGGCGGCGGCGACCGGGAGATGCGGCTCGGCTTCAGCAACCTGGCGCCGGAGGCGATCCGCGAGGGCATCTCCCGCCTGGCCCGCTTCATCAAGGAGACCCCGCGCGAGACCCCGGAGGTGCGGGCATGACCACCGCACAGCCGGGCGCCGCACAGCCGACCGCCGTCGTCGTGGACGGCTACTCGGCCGGCAACTTCTACCCCGCGGCCTTCACCGCCGCCGGCGCCCGCGTCATCCACGTACAGAGCACGCCGGAGCTCATCCCGACGATGCTCGCGCCCGACCTCACCGCGTACGCCGAGAACATCGTCTGCTCCGACGAGGACCGGCTGGTCGAGCTGCTCCGCCCGTACGCCCCCGTCGCCGTCGTGCCCGGGCAGGAGTCCGCCGTGCAGCTTGCCGACCGCCTCTCCGAGGCGCTCGGCGTGAAGTCCAACGGCACCGCGCTCTCCGCCGCCCGCCGCGACAAGTACGAGATGATCGAGGCCCTTCGCCGCGCCGGGGTGCGCTGCGCGGAGCAGTTCAAGAGCGACGACGCGGACCTCGTCGTCAAGTGGGCGCAGGACCACGGAAGCTGGCCCGTGGTGGTCAAGCCGATCAGCTCCGCCGCCTCCGACGGCGTGTTCGTCTGCGACAGCGCCGAGGAGGTGGCCGCCGCCGCCCGCCGCGTCCTCGGGACCCGCGACATCTTCGGCTCGGCCAACACCGAGGTGCTCGTCCAGGAGTACCTCAGGGGCCAGGAGTACGTCGTCGACACGGTCAGCTGCGACGGCCGGCGGTACGTCTCCGGCGTCTGGAAGTACGACAAGATCCTGCTGCCCTCCGGTCAGAACATCTACAACCGCGACATCCTCGTCTCGCCGGACGAGGAGCCGGTCGCGGCGCTGATCGACTACATCCACGACGTCCTCGACGCACTGGACGTCCGCTGGGGCCCGGCCCACGCCGAGGTCATCGCCACCGACCGGGGCCCGGTCCTGGTCGAGATCGCCACGCGCCTCAACGGCCAGCTCAACCCCGGCTTCCAGGAACTGTGCCTGGGCGACGACCAGGCCGGGCTCGCCGCACTGGCCTACACCCGCCCGGAGGAGTTCCTCCGGGAGTACGCCGGTCGGATCTACCGCAAGCTGCGCTCCGCGTACAGCTACAACCCGGGCACCACCCTCGACGGTGTGGTGGCGGAGGTCGACCAGGACGTCGTCGCCCGCATCAACGCGCTGCCCAGTGTGTTCCTCACCAGCGTCAAGTACGCGCCCGGCGCCCGTATCCGCCCCACCACCGACCTGCTGACGGCCGCCATGAGGATCTACCTGACCTCGGCCGACGAACGACAGCTCGTCGCCGACTACGAGACGGCACGCGAGCTGAAGGACTCCGTCTACCGCCTCGCCTGACCACGCGGCCCCTCGCCTTCCTCACCACACCACCCATGCTGGAGGACAGCAGTGCACAGCCGTATCGGCCTCTTCCTGTCACCCGTCCACGAGACGGGTCAGGACCCGCATCTGGCGATTCACCGCAATCTCGACCTGGTGGAGCACGCCGACCGCCTGAACTTCGACGAGGCGTGGTTCGGCGAGCACCACACCCTGGGCTGGGGCCTCGTCGGCGCCCCGGAAACCATGATCGCCGCCGCGAGCCAGCGCACCCGGCAGATCAAGCTCGCGCACGGCGTGGTCCCGCTCTCCGGGCACCACCCCTTCCACGTCGCCAGCCGCGCGGTGCACCTGCACCACCTCGCCCGGGGCCGCTACATCCTGGGCGTCGGCCCGGGCGTGCCCTTCGACGCCGGCATGTTCGGCCTCGACCCGAAGGTGCAGCGCAAGCGCCTCGACGAGGCCCTGCCGACCGTCCTGGAGCTGGTCAACGGCGAGGAGCGCGTCACGCAGAAGACGGACTGGTACGAGCTGAACGACGCCAAGCTCCAGCTGCCCCGCTTCGGCCCCGGCCCGATCGAGGTCGCCATGGCCACCTCCGGCACCTCGGTGACCAGCCCCCGCCTCGTCGGCCGGTACGGGCTGAGCATGACCTCCTTCGCGCTGCCGTTCGCCCTGATGACCCCGGGCGCGCCGGACCACATCGGACTGGCCCAGCAGTGGAAGCACGCCGAGGAGGCCGCCGACGAGTTCGGGCGGACCATCCGCCGCGAGGACTGGCGCATCGCCCTCCCGGTGCACGTCGCCGAGACGAGCAAGCAGGCGTTCGACGAGGTCCGCGAGGGCTACGACCGCTGGCTCTTCGAGTACTTCGGCAAGGCCGCCGGCCGCGAGGTCCAGCCCCCCGGCACCCCGCGCGAGAAGCTCCTGGAGGCCCGCGTGGAGGCGGGCGGCGCCCTGGTCGGCTCCGTCGACGAGGTGGTCGCCGGCATCCGCCGCATGCAGGAGGCCACCGGCGGCTTCGGCACCCTCCTGGTGTACGTGGCGGACTGGACCTCGTACGAGAACACCAACCGCAGCCTGGAGCTGCTCGCCCGGTACGTGGCCCCGCAGATCACCGGTGCCGCGGCCCGCCCCCAGGAGGCCGTCGACTGGGCGATCGCCGCCCGCGCGGCGCGGTAGGCCGCGCCCGCCCCACTGCGTCTCGCCGACGAGCGCGGCGTCCCGGCAATCCCGGGACGCCCGCGCCGCCGGTGACCGAAGCCCTCACCGCCGACCAAGACCGTCCGCCGGACCGAGTGGAAACGCATCGCATGCTGCAACAGACCGAGCCGGTACAACACCCTTTGGATCAGCGCTCGTTCCGTGACATTCTGGGCCGTTTCACCACCGGAGTCGTGCTCGTGACCGCACAGGCGGCGCACGGCCCGGTGGGGATGGCCGTCAACTCGTTCACCTCCGTCTCGCTCGACCCGCCGCTCATCGCGCTGTGCGCGGCGTACACCTCGACCACGTGGCCGGACATCCGGGCGACGGGGAGCTTCGCGGTCACCATCCTCGGCGAGCGCCACGCCGAGCTGTGCCGCCTGTTCAGCGAGCGCGGTGCCGACCGGTTCGCCGGCCGCGACTGGGCGTACACCAGGGCCGGGCACCCCATCCCGGCCGACGGACTGGCCTGGCTGGACTGCGGGATCACCGCGATCCACCCCACCGGAGACCACGAACTGGTGGTCGCGTCGGCGGCCGAGGGCGCCCTGGCGGACTCCGCGGAGCCGCTCGTCTTCCACGCGGGCCGGTTCCGCGGGCTCGTCGCCCGGAGCGTCGGCGCCTGAGCCGGCCGTCGCCCGAGCCATTCGGCGGCCACCGGAGCCATGACTCACCAGTTCACCGGCACCACTGTCAGAACGAGTTGAGGGAGATACCGAAGCCGTGGGCAGTTCGCACTGGCACGAGCACTGGAACACGCGCCGCAGCCCCTTCGCCGAGGAGTGCCGGCAGGCCCGCGCCACCCTGCTGGCGGACCTCAAGGACCCCTACGCGGCCCAGCAGCGGGTCCTGAACGACATCATCGCCCTGTGCGCCGACTCGCTGCGCTGGAAGGAGCGGGGGTACGACGCCGTCGCCGCCGACCCGGCGGCCTTCCGCGACGTCGTCCCGGTGATGCGGTACGCCGACTTCACCGAGGACATCGACCGGGAGACCCGCACCAAGGGCGGGGTCCTGTCGTGCAGCCCGGTGCTGCGCTGGCTGAAGACGAGCGGCACGACCGACGTCCCCAAGCGCATCCCGTACACCCTGCACTGGCTGCTGACCTACCGCATCCCGGCGATGCAGGCCATGTGGGGCACGTACATGGAGCACCACCCCGAGATCCTCGCCCACCCGCACGCCACGCTCGACACGCAGACCGTGTACGACGACGTCGACGACTTCCTGTACGGCGTCCAGTACCAGGCGATCAGCAACCGCCACCCGCGGATCAACAGCCGCGACTGGAACCCGCCGTGGTCCGCGGCCCCGTGGTTCGGCACCGAGGCGCCGTCCTCGCACGCCGGGCGGATGTACCACCGGATCCGCCACCTCGTGGGCAAGGACCTGCACTTCGTCTCGGCCATCAACCCGAGCACCCTGATCTCGCTGCGGGACCTGGTCGCCGAGCACGGCCCCGACCTGGTCCGCGACCTCGCCGAGGGCACCCTCGAAGGCAAGCCGTACACCGACCCCGACCCCGAGGCGGCCCGCCACCTGCAAGGCGTCCTGGACCGGAGCGAGTTCGCCCTCACGGACGTCTGGCCCTCGCTGCGCCTCTACAGCTGCTGGCTGTCGTCCTCGGCCGGGCTCTACCAGTCCCGGCTGGACACCGTGCTGCCGGGCGTGGCCGCCATGCCGTTCATGAGCTGCGGCACCGAGGGCGTGACCACCATCCCGGTCGACGACTCCCTCGACAGCCAGCCCCTCGCCGTCAACCAGGCCTTCTTCGAGTTCGTACCGGCCGGGGTGGAGCTGGGCGCACTGCTGGACGCGGGCGAGGGGGTCGACACCCTGCTCTTCGACGAGGTGGAGGAGGGCCGCGACTACCACCTGATCATGACGCAGGCCAACGGCCTGCACCGGCTGTGGAGCGGGGACGTCTACCGCGTCGACCGGATCGTGGACGGCACCCCCTGGGTGCACTTCGTGCAGCGCGACGACATCTACCACTCCTTCACCGGCGAGAAGATCACCGAAGTGCAGGTCACCCAGGCCATCGAGCAGGCCCTCGGCGACCGGGGGATGCCCGTCGGGCTCTACATGTGCGGACCGCAGTGGGCCGAACCGCCCTACTACGTGGTCGTCGGCGAGGCCACCGAGCCGGGACCCGACCTGGACCGGGCCCTGTCGGAGGCGGTGGACCGCGCGCTGGGCGTCATCAACATCGAGTACGCGTCCAAGCGGAGCAGCGGCCGCCTCGGCCCGCTCTCCTTCGCCACGGTCC
The DNA here is from genome assembly GCF_040646655.1 of Streptomyces sp. NPDC045431. NCBI lineage: Bacteria > Bacillati > Actinomycetota > Actinomycetes > Kitasatosporales > Streptomycetaceae > Streptomyces > Streptomyces sp. NPDC045431. The sequence goes on from NZ_JBEZAQ010000006.1 coordinate 235,565, forward strand.
CGCACGGCGCCATCGCCGCCTACACCGAAGCGCGCCGCCAGCAGGGCAACGCCACCCAGTACAAGTACAAGCCCTTCCAGAAGGACACGGACTTCGCCGCCGACCTCCTCGGCGTGACGGCGGCGACGGCAGCGACGGGAGCGCACCGGTGATCGAGACGAAGAGGCCGCCGCAGAACCTCCGCCGGGAGATCATCACGCTCGCGGCCGACGACGGCACCGACCTGGCGCTCCACCTGTGGCGGCCCCGGGAGCGGACCAAGGGGGCGGTCTTCTACCTCCACGGGCTCCAGAGCCACGCCGGATGGCTGTGGGAGGTGGGGCCGAGATTCGCCGACAACGACATCGCGTTCTTCGTGCTCGACCGGCGCGGCAGCGGCATCAGCGGCGGGCCGCGCCACGAGATACCCGACGTGGACACGGTGATCTCCGACTACACCGGCGCGCTCGCGCATGTACGGAAGCTGATCGGCGACGAGATCCCGCTGACGCTGTTCGGGCACTGCCTGGGCGGCTCCTTCCTCGCCGCCCTGCTGCACCACTCCGCCTTCGACGTCCGCTACGACGCCGCCGTCTACTGCTCGACGTGGCTGGGCCGGCTGCACTCGCTGCTCGGCGGGGAGGAGCGCGCGGCGCTGGCCGCCGAGCGGTCCACCGAGCTGTGGGACGCGGGACTGAAGTCGCACGACTTCACCGACGACCCCCGCTACCGGCACTTCATCGACCACGACGACCTGGCCCTGCGGGAGATCACCCGCCGCTCCCGCGCCACCCTGCTGGGGCTGGAGCGCCTCTACCTGGACCCGCACCACCCGGACCGGCGCGAACTCCCGGAGGCTCCCGCGGCGTTCGTCTCCGGCCTGACCGACCCGATCGTCGACCTCGACGACACCCACCGGGTGTTCAACCGGATGGTCTCCGACCGGGGCATGATCATCAAGTTCCCGACCGACCGGCACTACCTCTTCTACACCGACGTCCGCGACGACGTGGTCGACTGGGCGTCCGCCTACACCCTGCTCCAGGCCGTGGACCGCGATGTCTGAGGCCGAGGCCCGGCTGTACCGGGTGGCGCTGCCGATGCGCGTCGGCTTCGACCACCCGGCGGCCCGCCGCTCCGCCAGCGACAGCCTCGTGCTGAGCCTGACCGTCGACGGGGTGACCGGCCTCGGGGAGTGCGCGCCGCGCGCGTACGTCACGGGCGAGACGACCGCGAGCGTCACGGAGGAGCTGCGCGGGGTCCCGCTGGACGGGCTGTTCGCACGGCTGCGCGAGGTCCCGCCGGAGGAACTCCTCGACCGGCTGCGGCGGGACGGCTTCGCGGCGGCGGGCGTGGACCTGCCACCCGAGGCACCGGAGCGGCCCGGCGCGTACAACAACCTCGTCTGCCTGCTGGAGACGGCGGTCCTCGACCTCCTCGCGCACCGGCTCTCCGTCCCGGCCGCCGACCTCCTGGAGGGTTTCCCGGCACCCGCCACCCTGCCCGTGTCGCAGGTCCTCGACCTCAGCCTGGACGTCGACGAGTTCCTCGACACCCGCGGCCCCTTCCACTTCGTCAAGGTCAAGGCGTCGGAGGACATCGACCGCGACGTCCGCACGGTCGGCGCCATCCGGGACCGGCTCGGCCCGAAGGTCCCCGTCATGGTGGACGCCAATATGAGCTGGACCCCCGAGACCGCCGTGCCGTACGCGCGCCGGCTGCGCGACGCCGGTGCCGAGCTCGTCGAGGAGCCGCTGCCCCGGCGCTCCTGGGACGCCCTGCGCACGCTGCGCCGCGAGTCCGGCATCCGCGTGATGCTGGACGAGTCGGTGTGCACGCTCGCGGACGCCCGGGCGGCCGTGGCCGCCGAGGCCTGCGACGCCGTCAACGTACGCGTCGCGAAGAACGGCGGCCTGCTGAACGCCGCCCGCCTGGTCGCGTACGCCCGAAGCGCCGGCCTCGCCTTCCAGATCGGCGTCCAGGTCGCGGAGACCGGCCCGTTGATCAACGCCGGCCGCGCGCTGGCCTTCCGCAGCCCCGACGCCCTGACCGTCGAGGCCGGGCAGTCCGACCGGTTCTTCCCCGGCCCCGAGATGATCGTCTCGCCGCGCCCCCTGGTGGACCGCCGGGCCAACACCCTCGCCCCGCCCCCCGGACCCGGCTTCGGGCTCCGCCTGACCCCATCGGCCGCGCCCTGGGCCGCCCTGACCTGGGCCGACGGCCGCTGGTCCCCCCTCACCCGCAAGGAGAACCCACGTTGACGGTCCTGTACGAGTGCGTCCACCGGGGCGCGCGGCACTTCGGTCTCGGCTCGCCCGAGGACACCGTCCTGCGCCTCTACCCGCTGGGCGACACCGACCTGCGGGCCGCCCTGCTCGCGGCGGGCGGCGACACGGAGGCGTTCGTCGCCGCCGTCACCGAGGGCCGCACCCCGGCCGAGGCGGCGCCCGCCGACGTACGCTTCCGGCCTCCGCTGCTGCCGGAGTCGGCCGGCGACGCCATGGTCAGCGGCTTCATGGCCACCCACAACGTCAAGGTCGACGACAGCACGCAGACGCAGCCCAACTGGTTCTTCAAGGGCCTCGGCGACGTCCTGAAGGTCCCCGGCGAGCCGCTGCGCGCGCCCGCCGGCTCCGTCGCGCTGACGGAGGAGGCGGAGGTCGTGCTCGTCTACGTCACCGACGAGCACCGCACCCCGCAGTACGCCGGCTACACCTTCGGCAACGACCTCACCGACATCGGCCGCTTCAAGCGCCACAACGGCCACCTGTCGTACGCCAAGCTCTGCGACGCGGGCGTGGCCCCCTGGCTGTTCCTGGGCACCCCGCCCCGCCACGTCACCGGCGAGGTCACCATCGCACGCGACGGCGCACCGGCCTGGGAGGGCACCTTCACCACGGGCGTCAAGGCGCTCCACTACGGCCTGCGGGACATGATGGCCGGCCTGTTCTCCCACGAGGCCCTGCTCCACCCCGGCCGAGTGCACTACGTCTACCTCGGCGCGGACCGCAGCAGCTTCCACAGCGGCTTCACCATGGCCGACGGGGACCGCGTCGAGATGCGGTTCACCACGCACGGTGTGGAGCTGTCCCACCCGGTGTCGGCCCCCTGACCACGGCGCGGCGGGTGGACCGGGTCCCTCACGGCTACCGGGCCCGGTCCACCCGCCGCTCGTCCCACACCGGCTCGGCGGACTCGCGGACGACCCCGTCCGCGCCGAACACCAGGAAGCGGTCGAAGGCCCGCGCGAACCACCGGTCGTGCGTGACCGCGAGGACCGTGCCCTCGTACGCCTCCAGGCCCACCTGCAGGGCCTCCGCCGACTCCAGGTCCAGGTTGTCCGTCGGCTCGTCGAGCAGCAGGGCCGTCGTGCCCGACAGCTCCAGCAGCAGGATCTGGAAACGCGCCTGCTGCCCGCCCGACAGCCGGTCGAAGGGCTGGTCGCCCTGGCGCTCCAGCTCGTACCGCCGCAGCGCGGACATCGCCCCGCCCCGGTCCTTGGCGTGCTCGGTCCACAGGATGTCGACGAGCGTCCGGCCCAGCAGCTCCGGGTGCGCGTGGGTCTGGGCGAAGTGCCCCGGCACCACCCGCGCGCCGAGCTTCCACGTGCCGGTGTGGGCGACGTCCTCCCCCGCCAGCAGCCGCAGGAAGTGCGACTTGCCGGAGCCGTTGGAACCGAGGACGGCGACCCGCTCGCCGTAGAAGACCTCCAGCGAGAAGGGCTTCATCAGCCCGGTCAGCTCCAGCCCGGAGCAGGTCACCGCCCGCACCCCGGTCCGCCCGCCGCGCAGCCGCATCCGGATGTCCTGCTCCCGCGGCGGCTCCGGCGGCGGGCCCGCCTCCTCGAACTTCCGCAGCCGCGTCTGGGCGGCCTGGTAGCGGGAGGCCAGCCCGTCGTTGTACGCGGCCTTGTTCCTCAGGGTGTTGACCAGCTGCTTGAGCTGCGCGTGCTTCTCCTCCCAGCGCCGCAGCAGCTCCTCGAAGCGCGCGAACCGCTCCCGCCGCGCCTCGTGGAAGGTCGCGAAGCCGCCCCCGTGCACCCACACGTCCGACCCCGCGGGACCCGGCTCCACGGCCACGATCTTCTCGGCGGCCCGCGCCAGGAGCTCCCGGTCGTGCGAGACGAACAGCACCGTCTTGCGCGTCTCGGCGAGCCGCTCCTCCAGCCACCGCTTGCCGGGCACGTCCAGGTAGTTGTCCGGCTCGTCCAGCAGCAGGACCTCCTCGGGCCCGCGCAGCAGCGCCTCCAGGACGAGCCGCTTCTGCTCGCCGCCGCTCAGCGTGCGCACCTCACGGAACTGCGCCTTCTCGTACGGCACTCCCAGCGCCGCCATGGTGCACATGTCCCAGACGGTCTCGGCCTCGTACCCCCGCGCCTCCGCCCAGTCGCTCAGCGCCTGCGCGTACGCCATCTGCGCGGCCTCGTCGTCGACCGTCAGGATGCGGTGCTCGGCGGCGTCCACCGCGGCCGCCGCCTCCCGGATCCGCGCCGGCGCGACCGACACCAGCAGGTCGCGCACGCTCCGCTCGTCCCGTACCGACCCGACGAACTGCGGCATGACACCCAGCCCGCCCCCGACGGTCACCGCACCGCCGTGCGGCTGGAGCTCCCCCGCGATCAGCTTCAGCAGCGTCGACTTGCCGGCGCCGTTCGCTCCCACCAGGGCCACCACCGCGCCCTCGCCCACCCGGAACGACACATCGCCGAGCAGGATCCGACCGTCCGGCAGGTAGTACTCCAGATGCGCGACCTCTACATGACCCATGGAGCGCATTCTCTCCGGGGAAGAGCCCCCGTCCCAACCGCATTAGGATGCGCGGCATGAGCTTTGGGGGATCGCAGTGGCCGCCGCAAGAGCCGCACCGGCCGTACCAGCAGCACCAGCAGCCGTACCCGCCGTCGTACGAGCAGTCCTACGACGCCGGCACGCCCGACTGGAGCGCGCTCGCCGAAGCCTCCGAGGCACGGGCCCGGCGCAGGCGCTGGCTGCTCATCGGCGGCGGCGCGCTCGCCACCGCCGCCATCGGCACGATCATCGCGGTCGCGATCGTCTCGGCCAACAAGGGCGGTGACGACAACAAGGCGTCCGGCACCGGCAGTTCCACCCCCGAGCTGCCCACCGACACCACCAAGCCGCAGCCGTCCTTCTCCTCCGTCGCTCCCCCGCCCCCGCCGAACCCGATGGACTTCATCTCCACCGCGCAGAAGGACAAGGCGCCCCTCACCCCCGAGTCCCTCTTCCCGGGCAAGACGCTCACGATGGGCGACCGCGTCTACGACAAGGGCGCGACCAGCTCCACCACCGACTGCACCGCCGCCGTCCAGGCCGGCCTCGGCCCGGTCCTCACGAAGCACGGCTGCAGCCGCGTGATCCGCGCCACGTACGAGAAGGACGGCGTCGCCATCACCGTGGGCGTCGCGCTCTTCGACACCACGGCCGCCGCGCTCAAGGCCAAGGAGCAGGTCCAGGGCGGCGTCGCCCCGCTCGCCGGGTCCGGCGTCGGGGGCTTCTGCCAGGCCAAGACGGTCTGCCTGCGCCGCGCCAACTCCCTCGGCCGATACGCCTACTTCACCCAGGCGGGATACACCAGCGGCAAGAAGGTGACGAAGGCGGACGACGTCGTCTTCAAGACCAGCGACGACGTCGGCACCTTCGCCTTCAACCAGATCTACGCCCGCGGCCGCGCCCAGGCGTCAGCAGCAGCCGCCTCCCCCGCGCCCGCCGGCTGACACCGAGATCGGCAGTGACCGCTTGTTGCGGGCCTCCAGGTTCCTGGCGGCCAGCAACTCGTCGGCCGGGTAGCCGACCTCTTCCAGCGTGAGCCCGTGCGGCCGTACGACATGGACGGCCGAGTCCCGCACGCCCGCGGCCAGCACCTTCCCGGGCCACTCCACCGGCCGGTGCCCGTCGCCGACGAAGAGCAGCGCGCCCACCAGCGAGCGCACCATGTTGTGGCAGAAGGCGTCCGCCCGGACCGTGGCCTCCAGCACCCCGGACGGCAGCCGCTCCCAGCGCAGCTCCTGGAGCGTGCGGATGGTGGTCGCCCCGTCGCGCTTCTTGCAGTACGCGGCGAAGTCGTGCTCGCCGACGAGCCGCTCGGCGGCCGCGTTCATCGCGTCGACGTCCAGCGCCCAGTCGTGCCACAGCACATGGCCCCGCAGCAGCGGGTCCACACCGCCCGGATCGTCCGTCACCCGGTACGCGTACCGCCGCCAGATCGCGGAGAACCGCGCGTTGAAGCCGGCCGGAGCCTCCTCGACGCGCCAGATCCGCACGTCGTGCGCCAGCCGCCCGGCCAGCCGCCGCAGCAGCTTGTCCCGGTGCTCGGCCCACAGCGCCTCCGGCAGGTCGACGTGCGCGACCTGCCCGCGCGCGTGCACCCCGGCGTCGGTCCGCCCGGCCACGGTCAGCTCGTACGTCTCCGACGACCGCGTCACCGTCCGCAGCGCGTCCTCGATCTCGCCCTGCACGGTCCGCTGGCCGCCGGCCTGCTTGGCCCAGCCGTGGAAGTCCTTGCCGTCGTAGGACAGGTCCAGCCGCACCCGTACGAAACCGGGCTTCACCTCATCGCTCACGCGTCCATCCTCTCAAGCGCGCGACACAACGGAACGGGCCCGCCCCCCGCGAGGGGAACGGGCCCGTCCGTCAGCCTTCAGAACGCGGTTCAGGCGTCCTTGGACTCTTCGGCCTTGGCCTCGTCAGCCTTGGCCTCGGCCTCGTCGGCCTTCGCCTCGTCGACCTTGGCGTTGGCCTCGTCGGCCTCCTTGACCGCGCGCTTCGTCGCGGCCTCGGCCTCGGCGACGGTCGCCTTCTTCGCGATCTCACCCTCGACCAGCTCGATCACAGCCATCGGGGCGTTGTCGCCACGACGGTTGCCGATCTTGGTGATGCGGGTGTAGCCACCCGGGCGCTCGGCGTAGCGCGGGGCGATCTCGGTGAAGAGCGTGTGGACGATGCCCTTGTCCGTGATCGTCTGCAGCACCAGGCGACGGTTGTGGATGTCGCCCTTCTTCGCCTTGGTGATCAGGCGCTCGGCGACCGGACGCAGGCGGCGGGCCTTGGCCTCGGTCGTGGTGATGCGGCCGTGCTCGAACAGCGACTTCGCGAGGTTCGCGAGAAGCAGCTTCTCGTGCGCGGCGCTGCCGCCCAGACGGGCACCCTTGGCGGGCTTCGGCATGGTGTTTCTCCTTGTGATCTGCACCGGCCGTATCAGGTACCGGTGTCAGGACCCCGCAGGCGGACGCCTACGGGCAGCAATCAGTCAGTACTGCTCGGTCTCGACGAAGCCCGCGTCCGCGTCGTCGTCGGCGCCGAAGGCGTCGGCGGCGGCGGTCGGGTCGAATCCGGGCGGGCTGTCCTTCAGGGCCAGGCCCATGCCGGCCAGCTTCGCCTTGACCTCGTCGATCGACTTCGCACCGAAGTTGCGGATGTCGAGCAGGTCGGCCTCGGAGCGCGCCACGAGCTCACCCACGGAGTGGATGCCCTCACGCTTGAGGCAGTTGTACGAGCGGACCGTGAGCTCCAGCTCCTCGATCGGCAGCGCCAGGTCCGCGGCGAGCGCGGCGTCCGTCGGGGACGGACCCATGTCGATGCCCTCGGCGTCGATGTTGAGCTCGCGCGCCAGGCCGAAGAGCTCGACCAGGGTCTTACCGGCGGAGGCCATGGCGTCACGCGGACGCATCGCCTGCTTGGTCTCGACGTCGACGATCAGCTTGTCGAAGTCGGTGCGCTGCTCGACTCGGGTCGCCTCGACCTTGTAGGTGACCTTGAGGACGGGCGAGTAGATGGAGTCGACCGGGATGCGGCCGATCTCCTGGCCCGCCTGCTTGTTCTGAACGGCGGAGACGTAGCCGCGACCGCGCTCGACGGTCAGCTCCATCTCGAGCTTGCCCTTGCCGTTCAGCGTGGCGAGCACCAGGTCGGGGTTGTGCACCTCGACACCGGCCGGCGGGGCGATGTCGGCCGCGGTCACGAGGCCCGGGCCCTGCTTGCGCAGGTACATCACGACCGGCTCGTCGTGCTCGCTCGACACGACCAGCTGCTTGATGTTGAGGATGAGGTCGGTGACGTCCTCCTTGACGCCCGGCACGGTGGTGAACTCGTGCAGGACACCGTCGATGCGGATGGACGTGACGGCCGCACCCGGGATCGAGGAGAGGAGCGTACGGCGAAGCGAGTTGCCGAGCGTGTAGCCGAAGCCCGGCTCCAGGGGCTCGATGACGAACCGCGAGCGGTACTCGTCGACGACCTCTTCGGTCAGCGAGGGACGCTGAGCGATAAGCATGGTGTGTTTCCTTCAGTCGTGGACGCCCGCTATTTGACGTCCTCTGATTGCAAGGGTACGGGCGGCACGCCCCCGAAGAGCCGTACCGCCCGGAACCTCACAGAACAAGCAGCAACCGTGCCCGTGCGTCAGACGCGGCGGCGCTTCGGCGGACGGCAGCCGTGCTGCGAATTCCCGGGGGATAACCCCCGGACCCCCAGCAGACCGCCGCACCGCGGCCGAGCCGTGCGTCAGACGCGGCGGCGCTTCGGCGGACGGCAGCCGTTGTGCGGGGTGGGGGTGACGTCCTGGATCGAGCCGACCTCGAGGCCGGTGGCCTGGAGGGAGCGGATCGCGGTCTCACGGCCGGAGCCGGGACCCTTGACGAAGACGTCGACCTTGCGCATGCCGTGCTCCTGCGCGCGGCGGGCGGCCGACTCGGCGGCCATCTGCGCGGCGAAGGGGGTGGACTTGCGCGAGCCCTTGAAGCCGACGTGGCCGGCGGAGGCCCAGGAGATCACGTTGCCGCTCGGGTCCGTGATGGACACGATCGTGTTGTTGAACGTGCTCTTGATGTGCGCGTGGCCGTGAGCGACGTTCTTCTTTTCCTTGCGGCGCACCTTCTTGGCAGCGCCCTGACGACCCTTGGGGGGCATGTCTTACTCCTACGGGAGGTGGTCGGTCCTACAGCGAAGACCGTGGACAGTCGTCCGCTGCGGACTACTTCTTGCCCGGCTTCTTCTTGCCGGCGATGGCGCGACGCGGGCCCTTGCGGGTACGAGCGTTCGTGCTGGTGCGCTGACCGTGGACCGGCAGACCGCGGCGGTGACGCAGACCCTGGTAGCAGCCGATCTCGACCTTGCGGCGGATGTCGGCCTGGATCTCGCGACGGAGGTCACCCTCGGTCTTGAGGTTGGCGTCCACGTACTCGCGGATCTTGACCAGGTCCTCCTCGGACAGGTCACGAACGCGGGTGTTCGGGTTCACACCGGTGGAGGCGAGGGTCTCCTTCGCCAGGGTGCGGCCGATGCCGAAGACGTAGGTGAGTGCGACCTCCACGCGCTTGTCGCGCGGGATGTCAACACCGGAAACGCGTGCCATTCAATGGCTCCTGTGTGTTCGGGGGTCTTCCGCAGCACCGCTCCGTGGCCGCCGACCCCTTTTGATCAAAAGAAGTGGTACGTCCAGGTCCCCGGCCCCCGCCGGAGGTGTCGTCAGCCCTGTCAGGGGCTTGGACGGGCGCTGCGTATGTACGAGTTTGCTCGCGTCGCGCGAAGATACTGCGAGGTGCAGGATGGCGTGCGTCAGCCCTGGCGCTGCTTGTGGCGCAGGTTGTCGCAGATGACCATGACCCGGCCGTGGCGGCGGATCACCTTGCACTTGTCGCAGATCTTCTTGACGCTCGGCTTGACCTTCATGGGATGTGAGGTTCTCCGGGTCAGTGCCACCACCCGCGCGGAAGAACACCGCGCCGGTGCGGGCAAGATCTACTTGTAGCGGTAGACGATCCGGCCACGCGTCAGGTCGTACGGAGAGAGCTCCACCACGACCCGGTCGTCCGGGAGGATACGGATGTAGTGCATCCGCATCTTGCCGGAGATGTGCGCGAGGACCTTGTGACCGTTCTGGAGCTCCACCTTGAACATGGCGTTCGGCAGGGACTCGATCACGGTGCCCTCAATCTCGATGGCACCTTGCTTCTTGGCCACGCTTCGCCCTTCGAATCGGCTACCTTGATCGACTCTCCGTCTCCGTGTGTGGACACACGGGTACACGAGAGCCGACGCATCAGTCTACGTCAGGCCATTCGAAAAGACGAATCGGGCTCAGTCTGCCCACGCCGGAAGATCACTATGCAGGCGGATCGGCCCGGGCCGGCCCCGCCCGGCGACATCACGCCAGCGGGTCCGGCGCCGCCGTGACGCCCAGCTCCGCCAGCTTCGCCTTGCCGCCATCGGGGGCGGTCAGCACCAGCGGGCCCTCCTCGGTGAGGGCGACCGAGTGCTCCCAGTGGGAGGACCAGGTGCCGTCCGTCGTGATGACGGTCCACTCGTCTTCCAGGACCTCCGTGCGCGGCGTACCCAGCGACACCATCGGCTCGATGGCCAGGCAGAAGCCGGGGACCAGCTTCGGGCCCTTGCCGCGCTTGCGGGAGACGTAGTTCAGCAGGTGCGGGTCCATGTGCATCTCGGTGCCGATGCCGTGGCCGCCGTACTCCTCGATGATCCCGTACTTGCCGCCGCCCGGCTTCGGCTGGCGGCGGATGTACGTCTCGATGGCGCGCGAGATGTCGACCAGCCGGTTGCCGTTCCGCATGGCGGCGATGCCGTGCCACATCGACTCCTCCGTCACCCGGGAGAGCTCGATCAGCTCCGGGGCGTGACCGGAGCCCACGAAGGCGGTGTACGCCGCGTCGCCGTGCCAGCCGTCGACGACCGCGCCGCAGTCGATGGAGATGACGTCGCCGTCCTTGAGAACGACGTCCTGGCTGGGGATGCCGTGGACGACGACCTCGTTGACCGAGGTGCAGATCGTCGCGGGGAACCCGCCGTACCCGAGGAAGTTCGACTTGGCGCCGTGCTCGGCGAGCACCTTGCGCGCCACCTCGTCCAGATCCTTCGTCGTCGCCCCGGGAACCGCCGCCTCGCGCGTCGCCGCGTGGATGGCGGCGACGACCAGCCCCGCCTCGCGCATCTTCGCGATCTGCTCGGGAGTCTTGATCTGCACCATGACGGCTGACGCCTTTCCAAACGGAGAACGGGGTGACCCGACAACGATACGGCGGTACGACACCGGCCGCGGCGCCCCGAAGGGCACCGCGGCCGGTGTACGACACGTACGACGCGTACGAAGAGTGCTAGGCGGCCTGCTCGCCGCGGCCCCGCAGCGCCTCCATCGCGCGCGCGGTCACGTCCTCGACCTTGCCGAGCGCGGAGATCGTGACCACCAGGCCCTGGGCCTTGTAGTAGTCGATGATCGGCTCGGTCTGCGTGTGGTAGACCTCCAGGCGGCGGCGGACCGTCTCCTCGGAGTCGTCACCGCGCTGGTACAGCTCGCCGCCGCAGACGTCGCAGACGCCCTCGGTCTTCGGCGGGGTGTACGTCACGTGGAAGACGTGCTTGTCGTTGTTGCGGCACAGCCGACGGCCGGCGATCCGCTTGACGACCTCGTCCTCGGGGACCTCCAGGTCCAGCACCGCGTCGAGCTTCATGTCCCCGGCCTGGAGCATCGCGTCCAGCGCCTCGGCCTGCGACACGTTGCGCGGGAAGCCGTCCAGCAGGAAGCCGTTCACCGCGTCGGGCTGCTCCATGCGGTCCTTGGCCATGCCGATGGTGACCTCGTCGGGCACCAGCTCGCCGGCGTCCATGAAGGACTTGGCCTTGAGGCCCAGCTCCGTGCCCTGGCTGATGTTGGCACGGAAGAGGTCGCCCGTGGAGATGTGCGGAATCGACAGGTTCGCGGCAAGGAACGCGGCCTGCGTTCCCTTCCCGGCACCGGGCGGTCCGACGAGGACGATTCGCATCAGCGGAGGAACCCTTCGTAATTGCGCTGCTGGAGCTGGCTCTCGATCTGCTTCACGGTCTCCAGACCCACACCCACGATGATCAGGATGCTCGTCCCGCCGAACGGGAAGTTCTGGTTCGCGCCACCGAAGCCCGCCAACGCCATCGTCGGCACGAGAGCGATCAGACCCAGATACAGCGAGCCCGGCCAGGTGATCCGGTTGAGCACGTAGCTCAGGTACTCGGCAGTAGGTCGACCAGCCCGGATGCCCGGGATGAAGCCACCATACTTCTTCATGTTGTCCGCGACTTCCTCGGGGTTGAACGAGATGGCCACGTAGAAGAACGCGAAGAACACGATCAACAGGAAGTACACGGTGATGTAGTACGGGTGGTCACCCTTGACGAAGTGCTGTTCGATCCAGGTTTTCCAGCCCGCGGTGGAGTTCGAGAACTGCGCGATCAGTGCCGGGATGTAGAGCAGCGACGACGCGAAGATGACGGGAATCACACCCGCCTGGTTCACCTTGAGCGGGATGTACGTGGACGTACCGCCGTACGACCGCCGACCGATCATCCGCTTCGCGTACTGCACGGGGATGCGGCGCTGGGCCTGCTCGACGAAGACGACGAGCGCCACCATGACGAAGCCGATCAGGATGACCGTGCCGAACTCGATCCAGCCCTTGGCGAGCTTGCCGCTCTCCTTGATGGCCCACAGGGCACCCGGGAAGCCGGCCGCGATCGAGATGAACATCAGGATCGACATGCCGTTGCCGATGCCGCGGTCGGTGATGAGCTCGCCGAGCCACATCACGAGCGCCGTACCCGCGGTCATGGTGATCACCATGGTGATGGTGACGAAGATCGACTGGTCCGGGACGACCTCGCGGGCCACGGTGCAGTTGCTGAAGAGGGCGCCGGTACGGGCGGTGGCCACGAGGCCGGTGCCCTGGAGGATCGCCAGCGCGACGGTGAGGTAGCGGGTGTACTGCGTGATCTTCGCCTGGCCGGACTGCCCCTCCTTCTTCAGGGCTTCCAGACGCGGGATGACCACGGTCAGCAGCTGCAGGATGATGCTCGCCGTGATGTACGGCATGATGCCGAGCGCGAAGATCGTGATCTGCAGCAGCGCCCCGCCACTGAACATGTTCACGAGGCCGAACAGGCTGTTGTTGCCCTGCTGGGCCTGGTCCACACACATCTGGACCTTCTCGTAGCTGACCCCGGGCACGGGGACGTGCGCCCCGAGCCGGTACAGCACGATGATGCCGAGCGTGAAGAGCAGCTTCTTGCGCAGGTCGGGCGTCTTGAACGCCCGGGCGAACGCGGTGAGCACGGTGCCTCCTGCGACCCCCGCGCTATGCGTCAGAGGTGACGGTCTTGAGGATCGACGAATACGTATCAGTCAGTGGTCAGTAAAAACCGCGGGGGCGGACCCGGGGGTCCGACCGCGCGGCCCGGGGCGCATGCCCCAAGTCATTACAGCAACACAGTGCACGCCACCTTACCGGCGGACATGCCCCCCTAGGAACGACCAACCGGGGATGCCCCTTTTGAGAGGCATCCCCGGTCGGATGTTCAAGCCATCGAGTCGTCTCAGACGAGCTCGGTGACGGTACCGCCGGCGGCGGTGATCTTCTCCTTGGCGGAGCCGGAGACGGCGTCGACCGTCACCTGCAGCGCCACGGAGATGTCGCCCTGGCCCAGGACCTTGACGAGCTGGTTCTTGCGCACGGCACCCTTGGCGACCAGGTCGGCCACGGTGACCTCGCCACCCTCGGGGTAGAGCGCGGCCAGCTTGTCCAGGTTCACGACCTGGTACTCGGTCTTGAACGGGTTCTTGAAGCCCTTCAGCTTCGGGAGACGCATGTGGAGCGGCATCTGGCCACCCTCGAAGCGCTCCGGAACCTGGTAGCGGGCCTTCGTGCCCTTCGTACCACGACCGGCCGTCTTACCCTTCGACGCCTCACCACGACCCACACGGGTCTTGGCGGTCTTGGCGCCCGGGGCGGGACGGAGGTTGTGGACCTTCAGCGGGTTCTGCTCCGCCATGTCAGTCGACCTCCTCGACCGTCACGAGGTGGCGGACGGTGTGCACCATGCCGCGGAACTCGGGGCGGTCCTCCTTGACGACCTGCGTGTTGATGCCCTTGAGACCAAGGGAACGCAGGGTGTCGCGGTGGTTCTGCTTGCTGCCGATGTACGACTTCGTCTGCGTGATCTTGAGGCGAGCCATTACGCACCCGCCCCGGCACGCGCACGGAGGAGAGCCGCGGGGGCGACGTCCTCGAGGGGCAGACCACGGCGAGCCGCGATCTCCTCGGGACGCTGCAGGCCCTTCAGGGCCTCCACGGTCGCGTGCACGATGTTGATCGCGTTGGACGAGCCGAGCGACTTCGACAGGATGTCGTGAACGCCGGCGCACTCGAGCACGGCACGCACCGGGCCACCGGCGATAACGCCGGTACCGGGGGACGCCGGCTTGAGCATGACGACGCCCGCCGCCTTCTCACCCTGGATGGGGTGCGGGATGGTGCCCTGGATACGGGGGACCTTGAAGAAGTGCTTCTTGGCCTCCTCCACACCCTTGGCGATGGCGGCCGGCACCTCCTTGGCCTTGCCGTAACCGACACCAACGGTGCCGTCACCGTCGCCTACCACGACCAGCGCGGTGAAGCTGAAGCGACGACCACCCTTCACAACCTTGGCGACGCGGTTGATCGCGACGACGCGCTCAACGTACGCGGTCTTCTCGGCGGCAGCAGCGCCGCCGTCACGGCCCTTCCGGTCCCGCCGCTCGCCGCCACCGGCACCGCTTCCGCGGCGCTGGGGTCCAGCCATTGGACTTTCCTTCCTAGTCTTCCTACGTGCGGAACCGGCTCAGAACTTCAGGCCGGCTTCACGGGCGGCATCCGCCAGGGCGGCGATGCGCCCGGCGTAGCGGTTGCCGCCACGGTCGAACACGACAGCTTCGACGCCGGCGGCCTTGGCACGCTCGGCCACGAGCTGGCCGACCTGCTTCGCCTTCGCCGACTTGTCGCCTTCGCCGCCGCGGATGGACGCGTCCAGGGTGGACGCCGACGCCAGGGTGTGACCCGCGATGTCGTCGATGACCTGAGCGGTGATGCCGCGGTTGGACCGGGTGACGACCAGACGCGGACGCTCCGGCGTACCCGAGACGTTCTTGCGGATACGGATGTGGCGACGCGCCTTAGCGGCGCGCTTGTAAGCGTCGCCCTTGGCGATCTTCGTACCGTATGCCATGGGTTACTTACCAGCCTTTCCGACCTTGCGGCGGATGACCTCGCCCGCGTACTTCACGCCCTTGGCCTTGTACGGGTCGGGCTTGCGCAGCTTGCGGATGTTCGCGGCGACCTCGCCGACCTTCTGCTTGTCGATGCCCTCGACCGAGAACTTGGTCGGCGACTCGACCTTGAAGGAGATCCCCTCGGGGGCCTCCACCAGGATCGGGTGGCTGTAACCGAGCTGGAACTCCAGGTTGGAGCCCTTCGCGGCGACGCGGTAACCGACACCGCTGATCTCGAGCGCCTTCGTGTACCCCTGGGTCACACCGGTGATCATGTTGGCCACCAGCGTGCGGGACAGGCCGTGGAGGGCCTTGTTCTGACGCTCATCGTTCGGGCGGGTGACGTTCAGAACGCCGTCCTCACCCTTGACGATCTCGATCGGGGCGGCGACGGTGTGGGTGAGGGTGCCCTTGGGGCCCTTCACCTCGACCGTGCGGCCATCGATGGTGACGTCCACACCGGCGGGAACCGTGATGGGGAGCTTGCCGATACGCGACATTGGCTTTTCCTCCGTTCCCGACTACCAGACGTAGGCGAGGACTTCCCCACCCACGCCCTTCTTCTGCGCCTGCTGGCCGGTCAGGAGACCGTGGGACGTGGAGATGATCGCCACGCCCAGGCCGCCGAGGACCTTCGGCAGGTTGGTGGACTTCGCGTACACCCGGAGACCGGGCTTCGAGATCCGCTTGATGCCCGCGATGGAGCGCTCACGGTTCGGGCCGAACTTGAGCTCGAGGACGAGGTTCTTGCCGACCTCGGCGTCCTCGACCTTCCAGCCCGTGATGAAGCCCTCCTGCTTGAGGATCTCCGCGATGTGAGACTTGATCTTGCTGTGCGGCATCGTCACGGTGTCGTGGTACGCCGAGTTCGCGTTCCGCAGACGCGTAAGCATGTCTGCGATCGGATCAGTCATGGTCATGAATTGGCCTTCGGCCTCTCTCGCCGGGGTTTCCTATGTGCGCCATCCCTCTCCCCACTCATGGGCGGGACGGGTGCGGTGCGGGGACCTACGGCGTAGTAAGTCGTACGGGCGGCAGGCGCCCAACCCCACAAGCCTACGGCATGCGGGGAAGGGCTCCTGCCGACCAGATGCTTACCGAGAGACTCCGGTCATCCCAAGTGAGGGATTACCAGGAGCTCTTGGTCACGCCCGGCAGCTCGCCACGGTGAGCCATCTCACGGAGGCACACGCGGCACAGGCCGAACTTGCGGTAGACGGAGTGCGGACGACCGCAGCGCTGGCAGCGGGTGTACGCGCGCACGCCGAACTTGGGCTTGCGGGCAGCCTTCGCGATGAGAGCCTTCTTCGCCATCTCGCTTACGCCTCCTTGAAGGGGAAGCCGAGGTGACGGAGGAGCGCACGGCCCTCTTCGTCGTTGGTCGCCGTGGTCACCACGGTGATGTCCATACCCCGGACACGGTCGATCTTGTCCTGGTCGATCTCGTGGAACATGACCTGCTCCGTGAGACCGAAGGTGTAGTTGCCACGGCCGTCGAACTGCTTGGGGGACAGGCCGCGGAAGTCGCGGATGCGCGGCAGCGCGAGCGACAGGGTGCGGTCCAGGAACTCCCACATGCGGTCGCCACGGAGCGTGACGTGGGCACCGATCGGCTGGCCCTCACGCAGCTTGAACTGCGCGATGGACTTGCGGGCCTTGGTGACGGCCGGCTTCTGACCGGTGATCGTGGTGAGGTCGCGGATGGCGCCCTCGATCAGCTTGGAGTCGCGGGCGGCGTCGCCCACACCCATGTTGACCACGATCTTGACGAGACCCGGGACCTGCATGACGTTCTCGTACGAGAACTCCTCACGCAGCTTGCCCGCGATCTCCTCGCGGTACTTCGTCTTCAGACGCGGAGTGGTGGTGGTAGCCATCAGATGTCCTCACCCGTCCGCTTGGCAACGCGGATCTTGTTGCCCTCATCGTCGAAGCGGTAACCGACGCGGGTCACGACCTTCTTGCCGTCCTTCTCCACGACGAGCTGAACGTTGCTCACGTGGATGGGGGCCTCGGTGGTGATGATCCCACCGGTCTGCGAACCGCGAGCGGTCTGACCGGCCTTGGTGTGCTTCTTGACCCGGTTGACACCCTCGACCAGGACACGGTCCTCGCGGGGGAAGGCCGCGATGACCTTGCCCTGCTTGCCCTTGTCCTTACCGGTGATGACCTGGACCAGGTCGCCCTTCTTGATCTTCATGCTTACAGCACCTCCGGCGCGAGCGAGATGATCTTCATGAACTTCTTCTCGCGCAGCTCACGGCCCACGGGGCCGAAGATACGGGTGCCGCGAGGGTCGCCGTCGTTCTTCAGAATGACGGCGGCGTTCTCGTCGAAGCGGATGTACGAGCCGTCCTGGCGGCGGCGCTCCTTGACGGTGCGAACGATGACCGCCTTGACGACGTCACCCTTCTTCACGTTGCCACCGGGGATCGCGTCCTTGACGGTGGCGACGATGACGTCACCGATGCCCGCGTAGCGGCGACCGGAACCACCGAGAACACGGATGCAAAGGATCTCCTTGGCACCAGTGTTGTCGGCGACACGCAGTCGCGACTCCTGCTGGATCACGTCTATCTCCTGATCGTCTGCCGGTTCCCGGCAGGGCCTGGAGAGGCCCTGCCGAGCCTGGCGGAACTAAATGCTGGGGCAGTGACGCCTCAGCGAGGGGCATGCGGGGACTCTCCCGGCGAGGGGAGAGTCCGCCGCAAAATTACTTGGCCTTCTCGAGGATCTCGACGACGCGCCAGCGCTTCGTCGCGGACAGCGGCCGGGTCTCCATGAGGAGGACGCGGTCGCCGACACCCGCGGCGTTCTGCTCGTCGTGCGCCTTGAGCTTGTTCGTACGGCGGATGACCTTGCCGTACAGCGCGTGCTTGACGCGGTCCTCGACGGCGACGACGACGGTCTTGTCCATCTTGTCGCTGACGACCAGACCCTCACGGGTCTTGCGGAAACCGCGCGCTTCCTTGTTCTCAGTCACGTTGCTCTCGCTCATCAGGCGCTCTCCACCGTCTCGATGCCCAGCTCGCGCTCGCGCATCAGGGTGTAGATCCGGGCGATGTCCTTACGGACGGACTTGAGCCGACCGTGGTTCTCGAGCTGCCCGGTCGCCGCCTGGAAGCGGAGGTTGAACAGCTCTTCCTTGGCCTCGCGGAGCTTGTTGAGAAGCTCCTCGTTGCCCAGCTCGCGCAGCTCGGACGCCTTGGTACCGGCCGACATCACAGCTCACCTGCCTCGCGCTTGACGATCTTGCACTTCATCGGCAGCTTGTGGGCGGCACGAGTCAGGGCCTCACGCGCGATCTTCTCGTTCGGGTAGGACAGCTCGAACATCACCCGACCAGGCTTGACGTTCGCGATCCACCACTCCGGCGAACCCTTACCGGAACCCATGCGGGTCTCGGCAGGCTTCTTCGTGAGCGGACGGTCCGGGTAGATGTTGATCCAGACCTTGCCGCCACGCTTGATGTGGCGGGTCATCGCGATACGCGCGGCCTCGATCTGGCGGTTGGTCACGTAGGCCGGGGTGAGGGCCTGAATGCCGTACTCGCCGAACGCAACCTGCGTGCCACCCTTGGACATACCGTTGCGCTTCGGGTGGTGCTGCTTGCGGTGCTTGACCCTACGGGGGATCAGCATGTCGGTCAGGCCTCCGTTCCGGTGCTCTCAGCCGGAGCAGCGGCGGCAGCCTCGGCCTTGGGGGCCTCGGCGCCGGCGTTCTGCTGCGGCTTGCGACCGCGACCGCCACGCTCGCCACCGCGGCCACCACGGCCGGCGGGGCGGTCAGCGCCACCACGGGCCGGGCGGTTGCCGGCGCGGGCAGCGGCGTTCTCGGCGCGGACCTCGGCGATGTTCTTGACGTCGCCCTTGTAGATCCAGACCTTCACGCCGATGCGGCCGAAGGTCGTCTTGGCCTCGAAGAAGCCGTACTCGACGTTCGCGCGGAGCGTGTGCAGCGGCACACGGCCCTCGCGGTAGAACTCCGAGCGGGACATCTCGGCGCCGCCGAGACGGCCGCCACACTGGATCTTGATGCCCTTGGCGCCCGCCTTCATCGCCGACTGCATGCTCTTGCGCATGGCGCGGCGGAAGGAGACGCGGGAGGACAGCTGCTCGGCAACGGCCTGGGCCACGAGCTGAGCGTCGACCTCGGGGTTCTTGACCTCGAGGATGTTCAGCTGGACCTGCTTGCCCGTGAGCTTCTCGAGGTCACCGCGGATGCGGTCGGCCTCGGCGCCACGGCGGCCGATGACGATGCCCGGACGCGCGGTGTGGATGTCCACGCGGACACGGTCACGGGTGCGCTCGATCTCCACCTTCGAGATGCCGGCGCGCTCCATGCCGGACGTCATCATCCGACGGATGGCGACGTCTTCCTTGACGTAGTCCTTGTACAGCTTGTCGGCGTACCAGCGCGACTTGAAGTCGGTGGTGATGCCGAGCCGGAACCCGTGCGGGTTTACCTTCTGGCCCATTACCGGGTTCCTTCCTTGCTGCTGACGACCACGGTGATGTGGCTGGTCCGCTTGCGGATCCGGTAGGCACGGCCCTGGGCGCGCGGACGGAACCGCTTCAGGGTCGGGCCCTCGTCAACGTACGCCTCGCTGATGTACAGCGAAGAGGCGTCCGTGTGGTCGTAGTTGTGCGCGGCGTTGGCAATGGCGCTGTCCAGCACCTTGCCCACCGGCACGCTCGCGGCCTGCGGGGCGAAACGCAGGACCGCCTGAGCCTCCGTGGCGTCCATGCCACGGATGAGGTCCACCACGCGGCGGGCCTTCATGGGCGTGACGCGGATGTACCGCGCCTGGGCCCTGGCTTCCATGGTTGTCCCTTCAGTGTCTGACACGTTCGTCATGGTCTTTCACCCCGCTGGTTAGCGGCGCTTCGACTTCCGGTCTTCCTTGACGTGACCCCGGAAGGTGCGCGTCGGCGAGAACTCGCCGAGCTTGTGGCCGACCATCGACTCGGTGACGAACACCGGGATGTGGGTCTTGCCGTTGTGCACCGCGATCGTGTGGCCGAGCATGGCCGGGACGATCATCGAGCGACGGGACCAGGTCTTGATGACGTTCTTGGTGCCGGCTTCGTTCTGAGAATCCACCTTCTTGATCAGGTGGTCGTCGACGAAGGGCCCCTTCTTGAGACTACGCGGCATCTAAACCCGCTCCTAGCGCTTCTTGTTCGTCTTGCGGCGGCGGACGATGTACTTGTTGCTCGCCTTCTTGGGAGAACGAGTACGACCCTCCTTCTGACCCCACGGGGAAACCGGGTGACGACCACCGGAGGTCTTGCCCTCACCACCACCGTGCGGGTGGTCGACCGGGTTCATGGCGACACCACGGACGGTCGGGCGGACGCCCAGCCAGCGCTTACGGCCGGCCTTGCCCCAGTTGATGTTCGACTGCTCGGCGTTGCCGACCTCGCCGATGGTGGCGCGGCAGCGGACGTCGACCAGACGGATCTCACCGGACGGCATGCGGAGGTGGGCCATCGAGCCCTCCTTCGCGAGCAGCTGCACGGAGGCACCGGCGGAGCGGGCGAACTTGGCGCCACCGCCGGGACGGAGCTCGATCGCGTGGATCGTGGTACCGACCGGGATGTTGCGCAGGGCCAGGTTGTTGCCCGGCTTGATGTCGGCCGCGGGGCCGTTCTCGATCCGGTCGCCCTGGCTCAGGCCACGCGGAGCGATGATGTAGCGCTTCTCGCCGTCCGCGTAGTGGAGCAGCGCGATGCGAGCGGTGCGGTTGGGGTCGTACTCGATGTGAGCGACCTTCGCCGGCACGCCGTCCTTGTCGTGACGACGGAAGTCGATCACGCGGTAGGCGCGCTTGTGGCCACCGCCCTGGTGACGGACGGTCACACGACCGGTGTTGTTACGGCCGCCCTTGCTGTGCAGGGGGCGGACCAGCGACTTCTCCGGCGTGGACCGCGTGATCTCGACGAAGTCGGCGACGCTGGAGCCACGACGGCCCGGAGTCGTCGGCTTGTACTTGCGGATACCCATTTCTCAGTCCTCGTCCGATATTCGGACCAGGGCACTCCGTTAGGAGGCCTGGCCGAAGATGTCGATTCGGCTGCCCTCGGCAAGGGTCACGATGGCGCGCTTCGTGTTGGCGCGCTTGCCGAAACCGGTGCGGGTGCGCTTGCGCTTGCCCTGGCGGTTGATCGTGTTGACCCCGGCGACCTTGACCGAGAAGACCGCCTCGACGGCCTGCTTGATCTGGGTCTTGTTCGCGCGCGGGTCGACGATGAACGTGTACTTGTTCTCGTCCAGCAGCGCGTAGCTCTTCTCGGAGACAACCGGCTTGACGAGAATGTCGCGCGGGTCCGTGAAGGTCTTGCTGGTGATCTCGGCCATCAGGCCTCGCTCCCCTCGTTGTCAGCGGCCTTGGGGCCAGACACGAAGGACTCGAAGGCGGCCTTGGTGAAGACCACGTCGTCGGAGACGAGCACGTCGTACGTGTTCAGCTGGCCCGGCTCCAGGATGTGCACCTGGGGCAGGTTGCGGGCGGACAGCCACGCGGCCTCGTCCGAGCGCTCGGCGACCAGGAGCAGGTTCTTGCGCTCCGAGATCTTGCCGAACAGCGTCTTGGCGGCCTTGGTGGAGATCTCGCCCTCGACCACGCCGGAGACGACGTGGATGCGGGAGTGACGCGCCCGGTCCGAGAGGGCACCGCGGAGGGCGGCGGCCTTCATCTTCTTCGGGGTGCGCTGCGAGTAGTCACGCGGCACGGGGCCGTGGACGACGCCACCGCCGGCGAACTGCGGGGCGCGGGTCGAGCCCTGACGGGCGCGGCCGGTGCCCTTCTGGCGGTACGGCTTCTTGCCGCCGCCGCGGACTTCGCCACGGGTCTTGGTCTTGTGCGTGCCCTGGCGGGCAGCGGCCAGCTGTGCGACGACGACCTGGTGGATCAGCGGAACGCTGGTCTTCGCGTCGAAGATCTCCGCGGGGAGCTCGACGGTCCCGGCCTTGTCGCCTGCCGGCGAAAGGATGTCAATGGTGCTCATCGGTTACCTCAGGCCCCCTTGGCCGCGGTACGGACCAGGACGAGGCCGCCGTTCGGACCAGGAACCGCACCCTTGATCAGGAGCAGGCCCTTCTCCGCGTCAACGGCGTGGACGGTCAGGTTCTGGGTGGTGACCCGCTCGTTGCCCATGCGGCCCGCCATACGGAGGCCCTTGAACACACGGCCCGGGGTGGCGCAGCCACCGATGGAACCGGGCGAGCGGTGCTTGCGCTGGGTGCCGTGTCCGGCGCCCAGGCCACGGAAGTTGTGGCGCTTCATGACACCGGCGAAGCCCTTGCCCTTGCTCTTGCCGGTGACGTCGACCTTGACGCCCGCCTCGAAGACCTCAGCGGTGATCTCCTGGCCGAGCGTGTACTCGGAGGCGTCAGCGGTGCGGATCTCCACCAGGTGGCGGCGCGGGGTGACGTCGGCCTTGGCGAAGTGACCCTTGAGGGGCTTGTTCACCTTGCGCGGGTCGATCTCGCCGAAGGCGATCTGGACCGACTCGTAGCCGTCGATGTCGTTCGTGCGGACCTGGGTGACGACGCAGGGCCCGGCCTTGACGACGGTCACCGGGACGACCCGGTTGTTCTCGTCCCAGACCTGGGTCATGCCGAGCTTCTCGCCCAGGACGCCCTTAATGTTCTTAGCCATCTCGCGCGTCACCTCAGAGCTTGATCTCGATGTCGACGCCGGCCGGCAGGTCGAGGCGCATGAGCGAGTCAACCGTCTTCGGCGTGGGGTCGAGGATGTCGATGAGGCGCTTGTGCGTGCGCATCTCGAAGTGCTCGCGCGAGTCCTTGTACTTGTGCGGCGACTTGATGACGCAGTACACGTTCTTCTCAGTGGGCAGCGGCACCGGGCCCGCGACCGACGCACCGGTACGGGTCACCGTCTCGACGATCTTCTTCGCCGAAGAGTCGATGACCTCGTGGTCGTAGGCCTTGAGCCGGATGCGGATCTTCTGTCCCGCCATGGCTACTCAGTAGTCCTGTCTCTCGTAACGCTCTGGTACCTGGTGGGTCCGCGCCCTGTCCTGATCTCCGACCCCCGCGGTCGGGCGTGTCGCACTCCCTCTACGCAGATATCCCGAAGGATTTCCCAACCGAGGGGGTGCGGTCCCGTGGACCGCGAGACCGGGGATCGACGTATGGACGCGTCTGGCCACCGGGTGCCTGGTCGGCGCCCCGCTGACACTTCCCGGAAGATTCCCGTACGTCCGCCCCTGATCAGAGGCGACGAGTACTGTGGGACTCGCTTCCGGTCCTCCCGGCGGGAGGCGCGCAGCATCGGCACTCAACCGAGCAACCCGGACAGTCTGCCACACCGGGCACGGCCGACGCCAATCGAGCCGAAGAGATTACCCCGCCGGGGTTGCCTGTCAAACCGCGGCACGCGGAAGCGCGCGGTCCGGCCGCGCCGGGCGCCGCCCGCCACCGCCACTATGATCACTGGCCGTCCCGGGCGGGCCCACCGCCCGGAAACCGGATGGATCATGGGGGAAATCGTGCGCAAGACGACGACGGCCGTGGCGCTGGCCCTGGCGGCGGCACTGCTGACGGGCTGCGGCGGAGCGGACGGGACCGGCGGCAGCGCCGGCGACAAGGGCGACGCGGGTGCCGGCAAGACGCCGACGGCGGAGCAGCCGACGGAGAAGCCCGCGGGGAAGCCCGCGGACGAGGGCGGCGCGGCGCACGAGGTGACCATCGAGGTGACCGGCAAGGGTCAGACGATGATCATGTACACCCTCGACGAGTCGAAGACCGAGACGGTGACGCTGCCCTGGAAGAGGACCGCCACCATCACCCCGGAGGGCGCGGAGAAGCAGGTCGGCCGGCTCGTGATCGTCACGCCGGGCCACTCGCAGGGCGAGGACGGCATGCTGAAGGCGGCCGGGTGCACGATCACGGTCGACGGCAAGAAGGTGGCGGACAACGGCGACGGGGCGGTCGCCAAGCCCTGCTCGTACAAGCTGAAGTAGCGCAGCGCTCCGCTGACGTTCTCTCGCGCCTCGCCTCGCGCCTCGCGTGGGTGAGGCCGACGACGACACGGTCGCGAGACCGGTACGAACCCGCTGGCGCGCGCCCGGCGCCGGCACGGTGCTGGACTACCGGGGCGTCGGCAGGGTCTACCGCTTCGACCCGCGGCACCTGGACACGCGCGTCGCCTACGCACTCGCGGTCCTCCACACGTGGGAGCGCGAACGGTGGCCGTATAACCGGGTGCGCGGCGGCGGGGAGGCCGCCTACGGTACGGATGCCTTGATCGAATTCGGAGCATGGGGGAACCGTGCGTACGTCCTACCCCCGCACGCCCCACCTGCCCTGGTCCCCCGGCGCGACCGCCGACGATGTGCGGACGGGGAGTCTGGAGGGGTTCGCCGGCCGGGAAGTCGTGGTCACCGAGAAGCTCGACGGCGAGAACACGACCCTGTACGCCGACGGCCTGCACGCCCGCTCGCTCGACTCGGCACACCATCCGTCGCGGGCCTGGGTCAAGGGTCTCCAGGGGCGGATCGCCGCCCGCGTCCCGGCGGGGTGGCGGGTGTGCGGCGAGAACGTGTACGCGCGGCACTCGATCGCGTACACCGGTCTGGAGAGCTGGTTCTACGGCTTCTCCGTCTGGGACGGCGACGGGCGGTGCCTGGACTGGGACCGGACCGTGGCGTTCCTGCGGCGGCTGGGGATCCCCACGCCGCCGGTCCTGTGGCGGGGCACCTTCGACGAGCGGGCGCTGCGCGCCCTAAGGCTCGACACCGGCCGCCAGGAGGGGTACGTCGTCCGGACGGTCGAGGGCTTCGGGTACGCGGAGTTCGGGCGGCGGGTGGCGAAGTGGGTGCGGCCCCGGCACGTGACGACCGACGCGCACTGGATGTACGCCGCCGTCGTGGAGAACGGGCTCGGCCCGCGCGCCGCGCTGTGGGACGTGCGGTCCGGGGCGACGCCCGACCCCGAGGCGCTCGCGGCGGCGGTCGGCCTGCCGCAAGGCGGGGATGCCGGTGCTGCCTCGGACGGGGCCCCGGACGGTGCCGCGGACGTGTCCTCGGACGTGGCTGCGGACGTGGTGGCGGACATCGTGGCGGACGTGGCGGCGCGGCTCGACGGGCTCGGGCTCGGACGGTCGGGCGACGACCGGCTCGCCGGGGTGCTCGCGGCGCTGCTGCACCGGCACCCGAGGGCGCGGCTCGCGGCCCGGCTGGCGGCGCCGCTGGGCATGCCGCTCGCGCGCCGCGTGGCCGACCTGGTCGGGCTGTACCCGGGGCTGCACCGGCCGTACCCGGACGAGGAGCGGCGCACCGGGCTCCTGCGGCTGTCGTACGCCGCCGACCTGGGCGTCCTGCACGCGGTGGCGGCGGCCCTCGCGGACACCGCCGAGGCGCGCGAGCAGGTGGAGTGGTCCGCGCTCCATGCGGAGGAGGCCCGGCCGCTGGACGGGCTCCGGGAGGCGTTCCGTGACGTGGACGACCCCGACGCGGCCGACCGCTGCGTGGCGCAGGCGCGCGAGGCGTACGCACGGGGCCGGATCGCGACCGCCGAGGAGGCGGTCGCGGCGACGTGGCGGTGGCGGTCGGGGGGCTTTCCCCGGCTGGTGCACCTGGTGGGGCCGTCGGGCAGCGGGAAGAGCACCTTCGGGCGCCGGCTGCCCGGCATGGGCGCAGGCGCAGGCGTGGCCGCGTACGTGTCGCTCGACGAGCTGCGTGCGGCGCGCGGCGCCCGGTCGGACCAGCGGGACAACGGCGCCGTCCTGCGCGAGGGCCTCGACCGGCTCGACACGGCCCTCGCCGCCGGAGGCACCGTGGTGTGGGACGCCACGTCGCTCAATCCGCACCAGCGGTCCCTGGTGCACGCGGTCGCGCACCGCCGCGACGCGCTCGTCACGCACGCGGTGGCGCTGGTCGACGAAGCCGAGCTCGCGCGCCGCAACGCGCACCGGACACATGCGGTGCCGCCGGAGGTGCTCGCCGGCCAGCTGCGCCGGTTCGTCCCGCCGTACCCGGGCCAGGCACACCGCACCTGGTACGTCGGCGCGAGCGGCACAGTGGAAGACGAGGCGTGAGGCATGCGTACGAGCGAGGAGATCTACCACCGGGTGCTGTGGGACCCGCGGTTCGACCCGGCCCGGTTCGTGGTGGGTGTGCGGCGGCGCGACCCCGGCGTGGGCCCGAAGCGGATGCCGCTGTCCGCGTTCGTCCCCGGCGGGGACATCCCGTGGCACCGGGTGCTGTTCTTCGAGGCCGACGGCGAGATCGTCTGGGACCGCTCCACGGGCGTGGACCGCATCGACGCGACCGACGCCGGGCGGGTGCGCGACCCGCGGCTGCTGCGGGCGCCGTTCTTCACGGCGCGGACGCCGTACGTGTACGACGGCGGCTGGGCACCGGCGTCGACGCCGCGCGGCGCACCCGCCGCGGCCGGGCTGCGCTTGCTGACCTGGAACACCCTGTGGGACCGGTACGACAGCGACCGTATCGACAGCGCCCGGCGCCGCCCGCTGCTGCTGGCCGCCCTGGAGGAGGCGGACGCCGACGTCATCGCGCTCCAGGAGGTCGAGGCCGGGCTGCTGCGCCTGCTGCTGGACGCGCCGTGGGTGAGGGACGCGTACACGCTGGGCACCGACCCGGCGGGGCCGGACGTCGCCGACTGCGGGCTGCTGCTGCTCAGCCGGCTGCCCGTGCGGGAGGCCGGTCTGCACGCGCTGGGGCCGCACAAGGCGGTCGCGGCCGTCGTCGTGGAGACGGCGACGGGTCCGCTGGTCGTGGCCGCGACGCACCTCAGCAGCGACCACTCCCCCGACGGTGCCGCGCGGCGCGACACCGAGCTGGCCCGGATCGCCGAGGGGCTCGCGTCCACCGAGGCCCCCGTGATCCTGCTGGGCGACTTCAACGACGGCGGCGAGACCCCCGCGCGCACGCTGGGCATGCGCGACGCCTGGAGCGAGGC
This sequence comes from Streptomyces sp. NPDC045431, assembly GCF_040646655.1. Lineage (NCBI taxonomy): Bacteria > Bacillati > Actinomycetota > Actinomycetes > Kitasatosporales > Streptomycetaceae > Streptomyces > Streptomyces sp. NPDC045431. The sequence goes on from NZ_JBEZAQ010000006.1 coordinate 262,571, forward strand.
GCACGGCCCGGCGGACGGCACACCGACGTTCGACCCGCGGGTCAACCCCCTGGCGGCCGTCTCGTCGCTCACCGGCCGCGCCTCCCGGCTGGACCGGGTGCTGCTGCGCGCCGACGAACTGCGGGTGGACGCGGCCGTGCTGCGCGGGGACACCCCCACGGCGGACGGGCTGTACGTCTCCGACCACTACGCCGTCCAGGCCGACCTCGGCTTCGACGGACCCGCCGCCTCGGGCGTCCTCGACACGCGGCCGACGGCCCGTACGGCGGTGGCCTGGCTTCCGCCACGGGAGCTGTGGCCGCCGCTCCAGGCCGTGCGCGAGGACCACGACCCGCAGATCGACCGCTGGCCGCCGCACGTCAACCTCCTCTTCGGGTTCGTACCGGAGTACGACTTCGAGCGCGCGGCGCCGCTGATCGCCGAGGCCGCGGCCGCCGTCCAGCCGTTCGAGGCCCGGCTCGAGGGCGTGCACACCTTCGGGCACCGGGAGGACGCCACCGTGTGGCTGGACCCGGCCGCGGCGGGCGAGGAGCCGTGGGCGCGGCTGCGCAGCGAACTGGAGCGGCGCTTCCCGCGCTGCCGGGCCCATCGGTCCGGGTTCACACCGCACCTGAGCCTGGGCAGTACCCGCGACCCGCAAGCCGTCGCCGCCGAGTGCGCGCGCCGCCTGCCCGGCCCGCTGGCCGCGCGCGTCGGTGAGCTGGTGCTGCTGTCCCGGCGGGGTGACGAGCCGATGCGGGTGCGGGCGACGGTCGTGCTGGGCACGGGCGAGGTGCGCTGGGCCGAGGACCCGGGTCCGGAGGCCCCACGGCCGGAGGACCCGCGCCGCGCCGAGCACGCCCGCGAGGTGGCGGCCCGTGTGTCGGACGCGCTGCCGCAGGCGGCGGTGTACGTCGTCGGCTCGCGGCGCATGGGCTGCGCCCTGGAGGGCGCCGACCTGGACCTGGTGGCGGCCGCGCCGGGCCTCACCGGCGTACGGGACACCCGGGACCGGCTGGCGGCGGCGTTCCCCGAGGCCGACGGCGTACGGGAGGTGGTCGGCGCCCGCGTGCCGGGCCTGCGGCTGCGGGTCGGGGACCTGGGTGTCGACCTGGTGCTCGTGGACACGGCTCCGGTGCAGCCGTCCGAGGCGGCGTCCGAGGCGGCGGCGGTCGCGCTGAGCGCGGTGAGCGACGCCGACGCACTGCTCCCGGAGCCGGGCGCGCGGCGGGAGGGCTTCGTACGCCTCGCCCGCGAGGTGAAGGCGTGGGCGCGGGCACGCGGCCTGGACTCGGCGCCCTTCGGCGGCCTGCCGGGCCTGGCGTGGTGCGTCCTGGCGGCCCGTACGGTACGGGAGGCCGACGGCCTGTCACCGGAGGATCTGCTCCGGCAGTTCTTCGCCCGGTGGGCGGCCTGGGACTGGCGCGAGCCGGTGGGGGACGGGCCGGTGCCGGTCCCGCGGCCGCCGGTCACGATCCTGACCCCGACCGCGCCCGTACGCCCCTGCACGGAGCAGGTGAGCCCGGGCGGCCGCGATCTGCTGACGCAGGAGCTGTTCCGCGCCTGGGAGATCCTGGAGGCGTCCCCCACCGCCTGGTCGTGGTCCGAGCTGCTGGCGCCGCCGCCGCTCCACCGCCGCCACGCCGGGTGGGCGGTCCTCACCGTCCCGGACGCCGAACTCGGCCGGGTGCGGGGCCGGATGCGCGCCCTGCTGTCCGACCTGGAGGCCGCGGGCGCCCCGGACGCCCACGCGTGGCCGCGCCCGTTCGCCCCCGGCCGCTACGCGATCGGCCTCGGCGCCACCCCGCCGGACGAGCAGGCGCTGGCCCGCATCGCCGAGCACCGGCTGCGGGGCCTCGCCGGTGTGGCGTTGAGACGCGCGGAAGGCGGCGACGTACCGACCCTGCGCTGACCGCGTCAGGCGACGGGGGCCCAGGAGGCCTTCGCCGCCTCGGTGTCCAGGGAACCGGGCCGGACCTGGCCGCAGGGAGCGTAGACGGTGACGACCAGGGTCGTCGTCCGGTTGTTCCACCGCACGTCGATATGGTCCTCGCCGCCCGGCTGCTGGTAGCGGTAGCCGAGCTCGACCAGTTCCTCGAGCGTGCGGTTCCCGTCATGGGTGAGCTTCCAGCCCGCCCCCTCCAGCCGCTTCCGCAGCCGCTGCTGTGCCTGACGGGCCGTGTCCTCCGGGACGCCGGGCACTTCCCACCGGAGCCCGAAGTCGACGACGTCCATGCGCGCCTCATCGATGTGCCCGAACCCCCGCAGCCCGCGGTAGTAGCAGGCGCCGGTGCTCATGCCGCCCGCCTGGACCGCGCCGGCCGTGGCCGGAGGCAGGCCGAAGCCGTCGTACGTCCACTGGGACCGCTCCTGCAGCTTCTGCGACACGGCCGCCGGATCGGCCGCCGGGTACGGGCGCCCGTTCCAGAGCTCCGACACCTTCTTCGCCCCGGCGTCCACGCCGACGGCCAGGAGGGCCAGGGCCCCCACGGCCGCCAGAACCCCCAGGCCCACGCGCTTCTTCTTCATGCCCCCGACGCTACGAACTGCGGTGCGGGCGCGCGTGAGTAGGCGTACTCACGAACGCACGCGCCACGTGCTCACGTTCGCGTGACCGTCCCGCACTCCTCCGACCGGTCGGCGAGCGGCTTGCTGCGGTCGTAGGGGTCGACCGACGGGCCGGGCGCCTCGGTGGGTGTGGGCGGGAGTTCGGAGGCGAACTGCGGGTGGAGGAAGCCGTCGCCGTCGCGGGTGCAGTCGTCGTTGCCGGCGGACTCCAGCCAGCGCAGGACGTACAGCTTCCCGGGCGTCGTACGGATCTTGGCGGGGTCGTAGAGGGCGAACGTCATCTCGCGGCGTACGACCGTCCGCGCGACCTCCGTGGCGCCCGGCCTCGCGCGCACCACGGGGTAGACGAAGGTGTAGTCGGCGTGCACCAGCACCTCGCCGTCGCGGTCGCCCTTCTCGTACGTCATGCGTCCGCGCGTCTTGACGACCGCACCCGCCGGCCGCACCTCGGACGGGTCGAAGCGGCTGAAGGCCCACAGCGGGTTCTGCTCGGCGCTGGGCGCGGTGAGCGCCTTCTCGATCAACCGGCGTCCATCGGCCTGGAGCGGGTCCAGCAGCTCCAGCGCCGCCGTCGGCCGCTCGCCCCGGAGCGTGGCGGGGTCGAGGTTGGCGGCGACCAGGAGCTGCTTGGTGCTGGTCAGGGCGTGGGCGACCTGCTCTTTGGTCATGCCGCCGACGGCCTTGGCCTCCGGTACGTGGATCCCGGCGGCGCCGTCCTCCCAGGCGGCGGCGGGCGAGCCCCGGAACGGCTCCTTGAGCGTCGGCTCGTCCGGGAAGAGCTCCTCCGGCGGCGCCCCGGTGGGCCGTGCCGTCTCGGCGGCCGGCGGCGCCGCCTGGCCGTCGGTGCCCCAGCCACCCGGCAGCCGGTCGGTGACCAGCTCCGGCCGTACGGCGACGACGGCGAGGCCCAGCGCCAGCAGTACGCCGACCGACGCCGCCCAGCGCCGCTTTCGCGTGCGGCCGCCGTTCATCTCCTGCCACGCGGGGCCGGTCCGCCACCCTTCGGGCTCCGCCGCGCGCGGTTTCCGCGCGGCCCTGGCGGCGGCGGACGGCTCCTTCGGCGCGCCGCGCCCGCCGTCCTCCTGGGCCTTGCGGACGAACTCCGCCCACTCCTCGTCCGACACCGATGACGACTCGTCGCCGCGCTTGCCCATCGCCCCACCCCACGTTGTGCACCTGACGCGGACATTGCACCACGGGCCGCGTCCTACGCCGGGGGCGGCCTCACCCCTCCACCAGCCCGGTGATGCCGTCGAGCAGCGCGCGCAGCCCGAAGGAGAAGAGCGCGTCGAGGTCGAGGTCGTAGCCGCCGTTCGGGAAGCCGGTGAGGGTGCGGGACAGGGCGGGGAAGCGGCCCGAGGAGACGAGCTCGTGGACCGCGCCCTGCCGGTCCATCCACTCCTCGTCGGTCAGGCCGGTCGCGGCCCGCGCCTGGACCTCGCGCTCCAGGTTGACCGCGAGGCCCTGTACGTGGCTGTAGACCAGCAGGTGGATGTCGAACATCGTCTGGGCGTCGAGGCCGTGCCCTTCGAGGGCGCCGAGCAGCCAGTCGCCGTGCGCCATCAGGTTCGGCAGGAGGAGGGGCCGGCCGAGCGGACCGATGTGAGCGACCCAGGGGTGGCGGCGGCACACCTGCCACAGGGTGTGCGCGACCAGCTCCAGGCGGGCGCGCCAGCCCTCGGGCGGTGGGACGGGGTAGGCCGGCGCCTCGCCGTAGACGGTGTCGGCCATCAGCGCGACGAGCTCGTCCTTTCCGCCGACGTGACGATACGGGGACATCGCCGCCACGCCGAGGCGGGCGGCGATCGAGCGCATGGAGAGCGTGGCGAGGCCCTCGGCGTCGGCGATCTCGATGGCGGTACGCACGATGCGCTCCCGCGTGAGCTCGCGCTCGGGTGCGGCGGCGGGCGCGGGCCCGGGTGCGGGCACGGACCCGGGCGGCTTAGACCGTACTGGTACGTCCGCCGCGCCCCGCACGGCGGCGACGACCGTGCCGACCCGGGGCCGCGCCTCCACGTGTCCCTCCAGCCGCAGGGTGGTGAGCGCCTTCGTGGCGGTGGCGAGGGCGACGCCCCACTCCTGGGCGATACGGCGGGTCGACGGCACCCGGTCGCCGGGCGCGAGCTCGCCGGTGGCGATCCGGTGGCGGATGTCGGCCGCGATGCGCTGGTAGGGCGGCGGGTCGGTGAACTCGGTCATGCGCGGATCCCCCTCGGCTCTCTCGACTTCTTCGATTCTTCGACTTTTTTCGGCTGCCCGTACGTCTGTACTAGCGCAGACGCTACCAGCGACGACACCACATCGACGCCCATTTGACCTAGTACAGAGGCGGAAAATCGCCTTTTGGCAGGCGCGCGCGTACACCGTACATTCAGAGGCGTACACCGTACGAAGGGGAAACACATGGAGACCGTCCTCATCTCCGGCGGCGGCATCGCAGGAGCCGCACTCGCGCTGCTGCTGCGCCGCCGCGGCTTCGCTCCGGTGGTCGTCGAGCGGGCGCCGGACGTGCGCGCGGGCGGCCAGGCCGTCGACATCCGGGGCGTCGCGCTGGAGGTCATGGACCGGGTGGGCCTGCTGGCGGAGGCGCGCAGCATGCGCACCCGGATACGCGGCATGTCGATGCTCGACGCCGACGGCACGGAGGTCGAGCGCACGACGGAGTACGCCCTCAGCAGTGGGCGGCTCGACAGCGCCGACATCGAGATCCTCCGCGAGGACCTCGTACGACTGCTCCACGCGCAGACGCACGGGGAAGTGGAGTACGTCTTCGGCGACAGCATCGTGTCGCTGGAGGAGCACGAGGCCGGCGTGCGGGTCGGCTTCGCGCACGGCTCGGCGCGGGACGTCGACATCGTCGTCGGGGCCGACGGCCAGCACTCGGTGGTGCGGCGCCTCGCCTTCGGCCCCGCCGAGGACTACACCCACTACCTCGGCAGCTACCTCTCGGTCTTCAGCGCCGACAACTTCCTGGACCTGGACAACTGGCAGGTCTGGCTGCGGGACGGCGATGCGGGCTTCGGCATCATGCCGGTGCGCGACAGCAGGGAGCTGCGGATCGCCTTCGGTTTCGAGTCCGCGTCGCCTCTGGACGGCGACCACCGGGACACCGAGTGGCTGCGGCGCGTCGTGGTCGACCGCCTCTCCGCCCTGCACTGGGAACCTCACCGGCTGGCGGAGGCGGCGCTGGCGGCACCGGACTTCTACTGCGACGCCATGGCCCAGATCCGGATGGACCGCTGGTCGCACGGCCGCATGGTCCTCCTCGGCGACGCCGGTTACTGTGCCTCGCCCTTCTCCGGGCAGGGCACGAGCCTCGCGCTGGTCGGCGCGTACGTCCTCGCGGACGCGTTGGCCCAGGCGCCGGGCGCCGACCACCGTGCCGCCTTCGCCCGCTACGAGTCGGTGATGCGGCCCTTCGTCGAGTTGAACCAGGCCCTCGCGACCGAGAACCCGGGCGGCCCGGCCTCGGAGGAGTCGATGGTCCGGGCCAAGAACGCGATCACACTGCCGGGAGCTGCTGCCGTCCGCTGACGACGCCGGACTCGGCGGGCGCGGGCGCGGGTGTGGGCGTCGTGGGCGTCGACGTCCCGGGCGTCGTGGGCGCGGGCGTCGTGGCCGGCGTACCCAACGTCGACACGCCCTGGTAGTACGTCCACGCCAGCGTGTGGCACGAGACGCGGACGGCGCCGCTGGCGTACCGCGCGCACACGCGCTTCATGTCCTCGTGGAACGCCGTGTCCAGCCGCGTCTTGTTCGCCTCGAGCTGCCCCGCCGCCTTGTAGTTGCGGTACCCGAAGTCATGCCGCGCGCAGGAGAACTGGAAGGGGAAGCCGAGGGGGTTGTCGGGCGCGCCGGAGCAGTAGTCCGTGGACCAGTCGAAGGCGTACGCGCTCCACGCGGCCTGGTTCTGGCGCGCCGCCCACCAGGTGTCGTAGCTGGTGGCGCTCGGCTGGGTCCAGGCGCTGAGCAGCTGCGGCTTGTCGGCGGGCACGGCGGACACGGCCGCCGGTGCGGCGAGGGCGTAGGCCGGGGAGGCCAGGGCGAGCAGGGTGGACGCGAACGGCAGGGCGAGACGGCGACGGCGCATACGGGGTCTCCGGAGGGCGCGAGCGATCATGGGCGCCCATAGCCTCCGCTCGCGCGGGGCCGCGCCCCGTCAGCGACGCGCGCGCCGAAGGGTGAACCTGGGCGCTCAGGCACGCGGAGGTGGTCCCGTGCGGCGCCAGCTCGATGTCGAAGTGCAGCATCTCCGGGGTACGGGGAAAGGGCCCCGAGCGTGCACGACCACCTCGCCGTGGGGCGCGAGGACCGTCGCCGGGCTTCCTTCATGATCATTGGGTGGTACGTCCATGAGTATGCGAGGTGCGAGCGACGCCGGGCGCGTGTTGGCCGTGCCCCCGACGCCCCGTACGGCGGTGGCCTGGCTGCCGCCCCCCGAGCTGTGGCCGCCGATCCAGCACATCCGCCGCGAGCACGACCGCCAGTTCCACCGCTGGCCGCCGCACGTCAACGTCCTCTTCGGCTTCGTACCGGAGACCGACTTCGAGCGGGCGGGCCCGCTGCTCGCGGCGGCCGCCGCCGAGGTGGCGCCCTTCCCGGTCCGGCTGGAGGGCGTGCGCTGGTTCCGTCACCGCCACGACGCCACGGTCTGGCTGGACCCTGCGGCCGGAGGCGCCGAGCCGTGGACGCGCCTGTACGACGCGCTGGAGCTCCGCTTCCCCCTGTGCACGGGCCGCCACGAGCGCTTCACCCCGCACCTCTCCCTCGGCCGCAGCCGCACCCCGCACGAGCTGGCGGCCCACTGCGCCGCCCTGCTCGGCACCTTGACGGCCCGGGTCACCGAGCTGACGCTCCTCTCCCGCCGCGCCGACGGCCCGATGCGGCCCCGGGCGACGGTGGCGCTGGGAGAGGGAACGCTGCGGTGGTCAACGGGCGGGTAGCGGGTGCGTCACCAGCGCTCGTACGCCGTGAAGGGCCGCACGCCCTCGCCCCACCGGACGACGATGAGGAGGTCCTTGTACGTGAGCAGGTCCTGGCTCGCGACCGGCTCCTCGCGGAACTTGCGGTCCTCCTCTTCCTCCCCCGTGGCGGCGTCGTAGACCAGCATCCGGTCCCCGTACCTGTGCGAATCGACCAGGAACAACACCCGGTCGCCCTCCGCGCGCAGCGCCCCGGGGTCGGACCCGCCGCCACCGCCGCCCTCCCGCCACAGCTCGTCCCCGCTCGCGAGGTCGAAGGCGACGATCTGCTCCAACTCGCTCCGGCTGCCCTTGTACGTGGCTACCGCGAAGAGCCGCCCGTTGGCGATCGCCATGTCGGAGATCCTGCCGTACTCGCCGCTGCCCTCGATGTGCGCCTGCGGCCGGCCGTCCGGTCCGAAGGCGAGCGCGGTGAGGGTGGTGGGGCTGAAGACGCTGGTGCCGTCACTCACGCCCAGCACGATCGGTTCGACGGACTCGAAGGTCACCTCCGTCTCCGCGCTCACGCCCCGCCGGTCGTCGAGCGGCACGGTCCACCGCTCCTTGCCGTCGGCCGGGTCGAACGCGGCGAGCTTCAGTTCGTCGCCGCAGGTGAGGACGGCGAGGACCTGCTTCGTGGCGGCGGCGGTCGTGTACGGGGTGCAGCCCTTCGGCAGGGCCGCCTGCCAGCGCGGAGTACCGGTCCGCAGGTCGAAGACCCGCACGGCCACGGCGCCCTGCTGTACCACGGCGAGTCCGCCACCGGTGGCGACGTCGCGGACTGAGGCGGCCTCTTCGCCCTTCACCGGTACGACGGCGGTGCGCCACAGTTCACGGCCTTCCGTGAGGTCGAGCGCGGCGACGGTGTCGCAGCCCTTGCCCTTCTGGCTGTACGCGATCAGCGCGACGGAGTCGTCGGCGACGGTACTGGCCGCGCAGATCTCGGTGCGCCGGGGCGGAAGGTACTCCCAGCGCTTCTTCCCGGACCCCGCGTCGAAGCCGGTGACGGCGTCGTAGCGGCTACGGACGACGGTGTCACCGACGAGCCAGGCGCCGTTGCCGTGCTTGGCCGCCTTGCGGTCGACCGGGGTCTCCCAGACCTGCTTGATCGAAACGAACGGCACGTAGCCGGTGCTGCTCAGCAAGACGTACGCGATACCGCCGGTGAAGCCGAGCACGACAATGCCGGCGACCAGATACGCGAGCGGTCTCCGCCACCAGCTCGCTGGTGACGACGTGCCAGTTGCCATACGGATCCCCACCCCTTGTGACGTCGAACGCCCTGAGGGTAGGGGATCCATGATCAGCGCGCTGACGTGTCCGCGATGAAGCCGGCCCAGGCGGTGGGCGCGATGGCGAGGCGGGGACCGCCGGGGTTCTTGGAGTCGCGGACGTGGACCGCGCCGGGAGTTGCAGCCACCTCGACGCAGTCCTCACCCTCGCTGCTGCTGCTGTAGCTGCTCTTGAACCACGTCAGCCCGGAAGCATCGGCGGAGGTCTCGCGGATCATGTCTCTCCCAGCACTTGCTCGATGAAGGCCACCGACTCCCCTGGCGTGAGAGCCCGAGCCCGGATGATGCCATACCGCAGTTCAAGGACTCGGAGCTGCCGAGGGTCGGAGACCGGCCGACCAGCGAACCCGCCGTCCGAGCGACCAACAGCTGAACCGTCCTCGAACTTCAAGATCTCGATGCGGCCGCCCGTACCTGGATGGTCGCCCCTGGCGGTCGGCATTACCTGAATCTCCACGTTTCCCATCTGCGCAATTTCCAGCAGGCGTTCGAGCTGCCGACGGAGCACCATTCTGCCTCCCACAGGGCGACGGAGAGTCACCTCTTCTTGGACAAAGCTGAGCTCCGGGGCGGGCGTCCGCTCGAAGACGGACTGGCGCACCACGCGCGCGGCCACCATTCGTTCCAGCTCATCGTCCGAGTAGGCGGGCCGACGCGTCTTGAGCAGCGCACGCGCGTACTCCTCTGTCTGCAAGACGCCGTACAAGTTGTGGTTGCCGTACGACAGCAATTCGACCGCCCGTGCCTCCAACCTCGCCAGGTCCCGCACCTTCTTCGGGTAGCGGGCCTCCGCAACGTCCTTCTTCATTGCGGAGATCCGCCCGCCCGCCTGCAGCACCTCGTCCGCCTTGTCGAGGTACTCGGGCCGGGGGATCCGCTTCCCCGCCTCCACCTTGTAGACGAGGTCCTCGCCATACCCGATGGCGAGTCCGAACTCGGCGGCCTTCATACCCGCGGACTCCCGCCACAGCCGCAGCTGCCGCCCCACCGTCGCGACGACCGCCGCGCCGGACTCGTCGTCCGGGTCCACCTCCCAACCCGGCTCGTCCGCCTCGCTCTTGCTGCCGTTCTCTTCCAGGCTCATGCGCGCCCACCTCCGACGTACCTCCCTGCCCGTACGCCCCGGCGGACAGGCCGGACAGCGCCGGACAAGCTCCGGACAGTCACCGTACGCATGCATAACGTGACTAGCGCGCCCGCGCTCGCCGCCGTCAGGCTTTGTGTCGTGAACCACAAAATCACCGAACTACCCTCATCCCCCTGCCACTTCAGCGTGCGCCTGTCCCCCACCCCGCGCGGCGCCCGCCTCGCCCGTCTGCTCGCCACCGAGCGGCTGCACGCGTGGGACCTGCCGTACGGAGTGGCCGAAACGGCCGCGCAGCTCGTGGCCGAGTTGGCCGCGAACGCCGTCACCCACGGCAAGGTGCCGGGCCGGGACTTCGTCCTCGAACTGCGCACGACCGACGGCGACAAGAGGCTCCGCGTCGAGGTGACGGACACGCGCGGGGACCGGCTCCCGCGCCGCAGCGAGACGGGGCACGGGCTGGTGCTCGTCGAGGCGTTCGCGGACCGGTGGGGCGTAACGGAAGGGCCAGTTCCGCGCAAGACGGTGTGGGCGGAGATCGGGCTCGTACCGGCGCCCGGAAACCCGGACTCCGGTGGCTCGGGCGGTCTTCCCAAAACCAAAGAACCGGAGAGAAAGAACCCCAACCAAACCCCACCCCTCCCTCCCGCGGGGCGGCCTCACTCACCCGAGTGAATATGCCAAGTGGAGTGGCATAACGGGCGGTTGTGTGTCTTACGCTCACGGCGACACAGAACCGCAGACATGCGACGGCCCCCGCCGGGACGGGCAATCCCGGACGAGGGCCTGGCCACCGAGGAAGTTAGGACCTTCCTGATGGATACGAAGCACCTTAGCGCGCGCTCACGCGCCCAGCGCGGGAACGTCCGTACCCGTACGCACCACTCACGAGGCGGCGGCGTCGTCCACGAGAACAACCGGCACCGCACCCGGTTCACGATCATCGGCAATCACCTCGCCCAGCACGCGAAGTTGTCACTGACGGCGATCGGGCTCTCGGTGCACATCCAGTCCCTGCCCCCAGGCGCTCGGGTGGACATCAGGACCCTGGCGGGACGCTTCCCGGAGGGCAGGGAACGGGTCGCGGCGGCGCTGCGGGAGCTGGAGGAACACGGGTACCTGCGGCGGGAGCGCGGGCGCACCCCGGACGGCCGGTGCTTCACCCGGACGATCTCCTGCAACAAGCCCGCCGCCGCGCGGAAGGAGTCCGCACCGGAGCCGACGGCCGCGCCACCGGAGCCGACGCCCCGACCCCGGCGCGAGCCCAAGCCCCTCTCCGTACCGCAGCCGGGCTACTCGAATGCCGAACTGCTGTGGCAGGCCGTCGACCTGCTGGCCGGGCTGCGCCACGCGGACCCGCGCCTGCTGCTGTCGGAGCGGGACGCGGAGGTGCTGGCTCCAGGGGTCGTCGCGTGGCTGGAGCGCGAGGTGGAGCCCGAGCTCGTACGCGCCGCGCTGACCGCGTGCCTGCCGAGCGGGCCGCTGAACCGCCCGGCCGCTCTGCTCGCCCACCGCCTGACGGCCCAGCTGCCGCCACCGCCCACGTTCCGGGCAGCGCGTCGGCCGCACCCGCTCCAGTGCTGCGACCGCTGCGAACGGGCCTTCCGCGCCCCGGAACCGGGCGTGTGCCGCGACTGCCTCCCGGCGACCTCACCGACCTAAGGACCCGCATGGTCAGCTCGTCCCACGAGGCGATGCACCGCATCTTCCAGGAGTGCCCGGACCTCTTCTCCCGGGTGTCGGAGGTGCTGGGCGTCGACTTCGCCCCGCCCACCGCCGTGGACATCCTGCCCACGGACCTCACCGAGACCCGCCCCCTCGAACGCCGGGTGGACACCCTGCTGCGCTTCGACACCGAGGAGGACGGCACCTTCCTGCTGGCGGTGGAAGCCCAGGGCAAGAAGGACCCCGCCAAATCCGCCAGCTGGATGTACTACCTCACGTACCTGCACAGCAAGTACCGGCTCCCGGTCTTCCTGCTGGTCGTGTGCCAGGACCGTTCCACGGCCGAGTGGGCGACGCGGCCCGTGCACATCGGGAACCCGAAGTGGGCATCACTGACGATGCGGCCCTTCGTGATCGGCCCGCACAACATGCCGCTGATCACCAGAACGGAGGAGGCCCGCAAGGACCCGGCACTGGCGACGCTCGCCGCGATCACACACGCTGACAATCGGGACGCCGATGCCATACTGAAGGCGGTCTCCGGCGCCCTGCGCGAAACACCTGAACAGCTGGCGTACGTCCTCGCGGAATTCATCGCACAAGGCCTGGGCGGACGCCCCATCGCATCCCTGTGGAGGAAACTGATGGCTGTCGAACTGTCGTTCTTCCAGTCTTCCGTCTCGGAGGAGCTGCGCGAGGAGGGGCGGGAGGAGGGCCGCGAGGAAGGCCGCGAAATCGGCCGCCAGGAAGGCCAGGCTGCAGGCCTCGCAAAGGCCATCCTGCGCCTCCTTGACCGCCACGGCGTGGACGTGCCGAGCGCGGCCCGCGAGCGCATCACCGGCTGCCTGGACCTGGAGCTCCTGGACCAGTGGTTCGACCGCGCCCTCACAGCCACGTCGGTCGATGAGCTCTTCGCCGATGAGTAACCCCGACGCGGAAGAGGTGTTCATCTTCGACCGCCGCATGGTGCTCATCGAAAAGATCAATCAAGGTCTCAGCGACAACCCGGAGGCCCTTGCCAAGTGGATGGAGCTGGTGGATCGGCATTTTCCCTTCTTCAGGGTGACACTCAGGGAAGCAGCTCGTTGGCAAGCCCTCAGAGAGTGCCGCATCGAAAACATCCTGTCGGTCTTGGAAAGGCGCGCCCTCGACGTCACCGACGACACCCGCGAGCGCATCGCCGACTGCTTCGACCCGGATCTCCTGCTCCGCTGGTTCGACCGCGCCCTCACCGCCACCTCCGCCGAGGAGATCTTTACCGACGCCTAGGCCTCGTCCGCCGACCATGTGTGGAGCCAGAGGGTGAGGGCTGCGACGGTGGCCGGCGATGGTCAGTACGGGGTGAGTGGGAGGCTGCTCTCTCGCTTCCCCTCGACCACGGCGCCCGTGACGACCTGAAACAGCTCATCGACGCGGACCCGTGCTTCACCCTTCACTTCGACACCTCAGCCGTCGAAGTACAGGCAGAGGGCTTCGACGATCTTGATCAGCTTCGGCTGACGGTCATTCCCGGGCCGTAATCGGCTGCAGACCGAAGGGGTTCGCGGGCCTGCTCGGTTAGTGACCGGCAGCCGGTGGCCGCACCCTTTTCCAGACCAGCCCCTACCGGCAAGATCGGGATGGCCCCGAGCGTCGACTCTGGAGTTGAATCGGCTGATGGACATGTCCTCCCGAGAGATCCGCATGCCGCTCAGCGAGGTCGTCGCAGTGCTGCAGGACCTGAACGAGTTCGTCGTTTCTCTTGACCGGCTCGGATCCCGTCAGGCAGCCGGAACCGCCGACGAGTACACCGTCGGCGAATTCATCGCAGACTGGGATGTCGCTCGGCGATTGGCCCGCGCCCGACGCGTCATCAGCGTTGCGCTGGATGCGCAACTGAGCAAGGAGGACAACGCCGAGATCGACGCCCTGTGCGACCAGGGCCGCTTCTACGGCACGGACAGCGCCATCAGCCCCTCCGCTGAACAGTCCAGCTGAGGCTCGACCGGGCAGGCTAGCCGCAGCGCAGCTGGCCGCTGCCGCCCTTCCCGACTCCCCGAGGGGGACGACCGCCTTCCCGGACCTAGGGGCCCACGGTGTCCTTGGCGACCAGCCTCCCGCCCGAGTAGCACAGGCGGTAGAGGTCGACCTCCTCCAGGAGGTTGCCGTTCGAGCGGTAGAAGTCGCAGGTGGCGCCGGGCGGGGCGGGCGCGGAGCGCGCCGCTTCGGGGGCGTAGCGGAAGGGCCGGGCGGGGAGCACGGGGGTCAGGTCCGCGCGGGGGGTGCCGACGCGGAGGCCCTCGTAGCGGGACGGCGGCAGGACGCTGCCGGTGAGCTGGTACGCCAGGTACGCGGCACTCGGCAGGAAGACTGCCGCCGCCGCGGCGGGGAAGGCGAAGACGGCCGCGAAGCGCCAGCGGGCGATGCGGCGGACGCGGGCGCGGCGGCGTACCGATTCGGGTACGGCGTCGGCGGACGGCGTACGGTCGGCCGGGCCGTCCGGGTCAGGGGGCGCTGCCTGGGCGGAGGCCCGGTGCGGAAGGGTGGCGGCGACCTCGAAGCCACCCGCGTACGGACCGGCGCGCAAGGTGCCGCCCAGGACCGCCACCCGCTCACGCAGTCCGGCCAGGCCGTGGTTTCCGCCCACGACGAGCGGCGGCGGGCCGTCCGGCGGCTCCGTGTTGACGACGCGTACGCGCGTGGTGTCGCCGGTGTGCGCGATGGTGACGCGGACGGCGCTGCCCGGCGCGTGCTTGGTGGCGTTGGTGAGGGCCTCCTGCACCACCCGGTACACGGCCCGTTCGACCAGGGGCGACCGGGGCGGCGGTCCGCCGCGCTCCCACCGCACCGGGACGCCGGAGGCGACCGCACGCCCGAGCAGCTCCTCCACCGTGTCGGCCGCGTCCCCGTGCGGGTCGGCGCGCAGCACGGTGACGGTCTCGCGGAGCCGGTCGACGGCGTCGGATATCGCGCGCCGGAGTTCGGCGACGTCGTCGCGGTCCTGCGCGGTGAGGGACGGCGACAGCTCCAGCGCCCCGGCGCGCAGCGCGACCAGGCTCAGGACGTGGCCGAGGGAGTCGTGCATGTCGGCGGCGATGGCCGCGCGTTCGGTCAGGCGGGCCCGCTCCGCGGCGAGGTGCTGCCGTTCCTCCAGGTTGCGGGCCAACTGCCAGCCGCCCTCGACCAGTTCGCGGCGCCCGCGCCGGTAGCGGCCGGCGAGCCAGGGCGGCAGGAGGGCGGCGGGCAGCATGGTCATCGCGTAGAACCACCACACCGCGGGGACCCGCAGGACGGCGCAGACGGCCAGGTCGACCGTCAGGCAGCCGGCGAGCACCAGCAGCGGCGTGCGGGCCGTGGCGCTGCGGGCGCCCAGCAGGAAGCTCATGCAGGCCAGCGTCAGCGCGTAGACGTTCGCCGGGCTCGCGGCACCGGCGAGCCCCAGCGCGCACGGGACGTTGGCCAGGAGGACGGCCGCCCCGGGGCGGCGGCGGGACAGCGGTACGGCCACGGCCAGCGCGAGCAGGGGGATGAGCAGGTCCCGGGTGGCGGAGGGGGTCCGGGTGTCGCCGAACCAGAGGGCGCCGGCGGTCGCGAACACCGCCCACAGGGCGATGTCGGCGACCACCGGCCTCAGCCAGGGCCATGGCCTCAGCTCTCCTGGGAGTGCCGGGGGCTCAGTGCGTGCTGTCACCAGGCCGACGCTACGTCACCCGTACTACACCCGTACGACGCGGCGACCGGGGTCACGCATCCCGGCGGCGCAGCACGTACAGGCCGGCGAGGTGGGCGGCGAACGTCCACGCGAGCAGCACGAGGAGTGCTGTGGCGGTGCCGTAGGGGGCGCCGGCGCCGCCCCGCATGAAGATGCCGCCCGCGCTGTGCGGCAACCAGTCGTTGATTGCGAACAGGGCCGGGCCGCCGAGTCCGACGAGCATGCTCGGCAGGGCCCACAGCAGGGTGAAGAGCACCGTCAGGGTCCCGGCCGCGTGGCGCGTCGCGAAGGAGACGCCCACGGTCATGACGGCGATGAAGGCGTAGTACACGCCGACGGAGAGCGTCTGGCCCACCGTCTCGGCGGCGTCGAACGAAGCGCGGCCGGAGAACGGGTCCCACGCGACAGCCGTGCCCAGCGCGGCGCACACGGTGCCTGCGGTGAAGGTGACCAGCGCGGTGACCAGCGCCTTGGCGAGCTGCACGCGGCGGCGCACCGGTACCCACAGCAATGACGCGCTCATGCTGGTGGTCGTGTACTCGCTGGTGACGGTGAGCATGGCCAGGATGACCACGGCGAACTGGACGAGGACCGTGGAGGAGATCGCCGCATGGCCGACGGGCTGGACGGGATGGTCGTTGATGCGCGCGATCGAGCCGTAGTAGAAGGTGAACACGCCGGTCGCGACAAGCGCCGCCGCGAGACAGAGGTACGGGGCGCGCACCGACCACAGCTTGGTCCACTCCGCGGCGACCGCCAAGCGAAACGGCCGGGCCGGGGGGCGGGGAGTGTCGTGCGCCGTCATCGTGTCTCCCCCTCGGTCCGTGCGCCCGTCGCGTACTCGACGCTGCGCGCCGTCAGGTCCATGTACGCCTGCTCCAGGGACACGTGGACGTCGGTGAGCTGGTGCAGCCGGACGCCGCAGCGGTGGGCGAGGTCGCCGACCTGCCCGGCGGTCCGGCCCGTGACGACGATCTCGTCCCGGTCCGCCGTGTCGACGGTCACGGACACGGTCGCAGTGGCGTCCGACCTGTCGGTCGCCGCCAGGCCACGTACGAGGACGGCCCGCTCCTCCGGATCCGGTACGCGCACCCGCACGGTCGCGCGGGAGCCGCCCGCGAGGAAGTCCGCCATGGAGGTGTCGGCCAGCAGCCGGCCCCGGCCGATGACCACGAGGTGGTCGGCCGTCAGCTGCATCTCGCTCATCAGGTGGCTGGAGAGGAAGACCGTGCGGCCCTGCGCGGCCTGGCTCCGGACGAGGTCGCGCATCCAGCGCACGCCGTCGGGGTCGAGGCCGTTGACCGGCTCGTCCAGGATCAGCGTGGACGGGTCACCGAGCAGCGCCCCGGCGACGCCGAGCCGCTGGGACATGCCGAGCGAGTACGTCCCGGCGCGGCGGCGCGCCGCCTTGGCGAGGCCGACGGTCTCCAGCACCTCGTCCACGCGGCGTACCGGGATGCCGTTGCTGCGGGCCTGTGCGACGAGGTGGCTGCGGGCGGAGCGCGCGGGGTGGAGCGCCTTCGCGTCCAGCAGCGCGCCGACCTCGCGGACCGGGTGCCGCAGGGCGGTGTAGGGCCTGCCGTTGACAAGGGCCCGGCCCCGGGAGGGGTGGTCGAGGCCGAGGATCATCCTCATCGTGGTGGACTTTCCGGCGCCGTTGGGGCCGAGGAAGCCGGTCACCTTGCCTTCCCTGACGTCCACTGTCAGGTCGTTGACGGCGACGGTCTCGCCGTAGCGCTTGCTGAGCCCTCTCAGGGTGATCACGCCGATTCCTCCGTCTGCTCCGAGGTACGGCGACGACGCTAAGAGGCCTGCGTCCAGCGGCACATGGGCCGATCGTCAGGTCCTTCCTTCCGTTCGTCGGGGGTGGTGCTGCGCCGCTGGTCGGACTTCGGCGGGGGTCCGGGCCGCGCGGCCCGGCCGGGTCCGTACGCTCGCCGTGTGGAAGAGACGACACCAGGTCAACGGCCGGTCCGCGTCCTCGTGGTGGACGACGAGGCGATGGTGCGGGCCGGTATCCGGGCCATCCTGGCGCGGGACCCGCGGACGGAGGTGGTCGCCGAGGCGGCCGACGGGGCGGAGGCGGTCTCGCTGGCGCGCCGTCACCGGCCCGATGTGGTCCTCATGGACATCCAGATGCCCGGCCTCGACGGCATCGCGGCGGCGGCCCGCATCCATCAGGCCGTGCCGACGAGCGGCGTGGTGATGCTGACGACGTTCGGCGAGGACCACTTCATCCAACGGGCCCTGGAGGAAGGCGCCAGCGGGTTCCTGCTGAAGGCCGACGATCCCCGGGAGCTGCTGAACGGGGTGCAGGCCGTGGCCTCCGGCGGGGCCTACCTGTCGCCGAGGGTCGCCGCCCGGGTCGTCGCCGGTCTGCGCGCGCACCGGTCCGCCCGGCCCCGGCGGTCCCTCGACCATCTGACGGGCCGGGAGCGCGACGTGCTGGCCGGGCTCGGCGCGGGGCTCTCCAACGCGGAGATCGCGGCGACGCTGCACCTGGTCGAGGGCACGGTGAAGGCCCACGTCAGCGCCGTACTGGCGAAGCTCGGCGCCCGGAATCGTGTGGAGGCCGCCCTCGCGGCGCACGAGGCGGGCCTGGTCGCGGGCCAGGTCGCGGGCCAGATCGCGGACCGGCCGCCCCAGCCACCCCGGCGGTCCCAGCCGCACCAGTAGTCCCGTCAGCCCCGGCCGTCCCCGCGCGACAACTGAAGAACCGACACGCCATCCGGAAGGACCATGACTTCATGACGACCCCTGCCCGTGGCCTCACGCTCTGGATACCCCGACTCGTCCACGCCGCCGCCGCGACGCACCTGCTCGTCGGCTTCGTCGCCGCCCGCTCCCACTGGAGCGGCATCCTCTCCGAGGGGCTGTGGAACACCGTCGGCAACGACGACGAGGGCCGCATGATGGCCCTCTGGTTCATGGCCTGCGGCATCGCCTTCATCGGTCTCGGCCTCCTGGCCCGCAGGTCCGCGACGACCACCGGGACGCTGCCCCCCGAGCTCGGGTGGATCCTGCTGGCGCTCGGGGTGCCGGTGTCCCTGCTGGAGCCGGTTTCCGGCGGCTGGTCACTGGTCGCCATCGGCGCGCTGGCGGTGCTGCGTTCGCGGCGGGACCGTGCGGCGCTGTCGGCACCGGAGCGCCGGGAGAGCCCTGAGGGGACCCGCCCCGCCCCAGGCAACCCCGCCCCCCGATAATCCGTCTAACCGACCGCGCGGCGCGCGGCTCCGCACCAGCCCCGCCGCCGCGATCGGGGACGACGTAACGCAGGCGGGGGCACCGCTGCGGGGGAAGCGGACGGGGAGCACGGCAAGTGAACGAGATACGGGGGGCGGGGCTGCGCCCTGCCATCGGGCGGGTGGCGACGAACGTGCGGCGGCGCGGCGTTCTGGCCGGCATGGCCGCCATCGGGGCGGCGGTCGCCGCCGGGGTCACCGGGTGCACCGTGCCCACGCCACGGCGCAGCGGGCCCACGGCCGATCCCGCGCCCGGGATGCCGATCACCAGCTCGCGGCGCGCGCAGCTGATGCAGATCGCCGCACACCCGGACGACGACCTGTACTTCATGAACCCGGACACCCAGCGGATGGTCGACGCCGGTGTCCCGCTGGTCTCCGTCTACGTCACCGCGGGCGAGCACGACGGCAAGAACCACATCCCCGGCCGCAAGGACATCCCCGCCGACAAGTCGGCGTACTCCTCGGCCCGGCACCAGGGGCTGCGGCAGGCGTACGCGCGGATGCTGGGACTCGACACGTTCACGCCGTGGCAGAAGGGCGTCCTCACCCTCCGCGGCGACCGGCGCGCCGAGATCAACACGCTGACCCACGGCAACCGCCGCGTCGAGCTGGTCTTCCTCAACCTCGCCATGCACGCCCCGCGCCGCTGGATGGCGCTCCCCAGCCTGTGGCACGACCGCCAGTTGGGCCTGCGGACCGTCGTCGCCGACGACTCCCCCGTACGCAAGGCCGACGACTACGACTACGACCGGCTCATCGACGTGCTCGTCGGGCTCATGGAGCAGTACCGGCCGACCGTCATCCACACCCTGGACCCGGATCCGGACATCCAGCACAGCGACGAGAAGACCCGCAAGAAGGACTCCGAGCAGCGGGGTTACTCGGACCACGCCGACCACACCGCCGTCGCCTCCTTCAGCTGGGCGGCCATGATCCGCTGGGTCGCGCACGCGACGGGGGACGGCGGCGCGATACCGGCCTTCGTGACGACGTCCTTCCGGGGCTACTACAACCGGCACTGGCCCAAGAACCTCCCCGAGCCCGTGCTGCGCGAGAAGGCCGCGCACCTCGTGCCGTACGGCGGCGACCCGGACTGGCAGTGCGGCAACAGCGGCGGCTGCGGCGACTACAGCGTCGGCGGCGTCCGCCCCCTCACCAACAAAAAGGGGTGGGTGCGGGCCACGCACTACCGCTACCCGGACCCCGGGCCGGTCGTCGTCACCGAGCCCGACGGACGGCTCGCCGTGTACGGGGTGCTCGGCCTGCGCGCGGTGCGCTGGCACGAGACCGCGCGCGGCAGCGGCCAGTGGGGCGAGCCGGACGACCTCGGCGGCGGGCCGCTCGCGCCCGGCCTCGGCTCGGCGGCCCTCAAGGACGGGCGGCGGCTCCTCTTCGGCCTGCGCTTCGCGGCGCTCGGCGGGCACGGCGGCCCGAACAAGCGCGAGATCGTGGTGCTGGAGCAGCGCACGCCGGGTGGGCCGTTCCTCCCCTGGCGCGGGCTCGGCAACCCCGAGCACGGCGACGACCGCGGGCGCCGGCTCGGCGTCCCGGTGGCCGTCACCGACGGCGGCGACCGGGTCCACCTCTTCGTACGCAACGCGGACAAGGGCGTCAGCACCCGCGTCCGGGAGCCCGACGGCAGCTGGGGGCCCTGGCGGGACCTCGGCGGCGAGGAGATCCAGGACGGCCTGGCGGCCGCGGCGGACCGCACCGGGCGCGTCCACCTCTTCGCCACCGCCCGCGACACGATCCACCACTGGGCGCAGACCGCGCCGGGCGGGCGGGTCACGTTCCGCCCGGACAGCGGTCTGCCCGCCTCCGGCGATCCGCTGGCGGTGGCGGCGGCGCCCGACGGCGGCCTGGAGCTGTACTACCGCGCGCCGACCAGCGAGAAGCTGACGGCGGTACGCGTCGACGGCGCGGCCCCGACCCGTATCGCCTTCGACGGGTACGGGCCCGTCGGCGCCGTCGCGACCCCCGAGGGGCCGGTGCTGGTCGGCAAGGACCTGCGGGGCCGCGTCCGGATCCGCACCGGCGGCGGACGGCTGTCCACCCGTACGCAGGGGGCCGTGGCCCTGGAGTCGGCGACGCTGCACGCCCACCGCGAGCACGGCGTCGTCGCGATCGGCCTCGGCGCGGACGCCCACCCGTGGACATGGGCGCCGGAGCCGCGTACCGAAGGCTGAGCGCCCAGCGCCGGATACGCCGAAGGGCCCCGCACCTCTCGGTGCGGGGCCCTCGGCTTGCAGCAGCTCTGCGACGAGCTACCAGGTCAAACCGTCAAAGTTACTTGACGATCTTGGTGACCTGGCCGGCGCCGACGGTCCGGCCACCCTCACGGATGGCGAACTTGAGGCCCTCCTCCATGGCGACCGGCTGGATCAGCTGGACGGACATGGAGGTGTTGTCGCCCGGCATGACCATCTCGGTGCCCTCGGGGAGGGTCACGACGCCGGTCACGTCCGTGGTACGGAAGTAGAACTGCGGGCGGTAGTTGTTGAAGAACGGCGTGTGGCGGCCACCCTCGTCCTTGGACAGGATGTAGGCCTGCGCCTCGAACTCGGTGTGCGGGGTGACCGAGCCCGGCTTGATGATGACCTGGCCGCGCTCGACGTCCTCGCGCTTGATGCCACGGAGGAGCAGACCGACGTTCTCACCGGCCTGGCCCTCGTCGAGCAGCTTGCGGAACATCTCGATGCCGGTGACCGTGGTGGTGGTCTTCTCGGTCTTGATGCCGATGATGTCGACGGTCTCGTTGACCTTCAGGACACCACGCTCGATACGGCCGGTGACGACCGTACCGCGACCGGTGATCGTGAAGACGTCCTCGATCGGCATGAGGAACGGCTTGTCGACGTCGCGCTCCGGCTGCGGGATGGCCTCGTCGACGGCGTTCATCAGGTTGAGGACCGACTCGGCCCACTCCGGGTCGCCCTCGAGCGCCTTCAGCGCCGAGACCTTGACGACCGGCAGGTCGTCGCCCGGGAACTCGTACTCGGAGAGGAGCTCACGCACCTCGAGCTCGACGAGCTCCAGGATCTCCTCGTCGTCCACCATGTCGGCCTTGTTCAGGGCGACGACGATGTACGGAACGCCGACCTGGCGGGCCAGGAGCACGTGCTCCTTGGTCTGCGGCATCGGGCCGTCGGTGGCGGCGACCACGAGGATGGCGCCGTCCATCTGGGCCGCACCGGTGATCATGTTCTTGATGTAGTCCGCGTGACCCGGGCAGTCGACGTGCGCGTAGTGACGCGACTCCGTCTGGTACTCGACGTGCGCGATGGAGATGGTGATACCGCGCTGACGCTCCTCAGGAGCCTTGTCGATCTGGTCGAAGGCCGAAGCCTCGTTCAGGTCCGGGTACTTGTCGTGCAGCACCTTGGTAATGGCGGCCGTGAGGGTCGTCTTACCGTGGTCGATGTGACCGATGGTGCCGATGTTGACGTGCGGCTTAGTCCGCTCGAACTTCGCCTTCGCCACGGGGGTCCTCCTGAGAGTGGTTCTGGTACGCCTTACTCATCGGCGCCAGGTGATCTTTGCTGGGTGGCCACCCGCCGGGAACTCTGCCTCGGGTTCGGGGCGGAGCCCCGGCGGATGGTGTCAAGCCTAAAGCGTGAACCGGTGAGAGTTACTCGCCCTTGGCCTTCGCGATGATCTCCTCGGCGACGTTCCGCGGAACCTCGGCGTAGGAGTCGAACTGCATCGAGTAGCTTGCGCGACCCGAGGTCTTGCTGCGGAGGTCGCCGACGTAGCCGAACATCTCCGAAAGCGGCACCAGGCCCTTGACGACCCGGGCGCCGGCCCGCTCCTCCATGGCCTGGATCTGGCCACGGCGGGAGTTGATGTCACCGATGACGTCGCCCATGTAGTCCTCGGGCGTGGTGACCTCGACGGCCATCATCGGCTCGAGGAGCACCGGGGACGCCTTGCGCGCGGCCTCCTTGAAGGCCTGCGAACCGGCGATCTTGAAGGCGAGCTCGGAGGAGTCGACCTCGTGGTAGGCACCGTCGAGAAGCGTGACGCGGACGCCCGTCATCTCGTAGCCCGCGAGGATGCCGAACTGCATGGCCTCCTGGCAGCCGGCGTCCACCGAAGGGATGTATTCCTTCGGGATGCGGCCACCGGTGACCTTGTTGACGAACTCGTACGAGGCGTCGCCGCCCTCGATCGGCTCGACCGCGATCTGCACCTTGGCGAACTGACCGGTACCACCGGTCTGCTTCTTGTGGGTGTAGTCCACGCGCTCGACGGCCTTGCGGATCGTCTCACGGTACGCGACCTGAGGCTTGCCGACGTTGGCCTCGACCTTGAACTCGCGCTTCATGCGGTCGACGAGGACCTCGAGGTGAAGCTCGCCCATACCGCCGATGACGGTCTGGCCGGTCTCCTCGTTGGTGTGCACCTGGAAGGAGGGGTCCTCCTCCGCGAGACGCTGGATGGCGACACCCAGCTTCTCCTGGTCACCCTTGGACTTGGGCTCGATCGCGACCTCGATGACCGGGGCCGGGAAGTCCATGGACTCCAGGATGACCGGGGCCTTCTCGTCGCACAGCGTCTCACCGGTCGTGGTCTGCTTCAGACCCATGACGGCGATGATGTCGCCGGCGCCCACCGACTCGATCTCCTCACGCTTGTTCGCGTGCATGCGGTAGATCTTGCCGATGCGCTCCTTCTTGCCCTTGACGGAGTTCAGCACCGAGGTGCCGGACTCCAGGCGACCGGAGTAGATCCGGACGAAGGTGAGCTTGCCGAGGTGCGGGTCGCTCATGATCTTGAACGCCAGCGCCGACAGCGGCTCGTCGTCGGACGGCTTGCGCTTGACGACCGTCTCCGCGTCCTTGACGTCGTGGCCCTCGATGGCCTCGATGTCGACGGGGGAGGGGAGGTAGCGCACGACCGCGTCGAGCAGGGGCTGGACACCCTTGTTCTTGAACGCGGTGCCACAGAACACCGGGGTGACCGTGGTGCCGGTGCCCTTGCCGGAGGCGATGGTGATACGGCGGATCGCGGCGTACAGCTGCTCCTCGGACGGCTCCTGGCCCTCCAGGTACAGCTCCATGATCTCTTCGTCGTTCTCGGCGACGGTCTCGACCAGCTTGCCGCGCCACTCCTCGGCGGCCTCGGCGTGCGTGGCCGGGATGTCGACGATGTCGTACATCTCGCCCTTGGCGGCCTCGGCGGACCAGACCAGCGCCTTCATGCGGACCAGGTCGATGACGCCCTTGAAGTCCGCCTCGGCACCGATCGGGAGCTGCATGACGATCGGCTGCGCACCCAGGCGGTCCGAGATCATGTCCACGCAGCGGTGGAACTCGGCGCCCGTACGGTCGAGCTTGTTGACGAAGCAGATACGCGGAACGCCGTAGCGGTCCGCCTGACGCCACACGGTCTCGGACTGCGGCTCGACACCGGCCACACCGTCGAACACCGTCACGGCGCCGTCGAGGACGCGGAGCGAACGCTCCACCTCGACGGTGAAGTCGACGTGACCCGGGGTGTCGATGATGTTGATGGTGTGATCGACGTCCTCGAGCGACCAGTGGCAGGTCGTCGCGGCGGACGTGATCGTGATGCCGCGCTCCTGCTCCTGCTCCATCCAGTCCATCGTGGCGGCGCCGTCGTGGACCTCACCGATCTTGTACGAAACGCCGGTGTAGAACAGGATCCGCTCGGTGGTGGTCGTCTTGCCCGCGTCGATGTGGGCCATGATCCCGATGTTGCGGACCCTGGCCAGGTCAAGCGAAGTGGTAGCCATAAGGCTTCAGTCTTCTCTCGGTCTCGATGTGGGTGCGACTACCAGCGGTAGTGCGCGAAGGCCTTGTTGGACTCGGCCATCTTGTGCGTGTCCTCACGCTTCTTGACCGAAGCACCGAGGCCGTTCGAGGCGTCCAGGAGCTCGTTCATGAGGCGCTCGGTCATGGTCTTCTCGCGACGGGCGCGGGAGTAACCCACGAGCCAGCGCAGCGCGAGCGTGGAGGCGCGACCGGGCTTGACCTCGATCGGCACCTGGTAGGTGGCGCCACCGACACGGCGGGACTTGACCTCGAGAGACGGCTTGACGTTCTCGAGGGCGCGCTTCAGCGTGATGACCGGGTCGTTGCCGGTCTTCTCGCGGAGGCCTTCCATGGCGCCGTAGACGATCCGCTCGGCGGTGGAGCGCTTGCCGTTCAGCAGGATCTTGTTGATGAGCGAGGTCACCAGAGGAGAACCGTAGACCGGGTCGATGATGACCGGGCGCTTCGGGGCGGGGCCCTTACGAGGCATTCTTACTTCTCCTTCTTGGCGCCGTAGCGGCTGCGGGCCTGCTTGCGGTTCTTGACACCCTGGGTGTCGAGCGAGCCGCGGATGATCTTGTAACGAACACCCGGCAGGTCCTTCACACGGCCACCACGCACGAGCACGATGGAGTGCTCCTGCAGGTTGTGTCCCTCACCCGGAATGTAAGCCGTGACCTCGATCCCGCTGGTCAGACGCACACGCGCGACCTTGCGGAGGGCCGAGTTCGGCTTCTTCGGGGTGGTCGTGAACACACGCGTGCAGACGCCGCGGCGCTGAGGGGAACCCTCGAGTGCGGGCGTCTTGTTCTTCTCGACCTTGTCCTGCCGGCCCTTCCGGACCAGCTGCTGGATCGTAGGCACTACTTCTCCGGTTTCTGTGTGCCGTGTAGTAAAGCTAACCTGGAACGTTGCCGACCCACGCGGTCGGGTGTGTCGAATACTGCGGACTTCCGCCGCGAGGCGGAAATGGGCGCAGATTGCGGTGGCCGATGCTCGACTCGCCGTGCGGTTGAGGACACGCACAGGAGCCCAGGCACACCCCAGGCACAAGGTCTGAGCGTACCTACCGTATGGACCTGGGTCAAAACAAATGACCTCGCCCGCCGGGCCCCGACCGCCTGCGCGAAAGCGCCTCGCCTCGGCGTCCGCCCGAACCCCGGTCCCGGCCGCCGGCCCGGCTGTGGGCGCGGGCGTGGGCGCGGGGGCTGCGCGCCGCCTCAGGGGTGGTCGCCGGGCCTCCGGCGGCGCGCCGGGAGCCGCGGGATCGTGGGGACGCGGGAGCTGCGCGACTTGGCGACGAGCTTGGGCGCGGCGGCCGCGGTACGGGCCTGGTCCGCAGCCTGATCCTGCGCATCGGCCTGGCGCTGCGGGCCCTCGCGGGTCGCGGACTCGGCGGCGGGCCGGCGCTGCGGGCCCTCGGCGGCGCGTGAGCCGGCGGCGTCTTGGCCCTGCGGGTGCTCGTTGGTGCCGGGCGCGTTCCCGTCCGGGGGCGGGCGGTGCGCGTCCTCGACGGCGTCCGACGGGGGCGGGACCTGGCCCTGCCCGTTCTCGCGGGGGTGCGGGCGCGGTGCGGCCGGGGCCTGGCGCTGGGTGGGGGGCTCGGCGGCGGGCGGGTCGGCCGGGGCCTGGCGGGCCTGGCGGGCTGGGCGGTCGCGAGGGTGCGCCGCCGCGTCCTCGCTTGTTGCGCGCGAGCGCGAAGCGGGCGAAGTGGGCGGAGAGACCGGGGCCGGGTCCCTTCCGGCGTCGCCGGACGCGCCGCCGCGCCCCCTCGGCCGCCGGGAGGCCGACGCGCTCGCCTCGGCGCCGGGGCCCGGGGACTCCGGGCCGGTTTCCGGTCGGCCCCCGGCGGACTCGTCGTCCGCCGCCGGGTCCTCGCCCTGGGGGAAGGGGATGACCGCCGCCTGGCCCGGCGTGCGGCCGACCAGCCGCAGGCGGCGGGTCTGGGCGATGCGGCGGGCCTCCTCCAGGACGGGTTCGTACTCGTCGGCGGCGTCGCGCCAGCCGTTGACGTACGCCTGGAACTCTCGGCGCGCCAGTTCCTCGCGCAGCAGCACGACGACCTCGTCGGGCGCGTGCCCCTCCAGGTAGCGACCGAGGGCGGCGAGCAGGGCCGGCAGGTCGGCGGCCGGTTCCGGAAGTCCGCGTACGGGGCCCCTGGCCCTGGTCGGCCCCGCCTCGTCGTCGCCCGGGTCGCCGGTCGGCCGGGAGCACCCCTCGCCCTCGACCATGACACTCTCTTTCGCAACCCGTCGCCGTTTCGGTTCCGCCGAAGACGCCGGTTCACGCTCCGCGCCGGCGACGCCCATACCTACGGCGGTGCCCCCGGAGGCTCGGCCGCCGCCGGGGCAATGAGCCTGCGAAATCGTGGGGACAGGCGCGAACAAGCTTACGAGAAAGCGGAGTCAGGCCTCGCGGACACCCTTCGCGTCCGCCTGCCGGGCCCCTGGGTGCCCCTCGCGCTCGGGGCGGCCGGCGGGCCACTCGGGGAGGAACTGTCCGGCCACCCGGATGAACATGTCGCGCTGGTCGGGCGGGATGCCCAGCCCGGCCGCGGCCTGTTCGAGGGTGAGGGCGGGGGCCGCCGACTCCTCGGCGGGCGGCACGTCACCGGACAGGCCGGGCAACGGCAGGTCCTCCTCGGTGAGTCTGCCGGACTTGATGAGCATGTCGCGGACCGGGACGCGCAGCACGTGGGCGAGGCGGCGCATGGTCTCCAGGTCCGGCATGCTCTGCCCCTGCAGGAGGCGGGTGATGGCCGCCCGGTGCACGCCGGCCTCGTCGGCGAGGCGGGATTTGCCACCGCCGCGCGGGCTGTCGATGTCGTACCCCTGCCGCCGGATCACCCCTTCGATCCAGGCCGTGAACTCTTCCAGTTCGCTGACGGACATGGGTACGCCCTCCCTTCGAGGCGGCCACCAGACTATCGCGCTTGCGCGCACTGGTTGCGCGCTTACACGCACGCAATTGTGAAGATTGCGTCGAGAAGTGGGTACGCCCCCTTTCACTTTTAGTTGCGCGCTCGCTCGCAACATGTCAGTGTGCTGCCTCGCAACATACGTTTCGCTCAAGCGTTCGCAGTGCATCAGGGGGCCACCGTCATGTCCGTACCGCCGTTCAACGCCCGTCCGTCGTCGTCATCGTCCGCCGCGGAGCTGCGGGAGTTCCTCGGGTGGCGGATGGACGCCGCCTGTGCGGGGCTGCCGCCGCAGGTGGTCTTCGCCCGGCGGCCGGCCGACGCGGCGCCGGCGCTGCGGGCGTGCGCGCGCTGCCCTGTGACGCGGGAGTGCGAGGAGGCCGTGGACCCCGCGCGTACGTGGTTCGACGGCGTGAGCGCCGGGCGGCTGTGGCACAACGGCCGGCCCGTGGACCTGAACCGGGGCAACCGTGCCCGCGCCCAGGGCGGCGCCCGTGAGGCCGAGGCCCTCGCGGCGGGCCCCGAGGACCACCGCATGCCCCCGCTCGACCAGGCCGCCGCCTGACCTCCGCCGCCGCGCAGGCCCCGCACGTACGTACACCACACGCCGCCGGTACGGCCGGCACCACCGGTACGGCCGGCACCACCGGGCCGGCAGCCACAGTCACTCACCACGTCCGCCACCGTCGTGTCGGCGGCCGCTCCACGTCGGCGCTCTCGCGGCGCCCCGCAGGAGGGAGCACTCCATGTCCGTCAGCCAGCCCACCACCCTCACCACCACCGCCGACGACGCCACCGCCGGCGTCGTACGGGATGCCGCACTGTGGACCGCCATGCTGGTCCGCCAGTTCCCCGAACTGCTCACCGAACTGGCGCCGTCGCCGAGCCGCGGCGGCGCGCCGACCCGTGACCGCCCGGCCCCCGGGGCCGCGCAGCTCGCCGCCCGCGCCGCCCGGCTGCGCGCCGAGCGGCAGGAGGCGCTGCTGAACGAGCAGCGCCACGGCCTGTCCGTACCGGGGCACGTCGCCTCCCCCATCCGCCTCCACGTGTCCGACGCGATCCGGGACATCACCGACGGTGTGGTGGAGCTGGAGGAGGCGGTGTACGACCGGCTGGGCCTGGGCCGGCCGCGCCGGGCCGACGTCGCGCAGCGGCTGCGGCGGATCACGGAGCTGCTCGGCCGCATCGGCTCCGACGCCACGCTCGCCGTCCACGTACGGGACGAGATGCGCCGCATGGCGAGGCGCTGCGCGCGGGAGCTGGGCGAGGCGGAGACGGTGGTGCGCGTGTCCGGGCGCTGCCCGTGGTGCGACTCGGTGTCGCTGCGGGCGTTCCCGACGAGCCGGGCCGTGGTGTGCGTCAACCCCGGGTGCCGGTGCGGTCTGCCGGACTGCGACTGCGTGAGCGACCCGGCGTTCCGGCACCTGTGGGCGGAGGACGCCTGGCAGCAGCTGGCCGAGGCGGCGGAGGGCGGCGTGGCGGAGATCGCCGCCCGCATGGAGGAGACGGCACCGGCGGCGGCGGCCGCGGCGGTGCGCGACGGAGGGGCCCGATGAGCCGTACGCCGATCACGTCCCGGATCCCGGTCCCGGCCGGAGCCGCGCTCGTCACCGGGCAGCTGGCCGCGCAGGAGGCGGGGGTCGTGCCCACCACCATCCGCAAGTGGGTGCAGCTCGGGCACCTGTCCCCCGCGGGGCGGCAGGGCAGGGCGCAGCTCTACCGGCTGGAGGACGTCTTCGCCGCCGAGCGCTCCGCGCGCCGCAAGCCGCGGCCGGTCCAGGCCTGAGCACGCATGACGACGCCGGGGCGGCCACTTCCTCAGAGGAGTGGTCGCCCCGGCGTCGTCGTGCGTATCGACGTATCGAGAGGTCAGCCGCGTTCCGCCGTGTCCGGCGGGCTGGGGATGCGCACCACGGACGCGTGCTGCACCTGCTTCGCGGGGGCGGGTGGCTCCGGGCTCAGCGTGGCCACCGCCTCCTGCCAGCCGCTGGAGAAGCCGCGCAGCTCGGCGTCGACCGTGAGGCGCGCGCCGACCTTGGCGATGACGGAACTGAGGGCGCGGCCGACCCCTCCGGTGTACGTCCCCGCCGCGGCGCTCTCCACGGCGACCTCGACGACGGCGGCGGCGACATCTGCCAGTCGGTCCTGCGAGCTGTTCCTCATCGGCCTTCACCGCCGGCGGCCCGCCCGCTCCTCGTGTTCGTCTCCTGCACGCCCCACCACTCCTCACTCCCGCCCGGGTGCTCCGTACCTTCCGCGTCCGCGTCCGCTCGTCCGCTCGACCCTGCTCCTTGCTCGAACTTATGTTCGGGTTAGCGAGCGTAGCGCAGATGAGGGGGGTCGCGGCGGACATACGGAGCGCGTCCCCCCGCAGCCGGGGGGAAGTTGGTTGCGGAGGCCGCGGGCCTCGATCACACTTGGAGCAGCGGCAGAGCTGCGCCCTCCACCAGGGCGGCGGTCCTGCCGCTTCGTGTTTTCCCGACTCTCCGACTCTCTCCTGAAGGGAGCGTCCATGTGAGCCCTCTCGCCTTCCCGGACGCGGAACGACTCGTGGTCGACCACCTGAAGAACCGGGCGGAACTGGCCGGTGTCGTGGTCGACAATCGGCCGCCCGCCGGGTTCGACGGCACCCAGAAGGCCGTCCTCGTCTCCCGCGTCGGCGGCGCCTGGGTGGACGACCTCCACCTCGACCAGCCGCTGCTCGACCTGGAGGTCTACGGGCCGGACAAGACCGCCGCCCACACGGTGGCGCTCACCGCGCGTGCCGCGCTGCTCGAAGCCGCCGGAACGGTGTACGGCGGCGCCTCCGTCACCGAGGTGGCCGAGGCGGACGGTCCGCGCTGGCTGCCCGACTACAACCGGCCGAACGGCAACCGCTACCTCTCGACGGTCCGGATCTCGATCCGCCCCGCGTAACCGGCCCGCGCAACCGGTCCGTACCGCGGGCCGCACCGCACCGGCACACCCCGCCGCGCGTCCCGCGCGGCCCACGAACAGGCCCTGTCGCACCCGCGGCGGGGCCTTCGCCATATCCCGCACCACCCTTCACCTGAGGAGTTCCCATGCCCGCCAACAACGGCAACCAGATCCGCGTCGCCGGCACCGGCCGCATCCTCGTCGCCGCCGCCGGCCCCACCGGCCCGGCCGCGCCGAAGCACACCGCCGACGAGTGGGTCACCGGCTGGACCGAGCTCGGCTACACCAGCACCGACGGCATCAAGTTCAACAAGAAGGACAAGATCGACCCGGTCGACACCTGGCAGTCGGTCAGCCCGGCCCGCTTCATCTACTCGGACCGCGACCTGACGGTGAAGTTCCAGCTCCTGCAGTTCAACAAGGACACGCTGCCGTTCTTCATGGGCGGCGGCTCGGTCACCCCGGTGACCGCCACCGGGGCCGTCGACACCTACTCGTACGCCATGGGCGCCGAGCCGCAGAAGGACGAGCGCCAGCTCGGCATCGAGTTCAAGGACGGCTCGGACGTCACATACCGCTTCATCGTCCCGCGCGGCCAGGTCACGGAGACCGAGGAGATCGGCCTGACCCGCACCGGCGCGCTGAAGCTCGGCATCACCTTCACCGCCCTCGCGCCCGAGGGCAGCTCCACGCTGGCGACCTGGATCATGAAGGACAAGTCGTACGCGTAAGGGCGCGGCGCTCCCCCGGCGCCCGCCCCTCCCCCACGCCGGTGTCCGGCGCGCGGTCCCCTGTGGCCGCGCGCCGGGCGCCGGCGCCTTCGTTTCCCCTCCCCCCTCCCCCCTCCCCCATCCCCCATCCCCAAAGGAGCCCACGCATGTCCTCCTTCAACGTCAACGCCGCCCGCGCCCAGCGCCTGGAAGCACTCGGCCGCGCCTGGAGCTTCGAGCTCGACGACCAGACGTTCCAGCTGCCGACCGAGCTGTCCCGCTCCACCGCCCGCAAGCTGCGCGAGCTCGACGACAACGACGTCGACGGGCTGCTGCGGCTGCTCCTGGGCGAGCAGCAGTACGCCCGCTTCGACCGCCTGGAGGTCACGATGCAGGACATCGCGGCCATCCTGGAGGCGTACGGCAAGGAGACCGGGCTCGGCCTGGGGGAAGGCTGAGCCTCGGCGTGCTCGTCGAGGAGCACGCCGAGGCCCTGGAGGCCGACCTGCTGCGCCACTACGGCGTGGACCTGCTCGACTGGCACCGCGGCCGGCTCTCCTCGCGCCGGCTCGCGGTGCTGGTCCGGCACATGCCGCGTGACAGCGCGCTCGCGCGCGCGACGCACGGCGAGGCGGCGGAGTGGGGCGTGAGCGACTACCTGCTCGCCGCCGCGGTGGACCATCTCGCCGAGTCCAACTGGATGTTCGCCACGGTCAACCAGGACGAGGACGCGGAGCCGCTGGAGTACCCGAAGCCGGTACCGCGGCCCGACGACGGCGACGGCGGGGAGGCCGAGGAGTCCGCCCCGCCGGAGGTCGTCGGCCCGACTCCGGAGGAGATCAGCCGCTTCTTCGCCTGACCCGGCCCGATGCGGTCCGCGGCCGCCGGGCAACCCGGTGCGCGTCAGCTCTCGAACATCCCGACGGCCAGAAAGGCGCCGCCGAGAATGCCCAGGACGAGCTGCACGAAGAGATAGGCGCCGATGCTCACACCCGCCCAGGGGACCGGGCGCCTCAACTCGTACTGAGTGCGCGAACGCTTCGGGCGCTTCGGGTCGTAGACCACGGACACCTTCCGGCCCCGCTCCGGGACCGGAAGGGGATAGGGCTTCTGCCGGTATTCGTAATGCGACATCCCGGCGCTGTCGACATAACGGTACGCGCACGCCCAAAGGCCGTTGTTCCGGAAGGCGCGATCGCACGTCGCTTCCACCGGCACCCCCTTGCGGCGCAAGCGCAGGTGCACATAGAGCGAAGCCGCGGCCACGGGCGCGACGACCACGGCGGGCGCAAGCAGCAGAAGCCATGCGATCCACGGTCCGACGGACATGGTCTCCCCGAGGAAACGGCGGGCGTCAACCTCCCGCAACGGAAATAGAGGAAAAATGCCGCAACAAGGATCAGATAAACCGGTACTCGGCACCCCGCCATGGATCGATCCCAATGAGTCGCTGCGCTACAAGGAGATGTACCGCGAGCTCAGCCACACTGTCAACGGCTTGGCCACGAGTCTGGCCGTCATCAAATTCGACGTCACAGCGCTCGCCCTGGGGCTCACCGTGGTGAAGGCGGATTTCACGCTCTTCAAGGTGGACGAGAAGGGCATGACCTTCCGCGGAAAGCAGATCGCCACCTTCCCGTGGGCCGACCAGAAAAAGCACCTGGAAAACCGCATCGAACAAGCGGAGAGAACGGAACACAGGAAACTCAAGGCGCTCAACGAGGAGGTGGAGAAGCTCAAGGCGATCCGTCAGCGCGTAGATGAGAAGAACACCGAGGCACGGGCGTCGAAGGACAAGACCGTCGTCTACGAGACGCGCGCCGAACTGAGCAAGCTGATGCGCGATGCGGAGCGCACCGAAAAGCGCATACGCGAGAAGGTGGCCGAACTCGGCAAGACGAACGCCTTGCAGATGAAGCTCAACCGGATCAAGGAAATGGAGAAGAAGGCGGAAGAGGCCCGTAAGAACGTGGCGACGGACGCTCGCAAGACTCGGTCGGAAATGAACGGCCTCATACGCGAGATGCGCTCGGTACAGAACGGACTGCGCAACTTGTCCGGCTCCCTCTGATCAGGAAAGGTGGCACCCGACGTGTCATTGACCAGCAAGCTGCGCAGTGCGGCTTCGGCGACCCAGCGGTTGTCCCAGGTACTGGCGCAGGGCGGCAAAGCCGTCTCCGGCATGAAGACTTCGGCCCAACAGGGCACCGCCGCCGTGGCGAAGCTGCGCGGCGGCGCCGACAAGGCCGGCTCGTCCCTCGGCAAGCTCCGCACCTCCGCCAACAACGGCAACAGCGCCGTCGGCAAGCTCCGGACCGGCCTGAACAACGCCAACACCTCCTTCGGCAAGGCCAAGGGCGGCACCGACAAGTTCAAGACCTCGCTCGACAAGCTCAAGGGCTCCGCCGACAAGGCGAAGAACGCCCTGCGTGACGTCAAGCGCCAGGCGGACGCCGTCGAGAAGTCCGTCGGCAAGGCCGGCAAGAACGCGGACAAGACCGGCAAGACCATGGGTGGCGGGCTCACCAAGGGCCTCAAGGGCGCGAGCCTGGCGCAGAAGGGCCTCAACCTGGCCATGGCGGCCAGCCCGTTCGGCCTCATCATGACGCTGCTCGCCCCGCTCATCGCCAAGTTCGTCAACGTCGACAAGATCGTCTCCGTCGTGACGAAGGGCTTCAAGGCCGGCATGAAGGCGATCCAGAGCGCCGTGTCCACGGCGATCGGGGTCATCACGCCGATCCTCAAGGGCGTCGGCAACGTCATGCTCGCGCCCTTCCGGGCCTTCGCCACCGCCATCAACACGATCATCGGCGCGCTCAACGGCTTCAAGGTCTCGATCCCCAGCTGGGTGCCGAAGTTCGGCGGCAAGAGCTTCTCCATGAACCTGCCGAAGATCCCCGTCCCCCACCTCGCCAAGGGCGGCATCGTCCAGCCCCGCAACGGCGGCACCCTCGCCGTGATCGGCGAGGCCGGCGAGCACGAGGCCGTCATCCCGCTCAGCAAGCTGGAGCGCATGATCGGCCCCGGCGGCGGCCGCGCCCAGATCGCCCGGCTCGCCGAGGCGGTCGAGCGGCTCGCCGACCGGCCCGTCCACGTCCAGGTCGACGGCCAGACCATCGCCCGCGCCGTCATCGCCGGCCACCGCCAACTCGCCCGCCGCTAGGTCGTGTCCGCACGGCACCGGTAGTCACGACCAAGGAAGGAGGCACGTCCCATGCCAAGGAATCTCTGGGTCGGCCTGCCCGGACAGCTCCGGGAGATCAGCCAGGCGGCCAGCGCCTTCGAACGCGGCGCGGACCTCGGCGTCTCCCAGTTCACCTCGCTCAGCGGTCAGATCACCACGATCGCGCCCAAGCGCGCCCCCCGCCGGATCAAGCTCAGCTTCGACCGGCTCTCGCAGGACGACGCGACGCACCTGGACCGGCTGGCCCGCCGCATCGACGGCCCCGGCCCCGTCGACCTGCTCGACCCGGTGGCCCGCAACCTGCTGGACCCGCTCCAGGCGGAGGGGCGCATCGCGACCACCAACCCGTACAACGTCTGGTACACCTCCGTCAGCGGCAGCGGCAAGCTCGAGCTGTCGACGGCCGCCGGGGCACAGCCCCAGACGTACGTCTGGAAGGCGGAGACCGCCACGGCGCAGCTCAACTGGCAGCGCCGGCCCCGAGCCGGCTTCCCCGTCGTGCCCGGCATGCGGGTGCGGTTCACCCTGCCGAAGTCGTGGCGGGTCGGCCCCTGCGCCACCCGCCTGCACTGGCGCGACGCCGCGGGCACCTACCTGTCGTCCGCGGCCGACACCGGGCACACCCTCGTGGCGACGGTCCCGGCGGGTGCCGCCCTGGTCACTCCGTCGGGCGTCGCGGGCGAGATCGGGACGTACGGTCTCGACGGCGCCGTCCTGACCATCGACGACGACCACGTGCCCACCGCCCCGGTGAACCTGCTCTCCGCCGACCAGGCCGCCGGCAAGGGCGCGCTGACGCAGTGGTCGGCGACGGGCGTCACCCTGTCGACGGACGCCTCGGGGTACGCGGTCGCCTCCCTGGCCGCGTCCACCGCCGGAACGCTGACCTTCGTCAACGGCACCCAGAAGGGGCACGCGCTGCCGCCGGGAGCGGGACTGGTCGGCCTGGTGCTGCCCGCCGCGGTCCGCACCCGCGCCCAGAGCTGCGCGCTCACCTTCCACGACACCGCCGGCGCGGTGCTGGCGACCGTCACCGGCTGGGCCCCGGCGGCCGTGCCGGCCGGCGCCACCCACGTCTCGGCCACGGTGTCGTTCGCCTCGGCGACCACCGCGTTCCAGTCGCGGATCGGCCCGGCGAAGCTGCTGCACATCGACCCCACGGTGCCCCAGCTGCCGGGCGACGGGTGCCCGGTGATGGCCGTCACGGCCTTCACCGACTCCCCGGCCCGCCCGCTGCCGTACCGCAACGTCTCCATCGAGCTGGCGGAGGTGGCCGGTGCGAGCAACTGACGAGAAGCTGACCGGCACCCTCCAGTCCGGCTCACGCGTCGCCCACCACACCACCCGCCTCGGCGGCCAGGACGTGTCCGAGCAGGTCCAGTCCTGGCAGCTGGAGCGCAGCTACAGCACCGACCTGCCGGACGCCATGCGCGCGTTCTCCGGCAGCTCGTCGGCGCAGCTGCAGCTCCAGCTGTCCGGCACCGGCGGCAAGTCGGCGCCCGCGCTGTACTCGCCGTGGGCGCCGCGCTCGACCGGCGACATCGCCCGTCCCGGCCAGTCCGTGGTCCACCAGTACGGCACCGACGCCGGCGTCCTGCCCGCCTTCCGCGGCACCCTGCGCAACCGGTCCGCCGCCTCCGGCACGGACACCGTGCAGCTGACGGCGCTCGACGGCGCGGAGCGGCTGCACGGGCCCGCGGAGCTGCCGAGGCCGTACGCCGGGTTCTACTGGCGGCGTCCGATGGCCACCGCCACCTGGTGCGTCGACGAGCTGCTGCGGCAGGCCGGCGTCCACTCCTGCCCGCCGCCGCGGTACCCGGAGTTCGACCCGGCCGCGCCGCTCACCCTGGTGTACGCCTCGCTGCACGGCGGGTTCGCCGCGACCTACGGCCAGCCCGAGGTCGTACCGGATCCGCGGCACTACAGCTGGACCCGGCAGGGCGCCCCGCACGAGATGGCACTCGTGCCGCACGCCGCCGCGCCGGACACCAACGCGATGACCGCCACCTGGTTCCCCCGCAGCCGGGTCACCGTCCCCGGCAGTCGGCTGTTCGCGGAGGCCTGGGTGAACAGCGCGGTCGGCTTCGGCAGCACCGTCGCCCTGGAGCTGGACCTCAACCGCACCGGCACCCAGACCGGCCGGCTGCGGATCGCCGTCGACTTCTCGACCGGCCAGGTGTTCATGCACTCCGGCACCCGGGAGGGCAGTGGCTACTACTACTCCTGGGGCGTCTCGGCGCTCAAGGAGAAGCCCGGTGTCTGGCACATCGGCGGCCTGTTCGACACCACGTCGACCGGGACGGCCGTCCTGCCGACCGTGCAGCCCTTCCTGACCGGCCCGGACGGGACGCACTACCCGTGCAACCCGGTCACCTTCACCCACCCGTCGGCCGAGCAGCCGGCCGCCGAGCTGTACCAGCTGCGGCTGGTGACGCAGCTCGCCGCCGAGGCGGTCCAGCTCACCAGCGGCCTGGCCGGCACGCCCACGGCCACGGAGTTCGCCCAGAAGACGTGGGTCAAGGAAGCCGAACTGGACGACGCGATCCTCCCGCTGTACGCGGTGCCGCGGGTGTCCGGTTCCCAGTGGGACGTGATCACGCAGATCGCCAAGGCGAGCATGTCGACGGCCGAGTTCGACGAGCGGGGCGTCTTCCAGTGGCGCAACTACACGCGCTTCGCGAAGGCCCCGACGGCCCCCGACCTGACCCTGACGTCGGTACGGGACATCGCGGCGCTCACCGTCACCGAGGAGATCGACGCCTGCCGCAACTACTGCGTCCAGCCGTTCAAGGACTGGTCGTCGGTGAAGGTCACCAGCGGTACGACGTACAACGACACCGTGGTGCGCGAGGTGCCCGGCAACAGCTCGGTGACGCTGAAGTACGTGCTCGCCGAGGAGGAGTTCGACGTCGGTCCGCCGAACGTCGACGACGACCAGAGCGTCGCCCCCGGCTTCTCGGTGCGCTTCGCGGCCTCCAACGCGGCCGGCGCGGACGCCGTCAAGGGAGCCGTGGACATCCTCGCGCGGCGGGAGGAGGGGTGTCTGGTCCTGCGGTTCACCAACCGCAGCAGCCGGCGCCTGTACACGGTGACGGAGGACGGCAAGCCGTCCGTCCACATCCAGACGCTCAAGCCGTCCACCGAGGCGGTCGAGCGGCAGGCGACCTCGTGGATCTCCGGCAGCACCAGCGAGAAGTACCACGGGCGCCAGGAGTTCTACGCCGAGGCCAGCGACTGGATCCAGGACTACCGGGCGGCACAGGAACTCGCCGACGCGATGCGGGTGGCGGGCCAGTACCCCGTGCCCGTGCTCGGCGAGGTCGAGGTGCTGTACGACCCGCGCATCCAGCTCGGTGACGTCGTACGCGTCGTGGACTCCACCGGCGCGGCGCTGGACACCTTCGCCTGGGTCGTCGGGATCAAGACCGGCTCCACGGCGCCCGGAACCGTGCAGCAGACCCTGACCCTCCGCGGCACCAGGACGAACGGGATTCCGGCGGACGCCGGGCTGACGCCCGACACCCCCTCCGACCGCACCCCCGTCCCGGCCGGTGCCACCTACGCGGACGTCGCCGCCGCCCATCCCACGCTGGGAGACCTCGCCGGCAGCGGTCTGACCTGGCGACAGGTCAAGGAGAGCGCGTCATGACCGACAACACCGACACCGCGGTGACCGAGGACACCCCACCGCCGGTGGAGATCAGCACCGAGGCCCCGGGGGACCCGACCCACCCCGTCGAGGTGCTCCTGGAGGAGCACCCCGTCACGCCCGCTCCCCCGCCCTCCGACCCGGAGGCCCCGGAGCCCGGACCCGAGCCCGACACCGCACCCGCCGCACCCGCCGCACCCGTCTCCGGCGGAGGCCAGGAGGAGATCGCATGACCACCCAGTACACCCCGCTCAGCAACCTCCCCTACCCCCAGCCGAGCGATCCCGCCGACCTGCCCGCGCACCTCCAGTCCCTCGCCCAGTCGCTGGACGGGCGGGCGGTGATGCGGTTCGGCACCGCCTCCGAGCGGGACACCAAGGTCACCGCGCCGGTGGCCGGGATGGTGGCGTGGATCGCCTCGCCGGGCCGCCTCATGTACTACACGGGCTCCGCCTGGGCGCCCGTCGGTCCGGTGCCGGTCTTCCGGGTCAACCTCGACGGCGGCAGCACCACCAGCACCACCTGGGCCGAGACCCTGACCGACGCCGTGGGCGACCCGATGAACGCCACGTTCACCGTGCCCGCCTCGGGCCAGGTCATCATCACCGTGGGCTGCTACATGCACGGCACCGCCACCGGTGTCGGCTGCTACATGTCGGCGAACGTCCGCAACTCCGCCGGAGCCGTGGTGCTCGGAGCCTCCGACGACAGGGCGGCGCTGGTCAACACCCCGAACCGGTCCTCCGTCTCGACGCAGTTCCTGGTCAGCGGCCTGGCCGTCGGTACGACGCACACCGCCACGCCCGCCTACCGGACGGCGAACACCACCAGCACCGGCAACTTCGACACCCGCTTCATCCGCATCGACCCGGTGATGTGACCCCCGCGGCCGCCGGTCCCGCTCCGCGCGGGGCCGGCGGCCCCCGGGCCCACCGGGCTCGCACGCCCCGCCCCCGCACGACGAGGAGACGTAAGCATGGCAGCTCCCCTCTCCCCCGACCGGCTCCTCGCCGCCCTGCGCGCCGAGGGCGTCCGCGTCGTCGAACACCCCGGCTGGCGCACCCGCAACCGGAACCACAAGGGCCCCTGGGGTCCGGTGCACGGCGTGATCGTGCACCACACCGTCTCCAGCGGCTCCGCCGCCTCCGTGGCGCTCTGCCGCGACGGTTACGCCGGCCTGCCCGGCCCGCTCTGCCAGGCCGTCATCGACAAGGAGGGCACGGTCCACCTGATCGCCAACGGCCGCGCCAACCACGCCGGGACCGGCGACGGCGACGTCCTGCGCGCGGTCCGGGCGGAGACCGCCCTCCCGCCGCCGGCCGACCAGGACACCGACGGCAACGCCCACTTCTACGGCTTCGAGTGCGTCAACCTCGGCGACGGCAAGGACCCCTGGCCCGCCGCCCAGCTCGACGCCATCGAGCGCGCCTCGGCCGCCCTCTGCCGCGCCCACGGCTGGTCCGCCGGCTCCGTGATCGGCCACAAGGAGTGGACCCGTACCAAGACGGATCCGCGCGGATTCGAGATGCGTACGATGCGCTCCCGCGTCGCCGCCCGGCTCGGGAAGCCGGCCGGCGGCCCGGCCACCCCGCCCCCGCCGGGCACCCCCACCACGCCGCGCTACCAGCCCTTCCCCGGCGCGTCGTTCTTCACCTCCGCCACCAGCTCCCCGGTGATCACCGCCATGGGCCGCCGGCTGGTCGCCGAAGGCTGCTCGGCGTACGCCGTCGGCCCCGGTCCGCGCTGGTCCGAGGCCGACCGCCGCAGCTACGCGAAGTGGCAGCGCAAGCTCGGCTTCACCGGCTCCGACGCCGACGGCGTACCCGGGCGCGCCTCCTGGAACGCCCTGAAGGTCCCCTACACCCGCTGAGGAGCCCCGATCATGACCGACGCCGCCCAGCGCACGGCCAGAACCATCCTCCAGTCCGCCGTCGGCATCGCCGTCGTCCTGCCCGCGATCGTGGACGCCTCCGGTGTCCCGGCGACCCTTCCCTGGGTCGCCGGCGCCCTGGCCGTCGCCGGCGGGCTGGCGCGGGTCATGGCCCTGGAGGCCGTACAGCGGCTGCTGCCGTCCTGGCTGAGCAGCCCCTCGCCGGGAGCCGCCGATGACCGAGACTGACCGGAACGACCCGGTCGTGGTCGCCCTCGAACTGGAGCGGCTGCGCGGCACGCTCGAAGCCGGGTTCGCCCGCGCCGACGGCTCGCTCGCCCTGCTGGTCCAGCGCAGCGACCAGACCGACAAACAGCTCGCCGACCACGAGGCACGGCTCGACGCGCTGGAGCGCACCCGCTGGCCGTTGGCCAGCGTCACGGCGCTCACCGCGGGCGCCGGCTTCACCCTCGCCCTGTGGCAGGCCGCCGGCCGCTAGCGGTCGGCCCCGGGAAACGCCGAAGGGCGGCCACCCCGTACGCAACGGGATGGCCGCCCTTCGGTCAACAACTCTTACTGGTTGTACGGACCGTAGTCGTAGTCCTCCAGCGGAACGGCCTGGCCGGAGCCCGTGCCGAACGGCGAGTAGTCGATGTCGTCGTAGCCGACGGCCGAGTACATCGCGGCCTTGGCCTCCTCGGTCGGCTCGACCCGGATGTTGCGGTAGCGGGACAGGCCCGTACCGGCCGGGATGAGCTTACCGATGATGACGTTCTCCTTGAGGCCGATCAGGGAGTCGGACTTGGCGTTGATCGCCGCGTCCGTCAGGACCCTGGTCGTCTCCTGGAAGGAGGCCGCGGACAGCCACGACTCCGTCGCCAGCGACGCCTTGGTGATACCCATCAGCTGCGGACGGCCGGAGGCCGGGTGGCCGCCTTCCTGGACCACACGACGGTTCTCGGACTCGAACTTCGACCGCTCGACGAGCTCGCCCGGCAGCAGCTCCGCGTCGCCGGACTCGATGATCGTCACGCGGCGCAGCATCTGCCGGATGATGATCTCGATGTGCTTGTCGTGGATCGACACGCCCTGCGAGTTGTACACCTTCTGGACCTCGCCGACCAGGTGGACCTGGACGGCACGCTGACCCAGGATGCGCAGCACGTCGTGCGGGTTGGTGGCACCCGCGGTGAGCTTCTGGCCCACCTCGACGTGGTCGCCCTCGGAGACCAGGACCTTGGCGCGCTTCGAGATCGGGTAGGCCGTCTCGTCGCTGCCGTCGTCCGGAGTGACGACGATCTTCTTCGTCTTCTCCGTCTCCTCGATCCGCACGCGGCCGGAGGCCTCGGAGATCGGGGCGACACCCTTCGGCGTACGGGCCTCGAAGAGCTCGACGACACGGGGCAGACCCTGGGTGATGTCGTCACCGGCCACACCACCGGTGTGGAAGGTACGCATCGTCAGCTGGGTACCGGGCTCACCGATGGACTGGGCGGCGATGATGCCGACCGCCTCACCGATGTCGACCAGCTTGCCGGTGGCCAGCGAACGGCCGTAGCAGAAGGCACAGGTGCCGACCGCGGACTCACAGGTCAGGACCGAACGGGTCTTGACCTCCTCGACGCCCGCGTTGACCAGGGCGTCGATGAGCACGTCACCCAGGTCGACGTTGGCCGGCGCGATGACCTTGCCGTCCACCACGACGTCCTCGGCGAGCATCCGCGCGTACACGGACGTCTCGACGTCGTCCGCCTTGCGCAGCACGCCGTCCTCGCCGCGCTCGGCGATCCGCAGCTTGAGACCGCGCTCGGTGCCGCAGTCCTCCTCGCGGATGATGACGTCCTGCGAGACGTCCACCAGACGACGGGTGAGGTAACCCGAGTCGGCGGTACGCAGGGCGGTGTCGGCCAGACCCTTACGGGCACCGTGGGTGGAGATGAAGTACTCCAGCACGGACAGGCCCTCACGGAAGGACGCCTTGATCGGACGCGGGATGGTCTCGTTCTTCGCGTTCGACACCAGACCACGCATACCGGCGATCTGCCGCATCTGCATCATGTTTCCTCGGGCACCCGAGTCAACCATCATGAAGATGGGGTTGGTCTTGGGGAAGTTCGCGTTCATCGCCTCGGCGACCTCGTTGGTCGCCTTGGTCCAGATCGCGATGAGCTCCTGCGTGCGCTCTTCCTTGGTGATCAGACCGCGCTCGTACTGCTTCTGGACCTTCTCGTCCTGCTCCTCGTAGCCCTTGACGATCTCCTTCTTCGCCTCGGGAACGACGACGTCGGAGATGGCCACGGTGACGCCGGAACGGGTCGCCCAGTAGAAGCCGGCCGCCTTCAGGTTGTCGAGCGTCGCCGCCACGATGACCTTGGGGTAGCGCTCGGCGAGGTCGTTGACGATCTCGGAGAGCTGCTTCTTGCCGACCGAGTAGTCGACGAACGGGTAGTCCTCGGGCAGCAGCTCGTTGAAGAGCGCGCGGCCCAGGGTCGTCCGCAGACGGAACGAGTCACCCTGCTGCCACTCGGGCTCGCCCTCCTCCGCGACCGGCGGGGTCCAGCCACGCGGCGGGACGGTGCCGATCGGGAAGCGGATGTCGACCTTCGCCTGGAGCGAGAGCTCGCCCATGTCGAAGGCCATGATCGCCTCGGCGGTGGAGTTGAAGGCGCGGCCCTCACCCTTGACCTCGCGCTCCTCCTCGTCCGTGGTGAGGAAGAAGAGGCCCAGCACCATGTCCTGGGTCGGCATGGTGACCGGACGGCCGTCGGCCGGCTTGAGGATGTTGTTCGAGGACAGCATCAGGATGCGGGCCTCGGCCTGCGCCTCCGCGGAGAGCGGCAGGTGCACGGCCATCTGGTCACCGTCGAAGTCCGCGTTGAACGCGGTGCAGACGAGCGGGTGGATCTGGATGGCCTTGCCCTCGACCAGCTGCGGCTCGAAGGCCTGGATGCCGAGGCGGTGCAGCGTGGGCGCACGGTTCAGCAGCACCGGGTGCTCGGCGATGACCTCTTCGAGGACGTCGTACACGACGGTGCGGCCGCGCTCGACCATGCGCTTGGCCGACTTGATGTTCTGCGCGTGGTTCAGGTCGACCAGGCGCTTCATCACGAACGGCTTGAAGAGCTCCAGCGCCATGGCCTTGGGCAGACCGCACTGGTGCAGCTTCAGCTGCGGGCCGACGACGATGACGGAACGCGCCGAGTAGTCGACTCGCTTGCCGAGCAGGTTCTGACGGAAGCGACCCTGCTTGCCCTTCAGCATGTCGCTGAGGGACTTCAGCGGGCGGTTACCGGGACCGGTCACCGGGCGGCCGCGGCGGCCGTTGTCGAACAGCGCGTCGACGGCCTCCTGCAGCATCCGCTTCTCGTTGTTCACGATGATCTCGGGGGCACCGAGGTCAAGGAGACGCTTGAGGCGGTTGTTGCGGTTGATCACGCGGCGGTACAGGTCGTTCAGGTCGGAGGTCGCGAAGCGGCCACCGTCCAGCTGCACCATCGGACGCAGGTCCGGCGGGATCACCGGGACGCAGTCCAGCACCATGCCCTTGGGGCTGTTGCTGGTCTGCAGGAAGGCGGAGACGACCTTGAGGCGCTTGAGCGCACGGGTCTTCTTCTGGCCCTTACCGGTACGGATGATCTCGCGGAGGCGCTCGGCCTCCTCCTCGAGGTCGAAGGACTCCAGGCGCTTCTGCAGCGCCGCGGCACCCATCGAACCGTCGAAGTACGTGCCGAAGCGGTCGCGCAGCTCGCGGTAGAGCAGCTCGTCGCCCTCCAGGTCCTGGACCTTGAGGTTCTTGAAGCGGCTCCACACCTCGTCGAGACGGTCGATCTCGCGCTGGGCGCGGTCGCGCAGCTGCTTCATCTCGCGCTCGGCACCCTCGCGCACCTTGCGGCGCACGTCGGCCTTGGCGCCCTCGGCCTCCAGCTCGGCCAGGTCGGTCTCGAGCTTCTTGGCGCGGGCCTCGAGGTCGGCGTCACGGCGCTGCTCGATCTGCTGGCGCTCGACGGAGACGTGGGCCTCCAGCGAGGGCAGGTCGCGCGTGCGGCGCTCCTCGTCGACGTACGTGATCATGTACGCCGCGAAGTAGATGACCTTCTCGAGGTCCTTCGGGGCGAGGTCCAGCAGGTAGCCCAGGCGGGACGGGACGCCCTTGAAGTACCAGATGTGAGTGACGGGAGCGGCCAGCTCGATGTGGCCCATCCGCTCACGGCGCACCTTGGCGCGAGTGACCTCGACGCCACACCGCTCACAGATGATGCCCTTGAAGCGGACGCGCTTGTACTTGCCGCAGTAGCACTCCCAGTCCCGGGTCGGACCGAAGATCTTCTCGCAGAAGAGTCCGTCCTTTTCGGGCTTCAGGGTGCGGTAGTTGATGGTCTCC
Source organism: Streptomyces sp. NPDC045431 (assembly GCF_040646655.1). NCBI lineage: Bacteria > Bacillati > Actinomycetota > Actinomycetes > Kitasatosporales > Streptomycetaceae > Streptomyces > Streptomyces sp. NPDC045431. The sequence goes on from NZ_JBEZAQ010000006.1 coordinate 306,457, forward strand.
GGCTTCTTGACCTCGCCGTGGGACCACTGACGGATGTCGTCCGCGGTGGCCAGGCCGATCCGCAGCTCGTCGAAGAAGTTGACGTCGAGCACTATGCGTCAATCCCTCTCAGGGTTTGAGTCTCAATCATGGTCTGATGGGCCCCCCACGCCCGCCAGGGCGTAGGGGGAGGGTCCGGGGGGAGGGTCCGGGACCTCACGAGGAGGCCCCGACCAGACCCGTCAGACCTCTTCGACGCTGCTCGGCTCGCGCCGGGACAGGTCGATGCCAAGCTCTTCCGCAGCGCGGAAGACGTCCTCGTCGGTGTCGCGCATCTCGATGGACATGCCGTCCGAGGACAGCACCTCCACGTTGAGGCACAGGGACTGCATCTCCTTGATGAGCACCTTGAAGGACTCCGGGATGCCGGGCTCGGGAATGTTCTCGCCCTTGACGATCGCCTCGTAGACCTTCACGCGGCCGGTGACGTCGTCGGACTTGATGGTCAGCAGCTCCTGGAGGGCGTACGCGGCGCCGTAAGCCTCCAGCGCCCACACCTCCATCTCACCGAAGCGCTGGCCACCGAACTGAGCCTTACCACCCAGCGGCTGCTGGGTGATCATCGAGTACGGACCGGTCGAGCGCGCGTGCAGCTTGTCGTCGACCAGGTGGTGGAGCTTGAGGATGTACATGTACCCGACCGAGATCGGGTCCGGGAACGGCTCGCCGGAGCGGCCGTCGAACAGGCGCGCCTTACCGGTCGGGAGCACCATGCGGTCCCCGTCGCGGTTCGGGATGGTGTGCTGCAGCAGACCGGCCAGCTCGTCCTCACGCGCACCGTCGAAGACGGGGGTGGCGACGTTGGTGCCGGGCTCGACCTTGTCGGCGCCGATGGCCTGCAGGCGCTGCGCCCACTCGTCCGCGAGGCCGGAGACGTCCCAGCCGCGGCTGGCGAGCCAGCCGAGGTGGATCTCCAGGACCTGTCCCGGGTTCATTCGGGACGGGACACCCAGCGGGTTGAGGATGATGTCGACCGGGGTGCCGTCCTCCAGGAACGGCATGTCCTCGATCGGCAGGATCTTGGAGATGACGCCCTTGTTGCCGTGACGGCCGGCGAGCTTGTCACCGTCGGTGATCTTGCGCTTCTGCGCGACGTACACGCGCACCAGCTGGTTCACACCGGGGGGAAGCTCGTCGCCCTCCTCGCGGTCGAAGACGCGGACGCCGATGACCTTGCCGGTCTCGCCGTGCGGCACCTTCAGCGAGGTGTCACGGACCTCACGCGCCTTCTCACCGAAGATCGCGCGGAGCAGGCGCTCCTCGGGGGTCAGCTCGGTCTCACCCTTGGGCGTGACCTTGCCGACGAGGATGTCGCCGGCGACGACCTCGGCACCGATGCGGATGATGCCGCGCTCGTCGAGGTCGGCGAGGACCTCCTCGGAGACGTTCGGGATGTCCCGGGTGATCTCCTCGGGGCCGAGCTTGGTGTCACGGGCGTCGACCTCGTGCTCCTCGATGTGGATCGAGGAGAGGACGTCGTCCTGCACGAGGCGCTGCGACAGGATGATCGCGTCCTCGTAGTTGTGACCCTCCCACGGCATGAACGCCACGAGCAGGTTCTTGCCCAGCGCCATCTCGCCGTTCTCGGTGGCCGGACCGTCGGCGAGGACCTGGCCCTCGACGACCCGGTCGCCCTCGGAGACGACGACCTTCTGGTTGACCGAGGTGCCCTGGTTGGAGCGGGCGAACTTGGCCAGGCGGTACGTGATGTACGTGCCGTCGTCGTTGGCGACGGTGATGTAGTCCGCGGAGAGCTCCTGGATCACACCGTCCTTCTCCGCCTTGACGACGTCGCCGGCGTCGGTGGCACAGCGGTACTCCATGCCGGTGCCTACGAGCGGGGCCTCCGCCTTGATGAGCGGAACGGCCTGGCGCATCATGTTCGCGCCCATGAGGGCACGGTTGGCGTCGTCGTGCTCGAGGAACGGGATCATGGCGGTCGCGACCGACACCATCTGGCGCGGCGAGACGTCCATGTAGTCCACGTCGTCGGGCGCGACGTAGTCGACCTCGCCGCCACGGCGGCGGACCAGCACGCGGGCCTCGGCGAACCGGAGCTCGTCGGTCAGCGGCGCGTTGGCCTGGGCGATGACGAAGCGGTCCTCCTCGTCGGCGGTCAGGTAGTCCACCTCGTCGGTGACCTGGCCCTCGACGACCTTGCGGTACGGGGTCTCGACGAAGCCGAACGCGTTGACGCGGCCGTACGAGGCGAGCGAACCGATCAGACCGATGTTCGGGCCTTCGGGGGTCTCGATCGGGCACATGCGTCCGTAGTGGGACGGGTGCACGTCTCGGACCTCGAAGCCGGCCCGCTCACGGGACAGACCACCCGGGCCGAGCGCGGACAGACGACGCTTGTGCGTCAGCCCGGACAGCGGGTTGTTCTGGTCCATGAACTGCGACAGCTGGCTGGTGCCGAAGAACTCCTTGATGGAGGCGACGACCGGCCGGATGTTGATCAGGGTCTGCGGCGTGATCGCCTCGACGTCCTGGGTCGTCATGCGCTCGCGCACGACGCGCTCCATACGAGCCAGACCCGTGCGGACCTGGTTCTGGATGAGCTCGCCGACGTTGCGCAGACGGCGGTTGCCGAAGTGGTCGATGTCGTCCGTCTCGACCACGATGGTCGAGCCGTTCTCACCGACGGTCTCGGTCTCGCCCGCGTGGAGCTTCACCAGGTACTTGATCGTCGCGATGATGTCGTCGACGGTCAGGACGCCGGCGTCCAGCGGCTCGTCCGCACCCAGCTTCTTGTTGACCTTGTAGCGGCCGACCTTGGCCAGGTCGTAACGCTTCGGGTTGAAGTAGAGGTTCTCCAGAAGCGTCTGGGCGGCCTCGCGCGTCGGCGGCTCGCCCGGGCGCAGCTTGCGGTAGATGTCGAGCAGCGCGTCGTCCTGGCCCTGGGTGTGGTCCTTCTCCAGGGTGGCGCGCATGGACTCGTACTCGCCGAACTCCTGCAGGATCTGCTCGGTGGTCCAGCCGAGCGCCTTGAGGAGGACGGTCACGGACTGCTTGCGCTTGCGGTCGATGCGGACACCGACCATGTCGCGCTTGTCGATCTCCATCTCCAGCCAGGCACCCCGGGACGGGATGATCTTGGCGGAGAAGATGTCCTTGTCGGACGTCTTGTCGATGGAGGAGTCGAAGTACACACCCGGCGAGCGCACGAGCTGCGACACCACGACACGCTCGGTGCCGTTGATGACGAAGGTGCCCTTGTTGGTCATGAGCGGGAAGTCGCCCATGAAGACCGTCTGGGACTTGATCTCGCCGGTCTCGTTGTTGGTGAACTCGGCCGTGACGAAGAGCGGCGCGGCGTACGTGAAGTCGCGCTCCTTGCACTCGTCGATCGAGTTCTTCGGAGGCTCGAAGCGGTGGTCGCGGAAGGTCAGCGACATCGACCCGGAGAAGTCCTCGATCGGCGAGATCTCCTCGAAGATCTCCTCCAGACCGGACTTGGTGGGGACGTCCTGTCCGGACTCCAGAGCCGCCTCGACACGAGCCTTCCAGGCGGCGTTGCCGAGCAGCCAGTCAAAGCTCTCGGTCTGCAGCGCGAGGAGGTTCGGAACCTCGAGGGGCTCCTTGATCTTTGCAAAGGAGATGCGCAGCGGGGCGGTGCTTGCGCCGTTGTTCGTATTCGCGGTCGAGGCGTTGCGCGAGGCGGCCAAGAGGGGGTCCTTCCGAGGGCTCGGACTCACTACGCGCGTACCGGTCCCTCACAGGACACGAGGACGAATTTCCCTGATTCAGCCAAAAGGCCTGGTCAGGACATTCGGTCTCTGTGCTCTTGCGAGGGTATGCCCCTGGTGACGGGCAGGGAGCAGCTAACAGGCAGCGCAAAGGGTCAGTGTAGCCACTTGGCCCACTGATGTCCAGGGCGAGTAAATCGCGACCCTCGTTCTTCTCAACTCCACGGCACCTCGCGCTGTCGGCGCACATCGATACTGCCCGTTCGCCCGTCGATCCATGCCTCGGATCCGGATCGTTGTGACGACGCGTCCTGAGAATTGCGCGCGGCGTGCGGTTCGTCAAGGCCCCCGGGTGAGCGGGGCGCACGGCGAAGATCACCATACTCTCCGTGGGGCTCAGCGCAAGACAGGCACCGCGGGTACGCCGAAGGGCGACCACCCGGCTGGGTGATCGCCCTTCGAAACGCCCCTGAGGGGCGTCAGAACGAGTCAGGAGACCCGCAAGGTCACTTGACCTCGACAGCCGCGCCGGCGGCCTTGAGGGACTCGGCAGCCTTGTCGGCCTGCTCCTTGTTGACCTTCTCGAGGACCGGCTTCGGGGTGCCGTCGACGAGGTCCTTGGCCTCCTTCAGGCCCAGGGAGGTCAGCTCACGCACGACCTTGATGACCTGGATCTTCTTGTCGCCGGCGCCGGTGAGGATGACGTCGAACTCGTCCTTCTCCTCGACGGCCTCGGCGGCGGCGCCACCAGCGGCACCACCGGCGGCGGCAACGGCGACCGGGGCGGCGGCGGTGACGTCGAACTTCTCCTCGAACGCCTTCACGAACTCGGAGAGCTCGATGAGGGTCATCTCCTCGAACTGCGCGAGCAGGTCTTCCTGAGACAGCTTCGCCATGATGGCGGTCCTTCCACTAAATCGGCTGGTGCCGGGTGTACATGTGAGGCGGGCGTACGTTGGGCCCGCTGCGACCGTCGCCCCTAGGGGGCCACGATCAATGCGCGAGCCGAATTACTCGGCACCGCCCTGCTCGGCCTGCTTGGCACGAAGCGCCTCCGCGGTGCGGACGAACTTCGAGGGAAGCGCCTGGAAGAGCGCGGCAGTCTGGGACTGCTTGCCCTTCATGGCGCCCGCCAGCTTGGCGAGCAGAACCTCGCGGGACTCGAGGTCCGCGAGCTTCTTGATCTCATCGGCGGAGAGCGCCTTGCCATCAAGGACACCGCCCTTGATGATCAGGTTGGGGTTCTCCTTGGCGAAGTCACGAAGACCCTTCGCCGACTCCACCGGGTCACCGGTGATGAAGGCAACCGCCGTCGGACCAGCGAACTGGTCGTCGAGCGAAGTGATCCCGGCCTCGTTGGCCGCAATCTTGGTCAGCGTGTTCTTCACCACGGCGTACTGGGCGTTCTCACCGAGCGAACGGCGCAGCTGCTTGAGCTGTGCCACGGTGAGACCGCGGTACTCGGTCAGCACGGCGGCGTTCGAGCTGCGGAACTTGTCCGTCAGCTCGGCAACCGCAGCAGACTTGTCGGGCCTCGCCATGAGCCTCGGCCTCCTTCCGGGTGATTCGGACCGCGTGGGCTGAAGGAAGGAGACTGGGCAAAACGAAACGCCCCGGCGCAGGCGCACGGGGCGTGACTCAACCGGCTGCGCTCATCGAGGAGCGGCATCCAGGAGTTCATCCACAGTCACCTGCGCGGGTCGTCCGCAGCTAGCGGATCCTTCGGCCACCGGACCCCTCGCGAGGGCACGGCAACGACCAGCGGTCTTTGGCTTCCTCGGAAGCGTACGCGAATGGTCCCTCGTCAAGCAAATCGGGCCGAACGGCTCACGGGCCCCGGTGGCCCCGGGCGCGAAAAAACCGGCCCCCGCCGCTCCGGAGAGCGACGGGGGCCGGCTTCTGCGTACGCGAGACCCGCGACGGCCGTCAGGATCAGACGGCGGCCGGGTCCTCCTCGACGAGGAGGTTGCGGGTGCGGTTCGGGTCCAGCGGGATGCCGGGGCCCATCGTGGTGCTCAGGGTCGCCTTCTTGATGTAGCGGCCCTTGGCGGCCGACGGCTTCAGACGGAGGATCTCCTCCAGCGCGGCGGCGTAGTTCTCGACCAGCTTGGTCTCGTCGAAGGAGACCTTGCCGATGATGAAGTGCAGGTTCGCGTGCTTGTCGACACGGAACTCGATCTTGCCGCCCTTGATGTCGGTGACGGCCTTGGCGACGTCCATCGTGACGGTGCCGGTCTTCGGGTTCGGCATCAGACCACGGGGGCCGAGGACGCGGCCGAGGCGGCCGACCTTGCCCATGAGGTCCGGGGTGGCGACGACGGCGTCGAAGTCCAGACGGCCCTTCGCGACCTCGTCGATCAGTTCGTCGGAGCCGACGATGTCGGCGCCCGCGGCCTCCGCGGCCGCAGCACGGTCACCGGTCGCGAAGACCAGGACCCGGGCGGTCTTACCGGTGCCGTGCGGAAGGTTCACGGTGCCACGGACCATCTGGTCCGCCTTGCGCGGGTCGACACCCAGGCGGAAGGCGACCTCGACGGTGCCGTCGAACTTGGTGGCGGCGGTGTCCTTGGCGATACGGACGGCCTCGAGGGGGGCGTAGTTACGCTCCCGGTCGACCTTGGCGTCCGCGCTGCGGAGAGCCTTGCTGCGCTTCACTTCTTCTCCTGCGTGGTTCAGGTGTGGAGTTGTGGTCGGGGCCAGCGCGGGCCCTCCCACAGAGGTCAAAGGGGGCTGATCAGCCCTCGACCGTGATGCCCATGGAGCGGGCGGTGCCGGCGATGATCTTCTCGGCGGCGTCCAGGTCGTTGGCGTTCAGGTCGGGCATCTTGGTGGTGGCGATGTCACGGACCTGGTCGCGCGTCAGCTTGGCGACCTTGGTCTTGTGCGGCTCGCCGGAGCCCTTGTCCACACCCGCGGCCTTGAGGATCAGCTTGGCGGCCGGCGGAGTCTTGGTGACGAAGGTGAAGGAACGGTCCTCGTAGACCGTGATCTCCACCGGCACGACCATGCCACGCTGCGACTCGGTCGCGGCGTTGTAGGCCTTGCAGAACTCCATGATGTTGACGCCGTGCTGACCCAGCGCGGGGCCGACCGGCGGAGCCGGGTTGGCCGCACCGGCCTGGATCTGGAGCTTGATAAGCCCCGTGACCTTCTTCTTCTTGGGAGGCATTGCTCTCTCCGGGTCCTAGTGAGAGTTTTCCAGCCGCCGTCCGGATCATCCGGATGGAGGCATACCGCACCACGATAACGGGTATGGCGGTGCGGCCAAAAACCGAGCAGGTCAGAGCAGCTGCGACAGCTGATCTGACCTGACCGGAAACCTGTGGAGGTTAGTTCTTCTGGATCTGGTCGAAGCTCAGCTCGACCGGGGTCTCGCGGCCGAAGATCTCGACGAGGCCCTTGACCTTCTTCGAGTCGGCGTTGATCTCGTTGATCGTGGCCTGGAGCGTGGCGAACGGGCCGTCGGTGACGGTGACCGAGTCGCCGACCTCGAAGTCCAGCACCTGGACCTCGACCTTGCGAGCCGGAGCCGGCTTGCCCTCGGCCTCGGCGGCCTCGCGGGCGGCCTTGGCCTCGGCCTCCGGGGCGAGCATCTTGACGATCTCGTCCAGGGTCAGCGGGTACGGGTCGTAGGCGTTGCCCACGAAGCCGGTGACACCGGGGGTGTTGCGGACGACACCCCAGGACTCGTTCGTCAGGTCCATACGGACGAGCACGTAGCCGGGCAGCTTGTTCTGCTTGACGTTCTTGCGCTCGCCGTTCTTGATCTGGACGATCTCTTCCTCGGGCACCTCGGCCTGGTAGATGAAGTCCTCGACGTTCAGCGAGACGGCACGCTGCTCCAGGTTCGCCTTCACGCGCTTCTCGTAGCCCGCGTAGGTGTGGATCACGTACCACTCGCCGGGCAGGCCGCGCAGCTCCTCGCGCAGGGCGGCGACCGGGTCGACGGGGGCCTCGGGCTCCTCGGCGGCCTCGGCCTCGTCGTCCTCGGCGGCCTCGTCCTCGACGGGCTCGATCTCGGACTCCTCGTCCGCCTCCTCGGCGGTCTCGACGTCGTCCTCGCCCTCGACGGCCTCGTCCGCGTCCTCGTCCTCGACGTGGAGCGCGGCTTCCTCGGCCGCCTCGCCGGCAGCGGCGTCCGCAGCTTCCGCCTGGTCCTCGTCGGCCGCCTCGACGACGTCGAGCTCGTCCTGGGCGGACTCGTTCAGGTTCGGGTCAGACACGGTGGCTGCTTCTTCCTGGATACAGATGGGGTGGAACATGCGAAAAGGGGCGCCGGGGTGGGCGCCCTCCGCGGGAATCAGCCGAAGACGTACTTGACTGCTTCCTGGAAGCCGAGGTCGATCACGGTCACGAGACCGATCATGACGACGACGAAAATGATGACGACGGTGGTGTACGTCGACAGCTGGCTGCGCGTGGGCCAGACGACCTTGCGCAGCTCGGCGACGATCTGGCGGTAGAAGAGCGCGAGACGGCCCAGCGGGCCCTTCTTGCCGCGCTTGCCGCCCTTGCGGTTCTTCTTGGGCGCTTCGTCTTCGGCATCAGGCATGTCGATGGAGCCTACGGCGTCCGTCACGTCTCTCACCTGATTCCGGGTCGGCCGTGCCGCGCCCGGGTGGAGCCGCACGGCGGTGCAATGACATACATACCTGCGCACACATCCTGGCGGTGTGTGTAGCAGGGCCGGAGGGACTTGAACCCCCAACCGCCGGTTTTGGAGACCGGTGCTCTACCAATTGAGCTACGACCCTTTGTCGTTCTCCCCCAACCTACCGCATCCGCGGATGTGGTCGGTGAGGGCCAACGAGCAGAGAGTGTACGTGGTCAGCGGCTCCGCGTCGAACAGATAGCCCCGGACACGGCCGCGGCACCCCCTGACGCACCGTCCGTCCGCACAGCGAAACCTGTGTACCGGGCCCCTCCGGGGTCTGGGACGATGGGCCGCATGAGCGCTGCAACCCCTCCCACCGAGCGCCGGGTATCCGCGCGCATCGGCGCGATCTCCGAGTCCGCGACCCTCGCCGTCGACGCCAAGGCCAAGGCCCTCAAGGCCGCCGGCCGCCCGGTGATCGGCTTCGGCGCGGGTGAGCCCGACTTCCCGACGCCGGACTACATCGTCGAGGCCGCGATCGAGGCCTGCCGCAACCCGAAGTACCACCGCTACACGCCGGCCGGCGGCCTGCCCGAGCTGAAGGCCGCGATCGTCGCGAAGACGCTGCGCGACTCCGACTACGAGATCGACGCCTCCCAGGTCCTGGTGACCAACGGCGGCAAGCAGGCGATCTACGAGGCCTTCGCCGCGATCCTCGACCCGGGCGACGAGGTCATCGTCCCGGCGCCGTACTGGACGACGTACCCGGAGTCCATCCGGCTCGCCGGCGGTGTCCCGGTGGAGGTCGTCGCCGACGAGACCACCGGCTACCGGGTGTCGGTGGAGCAGCTGGAGGCGGCCCGTACGGAGCGGACCAAGGTCGTCCTGTTCGTCTCCCCGTCCAACCCGACCGGCGCCGTCTACAGCAAGGAAGACGCCGAGGCGATCGGCCGCTGGGCCGTCGAGCACGGCCTGTGGGTGCTGACGGACGAGATCTACGAGCACCTGGTGTACGGCGACGCCACGTTCACCTCGCTGCCGGCCCTGCTGCCGGAGCTGCGGGACAAGTGCATCGTCGTCAACGGCGTGGCCAAGACGTACGCCATGACGGGCTGGCGCGTGGGGTGGATCATCGGTCCGAAGGACGTGGTGAAGGCCGCGACGAACCTCCAGTCGCACGCCACGTCGAACGTCTCCAACGTCGCGCAGGCCGCCGCCCTGGCCGCCGTCTCCGGCAGCCTGGACGCGGTCGCCGAGATGCGCACCGCGTTCGACCGGCGCCGCCAGACGATCGTGCGGATGCTCAACGAGATCGACGGCGTGGTCTGCCCGGTGCCGGAGGGCGCGTTCTACGTGTACCCGTCGGTCAAGGGTCTGCTCGGCAAGGAGATCCGCGGCAAGCGCCCCGGAACCTCGGTGGAGCTGGCGGCGCTGATCCTGGACGAGGCCGAGGTCGCGGTCGTACCGGGCGAGGCGTTCGGTACGCCGGGATATCTGCGGCTGTCGTACGCGCTGGGTGACGAGGACCTGGTGGAGGGCGTATCGCGGATGCAGAAGCTGCTGAGCGAGGCGCGTGACTGAACCTCCTCTCAAGAGTGGGTTGGCGGGCTCCGGCACTGTGCCGGGGCCCGCTTCTTCGTTCCCGCAAACACCCGATCGGTGAAAGGGGCCGAAAGGGGCTCCCACGCGGGCGGCGGTTTTGGCAAGATCCCCGAATGGAGCACGTACGAGATCTGCGGCTGCTGCCCAAGGCCCATCTGCACCTGCACTTCACCGGGTCGATGCGGCCCGCCACCCTGCTGGATCTCGCCGACAAGTACGGCGTCCACCTGCCCGAGGCGCTGACCGGCGGGGAGCCCCCGAAGCTGCGGGCGACCGACGAGCGGGGGTGGTTCCGCTTCCAGCGGCTGTACGACCTCGCCCGGTCGTGCCTGCGCGAGCCGGAGGACATCCGGCGGCTGGTGCGCGAGGCCGCGGAGGAGGACGTCAGGGACGGGTCCGGGTGGCTGGAGATCCAGGTGGACCCGACGTCGTACGCGCCGAGGCTGGGCGGGCTGATCCCCACGCTGGAGATCATCCTGGACGCGGTGGAGAGCGCATCGCGCGAGACCGGCCTCGGGATGCGCGTCCTCGTGGCGGCGAACCGCATGAAACATCCGCTGGACGCCCGCACGCTGGCACGCCTCGCCGTCCGCTACGCGGACCGCGGTGTGGTCGGGTTCGGGCTGTCGAACGACGAGCGGCGCGGCCTGGCGCGCGACTTCGACCGGGCGTTCGCGATCGCCCGGGAGGGCGGGCTGCTGGCGGCGCCGCACGGCGGCGAGCTGACCGGCCCCGCGTCCGTACGGGACTGCCTCGACGACCTGGGGGCGCGGCGCATCGGCCACGGGGTGCGGGCGGCGGAGGATCCGCGGCTGCTGCGGCGGCTGGCCGAGAAGGGCGTGACGTGCGAGGTGTGCCCGGCGTCCAACGTGGCGCTGGGCGTCTACGAGAAGCCGGAGCAGGTGCCGTTGCGGACGCTGTACGAGGCCGGGGTGCCGATGGCGCTGGGCGCGGACGACCCGCTGCTGTTCGGCTCGCGGCTGGCGGCGCAGTACGAGATCGCGCGCGTGCACCACGGTTTCACGGACGAGGAGCTCGCGGAGCTGGCCCGCCAGTCGGTCCGGGCCTCGGCGGCTCCTGAGGACGTCCGGGCGAAGCTGCTGGCGGGCGTCGACGACTGGCTGGCGGCCGCCCCGGGAGCGTGAGGGACCCGGTGAGCGGGGCCGTCAGAGGCTGACGCCGACCGTCACCGGTTCGTTGACCAGCGTGATGCCGAAGGCGTCCCGTACGCCCGCGACGACCTCGCGCGCCAGGGCCAGGAGGTCCTCGGTGGTGGCCCCGCCGCGGTTGGTGAGGGCGAGGGTGTGCTTGGTGGAGATGCGGGCGGGGCCGGAACCGTAGCCCTTGGTGAAGCCGGCCTTGTCGATCAGCCAGGCCGCCGACGTCTTGACGCGGCCCTCCCCCGCCGGGAAGGCGGGCGGGGTGACCTCCGGGCCGAGGCGGTCGTGGACGCGCGTGAGGAACGTCTCGTACGCGGCCTCGTCGAGGATCGGGTTGGTGAAGAAGGACCCGGCCGACCAGGTGTCGTGGTCCTCGGGGTCCAGGACCATGCCCTTGCCCGCCCGCAGCTTGAGGACCGTCTCGCGCGCGGTGGCGGCCGGGACGCGGTCGCCGGGCTCGACGCCCAGGGCGCGCGCCGTCTCGGCGTACCGGATCGGGGCGCTCATGCCCTGCGCGTCCTCCAGCTCGAAGCGGACGCGCAGCACCACGAACCGGTCGGGGTGCGCCTTGAAGCGGCTGTGGCGGTACGAGAAGTCGCACGCGGTGTTCGGGATGGTCACGGTCTCGCCGGCGCGGCGGTCGTACGCGACGACCTCGGTGATGGTGGCGGAGACCTCCTGCCCGTACGCCCCCACGTTCTGGATCGGCGTGGCGCCCGCCGAGCCGGGGATGCCGGCGAGGCACTCGATCCCCGCGAGGCCGGCCTCGACGGTACGCGCGACGGCGTCCGACCAGACCTCGCCCGCGGCGAGCTCCAGCCGCGTGCCGTCCAGCGAGAAGCCCTGGGTGGCGATGCGCAGGGCGGTGCCGTCGAAGCCCTTGTCGCCGATGACGAGGTTGGAGCCGCCGCCGATGACCAGCAGCGGCGTCCCGGCGGCGTCGGCCTCGCGCACGGCGGCGACGACCTCGGCGTCGGTCGTGGCCGTGACGAGGCGGGTGGCGGGGCCGCCGAGCCGGAAGGTGGTCAGCGGGGCGAGGGGGGCGTCGTGGAGTTCCTGCACGGCCCCAAGACTACGGGGGGCCACCGACAGCGAAGCCACCTCGCCCCCGGCGCCCTGGTCACCCGGGGGCCGGGGGCGAGGTGGCTGGGGCCTCGGGACCTCAGGGCCTCGGGGCCTCGGGGCCTCAGGCCAGCTGCACCACGGCGCGGGACATGCCGAGGACCTTCTGGCCCGCGCTCATCGCGGTGAGGTCGACCCGCACGCGGTTGTCGTCCAGCTTCGCGGCGACCTTCGCCGTGACGTCGATCACGGCGCCCTGGTCGTCGTTGGGGACCACGACCGGCTTGGTGAAGCGGACCCCGTACTCGACGACCGCGGCCGGGTCGCCGGCCCAGTCCGTGACGACCCGGATCGCCTCGGCCATGGTGAACATGCCGTGCGCGATGACGTCCGGCAGGCCGACCTCCTTGGCGAACTTCTCGTTCCAGTGGATCGGGTTGAAGTCCCCGGAGGCGCCCGCGTACCGCACCAGCGTGGCGCGCGTCACGGGGAAGCTCTGCGCCGGGAGCTCGGTGCCGACCTCGACCTCGTCGTATGCGATCTTCGCGGTCATCGTCGCCTCACGCCTCCTCGGCGGCCCGCGCCACCAGCTTGATCCACGCCGTCACGACGTGCTCGCCCGCCTCGTCGTGCACCTCGCCCCGGACGTCCATGATGTCGTTGCCCGCGAGCGACTTGATGGCCTCGATGGTCGAGGTGACCGAGAGCCGGTCCCCCGCGCGTACCGGACGGCTGTAGGCGAACTTCTGGTCACCGTGGACGACCCGGCTGTAGTCCAGGCCCAGCTGCGGGTCCTCGATGATCTGTCCGGCCGCCTTGAAGGTGATGGCGAACACGAAAGTCGGCGGGGCGATCACATCGGGGTGACCCAGCGCCTTGGCAGCCTCCGTATCGACGTAGGCCGGATTCGCGTCACCGATCGCCTCGGCGAATTCGCGGATCTTTTCCCGGCCGACCTCGTACGGCGCGGTGGGCGGATAGGTCCGCCCCACGAAGGACTGGTCGAGCGCCATGGGCTGGCTACCTCCTGCTGATGCTCCTGCTGACTGTGGTGACAAACGACACGAGGCCGCCCCCGGGTGGGGACGGCCTCGTGTACGAGCCTGATTCAGCGCGTTTCGCGGTGCGCAGTGTGCGCGTTGCAGCGCGGGCAGTGCTTCTTCATCTCAAGACGGTCCGGGTTGTTACGCCGGTTCTTCTTGGTGATGTAGTTCCGCTCCTTGCACTCCACGCAGGCCAGCGTGATCTTCGGGCGGACGTCGGTGGCAGCCACGTGAGTGCTCCTATGACGGACGGATGGACGGGTGAACGCAAGAAAGAGTAGCCGATCGAAGGACCGACCCTGCAATCGGCTACTTTCAGTAAGTAGCGGTGACCGGACTTGAACCGGTGACACAGCGATTATGAGCCGCTTGCTCTACCGACTGAGCTACACCGCTGTGATGCTGGATCCCCTCGCCCGAAGGCGAGGATCACCGACACCAGAGCCCCAATACGGAATCGAACCGTAGACCTTCTCCTTACCATGGAGACGCTCTGCCGACTGAGCTATTGGGGCGAGCGATGAAGACATTACACGGTCGGCTGCCGTTCGCCCAAATCCGATTCCGGGCGACGCGGCGACTGCCGACTCCCCCGCCACGTACGCCACTCGCGCCCCACGCCGGTACGACTATTGCGCTCCTCCTCGAAGCCCTGCGGAAGGGCCCCTAGGCTCGCCTCACGCTGCGTGATCTTGCGCGTACTCGCGTACCGACGACCGATGTCCGGGTCGCGCCCGAGCCCCCCGCCAGGAGCGCCAGAAGCGCCAGGAGCCAGAGGAGCCAGATGTCCTCCGACAGCCAGCAGCCGCACCCACCCGAGGGCGCCACCGCCGACGCCACCACGCTGCTGCTGTGCGGCGCCCGCCTCACCGACGGCCGGGCCGTCGACGTACGGCTCGCCGGCGGGCGCATCGAGGCCGTCGGCACGGCGGGCAGCCTGCCCGCCGCCGGCACCGCCCGGGTCGATCTGAGCGGCTACGTGCTGCTGCCCGCGCCCGCCGAGCCGCACGCGCACGCGGACACCGCCCTGAGTGCCGACTCCCCCGGCCCCGTGTCGTACGCCACCGAGGACGTCCAGCGGCGTGCCACCGAGGCCGCGCTGCTCCAGCTCGGCCACGGCGCGACCGCCGTACGCGCGCACGTCCGGATCGGCGACGTGCAGGGCCTCGGGCCGCTGGAGGCGGTCCTCCAGGCGCGCCGCTCGCTGCGCGGGCTGGCCGACCTGACGGCGGTGGCCGTGCCGCGGCTGCTGACCGGCGTGGCGGGCGCCGACGGGCTGGCGATGCTGCGCGACGCGGTGAAGATGGGCGCCTCCGTCGTCGGGGGCTGCCCGGACCTGGACCCGGACCCCATCGGGTACGCGGAGGCCGTGCTGGAGGTGGCGGCCGAGCACGGCTGCCCCGTGGACCTGCACACCGACGGCGACGACCCGGCCCGGCTCGCGCGGCTGGCCGCGCTGGCGGGCGGGTTGCGGCCGGGGGTCACCATCGGCCCCTGCGGGGCCCTGGGGCGGCTGCCGCGGGACGCGGCGGCCCGGGCGGCCGACCGGCTCGCGGCGGCGGGCGTGACGGTCGTGTGCCTGCCGCAGGGCGGCTGCGCGGGGACGGAGGTGCGCGGCGCCGCGCCGGTACGGCTGCTGCGGGCGGCCGGGGTGCGGCTGGCGGCGGGGAGCGGGGCGCTGCGGGACGTCGCCAATCCGGTGGGGCGGGGCGATCCGCTGGAGGCGGCGTACCTGTTGGCGTCGCAGGGCGGCCTGGGCGCGGGTGAGGCGTACGCGGCGGTGAGCGGGTCCGCGCGGGAGGCGATGGGGCTGCCCGCCGTGCGCGTGGAAGCGGGTTTCCCGGCGGAGCTGCTGGCGGTGCGCGGGGAGCGGCTGTCGGGCGTGCTGTCGCTGGCGTACAGCCGGATCGTGGTGCACCGGGGGCGGGTGGTGGCGCGGACGAGCGCGGTGCGGGAGTACTGCGACTCGGCCGCGGCGCTCGAACTGCCGCGCCAGGGGCGGCCGGACGCCCGCCCCTGAGCGGTTTCGGCTCCGGAGTCGTACGGTCGAGAGCATGCGCATTGTCATCGCTGGAGGACACGGTCGGATCGCCCTGCGACTGGAGCGGCTGCTCTCGGCCGGCGGGCACGAGGCCGCGGGGATCATCCGCGACCCGGAACAGGCGGACGCGGTGCGGGAGGCCGGCGCCGAACCGGTCGTGCTGGACCTGGAGTCGGCCGCCGTCGACGAGGTCGCGGAAGTGCTGCGCGGCGCGGACGCGGCGGTCTTCGCGGCCGGCGCCGGGCCGGGCAGCGGCGCCGCGCGCAAGGACACCGTGGACCGGGGCGCGGCGCAGCTCTTCGCGGACGCGGCGGAACGGGCCGGGGTACGGCGCTTCGTACTCGTCTCGTCGATGGGCGCGGACGCGCGGCGGCAGGGGGACGAGGTCTTCGACGCGTACCTGCGGGCGAAGGGCGCGGCGGACGACGACCTCCGGTCGCGCTCGGGCCTGGACTGGACGATCCTCAAGCCCGGCATGCTGACGAACGACGCCGGTACGGGGCTCGTGCGGCTGGAGGCGTCCACCGGGCGCGGTCCGGTGCCGCGCGACGACGTGGCGGCGGTGCTGGCCGAGTTGGTGGAGACACCGGCGACGGCGGGCCTGACGTTGGAGCTGGTCGGCGGGTCGGTGCCGGTGGCGGTCGCCGTCAAGGCGATCGCGGGCGAGTGAGCGGCGCGGGGCCCGGGCGGCGCGGGCCCGTGGTGGAGGAGCGGCCCGAGCAGCCGTACGTCTTCCTGCGCCGCTCCGTGACGATGGACCGCTTCGCCGAGGTCGCCGACCGGCTGCCCGAGCTGGTGGGGTGGCTGGCGGCGCGGGACATCCCGCGGGCCGGGGCGCCGTTCTTCCGCTACAACACGGTCGCTGCGGAGGGCGGCGCGTGCGAGGTGGAGGCGGGCATCCCGGTCGCTTCGGCCCCGGAACCGGAGGGCGACGTCGGCGTGGCCCTGCTGCCGGCCGGCCGCTACGCGACCCTGACCCGCGTCGGCCACCCGGAGGGCCTGCTCGCGGCGGTCAGGACCCTGCTGGAGTGGGCGCGGGAGCAGGGGCTGGAGTGGGACATGCGGGTGGTGGACGGCGTGGAGCGGTGGGGCTGCCGCATCGAGTCGTACCGCACGGACCCGCGCAAGGAGCCGGATCCGGCCGAGTGGGAGACGGAGTTGGCGTTCCGCCTGGCGGACTGAGGCCCGCGAGGGCATGTGAAAACGGCCCCTGATCTCGCGTTTCCGCAGATCAGGGGCCGTTCTTCCTGTGGCGGCGCCAGGATTCGAACCTGGGTAGGCTAAGCCGACGGATTTACAGTCCGCTCCCATTGGCCACTCGGGCACACCGCCATGGGATGTCGCCGTGGAGAGGTCCGCTTCTCGGCGGTGCTCCGTGGCAACGACGTAAACAATACCTGATGCCGACGGGTGCTTCGCCACCGGTTTGATCAGCAGGTGGGGTGGGTGCGGGTGACTAGGCTTTGGGGGCACTGATACGCACCCGACCCAAGGAGCCACAGGACATGGCCGACTCCAGTTTCGACATCGTCTCGAAGGTCGAGCGGCAGGAGGTCGACAACGCCCTCAACCAGGCGGCGAAGGAGATCTCCCAGCGCTACGACTTCAAGAACGTCGGGGCCTCCATCTCCTGGTCCGGCGAGAAGATCCTGATGCAGGCGAACTCCGAGGAGCGGGTCAAGGCCATCCTCGACGTGTTCGAGTCCAAGCTGATCAAGCGGGGCATCTCGCTGAAGTCGCTGGACGCCGGTGAGCCGCAGCTGTCCGGCAAGGAGTACAAGATCTTCGCGTCGATCCAGGAGGGCATCTCCCAGGAGAACGCCAAGAAGGTGGCGAAGATCATCCGCGACGAGGGCCCCAAGGGCGTCAAGGCGCAGGTGCAGGGCGACGAGCTGCGGGTCAGCTCGAAGAGCCGTGACGACCTGCAGGCCGTGATCGCGCTGCTGAAGCAGCAGGACTTCGACTTCGCGCTGCAGTTCGTGAACTACCGCTGAGCCGCCGCTGACGCCACCCGGCCCGGGCTTCGTGTCCGATTTCCGCCAGCGGCCGGGCCGGTGCCGCGCCCAGACTGGCGGTCGGAGCCCCTGCCCGGCAGTCAGGAGCGGGCCGGGGCCGAGCGCGAGGAAGGGAAGACCGAGCCATGACGGTGTACGCGTACGTCGACGGGCCGCTCGGCGCGATGCTGCTGGTCGGCGAGGAGACCGGCCCCGAGGGGGCCGGTACGGCGCTGGTCTCGCTCTCGCTGCCGGAGCAGAAGGGCGGCGCGGTCGTCCGGGACGGGTGGCGGCACGCGCCGGAGGCGTTCGAGGGCATCGCGGCGCAGCTCACGGCGTACTTCGCCGGCCGGCTGACGCGCTTCGACGTCCCGTACGCCGACGGGGCCGGCACGGACTTCCAGCGGCGGGTGTGGCGGGCGCTGGAGGACATCCCGTACGGCGAGACCGTGACGTACGGCGAGATCGCCGCACGGGTCGGCTCCCCGGGGGCCGGGGTACGGGCCGTGGGGACGGCGATCGGACGCAACCCGCTGCTGGTGGTGCGGCCCTGCCACCGGGTGATCGGCGCGGACGGGGCGCTGCGCGGGTACGCGGCCGGGCTGGGGCGCAAGGAGCGGCTGCTGGGGCTGGAAGGCGCACGGACGCGGTGACGGACGGCGCCGACGGGCTCTTTCCGCTGCGGCGCGAACGGACGGAGGTCGCGCCGGGGGCCGTGCACGTGCCCGGGTGGCTGCCGGTGGAGCGGCAGCGGGAGCTGGTCGAGGTGTGCCGGGGCTGGGCGCGCGGGCCGGTGCCGATGCGGCACACGGTGCTGCCGGGCGGTGGCGTGATGTCCGTCCGCACGGTGTGCGTGGGCTGGCACTGGCAGCCGTACCGCTACAGTCGCACCGCCGACGACGTGAACGGCGCCCGCGTGGCGGAGTTCCCCGACTGGCTGGCGGAGCTGGGGCGGGCGGCGCTCGTGGCGGCGTACGGGGACGAGGGCGGGCACGGCGGCTACGCCCCGGACACCGCGCTGGTCAACTTCTACGAGCCCGGGGCCCGGATGGGCATGCACCGGGACCGGGAGGAGCGGTCCGGCGCCCCGGTGGTGTCGCTGAGCATCGGGGACCGTTGCGTCTTCCGGTTCGGGAACACCGAGACGCGTGGGCGGCCCTACACGGACGTGGAGCTGGTGTCGGGCGACCTGTTCGTCTTCGGCGGGCCGTCGCGGTTCGCGTACCACGGGGTGCCGAAGGTGTACCCGGACACGGGCGACCCGGCGGCGGGGCTTCCCTCGGGACGGCTGGACATCACCCTGCGCGAGACCGGGCTCTCCTGAGGGCGTCGGGCGGCTCAGCGCGAGTGGGAGTGGCCGAACAGGATGCGGTAGGCGATCAGCAGCACGAGTGAGCCGCCTATGGCCGCCGCCCAGGTGGCTCCGTCGTAGAACTCGTTGGTGATCGGCCGGTCCAGGAAGCGGGCCGACAGCCAGCCGCCGACGAAGGCGCCCGCGACGCCGATGAGGGTGGTGCCGATCAAGCCGCCCGGGTCGCGGCCCGGGAGCAGGATCTTGGCGATGACTCCGGCCAGCAGCCCGAGGACGATCCAGCTGAGGAAGCTCATGCCGGGAACCTGCCTTTCATACGGTGTTGTCGTGGAGGACGCCGGGGGCGCCGGGGAAGGTTGCGGACGTCAGTAGGGTGCGGCACATGACACGGGAGTTGCGGCGGTCGCTGGGCGTCTTCGACGCGGTCGTCATCGGGTTGGGCTCCATGGTCGGGGCCGGGATCTTCGCGGCCCTGGCACCGGCGGCCGGAGCGGCCGGCAGCGGGCTGCTCGCGGGGCTCGCGCTGGCCGCGGGCGTGGCGTACTGCAACGCCATGGCGTCGGCGCGCCTCGCCGCCCGCTATCCGGCGTCGGGTGGCACCTATGTGTACGGTCGCGAACGGCTCGGTCCTTTCTGGGGCTTCCTGGCCGGGTGGGCCTTCATCGTGGGCAAGACCGCGTCGTGCGCGGCGATGGCGCTGACGGTCGGCGCGTACGTGTGGCCGGGGCAGGCGCACGCGGTCGCGGTCGCGGCGGTGGTGGCCATGACCGCCGTGAACTACGGGGGCGTGCAGAAGTCGGCGTGGGTGACGCGCGCGATCGTGGCGGTGGTGCTGGCGGTCCTGGCCGCGGTGGCGGTCTCCTCTCTCGGGTCGGGGGCCGCGGACTTCGGGCGGCTCGAGCTGGGAAGTGACGCGTCGGTGGGCGGTGTGCTCCAGGCGGCGGGTCTGCTGTTCTTCGCCTTCGCGGGGTACGCGCGGATCGCCACCCTCGGCGAGGAGGTCAGGGACCCGGCGCGGACCATCCCGCGGGCGGTCCCGCTCGCGCTGGGCATCGCGCTCGTGGTGTACGTGGTGGTGGCGGTCTCCGTCCTGTCGGTGCTGGGCGCGCGGGAGCTGGCCGGGTCGGCGGCCCCGCTCGCGGACGCGGCGCGCGCGGCGGGGCACGGCTGGCTGGTCCCGGTGGTGCGGGTCGGCGCGGCGGTGGCCGCGCTCGGCTCGCTGCTGGCGCTGATCCTCGGTGTCTCCCGGACGACGCTGGCGATGGCCCGCGACGGGCACCTGCCGCGCACCCTCGCCGCCGTCCACCCCCGTTACCAGGTGCCGCACCACGCGGAGCTGGCGGTGGGCGCGGTGATCGCGTTGGTGGCGGCCACGGCGGATCTGCGCGGGGCGATCGGCTTCTCGTCGTTCGGGGTGCTGGCCTACTACGCGATCGCCAACGCCTCGGCGTGGACCCTCGGTACCGGCCGCATCCTGGCGGTGGCGGGCCTGGCCGGGTGCGCGCTGCTGGCGTTCGCCCTGCCGGTGTCGTCCGTCCTCGCGGGGGCGGCGGTACTGGCGGCGGGCGCGGTGATCTACGCGGTGCGGCGCGGGTAGGGCCCGGGCGGGGCGGCAGAGCTGCGGGGTCCCTGCCGGGCGGCTCCCCGGTGCGGGTTCGGGCGCGGGCGGCGCGAGTGCGGCCCGTCGCGCGGCCGCGCTGAGGGCGGGATAGCGCGCGGCCGCGCTCAGGTCCGGGATATTCGGGGCGCCCAGGCCCCGAAGTCGTACGCGTGTTCCGTCATGGCTCCATGGTGCACCACACCACTGACAATCGGTGACGACGCCGTAACGCCCCGGCGTCAGCGGGCCGTGAAGGGCTGGTCCGTCGGGACGATCTCCTTGCCCAGCGGCAGCAGCGAGACCGGGATCAGCTTGAAGTTCGCGATGCCGAGCGGGATGCCGATGATCGTGACGCACAGGGCGATGCCCGTGACGATGTGGCCGATCGCCAGCCACCAGCCCGCCAGCACCAGCCACAGCACGTTCCCGACGCAGGACGCGGCGCCCGCGTCGCGGCGGTCCACCACCGTCTGGCCGAAGGGCCACAGGGCGTACAGGCCGATGCGGAAGGCGGCGATGCCGAAGGGGATGCCGATGACGGTGATGCAGAGCAGGAGGCCCGCCGCGAGGTAGCCGAGGCACAGCCAGAAGCCGCTCAGGACCAGCCATATGAGGTTGAGGATCGTCTTCACGGGCGGCGACCTGCCATCTGTTCGAGCCGGGTAATACGTTCCGCCATCGGCGGGTGGGTGGAGAACATCCGGGCGAGCCCCTGGCCCGGCCGGAACGGGTTGGCGATCATCATGTGGCTGGCGGTCTCGATCCTGGGCTCCGGCGGCAGCGGGAGCCGCTTGGCGCCCGCCTCCAGCTTGCGCAGGGCGCTGGCCAGGGCCAGCGGGTCCCCGGTCAGCTGGGCGCCCGAGGCGTCCGCCTCGTACTCCCTGGAGCGGTTGATGGCGAGCTGGATGACCGACGCGGCGAGCGGACCCAGCAGCATGATCAGGAGCATGCCGAACAGGCCCGGGCCCTCGTCGTCGTCCGAGCGGCCGATCGGGATCAGCCAGGCGAAGTTCACCAGGAACATGATCACCGAGGCGAGCGCGCCGGCCACGGACGAGATCAGGATGTCGCGGTTGTAGACGTGGCTGAGCTCGTGGCCGATCACGCCGCGCAGCTCGCGCTCGTCGAGGATCTGGAGGATTCCCTCGGTGCAGCAGACCGCCGCGTTGCGCGGGTTGCGGCCGGTGGCGAAGGCGTTGGGGGCCATGGTCGGAGAGATGTAGAGCCGCGGCATGGGCTGGCGGGCCTGCGTCGACAGCTCGCGGACCATCCGGTACAGCTGCGGCGCCTGGAACTCGCTCACCGGGCGCGCCCGCATGGCGCGCAGGGCCAGCTTGTCGCTGTTCCAGTACGCGTACCCGTTGGTGCCGAGCGCCACGAGCAGCGCGACGTACAGGCCCGTACGCCCGAAGAGGCTGCCGATGAGGATGATGAGTGCGGACAGTCCTCCGAGGAGTACGGCGGTCCTCAGCCCGTTGTGCCGGCGGTGCACGGTACGCCCTCCAAGTGGTGCGGTAGGGGAACCCTTGCTGGTGCTGGTCCTCGTCCACCGTCCAGTGGACCCTCCCGTACTGGTCAACGCCAGGCGGGAGTGGCGGGTTCCCTTGCGCGCGGGGGGCGGTGCGCTCGGCCGTTCGGGTGACTCAGCGCGGGGCCGGCATCAGACCGGCCTTGGCGAGCGCCTCGGGAACGGGCTGCACCTCGCTGGTGCAGTGGCGGCAGCGGCTGGCGATGGCGGGGATCTCGGAGTAGCAGCGGGGGCAGTCGCGCAGGGCCGCCTTGATGTCGAAGGGCTCGTCCCGCTTGAAGCGGCTCTGGATCTTCATCATCGGGACCACGACGCCGAAGTACAGGACGGCCGCCGTGATCAGGAAGGCCAGGATGGCGCTGACGAACAGGCCGTACGGGAACTTCGCGCCCTCCACCGAGAAGGTGGCCTTGCTGTAGTCGCCGATCGAACCGGTGGCGAGGCCGATGAGCGGCACGATGAAGGCGTTGCTGAAGGCCGTGACGACGGCGGTGAAGGCGGCTCCGACGGCCAGACCGATCGCCATGGAGATGACGTTTCCGCGCAGGACGAAGTCCTTGAAACCGCTCAGCACGGTCGTGCTCCTGGAGGTGGTGGGGGGATCGGGACGGGGATCAGAACAGGGTGCTCGCGGCGAAGCGCAGCACCAGCTGGGGGTAGCCGGACAGCAGGACGCCGCCGAAGGCCGTCAGGCCGATGGCGAAGGTGATCGGCGCGGTACCCGCCGCGCGGCCCGCCACGGCCGTCTCCGGGACCGCGGCCCGCGCCTCCGGGGCGCGGAACAGCACCGCCGTCCACTGGAGGTAGTAGTAGAGGCCGATCACCACGTTGACGCCCATGACGACGGCGAGCCAGCCCAGGCCCGCGTCGACGACCGACTGGAACACGGTCACCTTGGCGAACAGGCCGATGATGCCGGGCGGCAGGCCCGCCAGGCACAGCAGGAAGAAGCCCATGGCGAGCGCGGTGAGGGGCCGGGTCGCGTACAGGCCCCGGTAGTCGGAGATCCGGTTGAGCGGGTGCGTACGCGCCACCAGGACGGCGACCGCGAAGGCTCCGAGGTTCACGACGGCGTACATCAGGGCGTACGAGACGGTGGCGCCGATCTGGTCGTCGCTGGAGTACGCGGCGGCCGCGATCGGCACCAGGAGGTACCCGGCCTGCGCCACGGAGGACCAGGCCAGCAGCCGGACGGCGCTCCACGCGCGCGTGGAGACCTGCCGCAGGGCGGCGACGTTCCCGACGGTCATGGTCAGCGCGGCCAGCACGGACAGGGCCGGGCCCCAGACGTCGGCGTACGAGGGGAAGGCGACGACGGTCACCAGGATGAGGCCGGTGAAGCCGACCGCCTTCCCGACGACGGAGAGGAACGCGGCGACGGGCAGCGGTGCGCCGACATAGGTGTCCGGCACCCAGAAGTGGAACGGCACGGCGGCCGTCTTGAAGGCGAAGCCGACGAGGGTGAGGGCGACGCCCGCCTTGGCGAGGGTGGCGAGCTGGGCCGGGGTGTCGTCGATGCTCTGGGCGATCTCGGTCAGGTGCAGCGTGCCGGTCGAGGCGTACACGAAGCTCACGCCGAGCAGGGACACGGAAGTCGCGGTGACGGAGGACAGGAAGAACTTCAGCGCCGCCTCGCCCGACATGCGGTCGCCGCGCTTGAGGCCGACGAGCGCGAACGCGGGCAGCGAGGCGACCTCCAGGGCGACGATCAGGGTCGCCAGGTCGCGTGAGGCGGGCAGCAGCGCGGCTCCGGCGGCCGAGGAGAGCAGCAGGAACCAGAACTCGCCCGCGGGGAGCTTCTC
Source organism: Streptomyces sp. NPDC045431 (assembly GCF_040646655.1). Lineage (NCBI taxonomy): Bacteria > Bacillati > Actinomycetota > Actinomycetes > Kitasatosporales > Streptomycetaceae > Streptomyces > Streptomyces sp. NPDC045431. The sequence continues at coordinate 329,923 of NZ_JBEZAQ010000006.1, forward strand.
CTCGGTCTCCGTCAGCGACAGCAGGGCGGTCAGGAGGGCGCCGCCGAGCACCAGCAGCTGGATGACGAGCGTGAAGTGGTCCGCGGTGTAGCTGCAGGCGTCGGAGTCGGTGGTGAGGCAGAAGGTGGAGCGGTCGCCCTTGCGCAGCGGCGCGAGGGCGGCGAGCGCGACGGCGAGACCGGCGAGGGAGATCCAGCCGAGGAGGCGCCGGCGGTCCTTCGGTACGAAGAGGTCGGCGACGAGCACGGCCAGGCCGGTCACGGCGGCGATGGTGGGCGGCGCGATGGCCGCCCAGTCGACCGACTGGACGAGGTGGGCTGTGTTCGCGGTGCTCGCGGCTGCGGCGGTCACGACTTGCCTCCTGCGAGGAGCTTCTGCACGGCCGGGTCGGACAGGCCGAGGAGGAGCGCGGGCCAGAGGCCGGCGAGGACGGTGAGGACGGCCAGCGGGGTCCAGGCGGCGAGCTCGTAGGGCCGGATGTCGGCGATCGGCGGCCGGCCCTCGGCGGGGTGGGCGCCCATGCAGACCCGGCGTACGACGACGAGGAGGTACGCGGCGGTGAGCAGCGTGCCGAAGGCGCCGATGGCCATGAAGGTGAGGAAGGCGGGGCGGTTGAGGCCCGCGGCCGGCTGGAACGCGCCGAACAGCGCGAGCATCTCGCCCCAGAACCCGGCCAGCCCCGGCAGGCCGAGGGAGGCGACGGCCGCGAAGGCCAGCAGGCCGCCGAGGCGCGGCGCGCGGCCGTAGAGCGCGGCGCCGGTCTGCTGGGCCAGGGCGTCGAGGTCGGTGGTGCCGGTGCGGTCCTTGAGGGCGCCGACCAGGAAGAAGAGCAGGCCGGTGATGAGGCCGTGGGCGATGTTGGCGAAGAGCGCGCCGTTCACGCCGGTAGGGGTCATGGTGGCGATGCCGAGGAGCACGAAGCCCATGTGGCCGACGGAGGAGTACGCGATCAGGCGCTTGAGGTCGCCCTTCGCACCGGAACGGGCCAGGGCGAGGCAGGCGAGCGATCCGTAGATGATGCCGGCGACGGCGAAGCCCGCGAGGTACGGGGCGAGGACGTGCATGCCGTCGGGCGTGATCGGCAGGGCGATCCGGACGAACCCGTACGTACCCATCTTCAGCAGCACGCCCGCGAGGAGCACGGAGCCGACGGTCGGGGCGGCGGTGTGGGCGTCCGGCAGCCAGCTGTGGAGCGGCCACATCGGGGTCTTCACGGCGAGGCCGACACCGATCGCGAGAACGGCGATGACCTGCACGGACGTGGTGATGTCGCGGCCGTTGTCAGTGGCGAGTGCCACCATGTCGAAGGTGCCGGCCTTCAGCCCGACGAGCAGCAGGCCGAGCAGCATGACGACCGAACCGAGCAGCGTGTAGAGGATGAACCGCCAGGCGGCCTGGCGCCTGCCCTCGCCGCCCCAGCGGGCGATGAGGAAGTACATCGGGATGAGGACCATCTCGAAGGCCAGGAAGAACAGCAGCAGGTCGAGGACGGCGAAGGTCGCGAGCATGCCGGACTCGAGGACGAGCAGCAGGGCGACGAACGCCTTGGGGGAAGGGCCCGCGGGCAGCTTGAAGTAGCTGTACAGCGCGCAGAGGAAGGTCAGCAGCGCGGTCAGGACGAGGAGGGGGAGCGAGATGCCGTCGGTACCGAGGTGGATCCGCACGTCGAGCGCGGGGATCCAGCTGATGTCCGTCGTGGCCTGCATCTTCGACGGCTGGTCGTGGTCGAAGCCCAGCAGGAGGACGATCGCGGCGGCGAGGACGGCGCCGGTCACGGTCACGCCGTGGCGGAGGACGGCCTGGTCCGGGGACTTCCCCTTCAGCCCGGGCGGGGCGGGGAGGAGAGCCGCGGCCGCGCCGATGAGCGGGCCGACGACGATGAACGCGAGAAGGAACTGCATCACGGATTCGCTGATATCGATCACGGCTCACGCTCCGGCGGCGACGAGTACGGCGGCGATCGCCAGGACGACGGAGCCGGCCAGCAGGACGCTGAGGTAGGTCTGCACATTGCCGGTCTGGGCGCGGCGTACGGCCCGGCCGAGCAGGTGCGTGCCGCCGCCCGCGCCGCGTACGTAGGTCTCGACGACCTCCCGGTCGAGGAAGCTGACCAGGGAGGCGGCGGCCCGGACGGGGCGTACGAAGAGGGCGGAGTAGACGGCGTCGAGGCGGAAGCCCGCGGCGGCGTGGCGGTGCAGCGGGCCGAGCAGCAGGCGCCCGGGGTCGGCGGGGTCGGGGGCCGACGCGATATCGCCGTAGGCGGCGGTGTGGGTGGCGATGGCCTCCTCCTCGGAGACGGCCGGCTGCTCCTGGGGGTGGGCGGCGACCGCGCCGAGCGGGGTGGCCGCCGCGGTGCGCACCTTGTGTGTCGCTGCGCGCCAGGCGGCGTAGGTGACCAGTCCGCCGACGAGCGCGATACCCGTGCCGAGCACCGCCGTGGTGACGGTGGGGGTGAGGGCCTGGCCGTCGAACCAGCCGCTCAGGTAACCGGTGGTGAGGCCGAAGGCGAGGGACGGGACGGCGAGCACCCACAGGACGCCGTTCATGACGAGCGGCTGGCGGCCGTGATCGGGGGCCTCGGTGCCGCGGCCCCGGAAGGCGAGCAGCCACAGGCGTGTCGCGTAGGCGGCGGTGAGGAGGGCGGTGATCAGACCGGAGACGAGCACGATCCAGCCCGCCCAGGCGGGGGCGGCGGCCCGGTCGCCGAGAGCGGTGTGCTCGGCGGCCACGAGCACGGCCTCCTTGGAGAAGAAGCCGGCGAAGGGCGGGATCGCGGCGAGCGCGAGCAGCGCGACCGTCATCGTCCAGTAGGCGTCGGGGATGCGGGCGGCAAGGCCCCGCATGCGGGACATGGCGGCCAGGGAGTTGGTCCCGGCGGCGTGGATGACCACACCGGCGGCGAGGAAGAGCAGCGCCTTGAAGGCGCCGTGCGACAGGAGGTGGAAGACGGCGGCGCCGCGGTCGCCGACGGCCAGGGCGCCCGACATGTAGCCGAGCTGGCCGATGGTCGAGTACGCGAGCACGCGCTTGATGTCGTCCTGGGCGAGGGCGGCCAGACCGGAGCCCACCATCGTGACCGCGGCCATCACGGCGAGCACGGTCATGGCCGCGGCGGAGGCGGCGAAGAGCGGGAGGAGGCGGGCCACGAAGTAGATACCGGCGGCGACCATCGTCGCGGCGTGGATCAGCGCGGAGACCGGCGTCGGGCCGGCCATCGCGTCGGGCAGCCAGGTGTGCAGCGGGAACTGCGCGGACTTGCCCGCCACACCCGCGAGGAGCAGCAGCGCCACCAGAGTCGGGTGGTCGATGCCGTCGGCGGCGACGGCTCCCAGGATCCCGGTGATCCGGAACGTGCCGGCGTCGGCGGCCAGCGCGAAGAGGCCGATGAGGAACGGGACGTCGCCGAGCTTGGTGACGAGGAACGCCTTCAGGGAGGCGGCCCGCGCCTCGGGGGTCTCCCAGTAGTGGCCGACCAGGAAGTACGAGCAGATGCCCATGATCTCCCAGCCGACCAGCAGCACCATCAGGTCGCCGGAGTAGACGACGAGCAGCATCGCGGAGGTGAAGAGGGAGACGAGCGCCGCGTACGAGGGGTAGCGCGGGTCGTCGCGCAGGTAGCCCGTCGAGTAGATCTGCACACACGACGCGACCACGCCGACCAGGACGGCGGCGAGGACGGCGAAGCCGTCCAGGTGCAGGGCGAGCTCGATGGGGACCGAGCCGGTCGGGGTGAGCTGGGTGGCCGCGTCGATCGGCCGGCCGCCGCCCTGCCGGGCGGCGACCAGGACGGCCACCACGAGGGCGGCGAGCGTCGGCAGGACGGCGAGCGGGCGGACGAAGCCGGGCGCGGTGCGGCCGAGCAGCAGCCCGGCCAGGGCGCCGAGGAACGGGAGGAGGGGTACGAGGACGGCGAGGGTCGTGGTGGTCACGCGGTGGCCTCGGCCTTCTCGTCGGGGACCTCGCCGGCGGCGTCGGAGGCGGCCTCGGAGGCGGCCTCGTCCAGGGCGTCGTCGGGGGCGTCGTCGGGACCCGGCGTCTCGGCGTTGTCGCGGAGCTTGTCGATGTCGGAGGTGCCGCGGTTGCGGTAGACCATCAGGACGATCGCCAGGCCGATGCCGATCTCGGCGGCGGCGATGGCGATGGTGAAGAGCGTGAGCGCCTGGCCGGCGTGCAGGGTGTCGCGGAGCCAGACGTCGAACGCCACGAGGTTGAGGTTGACGGCGTTGAGCATCAGCTCGACGGACATCAGGACCAGGATCGCGTTGCGACGGGCGAGGACTCCGTACAGCCCCGTGCAGAAGAGCAGGACGGCGAGGACCGCGGGATAGGCGAGGTGCATCAGCGCTGCCCCTTCCGGTCGGTCGCCCGGCCCGCGGCCGGGCCGGTGGCCCGGCCGGGCGCGGCACCGTCGCCCGCCCGGTCCTTGCGGGACAGGACGATCGCGCCGACGAGCGCGGCGAGCAGGAGGACGGAGAGCGCTTCGAAGGGCAGGACCCAGTGCCGGAAGAGGATCGTGCCGGAGACCTTGGTGGAGCCCTGGACGGGCCCGTCCAGGTCGATCCAGGTGGTGCGGAACGCGTCGACGACCACCCAGACGAGGGCGGCCGCCGCGGCGACGGCGACCGCGAGGGCGGCAGGGCGGTTGCCCGAGTCGGCGTCCGGGGAACGGCCGATGGGTGCCTTGGTGAGCATGAGACCGAAGAGGAGGAGGACGACGACGGAACCGACGTAGATCAGCACCTGCACCCAGGCGACGAACTCGGCGGTGAGGAGCAGGTACTCGACGGCGATGCCGCCGAGCGCCACCACGAGCCACAGGGCGGCGTGCACCAGCTGCTTGGTGGTGACGGTGACGACGGCCGCGCCGAGGGTGACGATGCCGACGAGGAGGAAGGCGATCTCGACGCCCGTGGGCGACAGGAAGCCGTGGGTCGCGGCGAGGCTCACTCGCTGCCTCCCGCGGTCCCGGGCGCCTCGGGCGCGTCCGTGGTCTTGGTCGTCTCGGACGTCTCGGGCGTCTCGGGCGTCTCGGCCTTCTCCGCTGCCTGGGCCGCCTGGGCCGCCTGGGCCGCGGCGAGCTTCTCCGCGGCCTTGCGGGCGGCGGCGATCTCCTTCGGCTCCTCCGCGCCCGGGTCGAGGGCGGGCGGCTCCGGGACCGTCCACATCCACTCGCGGAGCTTGTCCCGCTCGTGCGTGAGCTCGTGGATGTCCGTCTCCGCGTACTCGAACTCCGGCGACCAGAACAGCGCGTCGAAAGGACACACCTCGATGCAGATACCGCAGTACATGCACAGTGCGAAGTCGATGGCGAACCGGTCGAGGACGTTGCGGCTGCGCTCGCGCCCGCCCGGCGTGGCGGCGGGCATCGTCTCCTTGTGGGAGTCGATGTAGATGCACCAGTCGGGACATTCGCGGGCGCACAGCATGCAGACCGTGCAGTTCTCCTCGAACAGCCCGATCACGCCGCGGGTACGGGGCGGCAGTTCGGGCTGGGCGTCCGGGTACTGCGCGGTGTGACTCTTTTTCGTCATCGTGCGCAGCGTGACGGCCAGGCCCTTGGCGAGGCCGGATCCGGGAATCGGAGGCATCAGGGGTTCACCACCTTGACGATGCCGGTGAGGGCGATCTGGGCGAGGGCGAGCGGGACGAGCGTGGTCCAGGCGAGCTTCTGCAGCTGGTCCTCGCGCAGCCGCGGGTAGCTCACGCGCAGCCAGATCACGATGAAGGCCAGCACGGCCGTCTTGAGCAGGGTCCAGAGCCAGCCGAGCCCCTCGGCGCCGAACGGCCCGTGCCAGCCGCCGAGGAAGAGGACGGTGGTCAGACCGCACAGCACGACGATGCCGGCGTACTCGGCGAGGAGGAACAGCGCGAAGCGCAGGCCCGTGTACTCGGTGTACGCGCCGAAGATGATCTCGGAGTCGGCGACCGGCATGTCGAAGGGCGGGCGCTGCAGCTCGGCGAGGCCCGCGACGAAGAAGACCAGCGCGCCGACGATCTGCCACGGCAGCCACCACCACTCGAAGGCGTTGACGATGCCCGGGAGGGAGACGGTGCCGGCCGCCATGGCGACGGAGGCGGCGGCGAGCAGCATGGGCAGCTCGTACGCGAGCAGCTGGGCGGCGGTGCGCAGGCCGCCGAGGAGCGAGAACTTGTTGGCGGACGCCCAGCCCGCCATGAGCGAGCCGAGCACGCCGACGCCCATGACGGCGAGCACGAAGAAGACGCCCGCGTCGACCAGTACGCCGACCGCGCCCTCGCTCGGGCCGATCGGGATGGCGACCAGCACGAGGAGGTACGGGAGGAGCGCGACGGCGGGGGCGAGCTGGAAGATGCGGCGGTCGGCGTTGGCCGGGACCACGTCCTCCTTCTGCGCGAACTTCACGCCGTCCGCGACGAGCTGCGCCCAGCCGTGGAAGCCGCCGGCGTACATGGGGCCGAGGCGGCCCTGCATGTGCGCCATGACCTTGTGCTCCGTCTGGCCGATCACCAGCGGCAGGACGAGGAACACGGCGAAGACGGCGACCAACCGGAGGGCGACGTCGAGCACGTCGTTCACGCGTCTCCTTCAGGTCGTTCGGGCTGTTCGGGCCGTTCGGGCCGTTCCGCTTGTGCGGGCCGTTCCGGCTGTGCGGGTCGTTCCGGCTGTGCGGGTCGTTCCGGCTGTGCGGGCCGTGCGGGTTTCTCGGGTCGGTCGGGGCCTTCGGGGCGCCGCTGCTCTTCGGCCTCGGGCGCGGCGGGCGCGGCGGTGGCGTCGTCGTCGAAGGCGGGGCGCGGGTTGTTCCAGGGGGCGTCCGTGCTGCGGGTGCGCGGCGGGGCCGGCGGCGCGGTGGGGGTCTCGGACGGAGGCGTGGCCTCCGGTACCGCGGGCCGCGTGCGCTGGGTGGCCGAGCCCTCGCTCACACTGCGCGCGCGGCGAGGCGTACCGGTCGCCGGAGCCGCAGGAGCCGCCGGGGCGTCCGGGGCCTCAGGAGCCGCCGGAGCCGCCTGGCTCGCGGAGCCCTCGGCGGCCGTACGGGCACGGCGTACCGGACGGTCACCGGCACCGGCAGCGGCACCCGCACCGGCCGCACCGGCACCGGCGGCGCGGGCCGGGCGTTCGCGGACGGGGCGCGCCGGGGCAGGGGGCAGCTGGCCCTTGAGGGGGCCCCACTCGTTGGGGTCGGGCACGCCGGGGGGCAGCATCTGGCGGCGCTTGGGGCCGCCGTGCGCCGCGCCCGCCGCAGTCTCCCCTGGCTCTTTCGCGCCCGGCCACGCCTTCGCCACGCGCGCGGCCAGGACGAAGTCCTTGCGCAGCGGGTGGCCCTCGAAGTTCTCGGGGAGGAGGAGAGGCGCGAGGTTGGGGTGGTTCTCGAAGCGGACGCCGAACATCTCGTACGTCTCGCGCTCGTGCCACGCCGCGCCCGCGTACACCCCGATGGCGCTCGGCAGCACCGGGGCGTCGTGCGGCACGGTCGTACGCAGCAGGAGACGGCGGACGGCGCCGCCCGCCAGGGCGACGACGTGGGCGCAGACGCGGAAGCCCGTCGCCGGTTCGTCGACCGCGCTCAGCCAGTCGAAGTAGGTGCAGCCGAGCTCGTCCCGGGCGGTTTCCAGCGCGGCGATCCAGGAGCCGGCCGGCACGTCGACCGTCAGCAGGTCGTACGCGTGCTCGGCGGTGGCCTCCTCGCCGAAGATCTCGGTAACGGATTCGGGGAGACGGTCGTACGCGTTCACTCCGCGCCTCCCGGCGACGGCGCGGCCGAAGACGTGGCCGACGGGAAGACGGACGGGGAGGCCGACGGGGACGGCGGCGGCACGGGGCCGCTGCGCAGCTGCGCGACCGACGACGACCGCCCGTGGCCGTACCGCTCGCCCAGCGACTCGCGGGCAATCTTCTCCTGGAGCTTGAGGATGCCCTGGAGCAGCGCCTCCGGGCGCGGCGGGCAGCCCGGCACGTACACGTCGACGGGGATGATCTGGTCGACGCCCTTGGTCACGGCGTACGAGTCCCAGTACGGTCCCCCGCAGTTGGAGCAGGCGCCGAAGGAGATGACGTACTTCGGCTCCGGCATCTGCTCGTACAGCCGCTTCACCGCCGGGGCCATCTTGTCGGTGACGGTCCCGGAGACGACCATGAGGTCGGCCTGGCGGGGGCCGGGCGCGAACGGGATGACGCCGAGCCGGATGAAGTCGTGCCGGGCCATCGACGCGGCGATGAACTCGATCGCGCAGCAGGCGAGTCCGAAGTTGAAGACCCACAGGCTGTAGCGGCGGCCCCAGTTCAGGACCACCTTCATCGGCTCGGGGGCGAGCCGGGACAGGACGCCGAGCCTCTTCGGTTCGGGCAGGTCCACCGGGCTCGCGGGGACCACAGGGGTCGCAGGCGTCTCGGGAGTCACAGGGGTTACGTCCATGTCAGGACGCCCTTCTTGTACGCGTAGAGCAGTCCTACGGCGAGGAAGCCGAGGAAGATGAACATCTCGACCAGCGTCGTGGCGCCGTACCCCGGCGCTGCGAAGACCGTCGCCCACGGGAAGAGGAAGATGGAGTCGACGGCGAAGATGACGTACAGAAAAGAGTAGACGTAGTAACGCACCTGGGTGTGGGCCCAGCCCTCGCCCACGGGGTCGACGCCGCACTCGTAGGTGAGCATCTTCTCCTGCGTCGGTACGACGGGCCGGAGCAGCCGCCCGGCCCCGAAGGCCACGGCGACGAAGAGCACCCCCAGCAGCGCCAGCAGGCCTACCACCGAGTAGCTTTGGAAGTAGTCGACGGCGAGTACGGTCCCCACGGTCGGTTCCGGCACGTCCGTAGTCCTCGCTCCCTGCCACGCGGCTGCTGTTGCGGCTGTTGTTTATGCGTTCTCTACGCACGGGAGTGTAGGCCCTGGCAAAGCGCGGGTAATCAGCCGTGCCGCACTTCGGCGGTGCTCGGGGGCCCGCTGGGTGGGGTTAGCCCTACTCCGCTCCCCCCACGAGCACCATGGCGTGGGCGTGTACGGCCGGGCAGGCTGGTCCGCATGACCGCACGCACCGCACCGCACTTCGCCTTCGGCCGGCAGGCCTGGAAGGAGGTCGCGTACCTCCTCTCCAGCCTCCCGGTCGCCGTGATCGGCTTTGTCTACGTGCTGTTGGTGGTGGGCGTCGGCGTGGGCCTGTCGGTGACCGTCGTCGGGCTGCCCCTGCTCACCGTCGGGCTCGCCGGGGCGCGGGTGCTCGGCCGGACGGAGCGGTCCCGGGCGCGGGCGCTGCTCGGCATACGGATCGACGAGCCGAGCCGGCTGCCGCACCGGCGCGGCGCCGGATTCTTCCCCTGGCTGTGGACGGGGCTGAAGGACCCGGTGGCCTGGCGGACGATGCTGTACGCGTTCATACGGTTGCCGTGGAGCGTCCTCACCTTCGTCGTCACGCTGGTGGGCCTCGTCGTGCTGTGGCCGGTCCTCGGCTACGTCGTGAGGGGCATGGTCGCTGTGGACGGGGCGCTGGCACGCGGCCTGCTGCCGCCCTCCGACGAGCTGGAGCGGCGGATCGCGGAGCTGGAGTCGGACCGGGGCGTGGTCATCGACACGGCCGCCGCCGATCTGCGCCGCATCGAGCGCGACCTGCACGACGGCGCCCAGGCCCGGCTCGTCGCCCTCGCCATGGACCTGGGCCTCGCCAAAGAGAAGATGACCGAGAACCCCGAGGCCGCAGCGCGCATGGTCGAGGAGGCACACGGCGAGGTCAAGATCGCACTGCAGGAGCTGCGCGACCTGGCACGCGGAATCCACCCCGCCGTGCTCACCGACCGCGGCCTGGACGCCGCCCTGTCCTCCATAGCCTCCCGCTGCACCGTGCCGGTGTCGGTCGAGGTGGACCTGCCGGAGCGGCCGGCGCCGGCGATCGAGGGCATCGCCTACTTCACCGTCTCCGAACTGCTGCAGAACGTCTCCAAGCACTCCGGGGCGCGTTCGGCGGCCGTCGACGTCTGGCGGGTGGACGACCGGCTGCTCATACAGGTGACGGACGACGGCCATGGCGGAGCCCGGCTGGACGACGGCACCGGCCTGCCGGGCCTCGAGGAACGGCTGGACGCGGTCGACGGGCTGTTCACGGTGGAGTCCCCGGCCGGCGGCCCGACGACGGTCACCGCCGAGCTGCCCTGGCGTCGCCGCGACGCCTCGCGCCCGGCCGCGCGTTAGCGGCGCCGCCGAGGGTGGGCCCCACCCGCTTCGGGAGTAGGGAAAACCCCCGGTCAAGACGGAGACCGCCCTCATGGTGGACACGGCCCGGGCGCGGCAGCCTGGACACACGACGCAATGGCGCGCACCGCGCGACCGCGACTCGCAGAAACGGACAGACACCAATGGCCATGGCTTACGGCTCGGGCACCACCCGGCACCACCGCGTCCCGGCGGCGCTGCGCGCGCCGTTGGAGGCGCGCACCTGGCGCGAGTTCGGCTACCTGCTCCTGGGGCTGCCGCTCAGCGTGTTCTACTTCGCCGTCGCCATCGCGACGGTCGCGCTCGGCGCGGGGCTGCTCGTGACCTTCCTGGGCATACCCGTCCTGGCCGGGGGCCTCGCCATGTGCCGCGGGTTCGGCGTGGTGGAGCGGGCTCGGGCGCGTGTGCTGCTGGGGGTGGAGATCGCCGACCCCGACCCGGTACGGCGCGGCCCCGGCGGCGGGCCGATGGCCCGGGTGGGCGGCCTGCTCAAGAGCGGCGTGTCCTGGCGGCACTTCCTCTACGCGGTGGTGCACCTGCCCTGGGCGGTCTTCGCCTTCTCGGTCGCGGTGTCCTTCTGGGCGTACGGCTGGGCGCTGCTGACGTATCCGCTGTGGCAGTGGATCTTCCCGGTGTACGCGGGCGTCGACGGGCTGCAGCTGTACGGCGACGGGACGCACAGCGTCCACTTGAACACGCCGGTCGAGCTGGCGCTGACCAGCCTGGCCGGGCTGCTGCTCTGGATGCTCACACCGTGGCTGATCCGGGCGATGGCCGGCGTCGACCGCCTGCTGGTCACGGGGCTGCTCGGCCCGTCCCGGCTCGCCAGCCGGGTGTCGGAGCTGGAGTCGGACCGGGGCGTGGTCATCGACACGGCCGCCGCCGATCTGCGCCGCATCGAGCGCGACCTGCACGACGGCGCCCAGGCCCGGCTCGTCGCCCTCGCCATGGACCTGGGCCTCGCCAAAGAGAAGATGACCGAGAACCCCGAGGCCGCAGCGCGCATGGTCGAGGAGGCACACGGCGAGGTCAAGATCGCACTGCAGGAGCTGCGCGACCTGGCACGCGGAATCCACCCCGCCGTGCTCACCGACCGCGGCCTGGACGCCGCCCTGTCCTCCATAGCCTCCCGCTGCACCGTGCCGGTGTCGGTCGAGGTGGACCTGCCGGAGCGGCCGGCGCCGGCGATCGAGGGCATCGCCTACTTCACCGTCTCCGAGCTGCTGCAGAACGTCTCCAAGCACTCCGGGGCCACGCGGGCCGGTGTGGACGTGTGGCGGGTGGAGGACCGGCTGCTGCTCCAGGTGACGGACAACGGCCGCGGTGGCGCACGACTCGACGGCGGCACGGGCCTGGCGGGGCTGGCCGAGCGGCTGGACGCGGTCGACGGCGTCCTCGCCGTGAAGTCACCGGCCGGTGGCCCGACCGCGATCATCGCCGAGCTGCCCTGGCGCGCCCGGCCCTGACACACCCCGGGCCGGCTACCCGTCCTCCCCCAAGTGGTTATCCACAGGCAGCCCATGACGATCCGGATGCTGGGATGCTGTACCCCGGGCGCGGCAAACGCGTGGACCAGATCGATGGGTGGGGGCTTCAGGATCGTGGGAGATGTGGAAGACCGAGTACGGGTGGTCATCGCCGAGGATTCCGTACTCCTGCGGGAGGGGCTGACCCGGCTGCTGACCGACCGGGGGCACGACGTCGTCGCCGGGGTGGGTGACGGCGAGGCATTGATCAAGACAATCGACGACCTGGCCGGCCAGGGGGATCTGCCGGACGTGGTGGTCGCCGATGTGCGGATGCCTCCGACGCACACCGACGAAGGCGTGCGGGCGGCGGTACGCCTCCGCAAGGAGCACCCCGGCATCGGCGTCCTGGTGCTGTCGCAGTACGTCGAGGAGCGGTACGCCACCGAGCTGCTGGCCGGCAGCACCCGGGGCGTGGGGTACCTGCTGAAGGACCGCGTCGCGGAGGTCCGCGAGTTCGTGGACGCGGTGGTGCGGGTGTCCCGGGGCGGTACGGCGCTGGACCCCGAGGTGGTGGCCCAGCTGCTGGGGCGGAGCCGTAAGCAGGACGTTCTGGCGGGGCTGACGCCGCGTGAACGTGAGGTCCTGGGGCTGATGGCGGAGGGGCGGACGAACTCCGCGATCGCGCGGCAGCTCAGGGTGAGCGACGGCGCGGTGGAGAAGCACGTGAGCAGCATTTTCCTGAAGCTCGGGCTGTCCCCGAGCGAGGGTGATCACCGGCGGGTGCTCGCGGTGCTCACCTATCTGAACAGCTGAGGCGTCTGTACATCTGAGGCGCCCCAGGCGCCCCGGCCCGGGCTGCCGGCCAGAACCGGAGGACCGGCCGGGAGCGTCGTTCACGCAGGAGTCGGGGGGAGACAAAGCATGATGAGTCCGGGTGTAAGGACGTTCCAAAATAACGTCCAACATTTGAGCGATCCAGGGAAGGCGACCCTTACGGACGTAGGGTGGGCCTTGGGAGAACCAGCCACCAGGCCGTCTCCCGAGCGTTCCCCCGCCGACGGCGGGGAGGCCCCTTGTCTCGAGGGAGGTCCAGTTCAGTGACCAGCCAGGTCAGTAGCCCGGCCGAGCGGGCGGACGAGGCCGGCGAAGCCGACGAGGCTGTCGTCGGGGAACAGCGCGGCACGCCGACGCGGCACGAGGGCGAGAAGCAGGTCCGTCGTCTGGATCGGGTGATCATCCGGTTCGCGGGTGACTCCGGTGACGGTATGCAGTTGACGGGAGACCGGTTCACTTCGGAGACGGCGTCGTTCGGTAACGACCTGTCGACC